>CAZLCS010000003.1:0-225882 GCA_964557955.1 uncultured Syntrophobacteraceae bacterium
AGAGGACGATTTTGGCCCGAACAACAGAGAAATACGGCGCCGTATACTTCTGCGCCATGCCTTCAAGTTTCGCCTTCTCATCCTCGGTCAGCAGGATCTGATAAGGACTTCTTCTCGGCATATGTCCCTCCTTTTCCAGGAGGAGTATGCCCAACAGGTAATGGTTATGCAACAACTAATACGCCATCGTATTTATGACACTTGGGTACTTAGCTTTGGATAGGAGTTCGGAGCCTGGTGAGATGGTGAAATGTGGACGACCGACAAACCATTTCGTTAGCAAGGAGTCAGCCATGAAGACCATCACACTCTTGATGTGTGCATTCCTTTGGAGTTCGGTTTGTGATGCCGCCGTCAAAGGGGAAATGGTGGAGTACAGGCACGGCGACGTCATCCTGGAAGGGTATCTGGCTTATGATGATGCCTTGAAGGAGGCTCGCCCGGGGGTTCTCGTCGTTCACGAGTGGTACGGTCTGAACGACTATGCCAAGAAGCGGGCCGACCAGCTGGCGGAGCTCGGATACGTGGCCTTTGCTCTCGACATGTACGGGAAAGGAGTGAGGGCCGCCAGCAACGACGAAGCGGGAGCGCTGGCCGGGAAATACAAAGGCGATCGTCCCCTCATGCGGGCCCGGGCTCAGGCGGGACTGGATGTCCTCAAGAAGCGCAGCCTGGTGGATCCGAAGCGCGTTGCAGCCATCGGCTACTGCTTCGGAGGGACCACGGTGCTGGAGATGGCCAGGGCGGGAGCCGATGTGGCCGGAGTGGTGAGCTTCCACGGCGGGCTGGACACGCCGGATCCGCAGGCCAAGCCGACCATCAGAGCGAGAGTTCTGGTGCTGCATGGGGCCGATGACCCGCTGGTGCCCGCCAAGGATATTGCGGCGTTCCACGAGGAGATGCAGAGATCCGGAGCAGACTGGCAGATGATCTACTTCGGGGGCGCCGTCCACAGCTTCACCAATCCGCAGGCGGGATCCGACCCTTCCAAGGGCGTCGCGTACAACGAAAAAGCCGACCGCCGCTCATGGGAAGCCATGAAGCTTTTCTTCGCCGAGATTTTCAAGTGATTTGCGGGAATGACCATTCATCCGGTCACTCAATGGTGTTGAGGGGTACTCGACAATGAAACAGCCCATGCTCGGGCTGGTCTTCAACTTGAGATTTGAAACCTGAGACTTGAAACATGAAACATGAAACTTGAGACTCGTTAGAGCGGATCATTTTCCAGGAGGTCCTGACACCCATGTTCCCTGACAAAACCAATGGCCGCGACAGAACGGGCTGGAATTTCGACAACACCTATGCCCGGTTGCCGGACATTTTCTATGCGCGTTTGAGCCCGGTCCCCGTGCGTGAGCCTCGCCTGGCCGTGCTGAACCGGTCACTTGCCGAGTCGCTGGGGTTGAGCATCGAAGCGCTGGCTGCCGAGGAAGGGATCTCTGTTCTTTCGGGCAACCGGATTCCGGAGGGGGCGGAGCCCATAGCGCAGGCGTATGCGGGCCACCAGTTCGGTTATTTCACCATGCTGGGCGATGGCCGGGCGATCCTCCTGGGTGAGCACGTCACACCCGGGGGCGAGCGCTTCGACATCCAGCTCAAAGGGTCCGGCCGAACGCCCTTTTCACGCCTTGGCGACGGCCGTGCGGCGCTGGGACCGATGCTCCGGGAGTACGTCATCAGCGAGTCCATGCACGCCCTGGGTATCCCGACGAGCCGCAGCCTGGCCGTGGTGACGACGGGGGAGCCGGTGTTTCGCGAGACGGCGCTGCCCGGCGCGATTTTGACTCGTGTTTCTTCCAGCCACATCCGCGTGGGCACGTTTGAATACGTGGCGCGGCGGGCCGGTCGTGATGGCATTCGAATCCTCGCCGACTATACCCTTGGCCGTCACTACCCCGACCTTCTCGCCGCTGAAAACCCCTACCTGTCGCTGTTGGAGAAGGTGATGGAGCGTCAGGCGTCGCTCATTGCGAACTGGCTGCGGGTGGGCTTCATCCACGGGGTGATGAACACCGACAACATGGCCCTCTCCGGCGAGACCATCGACTACGGCCCCTGCGCGTTCATGGACAGCTATGATCCGGCGACGGTCTTCAGCTCCATCGACCAGGCCGGCCGCTACGCTTTCAACAATCAGCCTCATATGGCGCAATGGAATCTCGCCCGCTTTGCCGAAACCCTGCTTCCGGTCCTCCATCCGGACCAGGCCAGAGCCCTCCGGCTTGCGGAGGAAGCCATCGCGTCGTTTCCAGAGAGATTCCACCGCCACTGGCTTTCCATCATGCGGGCAAAGTTGGGATTGTTGACCGAAGAAGCGGATGACCAGTCCCTGGCAGAAGCCCTGCTCGATGCCATGCACCGAAACAACGCGGATTACATCAACACCTTCCGCGCTCTCGCCTCGGATACACAACCGGAGGTCTCCCTGTCCAGCGACCCGGCATTCGCGGAATGGTTGACCCGGTGGCAGATTCGCAAGGCGAGGCAGCCTCAATCGCTGGAATCCTCGGCCCGGCTTATGCGCTCCCACAATCCCGCGGTCATCCCCCGCAACCACAGGGTGGAGTATGCGCTGGAAGCGGCCGTGGAGCGCGGGGACTTTGAGCCCATGAACCGGCTGCTCGACGTCTTGTCCAGACCCTACGACGACCCACCCGAACCGGACGTCTACCACCTGCCGCCCGCCCCCTCGGAGCGTGTCTATCAGACGTTCTGCGGAACGTGATCCAGCGGTCCTCTGGAAAAGCCTTGAAGCAGCCACAGACAATAAATATACTGAGGAATCAGAAGGATGGGCGAGTGCATTCCCCAACGCCTACTCGTCGGACTCTGCCGATGCGGCATGCTGACACCCTCAAGTCCCATCTTCCCTCCCGAAGATCAACAGAGGTTCCCCTCGACACGATTCGCGCGCCCAGGGGAACCTCGGCGTGTTGGGGCTGCAATTCGCCAATGCAATCCTGTTGAGGGTTGTTGCTCAGAGATGGTCTTGAGCGTGTGCGGATAGAGAAGAAGGATGCGAGAAAATGCGAGATTGGAATAGACCGCCAATCGGGGCTCTACTGGCAGGTACCCTTCTCCTGACAGGCATTTGTTTCGTGGCGTGTGTGCCTGATGCGATGGCTGACGGCCACGCTCACAAGGGGAAGCAGGTCGGCTGGAGCCTGTTCTCCACTTCCGAGCATGGAAAAGGCGATAAGGGAAATGAGCTCACCGGAGAGACCGCTGCATGGATATTTGCCGCTGCCAACCTTCCGGTTCTGCTCAGCCTGCTGGTCAGGGGGCTTATCAATGGCATCGCCGTGGCAGGAGAGCTGAAAGATCGGCTCAAGCGGTTCAACCAGGCTCAAAAGAAGTTTCTGATGCCCTTCCATTTCATTTTGAACCCTTTGGCTCTGCTGCTGGCTTTTATCCATTTCAGCCTGTCCCAGTGCAGGTCCAGTTCTCTGCCGGAATGGGGTCTGGCAGTGATGGCCTCGCTCGCTCTTATCGGCATGGTGGTCAAATTCAAAGTCAGCCCGAGAAACATGCGGAAGACTTTCTGCCAAATCCATACAAACCCTCTGCCCATCGCTTTGCTCGTGATCATCTTATGGGTCGGGCACAGCATAGTGGACTGAATGTGCAGGCTGTCTTCCGCCTGACGAATAAGGCCCCAACAGGAACAAGGCATGAATGTATTTGAAGAGTTCAAACGGCTTGTCCTGGAATTGGAGAAACAGGCTGTGAGGTATGCGCTCGTCGGAGGAGTCGCAATGGCCTTCTACACGGAGCCGCGATTTACCCGGGACATTGACCTCCTCGTCGACTCCGAAGATTTCGAGAAGACGAAATCCATTCTGGAGAAGGATGGGTATTTCGAATCGGCGTTGCCTTGGACTTTTCCGGAGGTGGCGATCGAGCTTCACCGGTTTTTGAAGGTTGCAGACGAGGAGGATGAAATGCTGATCGATATTCTCGTTGCCGGGAATGGAGAGACAAAAGAGATCATCCGGAATGCAGTGGAAGCGGAGTCGGGACATGGAAGAGTGATGCTTGTGAGCAAGCGCGATCTGATCTGGCTTAAGAAGACGAGGGACTCGAAGCAGGACCGGGTGGATATAGAGAAGCTTGAAGATGACAAAAATCGATAGGGTTCTCAACAAGCTCAGTGAGCTTTACGAGTTCAATCGAAAGCTCAAGGCCTGCAAAGTTAAGGAAAAGGCTGACGAGAAAGTGCAGCGAACGGCCAAAGGAGAAGCTGATGCCAGACGAGAAGACATCCGGCCACGCGGTCGATCCGTATGACCTGAACCGTTTCCTGCAGGCGCAAAAGGACGACTACCCGCGGGCACTTTCCGAGATCAGGAGCGGTCGGAAGCGCTCTCACTGGATGTGGTACATCTTCCCGCAGTACGAAGGGCTAGGGTTCAGCCCGACCGCCAGGTTCTACTCGATCAAGAGCGTCGCGGAAGCCGGGGCATACCTCAACCACCCGGTTCTCGGGCAGCGGCTGACGGAGTGCTTCGAGGCAGCCCTGGGTGTCGAGGAGAAGTCCGCCCACGAGATCTTCGGGTCACCGGATGATATGAAGCTGAAGTCCTGCGCCACCCTGTTCGCATACCTCTCGCCTCCGGGGTCGGTGTTCGAACGGTTGCTCGACAAGTATTTTCAGGGCGAGTGCGACCGCAGCACACTTCGTCTGCTGGGTGTCTCGATGGAGGAGAAGTGATACACCAGGCCTCTCTGTGCGGATCAGAGGGGCCTGGCGTGAGTCCGGCACGCCTCATGGACTCAGGCCATTTGAGACCCGCTTCTGCCCCGGGCAGCTTGGTCAGTGCCCGGAACAGGTTTGATGCGGGGGTCTCACCTTACGGCACGGATGAATGGCGGTTGGCGGTCTGCTGGGGCAGGGCTTCCGCCGGTCTTTCGGGAATGGTTCGGACCACCAGCGTATTGCCGAAGAGCTCTCTCGCCAGCTTCTGGACTTCTTCCACAGTAACTTTGCGAATCAGGTCGGGGTAGCGTTTCTCATAGTCCCAGCCCATTCCCAGAACTTCGTCCACGGCGGCATTGAAAGCCTGTGACGCAAGACTTTCCCGGCTGAGGTGATGCATGGTCAGAATCATGTCCTTGGCCGTCTCGAGCTCACTGACGGGTATGGGCTCTTCCTGGATCTTCTTGAGATGCCCCAGGATGATGTTCTGAACCTTGTCCAGGTTGGTCAGGGTGGTCTGAGTGAGGACGCCGAAATATCCGGCTCGCTTCCCGTAGAATGGCGTCGCTCCCACAACATACACCAGGTCTTCCTGGCCGCCGCGCAAGGCCTCGAAAAGGCGCCCGCCGGGATAAGATGTTCCGGCCAGTACGGCATCGAGGACGTCCAGAACCGGTCGCCGGTCACTGCCGATGTCGAGACCGTTGGTGCCGATGAAGAGGCTGGCCGACGTCTTCTCGGTCTTTTTTTCCACCGTTCGACTCGATGTGAGCGGCTGGGTTTCGCTGGGC
The DNA here is from genome assembly GCA_964557955.1 of uncultured Syntrophobacteraceae bacterium. Lineage (GTDB taxonomy): Bacteria > Desulfobacterota > Syntrophobacteria > Syntrophobacterales > Syntrophobacteraceae > JALOOX01. The sequence goes on from CAZLCS010000003.1 coordinate 5,491, forward strand.
CAGTCGGGGAGCGTGACGGCCTCTCCTTTCCATGCCCCGAAGAGCTTGATGAGCCTTGCCAGGAGTGGGCCCGAGTCGATGTCTCCGTATATGGCGAGCACCGAATGGGATGGGTTCACCATATGCCGGTAGAAAGCCAGAATGTCGTCTCTCCCCATGGCTTGAATGGACTCCGCTGTGCCGAGCCGGTCGCGCTCGTAAGGCGACTTCGAGAAATAGTTCCTCTTAAACAGCTGCACCAGCTCGTACTGCCAGCTTTCCTGCTGCTTCCGGATGGCGAGTAGAAACTCGTTGCGCTTCTTCTCGATCTCATCCTCCGGGAAGTGTGCATTCTGAACAACGTCGGACAGGACGCCGAGCGCGGTTTCCAGGTCCTCCCGGAGGACCCTGATGGATACATGGTAGGTGTTGTTGTCCGATCGGCTCCCGATGGCCCCACCAATGTCTTCAATGGCGCTCAGCAGTTCCAGCTTGCCCCGGGTGTGCGTCCCCGCAGTGAGCAGAGAGGCCGTGAAGGCCGACATCCCCGGATGTGAGGCAGGTTCCATGAGGAGGCCGCCGAGGCCGTAAAGCTGGATGTACACTACCGGAAGGGATGAATCCTCCTTCAAGACGACCTTGAGGCCGTTTTCCAGGGTGTGGAAAGACTCCCCGGCCTCGACCGTTCGAGGTGCAGAGCCCGTTTGAACAGCCGTGGATTGGGCACCGGAATTCGGGGGTCTCAAAACCGCCACGTTCATCCGCTCTTTGCGGAGGTAGGCTCGAGCGACTTCACGAATCTGCTCGGCGGTGACGTTTCGAATCCCTTCCACGTAGGTTTCGTCAAAATAGGGATCTCCCGTGTCGTAAAATGAGGATGCCAGGGAAGAGGCGAGAGCTGATGCTGTCTCCTTCCCGAAAATGTGCCGGGCGATGGTGCTCTTTTTGGCTTTTTCGAGCTCCTGGGGGGACACCAGTTCGTCTTTGAACCGCTCGATCTCCTGCTCTACGCTGGTGAGCACTTCAGGCCAGTTCTGGGACGGAAGGGTCAGGGAAATGGCAAATTGCCCATGGACAAAGCCGGGGGTCCAGTTGGAGGCTCCCACGCTCAAGACCAGGCTCTCCCGCTCCTTGAGCCTCTGGTCGAGGCGCGAAGTCTGTCCTTCACCCAGCAGAAAGGCCAGTACGTCGAGAGGGTACATGTCCGGGTTGTGCAGATTCACGGAGGGGAAGCCCAGCATGGCCTGGTGCAGTCGGGCGAGGGGCGATTCCTGCTCAGCCCAGCGCGGACCGGTCTGGGCGGGCTCCGTCGGGAGTACAAGGGGGCCTGCCGATTTTCTCCCAAAATCCCTCGTTTTTTGGGCGATGAAGGAGAGCACTTCCCAGAGCTCGATGTTGCCCACAACGGACACGATCATCTGGTCGGGCTGGTACCGCTCCGTGTAATACTGCAGAAGATCTTCATGACTTTTCTCAACAAACACCTGCTCGTACCCGATGACCGGGTTTCTAACCGGATGTTTGAGGTATGCCGTCTTAATGAAAAGCTTCCACAGCTCCCGGTCGACATTGTTTTCCCCCATCTTGATTTCCTGCTGGATGACGGCCTTTTCCCGGGCGACTTCCTGGGGATTCAGAGAGCACTCGCTGACGTAGGAGAGGAGCAGATCGAGGGCGTCCTTCCAATGTTGGGCCGACGTGTTGATATAGTACACGGTTCGGTCGTGGGAGGTGTAGGCGTTGGCGGCGCCGCCCATCTTCTGCAGCCGCTCTTTGGCCTCGCTTTCGCTGAAGGACCGGGTCGATCCTCCGGATACGACATGCTCGAGGTAGTGAGAGAGGCCGGCCGTGAGGTGCCGTCCTTCATAAATGGAGCCGGCCCGCACATAGACCTGGGCCGAAACGACGTCGTTTTCGGCCTTGTGTCGCATGAGAACCGTCAGACCATTGTTCAATACCACAAAGAGGTCTCCGGGTTTGGAGGCGAGTACCCGGTCGACGGATGCATCCAACGGGGCAGGGATTGAGGGTGCGGATGCCAAAGACGTCGAGGCGCAGCTTGGGGCGGGTCCCGCCAGCAGAACCATCGCGATGAACCCGTGGGTCAAAAACAGCTTCAAGGATCGCGAATGAATCATTTCGAGCTCCTGTTTACTTCGGCGGCACATTGTGCGGAGAATCTGAGTACAAGCGCATTGTTGTCATAGAAGCCCTTGAACGATGAGCTCGCAGATGTACTCATGTCTGTTAATGATATGGTTGCAAGTCCGAATGTGCAAAGGGGGAGAGGTGATTTCGATGATGTGCCATCGGCCCTTGAAGTGGCCCCACTCAATGACGATGTCGTCCAGTTGCGTGAGCTCTGTCAGTCTTCGGTTCATCGCCCGAAGTGGAGCGAGGCCCGCATCTAGAACGGGTATCGGTTTCCACGGTTCGCTGCTGGCGTTTCCCGCTGTCATCTGATGAGCCGCCAGACATTCATGCTGGACGGCTGTCAGGCGGATTCGATCCTCCCAGGGGATCGCTTCCCGGATGAGCAGCGGATTGAAGCTGTTCACAACCGATTCAAGATCGGAAAGAGACTCGATCCGGTGGGCTCCTCCCGATCTCGGATTAGGCGCCAGCGCATCGAAAGGCATTCGGTGGTCTTTGAGTATCCTCTCCTTCTGGCGGTTTCCGAAATAAAGGCGTGTTCTGGCAGAAGGCCATTCCAGGAACTGGAACAAGAGAGCCTGTAGGACGCGTGACCGGGGATATCGATAGCTCTGAGGGGACGGGAAGGTGGGAATGGAGGCGGATTCGAGAATTCCCAGAAATCTGGGGGTGGGAAAGAAGATCCGCCTTGCATTCCGGATGAGCGCTCGCTCCGCGGGGTCGTAGTCGTCGATGCAGGGCCGTATGCCCAGGGTGTGGACGGAGGGACATTGAAGGAGAAACGGGGCAAGGGCGATATTGGCACTCATCTTCCTGGTGAACCTCCCTCGATTCTCTGAGGAAATGTATTAATATTATAAAATGGTTTCAACCAGAAACAGGTTATCCAGGATTCTCATCATGGGAGGCGGAAAATATGGCTCATGCAAAAGAATCACACAAATCCCATCAACGGCTGATGGAGAGGTCCAAAAATATTCTGGATGCATTGAAAGACAGGATGGGGGCGGCCGACAGAAAGTTCGAGATTGTCTTGAAAGGTGATTCCAACGGCAGCGTCGAAGCGGTGGAATCCATTCTCGGCAAGCTCACGGTCCCAAATGTCGCCATCCAGATCATCCACTCGGGCGTCGGCGCGGTCAGCAAGTCGGACCTGGTCATGGCACTGACGGGAAGTCATCTTGTCCTTGGGTTCAACGTGGGGGTGATGCCCAAACTGGATCAGTGGGTCAAAGATCATGGGGTCGAAGTACGCCTTTACGACGTCATTTACAGGCTGGTGGACGACATCAAAAGAATGGCGGAGAGCTTTGCGCCTTCGGCGCCCGAAGAGAAGATTTCGGGGAAGGGGAAGGTTATCGCTCTCTTCAAGAGCTCGCACAAAGGCAGCATCCTCGGCTGCCAGGTGACGGACGGGGTCATCTCCCTCGGGTGTAACTTCCGAGTCATTTCGGCCATGGGGCCCATCTATTCCGGGAAGATTGCTTCCATGCACATCGAAAAAGATGAAGTGAAGGAAGCCAGACCCGGCCAGCAGGTGGGTGTCAAACTGGAGGATTTCAACCAGGCCCAGATCGGGGACCTGGTTGAATGCTACGATACACTGGGCGGCAGGAAGACTCAGCAATGGGGGCCTTCCGGGGAAATCATTCATATCGGCTGATCGTGATTCCTGGACGCCGAATTTCCAGAAGATTCCAACACTTCATCTGATCAGCCCTTCCCCAGTTCCTGCGATCTCAGTGTCGCTGCCTCGACTGCCCGCATCAAGCTGCCGCGCACTCCGGCCTCCTCCAAAACCCCGAGTCCACGGATGGTCGTCCCTCCGGGAGACGTGATCATATCCTTGAGCTCTGCAGGATGTCTTCCGGTTTCAAGGACCATCCTGGCGCTGCCCAGGGCAGTCTGGACCACCAGCTCCCGGGCGATGGGGCGAGGCAATCCCATCAGCACGCCGGCGTCAATCATGCCCTCGATGAGGAGCAGAAAGTAGGCCGGACCACTCCCACTCAACCCCGTGACGGCATCCATCCACTTCTCCTCCACCTCAAGGGCACTGCCCACTGCCCTGAACAGCGTCATAGCCTCGTCCATCTGTTCGGATGTCACGGCGGGGCCCCGGGAGAGGGCCGATGCGCCCTGGAGCACCAGAGCGGGCGTGTTGGGCATCACGCGGACAACAGGCATATCAGGAGGCAAAGGAAGGCAGAGGGTTTCCAGGCTGACCCCGGCGGCAATGGAAATGATCAGAGGGCGGTGGCCCAGGTGTGGCCGGAGCTCCCCAAGGACCTTCGGCATTACTTGCGGCTTTACGGCCAGGATGAGGATCTGGCACTGGTCCGCGATTTCGGGAATACTCGAGGTCGCGCGAATGGAATAGCTGGTCGCCAGATGATCAAGGCGGGGGGCCAAAACGTCATACACGCAGATCTGGTCGGGACGGAGGACCGAGGCGGTGATGAGCCCACGAATCAAGGCCTCGCCCATGTTTCCACCTCCAATGAAGCCAATGGTTTTTCCTTCAAACATCTTGGGTCTCCTTGATGAAATATGCCGCAGGTCTTTTTCGGTCCCAGATCGGCTCACAGAGCCAAGTACCTTGTGTTTGGGTCAACAAACCTGTACAATTCGAAACCTGGAGCAACTGGCCAGAATATCAAGGACTTGCGTTGATTGGAGATTCACCGTTCTGTCTACAGGCAACCGATAGATGAGGTGACACTCCCGTTTCGGGTTAAACATCCCTGCTGCAGGATCGTTCGTTGGATCCATCTACTGGTGAATTGAGGTGCTGCCCATGAAAACGGATCAAGGGGTTGAAGCTTACGAACCCAGGTCTAGTGTCCTTGTCAATGGTGAAATGGTGCATTTCAAGCCTCTCAGTCCTTCAGACGGCGAGCTCTTGAGGGAATTCTTCTTCAGCATCCCCGAGAAAGAGGCGGCGAGCCTGCGGCATGACATCCGAAACCCCGAGATCGTGGACCGCTGGATTCAGAACCTGGACTACCGAAAAGTCTTCCCTTTGCTGGCCATGGATGAGAAAGCCCAGCGGGTCATCGCCGTGGCATCGCTTCATTTTCTGGAGGGAGTCTACCGCCATATCGCTGAGATCAGGATTGTCGTTGGGAAAGCCTACCGCCAGCTTGGTCTGGGCTCGGCACTGATCAAAGAGCTCATTGAAGTCGCCAATCGCCTGGGGCTTCATTTCCTCAAGGCCGAAGTTCCCATGGAAAACCAATTGGCGGTCAGGGCGTTCCGCCAGTTGGGGTTCGAAGTCAAGTGCACCCTCGAAAGGTATTACATCACCCGGGTTGGCGAAACCAGGGATATCGTGCTCATGCTCAAGCGCCTGCTCGTGGAAATGGAGGAGGACCTGTTCTTCGTGTTTTAGGTTGACTGCAAAGATCACACGAGCGCCTGCATCGGTTATGAGGTCTCCAAAACCTCCGGAGACTCAACCGGCAGTGTGATGATCATCTCGCACCCCTCACCCAGCTTGCTCCGGACCTCGATATTCCCCCGATGTGCCTTGATGATTCCGTAAGATATGGCCAAGCCGAGGCCGGTCCCCATTTCCTTGGTCGTGAAGAATGGGTCGAAGAGCCGATTCAGATTCTTTTCGGAAATGCCCGGACCGTTGTCGATGCAGTGTACGGCTATTTGGGATCGATCCCGTTCCCACCGGGTCAAGATCTTGAGCTTTCCGTTGCCGCCCATGGCTTCTGACGCATTGACGATCACATTGAAAAAGACCTGTTTCAGTTGATCGAGGTCCGCCATGATGTTGGGAATCTCCGGGTCATACTGGGTTTCAATCCGTATGTTCTGGAATGACTCCTGGGTGGTGACGATCTGCAGGATCTCCTGGATGACCCTGTTGATCTCAATAGATGCCTTTTCGGGTGCCGTCTGACGCGCGAAGTCCAGAAGCCCCCGGACTATGCTCCGGCAACGGATGGTCTCCCTCACGATCAGTTTCAAGTCCTGATGAGCATCGCTCTCCTCGGGGAACTCATCCATCAGGAGCTGGCTCAAATTGAGGATTCCCGTCAGCGGATTGTTGATTTCGTGTGCGACACCGGCCGAGAGCTTGCCGAGGGATGCGAGCTTCTCGCTGCGAATCAGCTGCTGTTGGGTTTCCTGAAGGTCCTTGGTTCGCTCGCAGACCATTTGCTCGAGCCGGCAGCCCCACTGGGTGAGTGATTCCTTGGCGCGCTTGAGATCCTGGGTCATCTGGTTGAAGGAACGGGCGAAGATGGCCAGCTCATCGTCGCTGCGGATGGGGATCTGGACATCCAGGTCGTCGTTGGCCACCCGGCGAGTGCCTTCGATGAGAACTTTGAGCGGCTTATTCAGAAACCAGTTGATCAGGAACATGATGATGGCGGCCAGTGCGACGGCGGAAGCCAAACCGATGGAGAGCAGCTTTGCCTCTGCTTCGTGTATGCGGTCGTCGATGGGCTCCAGTGAGACATCGATATCCATCACCCCCAGGACCTTCTGGTCGGCCGGGTGGACATGACAGCTGGCAGTATAGCAGTCGGGCTCATTGTAGATGGGGTTGATCATGCCGAGCATGCGGTTGCCGGATGGGGCAGTGAAGATGCGCGTCCGTTCGGGGGTGCTCAGACGTTCCAGAGGCTTTTGGGCGGAATGGCACGCATAGCACTGCTCGGCCTGCTTATCCACCAGGAGACCCATCTCGGATCTGTCGGAAGAGTAGATGATCTCGCCCACATAGTTGAAGATGCGCATTTTCTCGATGGAGGGCTGCTTGCCGATGCCGTCCACCATCTGATGAAGGCGGTCCGGCGCGTAGAGCAGCATGTCCGCCCGCGAGCTCGCCTTGATGGTGTCGCTGAGGAGGCTCACGCTGCGTATCACCTCCTCGATGAGTTCTTCGCGGTAGTACTGGATCGAAAAAAACGTGTGCACGCTGAGAAAGCCGATGGCGAGGACGCTCGTGAGAACGCTGATCTTGACGCCAATGCGTTTGTACCAGCTGAGCTGTTTGAACCACATAAAGCCCTCTCCGTCAGCTTGGAGTTGAACGCACAACGATTCCGGGGAGCTTCCGAAGATTCCCCCGCGACCGGGAGCGGTAGAGGACTGAGGATACGCCTGCCGTTTTCCTTTGGGCTTGAACGGGGAGGCGACCCTGAGCTTGTGAATTAGGTTACTAGATTTCCAGTTGACAGGCAAGGACGATTCCGCTAGTAAAAATTGCCCAAACGTCAGTTTGCGCGTTGGTTTGTGAACTTTTTCTCCCCACGTCCCCGGAGGTATGTGCATGGCCGCCAAGGGTAAGATCCTTATTGTAGACGACGATCCGGACTTCATCAAAACGACCAAAATGATCCTCATGACGGATGGCTACGAAATTCTGACCGCGAGCGATGGCAAAGAGGGTCTCAAGGTGCTCCAGGAGGCGAAGCCCGATCTGGTCATGCTGGACATCATGATGGAGAGCCTCTTCGAGGGGTTCAGCTTCCTGGGGACGCTCCGGACCTCCCCGGATTTCGAAGAGCTCAAAGGCACGCCCATTTTGATGGTTTCCAGCGTCAGGGCCGACACGGGATCGCGCTTTTCTTTCGGCTATGAGGAAGATATGGGAGATATCCCGGAGCCGGATGAATATATGGATAAGCCGCTCAAGCCCAAGGAGCTTCTGGAGAAAGTCGCTATCCTCGTCAGCCGGGCCAAATAGCCGGCTTCCATTGAATCCAGTGGTTGAAGATTGCGTGGACGGCCTTTGCCCCCACAGGGCGCGGTCGGTTCATTGTCAGGGGTGAAGGTGGTTCCTCCGAAGGTGCTTGTCATCGATGATGAGGAAATCGGTCGGATTTCCTGTCAGCGTGTACTGAAGCGCGAAGGCATCCAGGTCGCCATGGCTTCCAGTGGCCGTGAGGGCCTGGAAATGATGATGCGGGAGCCCCCTGATCTGGTCCTCGTGGATCTCAAGATGCCGGAGATGGACGGCGTGGAAGTCGCCCGTCGGGTCAGGACCTACGACCCCAATATCGTCACCATCATCATTACCGGGTATGCCACCATAGAGAGCGCCGTGGCGGTGATGAAGGAGGGTGCCTACGACTACCTTCCAAAGCCTTTCACCCCGGATGAGCTGCTCATCGTCGTACGGCGGGGTCTGGAAAAGCGACGCCTCGATCAGGAATCTCGAGCCCTCCGCGAAGAGAAAGCGGCCATGGAAAGGAATTTCATCACCATGGTCAGCCACCAGCTGAGGTCTCCATTGGGGGCGATTTTTCAATATCTCGAGGTACTGTTGGGTGACATCGGCGGGGAGCTGACCGAGATGCAGCGGGAGATGCTGGAACGAGCCCGTGAGAGGCTCGAAGGTCTGCTGCAGCTCATCAATGACTGGCTCGACATGAGCCGGATTCAGGCCGGGGAGATCCTGCACCGGCTTCAATCCGTGCCTCTCGCCTCTTGCATCGATGCAGCGATGGCCGGCTTGGACTTTGCTGCGCAGCAGAAAGGTTTGTCCGTCACGAAGGAGCTCCCGCCCGGACTGCCCAATGTGCAAGTCGATCCCGGCACTTTCCGGGAAGTGCTGAGCAACCTCATCTCCAATGCCATCAAGTACAATCGACCCGGGGGATACCTCCGCATAAGGGCTGCGGAGCGGGAAGGCTGGGTGGTGGTGGAGGTGGAGGATTCGGGGTTTGGCATCGCAGAGAAAGAGATTCCCTTTGTGTTCGAGCAGTTCTTTCGCAGCAAGGACAAGGAAGTGCGCAGGCAGGAGGGAACCGGACTGGGTCTGGCTATCGTTGAGAAGATTGTGAGGGCCCATGGAGGCAAGGTCGAAGTGAAGAGCGAACTTGGGAAAGGCACCACATTTTCGGTGTACGTGAACAGGGCTGATCCTTGAACGCCGGTCATTATGCGCAAGTTTTCACTTGACCGGCCGGGGGCATTGTGCGAAAAGAGAACCCGCCAAAATAGACTTTCCCCTTACGGAATCCATCGTCTTGTGCATCGCTTCCAATAGGCATGGATGGAGGAGCTGAATGGAGTACAACATCGAAGACGTTGATGCGATCATCAATCAGTGGGGGCCAACGCCAGCATCCCTCCTTCAGATCATGCTGGATATTAATCATCGCTATCATTACCTGCCCAGAGAAAGCATGCAGCGAGTATCCGAACGGCTGAAAATGCCCATCAGCCAGATTTACGGGGTGGCCAACTTCTTCAAGGTCTTCAGTCTCACGCCCCGAGGACGCTTTGTGATGCACGTTTGCACCGGAACCGCCTGCCATGTCAAAGGAGGTCCGAAAATCGTCGAGAGGCTCCAGACCGAACTGAACCTCAATCCCGGTGAAACCTCCGAGGACTTGATGTTCACCCTGGAAACGGTCAACTGCGTTGGGGCCTGTGCTGCAGCGCCCGTCGTGGTGGTGGGTGAGACAACCTATTCCGAAATGACGCCCAGCAAAGTATCGAGCGTGGTTAAAGCGTTGAAAGAAGAGGCCTAACGGAGAGATCATCATGCGGCTCAACAGTGTTCGGGATCTGGAAGTCCTGCGTGAGCAGATCAACGAGAAGAGAAAATCGATAAGAAAGCGAATCAGGATATGTGGAGGTCCGGGGTGCCATTCCGGCGGTGGAGCGCATCTCAGGGAGGCTTTTCAGAAGCTGCTGGACGAAAGAGGGGTGAGCCAGGAATATCAGGTCGTGGATACCGGATGCCATGGCTTCTGCGCCCGTGGGCCCATTGTCGTGATCGAGCCTGCAAACATATTCTACGAGCGTGTGAACGATTCCAGGGTTCCGGAAATCTTTGAGAAGACAGTGCTCGGCGATGAGCTGGTGGATGATCTTCTCTATGTCTTTCCCGGGACGGGCGAAAAGATCATTCGCGAGAAAGATATTCCTTTTTACGCAGGCCAGGAGCGAATCATCTTCAACGACACCGGGCTCAACTGGTCCACCGAAATCGATGACTACATCTCTCGCGGCGGCTACTCCGCGCTGGCAAAGGTGCTGGAGGGGATGAAGCCTGTGGAGGTGATCGAGGAGGTCAAGCTTTCGGGATTGCGCGGTCGTGGGGGTGGAGGTTTTCCGGCGGGCGTCAAATGGGAATCGTGCAGCAAGGCGCATGGGGACATCAAATATGTGATGTGCAACGCCGACGAGGGGGACCCTGGGGCCTACATGGATCGAGCCCTCCTGGAAGGCAACCCTCACCAGGTGATCGAGGGAATGATCATCGGCGCTTACGCCATTGGCGCTAAAGAGGGGTACATCTACTGCCGCTACGAATACCCTGTTGCAGTGAAAAACGGCCTGCGCGCTCTGGAGCAGGCCAGGAGCTACGGTCTTCTGGGAGAGAATATCCTGGGTACTCCCTTCGGGGTCGATATTTTCATCACCCGCGGCGCAGGGGCGTTCGTCTGCGGTGAATCCACAGCCTTGATGGCTTCGCTCGAAGGCAAGATCGGAGAACCCCGGGGCAAGCACATCCATACCGTCGAAAAAGGGTTGTGGCACCGTCCCAGCAACCTCAACAACGTGGAGACCTGGGCAAGCGTCCCTCAGATCATCAACAACGGCGGCAAGTGGTTCGCGTCCATCGGCACCGAACGGAGCAAGGGGACCAAGATCTTCTCCGTGGTCGGAAAGATCAACAACCCGGGGCTGGTTGAAGTGGCGATGGGTACGCCGCTCAGGAAGATTGTGTACGACATCGGTGGCGGGATTCCTGGTGGCAAAGCGTTCAAGGCCGTTCAAACGGGTGGTCCTTCGGGGGGGTGCGTTCCCGAGTCTCTCATCGACCTTGCGGTGGACTTCGAGAAGCTCAAGCAGGCCGGCTCCATGATGGGCTCCGGAGGAATGATCATTCTCGACGAAGACACGTGCATGGTGGATGTGGCCCGCTACTTTCTGACCTTTCTGGTTCAGGAGTCTTGCGGGAAGTGCGTCCCATGCCGTGTGGGCGTGAAGCGGATGTACGAGATTGTGGACCGGATGTGTTCCGGACTTGCGGTGCCGAGCGACATCGACGAGCTGGAGCGTTTGGGCAGCACCATGCAGGAAGCGGCCCTTTGCGGCCTCGGCAAGAGCGCGCCGAATCCGGTTCTCAGCACACTGAAATATTTTCGGCATGAGTATGAAGCTCATGTCAACGACAAGTGCTGTCCGGCCAAGGTCTGCAAGCCGCTCATTCGCTACGAGATTGACACGGAAAAATGTACGGGGTGCGGGGTGTGTCGCAGGAAGTGTCCGGAGAGCGCCATCATCGGGGAGAAGAGAGAGTGTCACTGCATCGATGACGAGCTTTGCGTGCGATGCGGTATCTGCATCGAGAGCTGTAAGTTTGGCGCCATTTTCATCGAATAGCGAGTGGAGAGGGGCATGCTTCCCAAAGAGCTAATGACCGATTTTCTGGCAATTGCATTCTTCCTTCTCGTGGGAGTGGTCTTTGCCGTTGTTCCGATCATCGTTTCGTCGCTGATCGTGAAGCGGAGTGCAGGGGCTAAGCGGGAGGAAACGTACGAAAGCGGTATGCAGACCATCGGCAGCGCGTGGATCCAGTTTACGGTTGCCTACTACATCTACGCACTGATCTTTCTCGCCTTCGACGTCGACGTGCTCTACCTCTTCCCCGTGGCCCTCGCCTACGGCAAGTACGCTCTGCGGGATCTGGTGGAGGTCACGATCTTTGTGGGCATTTTGTCTCTGGCCATCGTCTATGCCTGGTGCAAAGGAGTATTTGAGTGGGAAACCAAAAGATAGAACCGGGTGAGCCGGTCATCAGATTCGCCCTCTTGGATGACGTTCTGAACCTGGCTCGGGCCAACTCCCTATGGCCGATGACATTTGGGCTCGCGTGCTGCGCCATCGAGATGATGGCCGCCGGGGCGGCGCGCTTTGACCTGGACCGTTTCGGAGCCGGAGTCTTTCGTCCGTCGCCGAGGCAGTCGGACCTCATGATCGTTGCGGGCACCATTTCCAAGAAGATGGGTCCCGCCATCCAGATGCTCTGGGATCAGATGCCGAATCCCAAGTGGTGCATCGCCATGGGGAACTGCGCCATTTCGGGTGGGCCTTTCGAATACGACGGACAGTACGCCATTGTCCCCGGCGCCGATCTGCTTGTCCCGGTCGATATTTACGTTCCGGGATGCCCGCCACGCCCCGAAGGACTCATTCAGGGCTTCCTGGCGCTGGAGGACAAGATCACCAAGGGTGAGGATCGAAACATCCTGCGGCGATTCCATCGCAAGGGAGGGAAGAGCTAGCCATGGCGAACAGGGACGTGATGATCGAGAAGCTCCGCTCCATGCTGGGCGACGGCGCAGTGTGCGTGGACGACAAATACGGTGCGGGGGTCGTCAGTGCGGCTACGGCGCCTGCAGCCAAGCTTGTGGAAGTGCTGGGTGCTTTCAATCAAGCCGGGTTCTATCTGGAGACGATGACTGCCCTGGATTTTCAGGACACGCAGGAGCTTGTGTACCACCTGAACTGCTTCGAACCCTTGTCGAGGATGTCCTTGCGGGTTCTGGTGGATCATGGCGCCAGTCTTCCCACGGCCAGTGGGGTCTTCACGGCTGCCGACTGGCTCGAGCGTGAAGTCCGTGAATTCTATGGAATCCAGTTCGATGGACACCCCGATCCGCGGAACCTTCTGTTGCCTGAGGATGCCGACTACCATCCGCTGAAGAAGGACTTTGGTAAAGTTCACGCCTACCGGACAAGAGATGAGATCTATGGCTGATCAATTCAGAGAACCAATTGTCGAACGTGTGTACACGCTGAACCTGGGTCCTCAGCATCCCAGCACGCACGGGGTTCTGAGAGTGCTCCTCGACCTCGACGGTGAATTCATCGTCAAGGCGGATCCGGTGATTGGCTATGGACATCGCGGTCATGAAAAGATGGGGGAAAACCGCACCTACAAGCAGTTTCTCCCCAATGCCAGCCGGATGGATTACCTCTCGGGGCTGCTCTATAATCACGGGTTTGTGCTGGCCGTGGAAAAGTTCGCCGGCATTGAGGTTCCCGAGCGTGCCCAGTATATCCGCACGGTGTGTGCCGAGCTGAACCGCATTTCGAGCCACCTCCTCTGGTTCGGGACCTACGTCATGGACCTGGGCGGTTTCACTCCCTTCCTGTACGCCTTCGATGATCGCGAGAACATCCTGGATATCCTGGATCGGGTCAGCGGATCGAGGCTGACCTATTCCTACTGTCGCTTCGGCGGCGTCTGCCGGGATGCGGACGCCCAGTTCCTGGACATGACCCGATCGTTCGTGAAGCGCCTGCGCAGCCGCTTTCCCGACTACGATAACCTGGTGACCAAGAACGTGATCTTCATTCACCGCACTCGCGGGGTAGGCGTGATCACCTTGGACCAGGCCAGGCAGTTCGGCGTGACGGGGCCGAATCTGCGCGCGTGCGGTATTCCGTATGACATGCGCAAGATCGAGCCGTATGAGATATACGATCGGTTCGATTTCGAGATTCCCATCGGCACGAACGGAGACGCTCTGGACCGTTACCGCGTTCGGCTCGAAGAGATGGAGCAGAGCTGCCGGATCATCGAGCAGGCACTGGATAAAATGCCGGGCGGGCCTTTCTGGAATGAAGCGGCTGCCTTCAAGGTGAAGCCGCCCAAGGGTGAGATCTACTTCGGGTTTGAAAGTGCACGGGGTCAGACAGGCTACTATCTGGTCAGCGACGGGACTCCTTTTCCTTACCGTTGTCATATTCGAGTTCCGAGCTTCGGGAACCTGCATGTCTTGACCGAAGTCCTGCGCGGGACCATGGTGGCCGACGCCATCTCGATTCTGGGAAGCATCGATGTGGTCATCCCGGAGATCGATCGTTAGCGGTTGGTGTGAAGGGCGGCCGGGAAACAGGGCGGGGTTTCGTTTCAAGACTCGAAGGAGAACAGGATTATGGGCAACACGGATGGTTCTGATTGGCTTAGACTGATTGTAGGCCTGGTGATCGTGCTGGCCTTCTCTCAGCTCAACGCCCTTTTTCTGGTTTGGCTGGAGCGCAAGGTCGCCGGGCACATTCAGCTGAGGCCGGGTCCCAAGGAAGTGGGTCCGTTCGGAATTTTGCAGACTATCGTGGACGGCATCAAGCTGGTGGGGAAAGAGCTCATCAGCCCGGCAACGAGCGACAAGAAGCTGTTTCCCATCGCCCCGATACTGGTTTTCATGCCGGTGCTGGTCGGATTTCTGGTTCTTCCTTTCAGTCCCGAGCTGATCATCAGGGATATGAATGTCGGGGTGCTGCTGATTTTTGCATTTTCCACGTTTTCGGTCCTCGCCATTCTCGCGGGTGGCTGGGCGTCCAACAACAAATATGCGCTTCTGGGCGCTGTGCGATCTGTCGCCCAGAACGTTGCCTACGAGATCCCGCTGCTCCTGGCGGTGATGAGTGTCGTCTTGATGGTGAACTCGCTGCAGTTCTCGCAAATCGTCGAGGCGCAAAATCGATTCTGGTTCATCTTTCTGCAGCCCGTTGCCGGCATCATTTATCTCATATGTGCCACTGCCGAGACCAACCGGGCCCCTTTCGACATTCCCGAGGCCGAGTCCGAGCTGGTTGCGGGGTTCCACACCGAGTACAGCGGGATGAGGTTCGGCCTCTTCTTCCTGGCCGAATACACGAACATGTTCATCGTGTGTGCCGTTGCCACCAGCCTCTTCTTTGGCGGCTGGAACGGGCCGTTCGGGTTTGATCTGAATATTCCCGGCATCGTTTGGTTTCTGGTGAAGACCTATATTTTGATCTTCGTCATCATGTGGGTGAGGTGGACCTTTCCGCGCCTTCGGTTTGACCAGCTGATGAATTTTTCTTGGAAGGTGATGATTCCCCTGAGCCTGGCCAATCTGATGCTGACGGCGCTGGTGGTCAAGTTCGTCTGAGGGGCCGGGAATCGTTTTTTGAGCTGCATCGGCAGGGAATGCTGCCGGTGAGATAGGGACTGGACAGAGGGGTTCACAGGTTACAGCCGACTCGAGCTGGACAGAGCGCACTGAAAGAGGTCTTATGGCATACTGGAAAGAGATTGTAGAAGGTGGCTGGAGTTTGGTCGAAGGGATGCGAGTGACCGTGCGCCGGTTATTCCGGCCGGTTGTCACCGTCCAGTATCCACGCAAACAGCTCAAAATGTCGCCTGCTTATCGGGGACACATCGAGTTCAAGCGATTTCCCGAAACGGGTACCCATCGCTGCATCGCCTGCGGCACATGCCAGAGAACATGCCCGTCCCAGCTGATCAAGGTCCAGGGCATCAAGCAGCACGCCAAGAGTCCCAAAATCGCCACGCATTACGTGATCGATTACACCAAATGCAGCCTGTGCGGGTTGTGCGTGGAATGTTGCCCGACCCAAACCTTGAAGTTCTCGACGGAATTCCAGATGGAGGGGGTATCCCGCTGGGATGGTGTGCTGGATTTGGTAGCCCGGCTGAACAGGGAGAAGAGTCAGTCCTGACTCGACGGTGAGGAAAAGAGGGGATCTCATGAGCTTTCTGAGTACGGAATCATTTGCGCAAATGGCCTTCTGGATCGTGGTGGGCCTGACCTTGGGGGGAGCGTGCATTGCGGTCTTCCCGCGGAACATTCTTTACAATGTTCTGGGGCTCGCACTGGCCTTGGCCGGAGTGGCCGGTCTTTACCTGTACCTCGGGAGCCTGTTTGTTGGATTGATGCAGCTCCTGATCTACGTCGGGGCCATCACCATCGCCATCGTTTTCGCGATCATGCTGTCGCGGCCGCTTCACCTGGAGGTGCCGGAGAGACGCATGCCCAAGGTCGCAGCGGCGGGAGGAGCGAGTGTCCTGGTGTTCGTCGCACTGGTCGGGGTTGGGCTCAAGAGCCGTTGGGTGGTGGCCACCGAGCGAAGCGGTGACTGGTCCGTCGAAGCATTGGGCCATGTCATGCTGACGAAATACAACCTGGTTTTTGAGGTGATCTCGCTGGTGCTGCTGGTGGCGATCATTGGGGCGATTGTAACGGCAGGATTCACTCGGAGGTTAAGCTCGTGAATACGCTGGGCGTTTATCTCATCATTGCAGCACTGCTGTTCAGTTTGGGGTTGCTGGGGGTTCTGCAGCGTCGCAATCTCATCGGGATGCTCATTTCCGTCGAGCTCATGCTGAACGGGGCGAATATCAACTTCATGGCTTTCAATCGATTTCTGACCCCGGATCCTACGGTCGGTCAAATCTTCACGCTGTTCGTCATGGGGCTGGCTGCTGCGGAGGCGGCCATTGGACTGAGTATCATCTTGGCTCTGTTCAGAAAGATGCGTTCGATCAACATTGAGCGTGCTCAGCAACTGAGGGGTTAAAAGCATATGACTGAATTCTTTAAAGATCCTGTATTGCTTGCCGCTGCGCTGGGCTCTGGGCTGCCGCTCCTTTCCATGGCGGTGATTCTGATCTTTACGAGGCATAATCAGCGCGTATCGGCCACGATCTCGGTAAGCGCCATTGCCGTCTCCTGGATTTGCGCCGTCTTCCTGCTGGTGAAGCTGTGGGGTGCGGGTGCTGCAGTCCAGTATCAGGCGCCCTGGCTGATTGCCGATGACATCGTCATTCCCTTTGGCTACCTGCTCGATCCGTTGAGCCTCGTCATGCTCTGCATTGTTGCAACCATCAGTTTCCTGGTTCAGGTTTACTCGCTCGGTTACATGGCTGGTGATCCCGGCTTCAGCAGGTATTACGCCTTCCAGTCACTCTTTGCCTGGGCGATGATGAGCATGGTGATCGCTCCCAGCATGCTTCAGCTGTTTATTTTCTGGGAGATGGTCGGCCTGGCGTCTTACCTCCTGATCGGCTATTATTATGAAAAATATAGTGCATCGCAGGCGGGCAAGAAGGCCTTCGTGATGACCCGCACTGCAGACATCTTTTTCTTCCTCGGCCTGATCATCCTGGTGCTGGGTTTTGGAAACCTCGGCATCATCAGCATGAACGAGGCTGCCCAGGCACACAGGCTGCCGCCGTACCTGATCACGATTTCAGCATGCCTCATCTTTGGCGGCGTTATGGGCAAAAGCGCGCAGTTCCCCCTCCTGACCTGGTTGCCCGACGCCATGGAGGGTCCTACGCCGGTCAGTGCTCTCCTTCATTCGGCCACGATGGTCGCAGCCGGCGTGTACATGTTCAGCCGCATTTTCCCCTTCTACTCTCAGTCGCCCGAAGCCATGTCCATGGCGCTGGCCATCGGAACCATCACGATGCTTCTGTCGTCCACAATGGCCATGGCCACATATGATCTCAAGCAGGTGTGGGCTTATTCGACCGTCAGTCAGCTGGGGTTCATGGTGATGGGTCTCGCAGCCGGCGGATACTTTGCCGGGGTTTTCCACCTCACGACCCATGCAGGCTTCAAGGCCCTGCTCTTCCTTTGCTCCGGAATCTTCATCCACGAGTACCACACCAACGACTTCAGGGTCATCGGAAAGCACGGCGGCAGGTCGCTGACGATCCCGATGGTTTGCATGACCATCGGCGCCCTGGCCCTGTCCGGCATTTTCCCGTTCTCCGGCTTCTTCAGCAAGGAAGCGATCCTGGGCGTCCTGGCTCAGCATCCGAACAAGCTCTGGCTGGGAGCAGGGCTCCTCGGCGCTCTCATGACGGCATACTACACCTTCAGGCTCATCTTCTTCATGGTCTTCCCGCAGGGCGAGCCGGAGCATCATGGCGGGCACGCCTCCCATGGGCACGGTGATGAGGGGGGTGAGCATCACGGGTATATCTTCTGGTGCATGGCTGTCCCGGTGATGATTCTGGCCGGTATCACCCTCGTGCTTGGGTTTTCGCAATCGTCGCTGGAACATTTCCTGATGAGCACGGTGCCGGGTGCTCTCGGCGCAGCAGCACACGGTGCTGCGGCCGATGTTCACGGTGAGGGACACGGTGCCGGACATTACATGCTGCTCATCTCCGCTGTCAGCATGGCGGTAGGTGGTATTGTCTGGGCGTACATGGAGTTTGGCAAGAAGGGCTCCAAACAGGAAGGGTTTCTCAGGAAGTTCCCTGCAGTGGAAGAGCTTTTCGCGCGTCGCTGGTATCTGGATGACTTCCTCAGGAAGGCGCTGGACACCGTGGTGTATTCGGGGCTGACGAACATTTTCACGCGCAATGATCGGAGAGTCATCGATGGCGGCATCGATGGGATCTGCTCATTCACCGTTGGAAGTGGTCGGTTCTTCAGTTTCCTTCAGTCCGGAATGCTTCAGCAGAATCTGCTGGTCATGATTGCGGCGGTTGGGCTGGTGGTCTTGTTCTTCCTGTTTAGTTAGAGGGGCTGTAGTGTCCCGCGGTAACCTATTGAGTGAGAAAATGGGCAAAGTCTTCGATTACAGAACCTCTTACCAGTGTGGACGGGCTTGCTTATGACAGCGATGGAAATGGCTAGTTTTCCGGTCCTTTCGGCAATCCTGATGTCGACGATACTCGGGTTGCTGACGATCATGTTCATTCCAGACGACCGCCCCAAGCTTGTGAAGCAGGTGAGCCTGTTTTGGGCTGGCGTCGGTCTTGCTCTGAGCATTTGGGTCTATCAGGCCTACGACATCGAGAAGGGGGGGCTCCAGTTTGTCGAGCGGTATCTCTGGGTGAAGGGTCTGGGGATCTACTGGTTCAACGCTCTGGACGGCATCAATGCTCCGATGCTTCTGCTCACCGCCGTGGTTCTCTTCACGGGCGTCCTCACCATGTGGGATCTCGAGGTGCGAGTGAAGGAATTCTTCGCCTTCATGTTCCTGCTGGTGGCCGGTGTCTACGGCGTGTTCATGTCCATGGATCTGTTCTGGATCTTTGTCTGGTACGATGTGTCGCTGTTCCCCATGTACCCGCTCATTGCCATCTGGGGAGGCACACGCAAGGAATACGGCGGCATGAAGCTCACCCTGTACCTTCTGGCGGGCAGCGCGCTGATTCTGCCCGGCATCATTTACCTTTGGGTCCATGGTGGAGCGCACACTTTCGATATTTTTGAGCTGCAGCGCATCGGTTTCTCGCCCGAGGTCCAGAAGGTCGCGTTCGTGATGCTCTACCTCGGTTTCGGCATCCTGGCGGGTGTTTGGCCGTTCCACACATGGTCGCCGGTCGGCCACGTTGCGGCGCCCACCGCGGTGAGTATGATCCACGCCGGCGTTCTGATGAAGCTGGGTGCTTATGGAATCCTGCGGCTGGGGATGACTCTCTGCCCCGAAGGGCTAGCCTACTGGGCTGACTTCATGGCGCTTCTGGCTACCATCGGCATCGTGTACGGAGCCTTTGTCGGGCTGGCTCAAACCGATTTGAAGTATGTGATCGGCTACTCGAGCGTTTCGCACATGGGCATCGTGGGACTGGGGCTGTCCACCATGACGGTGAACGGCATCAACGGAGCCGTTTTCCAGATGTTTGCTCATGGCGTCATGACGGCTCTTCTGTTCTCCGCCGTTGGATACATCTACGACCGCACCCATACCAAGATGATTCCTGATTTGGGGGGACTCTCGAGGACAATGCCCATTGCGTCGGCGTTCTTCATTATTGCCGCCTTTGCGGGAATCGGTGTTCCCTTCATGGCGAGCTTTTGGGCTGAGCTGCTGGTCTTCGTCTCTTCGGTCCAGACCTACCCTGTGAGAGGCATTCTTGCAGTGAGTGGCCTTGCAGTAAGCGCGCTGTTCATGCTGCGGGTGGTTCAGAAGACGTTTTACGGTGAGAAGAACGAACGTTGGGAACACATTCCGGACGTCCCGCTGTTCCTGGCGACACCTCGAATCATCCTGGTCGGTGTGATCATTTTCTTCGGGATGTTCCCGCGAGTGATATTGGACGTGATCCAGAGCGCGGTGATCCCATTTGTGGGCAAATTGTAGGCCTGATGAGGGGAAGAGTCGACGATGAAGGAATGGATCCTATTTGCTCCTGAGTTGTGCTACGCATTGATGGCATTGGTCTTCTTCTGGCTTGCCATCCAGAAGAAGGTGGACCAAGGGAGAACCTACCTTTTTGCCCTGGTGCTCTCGGGGGTGGGCCTGGCGGCAGCACTGCTGTGTGCGACGCAACAGGGCATGCTCTTCTTTGACGCCTACCGCATAGATCTGTACAGTCAGCTGTTCAAGATTCTTCTCGCTATCGGTACGTTCTGGGTCATTTTCAGCTGTTCGGAACTGAAGGGCATTGACGGGCGCCATCACCCCGAATTTTACATGCTGATCTCCGTTTGCACCCTCGGCATGATGATGCTGGTCAGTGCTGTCGAACTGCTGACAATCTATGTCTCCATCGAGCTTTCCTCGTACTCGCTCTATCTCCTGGTTTCCATGCGGCGGGGGGAAGACCGGTATGTGGAAACGGGAATCAAGTACTTCATGGTGGGCGTGACGGCGTCGGCCTTCATGCTTTTCGGCATCAGCTATCTTTTCGGTGTCACTCACACCACCTACATTGCTGGCATCAGCAAGATTTTGCCTGGAGTGATCACGGAGCCTGCAGCGATCGTCGGTCTGGTTCTGGCTCTCTCGGGGTTCTTTTTCAAACAGGCCCTCTTCCCATTCCACGTATGGGCCCCGGATGTCTATCAAGGTGCGGCCAACCAGGTCACGACTTACGTTGGAACTGCATCGAAGATGGCAGCGGCTGCCCTGGTGATCCGGCTGGTCGGGTTTTCCGGGGGAGAAAGCCCGGTTCTCGTGAACGTACTGTACGCCCTTTCCGTTTTGTCCATGACGTTCGGTAACCTTGTCGCCATTATCCAGAAAGACATCAAGAGGCTTCTGGCCTACTCGAGTATCGCGCATGCCGGTTACATGATGATCGGTATCCTGGCCATGACGGAGCGCGGTTATGCCACGGCAATTTACTACGCCATCGCCTACCTGGTGATGGGTTATGCGTGCTTCATGGTTGTTATGAAGATCGCCGATGACGGTCACAACCTCGAGATCAAGGAGTTGGCCGGACTCCACAAGAGGTCGCCGCTTCTAGCTATGACGCTGATGCTCGGGTTGTTCGGCCTTGCCGGGATTCCGCCAACGGTCGGTTTCACCGGGAAGTTTCTGGTTTTTGCCGCCGCCCTGGAAAAGGGCTACCTGGTCTTGACCATCATCGCCATGATCAATGCCACCATATCCTTGTACTACTATCTCATCGTCATCAAGGCTGCTTATTTGCTCGAGCCGGTGCGACCGTATCCGCGTGTTGCGGTGGATACCTCGACGCGGGCGATGTGCATCATCCTGGTGCTGGGCATGGTTTATCTGGGCATCTTCCCTGACCAGTTTGTGGCACTGACGGAGGCAGCTGCGCGCAGCCTGCCTTAGCTGAGATAAACGTTCGCGGGGATTCTGGCTTGCAGTGGGAATCTACGCGCCGGTCTGAAGTTGACTGAAACCTGGCAGCGTATCAACCGAAGAGAAAGCGAACAAAAGCCATGCTGGGAGAATTGTTGAAGAGCAAAACGCAGGGGAAAGAGAAGGCTTGGTTTCCGTTTGGCGCTAGAGGCGGTCAAGCATCAGCTGTCGGTGAGGCCGGAGCGCAGGCCGCAGTCCGTGAGAGTTTTTGTGCGCCGGCATCTACGGTGCCTTGCATAACGGTCTGCTCATCGAAAAGTGGGTGCAACTGCGGAGCCGAGGCAGTGCGGGCAGCCTTCATGGAAGAGCTTGAAAAGAGAAAACTCCCTGTAGAAGTTGGGCTGGGGAAGGTCGGGTGCGGCGGCAAGTGCAAAAAGGGGCCTTATGTTGGATTTCCGGCTAAGGAATTCTTCTACCTTGGAGTGAAGCCCGGGAGCGTTGCGGAGGTGGTCGAGGAGACCATAGTGAACGGCTACATCCTGTTTCCTTACCTTTCTATCGGTCCTGACCGTTCGTACCGCAACGACATCATATATGAAAAGGATACAGGGCTGATTGCCGCGATCCACGACAAGGTATGTATGGTGGAGGTAGCGAAGTATTTTCTGGACTTCGAATCAGGATTATCGTGCGGCAAGTGTGTTCCGTGCCGCATCGGGATGCAGCGGATGAATGAGTGCATCGAGCGGATGGTTTCTGGGGCGGGTACCATGGAGGACCTTGAACAGGTCCGGTCCCTTTGTCAGGCCATGCTGGATACTCCTCTATGCGAATTTGCCATGACGAGTAGCCGTCCCGTTTTGAGTGCGGTGACTCACTTCGAAGACGAGTTCAGGGCTCACATCGAGCGCCAGGAATGCCCTGCGGGAGTCTGTGCAGATCTCGTCGAGATACAGCGTAAGCGAGCGATCAGGGAAAGACTTAAAGGCAAAAAGAAGAAGAAATAAAGGCTGGAGGGTGAGTCAGGGGCTCGGAAGGATCTGAAAGCTACGAAAGATATTCATAAGGAATAAGCTGCTATGGCAAAAGTCACGCTTAAAATCAATGGGCAGGAAGTGGAAGTTGAGAAGGGCACAACGATTCTTCAAGCTGCGAAGCAGGCAGGTGTCTACATTCCGACACTCTGCTACCATCCGAACCTGCCGCTGGAGGAGGCGTGCAGAATTTGTGTCGTGGAAGACGTGAGGGGCAGCTGGTCAACCCTTGTGGCCGGGTGCGTCTTCCCCTGCCGAAATGGAATGATCATCGAAACCGACTCGGAAATGGTGATGGATGCTCGGCGCACCATCATGAACCTTCTGCTTTCCGATCACCCCAACGACTGCATGACCTGTTACGCCACGGGTGAATGTGAGCTGCAGGATATGGCCCATCTTTACGGGATCAAGGGCGAAACCTACAAGGGAGCGCGTCACAAGTATCCTGTTGATTACGACAAGAATCCCTACCTGCACCTGGACATGAACAAATGCATACTCTGCCGTCGGTGCATCCGGGCTTGCCACGACATTGAAGGGGCGGACATTTGGACCAAGGTGGGGCGAGGATTTGACCAGCGAATATCGACGGCCTTCGATCTTCCTCTCGAAGAGGCCGGCTGTGAGTTCTGCGGCCACTGTGCCGACTTCTGTCCGGTCGATGCCATCGGTTTTCGCGGGGGCAGGGGAGAGGTCCGGTCATGGCAATTGCGGAAGACTTCGACCGTTTGCCTTCAGTGCTCATCCGGCTGTCGGGCCGATTACGAAACCCAGGACGGGAAGGTTGTCAGGGTGAGGGGCGATTTCAATTCGCCTGCCAGCAGTGGAGCACTTTGCAAGAGGGGCCGATTCAATTTCGATTTTATCAATTCGCCGCAGCGCCTCACCCGGGCGAGTGTCAAGGGCAACGGTGAGGTGAGTGTTGAGGATGCTCTGAAGGCTGCAGCCGCCGGGCTCGAGAAGGTCAGGGACGCCTCCGGTGGTACGGCTGTCGGGGTTCTGTGTGGTGGGATGCTGACCAACGAAGAGTACTACATGGCGCAGAAGCTGGCCAGGGGTGCGCTGCTGACAAACAACGTCGACAATGTCGCCGGTCCCTGGCAGCAGGCCATCTACGATGGATTGTCCAACAGCCTGGGCTTGGGGGCAATGACCAACACCCTGGACGATATCGCCCAGGCGCGCTCTGTCCTGGTGCTCGGGTCCAACACCCTGGAGAAGCACGCCATAGCAGCACTCCGGGCTCGGAAGGCCCGCCGGGATGATGGGATCTTGATCGTTGGTAACCCGGATGCCGTTCCGTTGACCAAAACGGCCAACATGCACCTGAAGCTGAACGCTGGAACCGAGGATCATCTCCTTCTCGGGCTTTTGAAAGTGGTGGTGGCGGAGGAGCTTTTCGATCACGAGTACGTTGAGCAGCATACTCAGGATCTTCAGAAACTCACCAAAAGCCTCGAGAAAGTCAACCTGGCCGATGTGGCCGAGAAGACGGGGATTGGCGAAGACGAGATCAGGGAAGCTGCGCGCCTCTACGCGAGCCAGAAACCGGCGTGTCTCGTGTACGGCGTCGATGGAAATTCGCCTCGCAGCGAGGGTTTCTATCGGATGTGCTCTGCGCTGCAGCTGCTGCTCGGTTCAGTCGGAGTGATCGGAGGTGGCGTCAACGTGATGGGTGCTGCTGGAAATGCTCAGGGTGCCGCTGATTTTGGCGCCGTGGCCAAGTACCTCACCGGCTATCGGCCAGCCACATCATCGGCCGCTCGCAAGGTGGTCGGAAAGCTCTGGGGCGTCGATCCCGCTGACAAGGCCGGGTTGAGCTGGCCGGATATGTTCGCCGCTATTGAGAAAGGGGAGCTGAAGGCTCTCTACCTTCTCGGGGTTGATCCTTTTGAGTTGGGAATTCCCCAGGAAAAAGTCATGGCTGCGCTTGGCCGACTCGAGTTTCTCGTCGTGCAGGATTGCGTAGCGAACGAGGCGTGCAAGCTGGCTCATGTCGTCCTGCCCTCTTCGAGCTTCATTGAGAAGGAGGGAACGGCCACAAACTGTGAGCGAAGGGTCCAGATGCTGGAGAAAGCCATGGACAGTCCGGGAGAGGCCAGCACTGATTTCGAGCTCATCAATGGCGTTCTCGGGTTCCTCAAGCCCGAGCTCAAGGCGGAAAGTCTTGGAGGGGCCTTTGTCGAGGCTGTCCAGCTGATGACGGAGCTGAGTGGTGTGGATCCCGCTCAAATCAGCATAGACGGATTGCAGTGGCCGGTTACTTCCGCAGGGCCTGGGACGGAACGGTTGGCTCTCCCCGAGGACGGCAAGGTGAAGTTCCGTTTCTTCGCAGCTCGGATCTAGGCGAATGCGATAGGCAGGGAGATCGAGCTCCAGTGAGGCTCCAATCGGAGCTTCATGGAGCTTGGTTCAAAGATTAGACAAGAAGAGCCGGTGGTGCGGCGGGATGCATCACCGGCTCTTCTTGTCTGAGAGCCTGCAGGTGAGAGGTGTTTGGGGAGCGGGGTAATGGGATGGGGGGCTCAGTTGAAGTCACACGATCAGAGACACGAGGAGAGACGGACAACCTGCAGGGGAAACGTGGGAAACGCAACGGGGATTCTGACCCACGTGTTGGGGTGGGCGACATCGACGGATTGACCGGTCATGCTTTCCATGCGCGTCAGGAGGTGCTCGAGGTTTCGACCATCGGGATGGAGAAATTGCAGCGTGCTGCCGATGTGGAGAGGGCTGCGCACTTCGAGACAGATCGAGTCGGCATTGAGGTCGGGATGCCGTGACGCATCCTGGATGGGCTCCCGAAGAAGTTCAGGCAGGGTTCTGACGATGCCGGCAAGGGTGTGGGTCTGAAGCCGCGAGGTCGAGCGATCTACGTCGGGTGGTTGCGCAGAACAGCCGGGAAACATGAACGCCTTCGTGTAAGGGCGGTGGCTCACCGCAAGCAGATCCGACCACCATGAAGGAGCAGGATCGTATGTCGCAATTACAGAACAGGAATCCATGGCGCGGCGATAGGCCCTCACAACGCCGGCGACATAGTGAGCACCTTTCATGCGTCCCTCGATTTTGAAGGCATCGACACCCAGTTGCAGAAGCTGAGGGAGATCCTCGATGAGACAGAGATCTCTGGAGTTGAGAACGTAGGAGCCCTGAGCGTCTTCTCCAATGGGAAAATACTCGCCGGGTCTCTTCTCTTCCACAAGACGGTACGTCCAGCGACAGGGTTGAGCGCAATGCCCTGCATTGGCGCTTCGCCCGGTCATTGCACTGCTGAGCAGGCAACGCCCGGAATAGGAGACACACATCGCCCCGTGAACAAAGACCTCGAGCTGAAGGCTGGTGCGGCTGCGGATGGCATCAATTTCACTGAAAGAGAGCTCTCTGGCCAGATTGATCCTCCGGACCCCCTGTTCTTCCCAGAAGCGGACGGCCAGATGATTGGTGGTGCTGGCCTGAGTACTCAGATGAACAGGGATGCCGGGGGCGGTCTCCCTGGCCAGAAGGAGGGCGCCGGGGTCGGACAAAATGATGCCGTTGACTTCGATTTCCGCCAGGTATTCCAGCGTGGCCTTCAAAAGCCCCAGATCCTTTGAGCGCATGAGGCTGTTCAAAGTGATATAGAGCCTTTTCCCGGAGTTCCGGGCCAAAAAGGTCAGCGCTGCCAGTTGCTCGTCGTCGAGATTCTTCGCCTGTGCTCTGAGGTTCAGGTTCTTTCCGCCGGTGTAGACTGCATCGGCGCCGTAGAGAAAAGCTATGCGGGCTTTCTCGTAGCTGCCCCCTGGGGCGAGCAGTTCGGGCTTGCTCCCTGACGGATGAGTCTGATAAGCATTCACGCCATTCTTCCTCCGGCCGATAAGTTAGATCGATCGTCCCTGCTGGAGACGGAAAAAGCACATGATTCCTGCAGTGAATTGACATTCTCGTGGGCCGCTCCTAATTAGCATGAGGACAACTCTCGGGCAAGGCGGGGAGGCGGTGTGAGCTGTTTGAGACAATCAGAGGTACGGAAGATATGAATACCGAGGCGATGATCAATGATCGAGATGCAATCGCCTGGCTCACGCTGAAACGATTCCCTGATCTGGGCAATCGATCGCTGCTGAGGCTGGTTCAGGCCCTGGGTTCTCCGACTGCTGTGCTCGATGCGGATGAGCGGACCCTTGAGCGTATACCGGGGCTGCGGTCCAAAGCTCGGTACGTTTTGAGCAAGGGCAGTCGCCCGGCGTCACCGGAGGAGGAGTGGCACAGGCTGCAAAACCTGGGAATCAGGCTGGTATCGATTCTGGATCCTGCTTACCCGGCCAACCTGAAGGAGATCCGGGATCCTCCCGCAGTGCTGTTCTGCCTGGGAGAGCTTGAGCCCCGGGATCTCGTCGCCGTCGCAGTGGTCGGGTCTCGTGCCGCGTCGCCTGCCGGCATGTGTTTTACGGAGCGGTTGTGCACCGATTTGGCTTCCAGCGGGGTGACCGTGGTGAGCGGTTTTGCAGTGGGGATTGATGCGGCTGCACACAGAGGCGCCATCCGTGGTGGAGGGCGTACCCTCGCCGTTCTGGGATGCGGCATTGACGTTCCCTATCCCAGACCCCATGCCGATCTGAGGAAAAGGGTTGTTGAAAGAGGAGCTCTCCTGAGCGAATTCGTCTTGGGAACGCCTCCCGCTCCGGCGCACTTCCCCCAGCGCAATCGGATTATCAGCGGATTGTCTCTGGGGGTGGTCGTTGTCGAAGCAGCCCACCGGAGCGGTTCTCTCATCACGGCGCGCTTCGCCCTCGAACAGGGCCGTGAGGTGTTCGCGGTACCCGGCATGGCCAGGCACTTCCGCAGCGTGGGGCCGCATGGCCTGCTCAAGCAGGGAGCCAAACTGGTGGAGAGCGCCGAGGACATTCTGGAGGAGATCAGGCCCGTCCTTCGCGCCGCCCCGGATCGTCGCACCGCATGCCCGACAGCCCCTGCAGGTGTCGGATCGACGTCGGAGCTCTCTCCAGAGGAAACGGGGATCGTCCGGGTTCTGGGCTCAAGTCCGATCCACATTGACGAGATCTCCCGGATGACGACGCTGCCGGCGTCCCGATTGTCAGCTCTTTTGGTTGGACTTGAGCTGAGGGGGGTTGTCCGGCAACTGGTCGGGAAGTATTTTGTGCTTGATACATGAGCAACATGTCAGGAAAAGAGGGTTGGAAATGCCTAAATCATTGTTGATCGTTGAGTCCCCCACGAAGGCCAAGACACTGGGCAAGTACCTGGGGAAGGACTTCCAGGTCTTGGCCTCCGTCGGGCACGTCAAGGATCTTCCCAACAACAAGCTGGGTATAGATATCGAGCACCAGTTCGCACCGGATTATCAGGTGATTCGGGGCAAGAAGAAGATTCTCTCCGAATTGGGGGCCGCTGCAGAACGGGCCGATGTGATCTATCTGGGGCCTGACCCGGACCGGGAGGGCGAGGCCATTGCCTGGCATATCGCCGAGGAAGTGCAGTCCGGGAACAAACCGGTCTATCGTGTTCTCTTCTATGAGCTCACACAAAAGGCTATCCGAGAGGCTTTGGAGCACCCGAACCGCCTGAATCAGTCGCTTTATGATGCTCAGCAGGCGCGACGCATTCTGGATCGCCTGGTGGGCTACCAGATCTCTCCGATTCTGTGGCAGAAGGTGAAAAGGGGGCTCAGCGCAGGCAGGGTACAGTCCGTGGCGCTTCGGATCGTCTGCGATCGTGAGGCGGAGATCCGCAGGTTTGAGTCCGAGGAATACTGGACCATTGACGCTCTCCTGACGACGGTCTTTCCTGATGCCGCCTTGATTCCTGCGGCTCAGTTCAAGGCAACGCTGCATCGCGTTCGTGGAAAGGCGCCCAAGGTTTCATCGGAGGCTGAGGCGAGCGGCCTGGTGGAATCCCTGAAAGTCCAGGAGCTCAAGGTCGACAAGGTCGACCGAAAACGCCGCCGCAAAAATCCTGCTCCGCCCTTCATCACCAGCACCCTGCAGCAGGAGGCCGCGAGGAAGCTCCGTTTTTCCGCAAAACAGACCATGAGTGTGGCCCAGAGGCTCTATGAAGGCATCGAACTGGGGGACGAGGGCGCAAGCGGCCTCATCACCTACATGAGAACAGACAGCACGAGGCTTTCGCCCGATGCCGTAAAGGAAGTTCGCGAGTACATCGAGGCGCAGTTTGGGAAGGAGTATCTTCCGGACAAGCCCGCGACCTACAAGAGGAGGGAGGGGGCCCAGGATGCCCACGAAGCGATCCGGCCTACGGATGTCCAGCGGAGTCCGGAACAGGTGGCGCCGTATCTCAGCGGCGAGCAGCTGAAGCTCTACACCCTCATATGGAAGCGATTCGTGGCGAGCCAGATGAGCCCGGCCATGATTGCCCAGACTACGGTGGACATCTCTGCGGGCGACTTTGTACTGCGAGCGACCGGCTCTGTCACGGAGTTCCAGGGGTTTATGACGCTTTACGTGGAAAGCCAGGAGGAGGACGAAAACGGAGAATCGGCTCCCACGACTCTGCCGGAGCTTCAGGGGGGCGAGTCACTGGTTTTGAATGAGGTGATCCCCAGGCAGCATTTCACTCAGCCGCCTCCCCGTTTCTCCGAGGCCAGCCTGATCCGTGAGCTCGAGGAAAAGGGCATCGGAAGGCCGAGCACCTACGCAACCATCCTTTCGACCATCGTTGAACGGGACTATGTGACCCTGGACAAACAGAGGCTCCAGCCGACGGAGCTCGGTTGGATCATCAACGAACTGCTGGTGGAGAATTTCCCTTCCATCGTGGATCTTGACTTCACGGCGCGGATGGAAAAGAGCCTCGATGAAATCGAAGACGGCAAGCTTCCGTCGCTTCAATTGCTGGAGGATTTCTACAGGCCGTTCGCAGGGAGTGTTCAAACGGCTGAAGCCAGGATGCTCAACCTGAAGACCAGGGGATTTCCGACGGACATCCATTGCCCCAGCTGTGATCGCGCTCTGCACATCCGCATGAGCCGAAATGGAGCCTATTTGTCCTGCAGTGGATATCCTGAGTGCTCCTTCAGTTCGAACTATGAGCGGGATGAAAAAGGGGTGATTCATCTGATAGGCGAGCAGGTCAGCGACGAAACCTGCGAGAAGTGCGGGCGCCCCATGGTTCAGAAGAAGGGCAAGTATGGCACATTCCTTGCCTGTAGTGGGTATCCGGCGTGCAAGAACACCAAGTCTCCAGGGTCCGGACTGCCCTGCCCGAGAGAAGGCTGTGAAGGGGAACTGGTGCCCCGTGTGGGGCGTGGAGGGCGACGATTTTACGGATGCAATCGCTATCCGGACTGTAAGACGGTGCTTTGGGGACAGCCGGTCAAGAAAGCCTGTCCGGCGTGTGGTGCTCCCGTGCTCCTGGAGAAGCAGAGCAAGAAGGGGCCGACGAAATGGGTTTGTGTCAATCCGGCATGCGGCTTTCAGCTGAGCGGAGAGCCGGAGCCTGAGGCCGCAGCCAACCTGAGAACTGGATGAGCATGGATCTCTCAGTGTCAATGTTCCAACAGATAATGGTCTTCATGCTGGGTTGCTGTATCGGCAGCTTCCTCAATGTGCTGATCCATCGGCTGCCCCGGAAACAGTCCCTGGTCCTGCCGGGCTCCCATTGTCCCCGGTGCGGGGAAGCCATCGCCTTCTACGATAACATTCCGCTCCTGAGCTACCTGGTCCTGAGGGGAAGGTGCCGACACTGCCGTGCATCGATCTCACCGCGGTACCCGATGGTGGAAGCGATGGCAGGGCTCCTGGCGCTGGCCCTGTTCCGCCGTTATGGCTTGGAGCCGCAGTTCCTCATCGAGTTTGTGTTCGTCGCCATGCTCCTGGCCATTGCATTCATTGATCTGGACACGTTTCTCATCCCGAATGTTCTTTCCCTTTCGGGTCTGACTCTGGGTCTGCTCACTTCGTTCCTGAGTATTCGGCTCACCTGGATCGACTCTGTGCTGGGCGTCGTGATCGGCGGAGGATTCCTTTATCTCATCGCCATAGGCTACCAGTATCTGCGGCACCAGGATGGACTGGGCGGCGGCGACATCAAGCTCCTGGGCATGATCGGAGCTTTCCTGGGGGTGCCCGGGGTCGTTCTGACCGTGGTCACGGCTTCGGTTGTGGGGGCCACCGTGGGGCTGATTGCCATGCATCGTTCAGGGGAGGGGATGAAGACAATGCTTCCGTTCGGCCCTTTCCTGTCGCTGGGGGCATTGGTGTATACCTTCTGGGGAGATGGCTTCATCCATTGGTACTTGGGTCTCTTGAACACCTGACAAGCCCGCCGAACATGGGCACACGAAAACCGGGTCATGAGCAGAAAGTGCTTTTACGTCGGACGATTGAAGGAAGATGTTGAGACCTTGACGATCCGGGGGGATGCTGCCCATCACATGATTCGGGTGCTGCGCCTTGGGGTTGATGAGCCCGTCGAGCTGCGTGATGGACTGGGACGGTGCTGGAGATGTCGGATACGGAGTATCTCCAAGGGTGCCGTTGACGTTCAGTTCATAGATGAAGTCACCCTGAATACGGAGTCTGTCATACACTTGACGATTGGAATGGCCCTTGCCCGCTCGGATCGTATGGATCTCATCGTCAGGCAGGGCACAGAGATCGGTGTCAACCGATTTGATTTCTTTCCTGCAGCCAGGAGCCAATACCGGCTGGGTGCTCAGGAAGTCGGCAGGCGACAGGAACGGTGCCTGAAAATTGCTCAGGAAGCCATGTGTCAATGCCGGAGAACCTTCCTCCCGGAAATACGCATTCACAAGGATCTCGACGGATTTCTCGAAACGGTGGGACGTTCGGCGACGCCGGGAAAAGAAACGTTAAAGGTTTTGGCCCTGGAAGGCCGAATGGAAAAAAGTCTGATGGATATCTATGGGGAGCGCCCAGTGTGCTCCGAGGTGGTTGCAGCGACAGGTCCGGAGGGAGGCTGGACGGAGGAGGAAGTGAAAAGATTCGAGCGACAAGGCTTTCTTTCCGTCCATCTGGGTCCCCGCATCATGCGGTTTGAAACGGCCGCATTGGCGGTCATGGTATGTGCTCAGCTCTTATGGGGCGATCTCCGTTGATCCAAGTGTCTTGAGAAGGGAATGCGATATGAAATGTCATAAGTGTGGTTTTGTCAGCTTCGATTATCTTTCCGACTGCAAAAAATGCGGTGTCAATCTGGAGGGGACGCGCAGCCTCCTCGGCATGATGGACTTTAAGCCCACCATGCCGTTTTTCCTTGGTGCCATGATCAGTACCAAGCCTTCGGGGGCCAATGGAGGTTCTACGGGCTTGGGAGCGCCGACGGCGGATGGGACGGGATTCGGAGACCTCAGCTTCGGCGGGGACCTGGAGTTCGAGATAGAAGAGAATGTACAGCCGGTTTCAAATCAGCAGAGTGCACAGGCTGATCACGATATCTTTCCGAATATCGAGCTTCCGGAGGGGTTCAGTCTTTCCCTCGGCGAAGAGGAAAAGACCGATGATTTTGAATTGGTGATCGGGCCGGAGTTCGAGCAGGCTCTCAGCCTGGAGCTGGATGCAAAGGATCTCGAAGGTCGGGAAGAGCCCATGGCGGTGGCGGAAGACCTGGCTGACCTTCAGATTGACGAGCCCCTCCTCGATTTCGCGCCGGAAGCTCCCGTGACGGAAGAAGCGGTTTCTGAAATGGAGCCCCTCATTCCTGAGATGGCTCTGGACATCTCCCTGGAGCTTGAATCGGCTGCAGAGACCTTATTGGATGCCGGGAAAGCTGAACCCGTGGCTGAAAACAAGGACAATGGACTGGTGCTCGACTTCTCCGAGAACGACCTTGAGAATCTGATGCTCGAACTGGATGACAAAGCACCTGAAGCATAGGCAGCTCAGAGGGGCGTGAACAACCCCTCCCCTGATCATCCAGCAGTCGCATGAACGCAGTGTGCAGCACTTCCCACCCCGTCCCGAAGGAGTCCGCATGGCCGGGGTGGGAAATCCCTCAGGGGGTGCTCCGGTTGGCTGGACAGTCCGGTACTCCCTCTCCTTCCGAGCCATTGAATGCCAATTATTAAATCCTTTTGGCACAAAATCCTTGACACCAAACCGTCTGTCCGTTAGCATCTCTTGCTTGTGGCGAGGTAGCTCAGTCGGTAGAGCAGTGGACTGAAAATCCTCGTGTCCGGTGTTCGATTCACCGCCTCGCCACCACTTGGTTTACCCACCAATCGCAGGGAGTCGGCTCACAAGGCCGGGTCCCTTTTTCTTTGCGCGAGATCGATGATCGCAATGGTCTGGCGCAAGTTCCGCTTTGAAGTTATCATCTAAATTTACAGGATGAAAGGCCGGTTAGCGCTCCTCCTCAGTCCCCTATCGATATTCCCTCACCAGAGATTCGGATCAGCCTCCTTTTCTTCGGGGGATCTCTCCAGTGTTGTTCGCTCTTCTACGGTTGTTTGTCTTGAAACGAAAAGCTCAATGGCTTGCTGGCAAGCTAATTGCTTTATGTATTCCAAACACATCTTGCCACTTCACAGGGTCTTGTATCTGTCCAGGCTGAAAGCGGTTTTGAATCGACCGAACCAAGCTGGACAGCGGCGTTATTGCCGATGGCTACCTGTTGCGGTAGAAATGCCGGATGTGGGCGTCAAACCAGCGTGCAGCAGGTCTTTCAATCACCTTTATTTTCATGGGTTGCAGAAGTGATTGCTGCCCAGACGAACCAGCGGGTAAAGATGGGACTCTCAAGCCAACATGTCCAAGCCTACTATGATGAACATACTGAGCAAAAGTTGCGGGATCACACACACGGCAACGCACGTGTCGAGCTAGCATGGAGGACTGTTGAAGAGTGGGCGCCGCCATCACCGTCGCGCATACTGGAAATTGGCTGTGGCGTAGGTTCCGTGTGTCACCGCATGAGCCAACGATGGCGGGATGCAGAAATCACAGGCTTAGACATCAGTCGCAAGTCGATAGAAACTGCCCGAAGGCTTTTCAAGTCGCCCAGGCTGAAATTCATCCATGGCAAGGTTGCGAAGGGGATGGTCACGGGGATGTTCGAACTCATCCTATTGATGGATGTTTATGAACACATCGAGCCTGACGACAGGCAAGGGCTTCACGAATTGCTTCAGGCGGCTTTGAGCCCCGACGGTCGCATTATTTTGACATTCCCGACTCCACGCCACCTGGCATGGCTTCAAGAGCACCATCCCGATCAGATTCAGCCGGTTGATGAAGATATCGGTATCAACCAAATCATGACAATGGCCGAGAACACGCGAACGGCCCTATTGCTTTACCAAGAGGTGGACGTTTGGCATGCGGGCGACTATGCGCATGCCGTGCTCAGAAAATGCGCGGATTGGAATGTCACAACCGAACATCCTCAGCTGTCAGTCAGAGCCAACTCAAGGATGGGTGCCCAACTCGATTTCGTATCCACGCCCCCCCCCCTTGGCGACCAATTGGATTCCTCAAGCCACTCGCCTACGAATTTCCTGAGCCCACAGCTAACGCCCCAGACAATGGACAGCTACATCATTCGAACGGCGATTCTAGACGCTTTGAAGGGGGTACTGCCGTTGCTGCACGGTACGCTTCTTGATGTGGGGTGTGGGCAAATGCCCTACAAGCCCCTCTTGCTGGCGCCCCCCAGCCGAGTTTCGAATTACCTGGGTCTTGATCTTGAAAATGGACGCTATGCAGAGAGAGGGCCTCGCCCTGACCTCACCTGGCAGGGCAGGAATATCCCTCTGGATGATGAGACAGTTGATTGTGCAATCGCAACCGAGCTGTTCGAGCATCTTCCAGAGCCGGAGATCGTCATGTCAGAGATCCTTCGAGTCCTGAGACCAGGAGGCCTCTTATTCTTTACGGTACCCTTCCTTTGGAATCTTCATGACGTACCGGATGACTATTACCGTTTTACGCCCTTCGCACTGGAAATGCTACTCAAAAGAGCTGGTTTCCATCACATCAGCCTTAGGGCAACCGGTGGTTGGGATGCGGCACTGGCGCAGATGATTGGGCTTTGGATCCGGCGCAGTCCCAGAAGCGATGCGGAACGCACGGTGCTCGCGGAGAGGTTCCTGCCATTCTATCGCCAGTTGATCGAGACGGACAATAAGCCGGATGACCTCTCGATGGATACCATGATCATCGGAGTATCGGGAACCGCTGCCAAACCATCAGTGCGCGATGTTCAGAAGCTTCATCCGCCCATATCTACAATCCCACGTCGAGACGAAAAAAGGCTGGTCATCGTCGAAGAAGGATTCCCGAAACTGAGTGAGACCTTTATCCTGGACCAAATCACCGGTCTTATGAACAGGGGGTTCACGATAGAGAACTGGGCGATGTTCAACACCCAAGAAAGGACTGCGCATACTGAAGTCGTCAAATACGACCTTCTTAAGAAGACACGATATCTCTCACTTCCAGCAGCGCAAAACACGATGCGGCCGGATGAGTGGGTGCAGCGTTTCTGCTCCATGAATAGTTTGAGTCTCTCTCAGCTTCAGGAAGTCAAAGCCTTTCAGGTGCATTTTGGACCTGCTTTCATCGCACTCCAGGACCTTTTTGCCTCCCTGGATACGAGGGTGGTTGTCTCTTTCCACGGATATGATGCAACGAAGTATATTAGGGAGCGTGGAGAGGCTTGCTATCAATTCCTGTTTGCCAGAGCTGATCTCATTACGGTGCCGAGCGAGTACATGCGCCAGGCACTGATCAGACACGGATGTCCATCCCACAAGACCCTTGTTCACAGATACGGAATCAATCTCAGCCACTTCAATCCTGCAGTCAGGAAGGCGGCATCATCCCCGGTGGTGATACTCACCGTGGGGAGGCTCGTAGAGAAAAAGGGTATTGAATGCTCGCTCAAAGCCATAGCAAAAGTGCCGAGAAACCTGGAGATCCGGTATCGAATTGTCGGAGACGGTCCTCTTCTTCCCCGCCTGAGGGAACTGGTCAGCGAGCTTCAAATCGAGGATCGGGTGAGGTTTCTGGGCAGACTCACCAGGGAGGCCGTTGTCTCCGAGATGGCCGCCGCAGACGTTTTCGTCCTGACGAGCATTACAGCATCAGATGGGGACACAGAGGGGCTGCCCGTTGGACTGATCGAAGCGCATGCAATGGGCCTTCCGGCGGTAAGCACTTTTCATGCGGGGATACCCGAGCTGGTGCAGCACGGAAAGACGGGCCTTCTATCAAAAGAGGGTGATGAAGACCGAATTGCAGAATACCTTGCTGAACTCATTTCAAATGCCGAGCTGCGAGCAAGGTTTTCGCGGAATGCCCGTATGCGCGTCCAGGAGGAGTTCGACATTGAGAAGTTGAATGACAGGCTTGCGGCCTTGCTAACAGCTCCTGATCGAGTAGACCAAGGGAGCAGTCACAAGGTGTTACAGTGCTGTTCGCATCCCCTGATCCAGCCCTCAGCCAGTACTCAACAAGCTGAATGTCCCATATGCGGCGGGAGATTCCTGAGCTTTGAATCCTATGGTGTTGTGCCACGACCTAATGCAAAATGCCCTTCCTGCCATTCACTCGAGCGTCATAGGCTGCTCTGGCTGTTTCTCAAAGCTCGGACCAATTTCTTCAAGAGCCAGCTTCGCGTGCTCGACATCGCTCCGACGGAGATCCTCTCTGAGAAGTTCCGAAGACTGCCCAATATCGACTATGTGAGCATCGACCTAAGTTCGCCCCATGCAATGCGGCGCATGGACATCACTGCGCTTGAGTTTCCTGATGACGAATTCGACTGTATCCTCTGCTCTCACGTGCTGGAACATGTACCGGATGATCGGAAGGCCATGAAGCAGCTCCTCAGAGTTCTCAGGCCGGGAGGTTGGACCATTGTGCAGGTACCTATCGACAGGGCACTTGAAAGGACGTTTGATGGTGCACATTTGCCTCCACATGAGCGAGAAAGGCTTTTTGAAATGGCTGAGCACGTGCGAATGTATGGCATCGATTTTTCAGACAGGCTCCGAGACGTGGGGTTTTCGGTTACGGTGGATGCGTATGCACAGGAACTCACAGAAATTGACCAGAAGCGCCATGGCATTTCACCTCATGAAGATATCTACTTCTGCGTCAAACCTGTTTCAGTATCTGAAAAATCCCGCCATAGTATTCGGACCAAAGCCAAAGAGCCTCCGTTTTTCTCAATACTGATTCCCTCCTTCAACAGGGGATTGTTCTTGGAAGAGGCGCTCAGGAGTGCCTTGTCCCAGACCTATACCCATTACGAAGTGGTTCTGGTGGATGATGGTTCCACCGATGATACTCCAGCCAGGGTGCGGAGCTACGCGAGTCCAAGGATCCGGTACATTCCTAAAGAACATACTGGCGCACCGGATACGCGAAACCGCTGTGTGAGGGAAGCCACTGGAGAGTTTCTCGTTTGGCTCGACTCGGACGATGTCCTGATGCCTTTTGCTTTGGCACGCTATTCAGATGTTTTGAAGGCATATCCCGATCTCGATGTAATTTATGGGGACCTACTTGTGACAGACAAAGATCTCGTGCCCCGGGAAGAACTTGCCTACCCGGATTGGTATGGCCGAAACGCTGAACTGCTGGCGAAACTCTTTTTTGGCAACGCAATTCCCAACCCCGGGACTGTTGTACGGAAGGAATGTTACGAGAGGATCGGCGGCTACGACAAATCTTATCCTCGGGCTCACGATTATGAATGGTGGGTTCGACTGGCTCCGACGGGTAGGTTCAAGCACGCAGGCGCCAGGGTCGTAAAATGGCGCTGGCATGAGTCGAACATGTCTTCCGGCTCGGTGAAATTCGATACGAGCTATGATGCTCGCATTGTAAGATCCATGCTTCAAAGACACGGTCTGAAGGTGCTCATGCCGCAGTTCGACTGGGCTAGGTCACCGTCAGTGAAGGCCGAGGCTTCCGCATGGCTGCTCGCTGCGAGACGGCTGTTGGAGCTCGGTGATGTCCGCGGCGCAAAGGAATGC
This sequence comes from uncultured Syntrophobacteraceae bacterium, assembly GCA_964557955.1. Classification (GTDB taxonomy): domain Bacteria; phylum Desulfobacterota; class Syntrophobacteria; order Syntrophobacterales; family Syntrophobacteraceae; genus JALOOX01. The sequence continues at coordinate 42,898 of CAZLCS010000003.1, forward strand.
TCAGAGCGAAGCTACAGCGTGTTCTGCATTCCGAGCACGCGTGAAATAATCAACATGCTCGGTTCCTCCAGCGCATGAAAGGTGCAGAAAGATGACGCAGAAATTGCCTTCTCCCCTCGTCTCCGTCGTCATTCCCTGCTTCAACCAGGCGAATTACCTCGGAGAAGCAGTTCAGAGCGTCATTTCTCAGACTTATGCGCATTGGGAGTGTGTCATCGTCAACGACGGCAGTCCGGATGATACGCCTGCTGTTGCACGTGATCTGATCGCCCGTCATCCTGATCGAAGCATCAAGCTGGTCGACAAGAAGAACGGCGGATTGGTGGACGCGAGAAATGCAGGTGTTCGGGCCTCCTCCGGGGAATTCATTCTGTTCCTCGATGCAGATGACAAGATCCATCCCGAATTCCTCAAAGGGACAGTGCAGATCCTCGTTGAGAAACAGCACGTGGGATTCGTCTACACGGCCGTACAGCATTTCGGGGCACGGACCGATGTCTGGGGCGGAGGCCCCTTTTCAGCCGAGCGTCTTCTTAGGGAAAACCAGATGGCCTGTACGACTCTCTTTCGTCGCCAGATGTTCGACGAAGTGGGCGGGTTGAAAAGCGAGATGAAGGAAGGCTTTGAGGATTGGGAGTTCTGGATTTCAGGACTTGAGAAAGGCTGGCATGGGCATTACCTGGAAAGGCCATATTTCTTTTACCGAAAGCATAGAGCTCCGTCCATGCTGGAATCGATCTGTACGGATCATGCCAGGGTCAGCTATCTCAAAGCCAAAATCGTCAGCCTCCATCCGTCACTCTACTCTCCCGGGGACAGGGAATGGGCATTCAACACACTGGGTCGCGGCAACCCCTTCACAGAAAGCTCTTCGGACACGGTCGTGAGGAGAGGTGCGTTACCGATCGTATCGGCGCCATCAAGAAATCGGTCACACTGCGTAGATGTGGCCCGCCCCTCGGACCGAGCGGCAGGAATTGCAGCTGTGGTCGACGTGAAACGAAGTCTGAACCGGGTCATTATCGCCCATACCGATTTCCGTTTTTCTCCTGCCGGGGTAAACAGTGGCGCCGAGATGGCGACGATCTATCTCGCAAGCTCTCTGGCGGCCGAAGGTATTGAAGTATCCGTCTTTGGGCTCTTCGAGAAGCCCGTCGAGCATTACCTGGGGGCAGAATACCGCGGATTTCAGGACTACGAGGAGCTGTGTGCAGCACTTGCCTCGCTTACCGAAAGGGTGGGTCTTCTTATCGCGCATTCGGTTAATGCTTTGTCTCATTCTGCAGGGAACCCCAATATCGCCTTCCGTACCCTCTGGATTCAGAACCCTCCCATAAGCTTTTTGGCTTCAGTTCCAGAGATCAACCGTTGTGCGGATGCCGTCATCCACGTTTCGCGATTCCAGATCGAGGCCGGGCGGGCAGTGGGAATTGAGCGACCGGTCATCCTTCTCTACAATGGTTTTTCGGAAGCAGTGTTTCAGCCTGCGGATGGATACGACCCTCGCCGAATTGTCTGCGCGGGGGCGTTGGTTCCCCAGAAGGGGGTCCACCTGCTGGTCCAGTCTTTTCCCGCTGTCAGGGCCGCGATTCCGGGTGCCAAGTTGGTCGTCTGTGGTTCACCGGGTATGTGGGGAGAAAAAGCTTATCTCGATACAGAAGCCATCAGCCGGGCCATACCGGGGATCGTATTCACCGGAGCTGTTCCCCAAAAACAACTCGCTCGACTTTTCAGCAACTCCGCGCTCGGTGTCATGCCGACCATCAAGGAATTGTGGCAGGATCCCTTTCCCCTCACTTCGGTGGAGATGCAGGCGTGTGGGATCCCCGTACTGGTCTCGGCGGCCGGCGGCCTTCCGGAGAGCATCATTGAGGGTGAAACGGGATTGGTGCTCGACAGCGACCAACCTGAAGCATGGGCTTCAGGGATCATCGACATCCTCCGTGATCGGGAGCGCCTCGGCGCGATGCGCGCCGCATGCGCCAAGCACGCCAGGAACCGCTTTCGGTGGCGGGATCTTGCAATCGGCTTTCTCGCGGATGTCGAACGACTGCGCAACGGATCCGCATCAGCCAATCGGCGGCCCTCGGCTCAAATCCCCGCGACCGAAGCTGTTCAAAGCAACCTCGGATCCATCGCTTTCCTCTCCACCTGGAATCAACGCTGCGGCATTTCTACGCACACGGCCTTCATCACTCCGATCCTGCGTCGAGTGCTGGATGAGGAAGGGTTCCAGGCAACGCCGATCCTGATACTCGGCGAGGAAGGGCAATCACTGACGGCCCAGGACGGGGAGAACGTGTTCCGGTGCTGGCGCCGCAACAGCCGGGATTTCCGGAAGGCTCTCCAGGTAGTCGAGCGCGAGGGGATAACCCACCTCCATGTGCAGTTCCAGGACGGCTTGTTTGCCGGAAGCGATCTCATCGGCTTCCTCACGGCTTGCAAGGATCGAGGAGTCAGAATCTTCCTGACGCTCCACTCCTCCGAGGCGAATCTCGACTTTTGTGCCGCGCTGGTCAACCTTGCCCATCGGGCATTCACTCACCTCGACCAGAGTGCCATCCGGTACATAGCTCATGGGGCGAATCCCGAACGAATAAGGGTAGTCCCTCACGGAATCACGAGTGACCTGGTCCTGCCCGACATTGCCGAGGCCAAGGCCACACAGGGCATTCCGGGCGATTTGAGGATTGTGTCATCATTTGGTTTCGTCGAGCCGCACAAGGGGATTCACGGGATTATCGAAGCATTTCCGCAAGTTCTCAACAGGCACAATGCTGCACTGCTGATTGCCGGGGGAGGTCATCCGCACAATCCGGAAAGCATTGAGTACATGAGGAAATGTCGGCAGATGGCCGAGCATTTGGGCATCTCCCAACGGGTTCGGTTCGTCGAGGGGTTCCTTCCTGATAAAGTTGTGACTAGTTACCTGGCAGCCTCCGATGCGATTGTCATGAACTACGCGTTGATGCGTAATGAAATCTCGGGTGCTGCGGCTTTCGCACTGGCACACCGGCGGCCTCTCATCACGACGCCGGTGCCTGCCTTCAGTCGTCTCACTCGGTGCACGCTTCAGCTTTCTCATGGAATGGGGATGGGCGACGCCATTAACCTCATCCTCGGATCTCCCTCCCTCGCTGCTCATCTCGTGACTGAAACCGAGCGGCACATCGCCGAGAATTCATACCGCATTCTGGTGACCATCCTTGTTGATGAATACAGGAGGTCTCGAGATACGGCTCAGCGGCCAGGAGTCGTTTGCCCACCAGAGGTGAGTGGTGGGAGTGTACAGGAGAGTGTTCCGCAGAACCGGCAGGCGGGCCTCGTCGGAGCACATTCTCCGGTTCCGAGGCGTATTGGAATCGACCTGCGTACACTGGCCGATTCGGATTCCATGGCACGCGGCATCGGTCATTATGCGGTTCATCATCTGGATGCGCTGCTCAAGGCCGGCTCCGGGCATCGCTTTGCGATCATTCACGCGGATGGTGAGCGGATGCCGACCTGGGGACATCGCTTTGCCGAGCATGATGTGGACTGGATTCGAGATGTTGATTATCGCCCGCATTCTCTCGACCTCATCCATACCCCTGATCCCATGGGTCTTCAGAACAAATATGACTCCCCTTTCGCATTCTTCCGGGAGCCCAGAATGACCGCAATCTTTCACGACCTCATTCCTTTTCATTTTTACCGTGAAAGCATGGGAATTCTTTGGCCGAGCTATCTTGCAAGGCTCGAGCAAATGCGTCGATCCGGTGTGATGCTGCTCTGCAACTCAGAATTCACCCGGGAGGATCTCATTCGGTCCATCACCTGGGAGGCGGAGAGGTGTCGGACGATTTTTGCGGGACTGAATCAAAGCGTTCACCGCGAGGCGCTTCACTCGAAACCAGAGGAGACCTTGCGGCGATATGGCGTGCGGGATGACTTTGTGCTTTTCGTGGGAACGATGGACCCGCATAAGAACTTCGGGTCGGTATTGAATGCTGTGATCGAGGCGAGTCGCGCTCATCCGCTCCAGTTGTTGGTGACTGGTCGCATGAACGCATCCAGCAGGGCGTGGCACGATAAATTGCGAGAAATGGGACTCCTGGGGCAAGTGGTTTTCACGGACTTCCTGCCCCGAGCAGAGCTTGAACTCCTGTACAGCCGGGCAACGGCGATGGTTCTGCTTTCCAGATACGAGGGCTTCGGTTTTCCAGTGCTCGAAGCAATGGCTGCGGGATGTCCCGTCATCTGTTCCAACACAACTTCGCTGCCCGAGGTGGCCGGGGAGGCGGCGCTCCTGCATGATCCGGAGGATATAATCGGAGTTGCTCGTTCCTTGGTGCGTCTGCTTCGTGATCGCGATTTCGCCTCCCGCCTCCGAGAAGCCGGCCGAAAACGCGCCTCACGCTTCACATGGGAGGAGACTGCCCGGAAGACACTGGAAGTATGGGACGAGATGCTGGCACGTCCGGGTCGTGCTGTGTCGACATGTCCTGACAAGCCAGCCACGGCGGTTTGGATGGCTCCGATCTTCGATCCCAGTGGGTACGCCAGCGAAGCACGTGCCTTCTTGCTTCACCTGGAACGGCATGGAGAGTCTGTTGCGGCGCGAAGCATCGGAAGGCACTCTGAAGGATTCCGGGAAATGACGGCAGAAGTCGATCGTGCCGAGTTGGAACGGCTCCTGGACCGTTCGTTCGCTCCTCACCCTGTCGGGGTGCTTCATGCCCCCGCTTACTCTTTCGACCGGGCTTCTTGGATTGGATACCACGTTGGCCGAACCACCTTTGAGACCGACGGCCTCCCTCCTGACTGGGTGGAACGATGCAACCGGATGGAGGAAATCTGGGTCCCCTCAATGTTCAATGTGGAGACATTCCGGAAAGCCGGGGTGAGCGTTCCCATTTTGCGCCTGCCCGAGGGCGTGGATGTCAGGAGGTTTCGCCCTGGACTCCCCCCGCTTCTGGCGCCTTCCCCGGACGGTGGAATAACTTTTCTTTCCGTCTTTGAGTGGTCCCATCGAAAAGGCTGGGATGTGCTCCTTCGAGCCTGGGCGCAGGCCTTTGGAGCCAAGGACAACGCGCGCCTTGTCTTGCGCACGTATCCGATCAACTCCGTGGAGGGAGAGACAAGCGCGTGGATTGAATCCCGCATCGACGAGTTTCTCGATTCCATTGGATCATCACGAGCAGATTGCGCCCCCATCCTCGTATTGGCAGAACAGGTCCCAGAGCCTCAGATGCCGAACCTTTACAACTCTGCCGATGTCTACATTGCGCCATCCAGGGGGGAAGGGTGGGGGCGTCCGCACATGGAGGCCATGGCATGTGGCTTGCCCGTCATAGCTACACGCTGGGGCGGCAATCTGGATTTCATGACCGAAGACAATTCTTGGCTTCTTGATATCGAGAGCTTGGTGCAGATTGACACACGCGAGGAATTTCATTTTTATCGAGGTCAGAACTGGGCAGAACCTTCGGTGGCACATCTGAAGCGATTGATGAGACTCTCCGCTTCATCCTCAGAGCTGCGCCAGCTCCTCGGCAAAAGAGCCAGGAAGGACATGGAGGAAAAATGGGACTGGGGAATCATCGCTCCTCTAGCAGCCCTGCGTCTGAAGGAGATTCTTGCTGGTGTGCCGGCTGAGCAGTCGCGACTGCATGGAAACGTGAGCTCGGACCACATTGGTCTTCGGGATTGTCGCTCCGTCAAGAATGAGATCCCTTCGGTCTGTGTACCAGCTGGAGGTGTATTCCGTATCCGTTGGGAAGGCTCTCAGCTCGTGCATCATTCATTGGCATTGGTTAACCGTGAATTGTGTCTTGCTCTTTCGGGGACGGACCACGAATTGTCTTTGATTCCCTACGAGCCCGATCAGTTCGGTGTCGAGGCCGATTCACGATTTCGGAAGATCGCAGACCTGACAGGTGCTCCTCTGTCAGGACCCTGCGATGTACACATTCGTCATCAGTGGCCCCCCTGTTTCACTCCGCCGCAGGAGGGGCACTGGGTGATGATCCAGCCATGGGAGTACGGGCGCATCCCCCGGGACTGGGTCACCCCCATAAGCACCCTGGTCGACGAGATTTGGGTTCCCAGCCGTCATGTTTTCCGTTCTTTCGTGTCCAGCGGGATACCCTCCGACAGGGTCCGGGTCGTCCCCAACGGGGTGAACACATCTCTTTTCAGCCCTGACGCCAAGCCTTATTCCCTTCCAACGTCCAGGAAGTTCAAATTCCTGTTTGTTGGCGGGACAATCTGGCGGAAAGGGGTGGACATCCTTCTGGAGGCGTACCGGGATGCTTTCAGCAAGAAAGACGACGTGGTGCTGGTCATCAAGGATTTCGGACAGAACAGTTTTTACAGGGGGCAGGGGGCTGGCGAAGCCATACGGGCGATTCAGAGCGATTCGGATGCACCGGAGATCCTCTACATGACTGACATGCTGGCCGAGTCCGACATGCCTGGTCTTTTCACGGCCTGTGATTGCCTGGTTCACCCTTATCGGGGAGAGGGTTTCGGGCTTCCGGTTTTGGAGGCCATGGCCTGTGCTGTGCCGGTGATCGTCACGGCCGGAGGGGCAACTGACGATTTCTGCACTGCAGAGACAGCTTATCTGGTGCAGTCCCGGCGAAAGAGCTTTGTTTCGAAAGACATCGATTTTGTCGGCGGCTCCGGATGGGTTCTCGAACCCGAGACACGTTCACTGGGAGAGCTCATGCGCCAGGTTTATGAAAATCCTGATGAGGCAGATGAAAAGTCTGCTCGGGCTCTTGCGCAGGTGAGGACTGACTACACCTGGGAGAATATCGGCAGGCAAGTCCTGAATCGCATCCGCTCGATTCTCTCCAAACCCATCAGGAGGGTGCAGGCGAGTTATCTGAAGGCCGTGTAGCTTCTGTCTGCAGATGTCCGCATCCCCCCCTCGGGATGCTGTTGGGTTCAGCTGATATTTCATTTCAAGCGAAGCGAGAAATCTCTCTGAATCCCCTCCCTGCAAAGATTTCTCCCTTCGGTCGACATGACAAGAATAGGAGCTGGATGCTCGAGTCAACGCTATTGGCCCCCCTCGGGTGTGCCCAAGGGGTGTGTCAATTTCTTGATGATCCTGGAATTCCTGTTCTGAAAAACGAGTCAATGTCTTGACTGCCCTTTCTCCCTCCTTCCCCCCTCCCTGTGACCTGCTTGACGCCTCAGGGCCTGTTTGGGAAATGCCGTGTCTGTGATATTTCGGGCGGGAACAAACCACGCCTGAGCCTGCCATCAGGCGGCGACCCGGATTTCCCGAACAGGCCCTCATGGGTGTTGATCGACTGCACGGTCCTTGCCTCCCCCATCCAACAGATTAAGGGGACAACCTCCTTTGTATCCGCCTCCCAAAATCCACATGCGGAAGCAGAAATCTGCTCAGCTCCTTAACCTTTCTTTGGCATGAAGATTGTTATCCCAATGGGTGAAGTCAGTGTCATGGGCGGTAATCTTTCCGGCAGGGGCTCCATCTCAATGCAGTGGGTGAGGTATCAATCGAGAATCGCCGGTCGGAGCAATCAAACAACAGGGAGGCCAACTGGCATGCTGGTGGGACAATCACGCGACATAGGCTCTTTCGGGTGCGGCAACAATGAATCCGCTTCCGTGGAGGATTGGTTGAGACAGGGTGAGGCGGCGTTCTCAAAGGGTCGCTATGCAGAAGCAGAGAAATCCTTTCAAATGGCCGCTCAATGCAACCCGTTTCTCCCAGGGCCTCACAGCCGGCTGGGGACGGCGTACTGGCTTCAGGGCAAGACGGAGGATGCGCTCAACAGCCTCATGCGAGCCTTGGAACTGGATCCGGAGCATCGGGATGCGGTCATGAACTGCGCGGAAGTCCTTCTTGCCTTTGACCGAAGGGAAGACGCCCGCCTCGTCTTGGATGCCTATGTTGAGAGACATCCCGATGATGAAGACGCTGCGCGCAAGCTCAAGAACCTTCGAGCTTCAAACAAGGCTGCAAGCCCGGGCAATGCGGCCGAGTTTTTCAATGAGCAGGGGGAAGCTCAGTTTATGAAGGGCAGAACGGATCATGCCAGAGCCTGTTTCGAGATGGCGCTGGAGCATGACCCGCATCATGCCACCGCTCTCTCCAATCTTGCCACCGTCATCTGTCAGCAGGGGGATGCCGAGGGTGCCCTGGAGATCCTGTACCGGGCCTTTGATGCGAGCCCGAATGATCCCGACATCCTTCACAACTGCTATGAGGTCTTAAGGGCGGTCGGTGAGTGGGAGACAGCGGCATCTTTTCTTCAGGTCTACCTTCAGAAGGGGTACGGGCACCAAGAGGATTGGGATCAATATGGTGAGCTGATGAGACGACTCGGTGCTGCGTCGTGGAGTCCCCAGGGTCTCTCTATGGAGGTAGCCACGATCCATTCTCAGATGGGGAAGTGCCTCTGCCTTGCCGGGGACACGGCCGGTGGGAGAGAAGCCTTCGAAAAGGCCCTGATGATCGCCCCGGGAGATCCTGTGATCTACCGACAGGTCGCTGAAACGCTCGTAAACAGCGGCATGGTTGAAGAAGCTGCCGACATCTGCCGAGAGGGATTGAATCACGATCCAACGAGTGCTGAGCTCTCCGAATTGTTGTCCGAACTCCTGAGACTCGGTGAATCCGAGCGTAACGCTGAGACAGAGTGCGAGAATGCGCCATCACCTGCAGGCGACGGCACTGAGCCTATCCGGTCCCGGACCGCGGCGGCCAATGCGCCCATGGCCCTTTCCGTCTGATGGCCCGGGACTCGCATTCAATGGATCGCCCCTACCGTCCATCTGCAAGGATGTCGCATCCACCATCACCAGCAAAGACCGTGTCTCAACCATGCGTTGAGGAGAACCTCGTCACAGAGATGGCGGAAAGAGCCCCATCAGCTATTGCCTTCCTGGAAGTGCGGTGCTCCGATTCTTTCTGGCCTTTCAATGGTTGCATCGAGTCATTGAGATGACCACTGGAAGAACCTCCATTTCCCTTTGCATGATCGTGAAGAACGAAGAGGAGACTCTTCCCCGTTGTCTCGCGAGTGCGGCGCCCTACGTGGATGAGATCGTGGTGGTCGATACCGGTTCGAACGATCGAACCGTAGAGATCGCAGAATCCTTTGGGGCGAAGGTGCGTCATTTCGAGTGGGTGGATGATTTTGCTGCGGCAAGGAATGAGTCGCTCCGTCATGCCACCGGAGAGTGGGTGCTGCAGTTGGACGCCGACGAGCGCCTCAATCTGCTCGGGTGCTCCACAGGACTTCGGGAGGCAGCGGGAGCTCCGGGAGTTGACGCCTATGCGGTGATGATCCGGTGCCATCATGGTGTGAAGAGCAGCAATGCCTGCTATGGCGTCAATCACAACTACAGGTTTTTTCGCAGAATTCCCGGTATCCAGTATGAAAAACCAGTGCACGAATCCGTGGACCACTCCCTAAGGAGGTTTGGAGCGGCCACGGCGAACGCTGTTTTTGTCATCGACCACTACGGCTACGATATTGATCCCTCGGATTTGAATCGGAAACTCGAACGGAACCTCACAATCCTCGAACGCACTGCTGAGAAGACCCCCCATGACCCTTTCGTGCTTTATTACCTGGCCAACACGTATGAGGCTCTGGGGCGAACAGGTGAAAGCCTTGATGTGCTGAAGCGAGGGTTGGAGTTGGAGAATACCCCCGATATCCTGCAGGCGATGCTGCTCAACACTATGGGTCGTTCCTATTTGTTTGCAGGAGACTACGACAAAACAATAGAAACATCAATAAGATCTCTGGATATAGAGTCTAATCAGAATACAGCTCGCTACTATATTGGACTTGCCTATTACAATCAGAAGTTGTACAATTTGGCACTTCCTTACCTTTTTTCATGCTATGAATACTGTCTCCTTCCTGCAGAAAAAAAAGCCACGGGGCTTCCTCAAGAACATACAATGAGTGAATTGGAACTTATTAAGCTCTTGGCTATGTGTCTATTTCACAAGAAGGATTTCTCCAACGCAGTATCCTTTTCACTATCTTTCTTGCAAAAGCATGATGAAGATGCAGATGTGCATCACATTTTAGGACTATCTTATTATAATGAGCAGCAATACTCCACTGCACTGTTTCATCTCGATAAAGCCTATACTCTGGGTGTCAAGGGACATGAGATTCAATCCGCTCTGGCATGTTGCGCCTTGAAAGTCGGTGAAATAGAAAAGTGTTTCGAGTGGCTGGTTGAGATGGATTCAGAAACCTCCGAGTCAATTCGGCATCTCTTCGTCCTGCTTCAGCTCATCGCAGAACAACCGAATATTGATTCACAATTGGTGCAGGTATTGATTCAAAAAAAAATGATACTCCAAAAAGCGACATTCGAACAGCTGGGAAGCCTCCTCTCGACGCTGGCACGGAATGGGTCCCTCGATGCGGTCTCGGTCGTTCTTGAGAGCATCTGTCAGCGGACTGCGGAGGTCGAATCTTTCATGGCAGGTCTCACGGAGTACTTTGCCGAACAGAATCGAATGAACGCATTCTATCCCATCCTGGAGGCGCTGGTGACCAGGTGCCCACGCGTTACCCCCTTCTTGGAGGCTCTCGGCATTATTTGCATCAAGATGGGCAATCCTTTCCGCGCCATTGAGGTCTATGGGCGTTTGCACCATCTGAATCCCGAAAGCATTGCGTACTCGAGGGCGCTTGCGGGGCTGTATGTGTCTGTGGGCAATGAGGCGCGTGCACTGCAGGTGATCAGTGATCCTCGACCGGGAGGCGACTTGACAGCTATCGGTGGTCATCAGGGGCCTCGATACGGTGAGGCTTGTACCGTATTGCAGGACAAAGGATTCGAATAGTCATGAAGCCTCTCTCACCCACTCTCTCAGTATGTATGATCGTCAAGAATGAAGCACATCAGCTTGCAGATGCTGTGGAGAATTTTTCGCAGTTCGCTGACGAGATCGTCATAGTGGATACCGGCTCCGCCGACAACACCCGTGATGTTGCGCTTCAAAGCACAGGTCGTGTCTACGACTTTCCCTGGTGCGATGACTTCTCGGCAGCCCGCAACCATTCGTTCGCTCAGGCACGGGGCGATTACCTGCTTTGGATGGATGCCGATGACCGCGTCGAGCCGGAGATGGCCAGGCAGATCGTGGAGCTGAAATCGATCTTCGACGGGCGAAATGCATTCTATTTCGTGCTGGAAGACATGGAGGCCAGTGGCCCTTCATGCGCCTTTTATCAACTCCGATGTGTGCCGCGTAGAGACGATGTACGATTTCGCGGCAGAATTCATGAACAGCTGTTCATCGGAGAGCTCATTCCCCTGGCGATAGGCATTGTCATTCGCCATCATGGCTATCTTCAAAAGGAGGTCCACCAGCAGAAGATCGAACGCAATCTGAAGCTCCTTGAGAAGGAACGGGAGGATGGGAGGGATGATGCATTCATTCACTACTACCTGTCCCTCACGTGTGAGAGCTTGAAACGTTATGAGGATGCCATAGAGCACATGAAGCGTGCCCTGGTTTGCATCGAAAGACAGACCCGCGCGAGCGCCGGCCCCTATACAAGACAGGTGAACATGAGTGCTATGATGGACATTCACTTTCATCTCGCTCGATTCCATCGCAAAGCTGATTCGGATCGGGCTGCGCTGCGTCACGCCACGATGGCACAGGCTCTAACCGGAGATGATGCCCGCTCGCTGTTCAATCTGGGGATGCTGTTCCAGGAATGCAACGAACCGCGAAAGGCCATCCAGTGTTTTGATCGGGCCCTGGGGACCAAGCCAGTCATGAGCCTTTTTCCTGCGGCTCCCCTGCCATCTCGTGAAAAAATCCTCGCCCACATCGCTTTCAGTCATCTGCGGCTCAGGGAGCACGATGCCGCCATGGTTCGACTCAGGGAAGCCTGGGAACTTGCTGGGGATCAGGCCAGGGTTTGGGAGACTCTCGGTTTCCTTGCCCTCAATGCCCGTGAGTGGGCGATTGCGTTGCACGCCTATGAGAGCGCATCGCGTTCGGGTGAGATCAGTGCAGTGGGCTACTATTTCCTGGGATTCCTTCTGCATCAGCGAAAGCTCATGGGCAAGGCTTTGGACTCATACAAGAAAGCGCTTGATCGGGATCCGACCCATGTGAAGTCGCGTCTGGGCATTGTGAAGATCTACTGTGAAATGGGACTGAAGTCTGAGGCCGGGAAGTATGTTGAAGGATTACTGAAGGATGGAATCGACGAAGCGGAAATATTTTCCACAGCTGGATGCCCTTCCAATGACGAGATGGGCAGACGTGAGGTCCCTCCAAAATTGGACCTCGGGCAAAACCGGCTCTAGATATCGATGGTAAGGCCGAATACTGGATTCGGGCATGAGAATTGCTTATGTATGTCGTATTGAAGTCAGTTTGAAGACTTCTGTTGTCATGTGAGCGTGGAACATGGCTTCGTCTTCTTCTTTTGACCTGCGAAGCCCTCCCGCTGGGCCGGTGACGATCTGGAGCTTGTCGAGCCGACTCGATCCGTCTCGTTGTCGTGCCCTTCTGTCTTACGAGACAGTATGGAATATTAGTGAAAAAGGTGGTCTGAAGTCATTCAAACCAGAACGTACCACAGTATTGGCATGATGCTCGGAAAACGAAAATTCATGGAGGAACGATCATGGCTTTAAGAGTCAACACCAACATCGAGGCAATCAATGTTCACAACAATCTCTTGATATCCAGCAACAAGGTTGCTGAGTCCCTGAAACGACTGTCTTCGGGCAAGCGCATCAATTCGGCGAAGGATGATGCTTCGGGGCTGGCAGTTGCAAACAACTTCAGGGCCAGAATTTCCTCCATGCGTGTGGCGAGCCAGAACGCCACGGAGGCCATCTCGATGCTGCAGGTTGCAGACGGCGCCTACTCCAAGATCACGGACATACTGGTCCGGATGCGCGATCTGGCAACCCAGGCCGCCTCGCAGCAGACTGAACAGCGTGACAAGCTGGCTACGGAATTCATCGCGCTCCAGGATGAAATCGATCGAATTGCCGGATCCACGAGATATGGTTCCATGACGATTACCAATGCTACTCAGAGCTACACGTTCCAGGTGGGCGCCGGCGGGGTTGACAACTCCAACGATGTTCTTGCCATCAGCTTCACCGCTGTGAGCACGGGAGCTCTTGGTGTCGGGAAGAGCGACGTCTCGATCGGGGGTACAGGCATCGAGGCGGCAGCGAGCGCCTTGGCAAAGATAGACACCGCCTTGTCGAGCATGAACACGTACATGGCAAACGTCGGCGCCTACCAGAACCGCCTCCAGTACACGGTGGAAAACCTGGCCATCAGTATCGAGAACTTTGCCTCTTCCGAGTCGGCCATCAGGGATGCCGACATGGCCCACGAAATGACGCAGTTTACGAGGAACCAGATTCTGCAGCAAACCGGTATCGCCATGCTGTCCCAGGCAAATCAGGCCCCGCAGCAGTTGATGCAGCTCATAAACGGCTAGAGTCTTTACGGGTACATCGATCCATGCCTGTTGTTTGGGTGATGGATAGTGAGGGCGATCTGAACGGTCGCCCTTGCACTTTGTGAAGGCACTTCCTGCCGGCAAATGAAGGTCGGAAAAAAAAGTTCAGGTCGAAATGGAAGCTACCGATATACACCCCAGAGCAAGACCAACTGTAGGAATGGATGAGCGATTGAGTTTGGTCTAGATTAGATGTGTGACATGGAAGTCACGCAGCAAAAATTCATGGAGGAATGAAATGGCCCTTAGAGTCAATACCAACGTCGAGGCAATCAATGTCCACAACAACCTGACAATCACAAACAGCCGAGTTGCCGATTCCCTCAAGCGCCTTTCGTCAGGCAAGCGGATCAACTCAGCGAAGGACGATGCTTCCGGGCTCGCCGTCGCCAACAATTTCCGGGCTAAGATTTCGTCAATGAGGGTGGCCAGCCAGAACGCCGCCGAAGCCAATTCCATGCTGCAGGTGGCCGATGGTGCTTACTCGAAGATCACGGACATCCTGGTCCGGATGCGCGATCTGGCGACGCAAGCGGCGTCCGAGCAGACGGAACAGCGCGACAAGCTCCAGACTGAGTTCAAAGCGCTGCAGGATGAGATCGATCGGATCGCCGGGTCCACGAAGTACGGCTCCATGACCGTTACCAACGGTACTCAGAGCTATACCTTCCAGGTTGGAGCGGGCGGAGCCAACAACAGCAATGATGTTATGGGTATCAGCTTCACCGCAGTAAGCACGGGAGCTCTTGGTGTCGGCAGCGCAGTCTCGATCGGCGGCACCGGCATTTCCGCGGCCACAGATGCCATGGCCAAGATTGATGCGGCCTTGTCCAGTATGAACACTTACATGGCCACCGTCGGTGCTTATCAGAATCGTCTGCAGTACACGATGGAGAATCTGGCCATCAGCATCGAGAACTTTTCGGCATCGGAATCGGCCATCAGGGATGCGGACATGGCTTACGAGATGACTCAGTTTACCCGCAACCAGATCCTGCAGCAGACTGGCATAGCGATGTTGTCCCAGGCGAACCAGGCACCGCAGCAGATCATGCAGCTCATCGGTGGCTAGTGACCGATACGGTCCTACAGTTGGCAGGCGGCCCTCGGGCCGCCTTTTTTATTATGATAGTTTTGTAGTGGTGCATATTTTGCTTATCTGAAGGCGCGCTGGGGCAGCTTTCCGTCAGAGGTTGCGGCTAGATTGCACTCAAGAGAGTCTGACCTCTAGACGATTTCTAGATCGAGATGCAGTGTAGGCTTCCAGCAGCAGGATAGGGGGCGTCATGGGAATATCGCTAAGTGGTTTGGGAAGTGGTTTTGACTGGCAGAGCGTGGTCGATCAGCTGCGTCAGGTGGAAAATCAGAAAATCACCTCGCTCAACAGTCAGAAGACTCAATATGACAACAAGCTGAGTGCATGGAAGAGCCTTTCCGCAAAGCTCGACGCATTCAAAGCGGCTGCCCAAGGATTGAAGGATGAGGACGATTTCGATCTTTTCAAGACCACTCTCACCTCTTCGACATCGGTTTCCATGGATTCCCTTCTATCGGTGACGGCAGGGAGTGGTGCTGCCAGAGGTCGTTATGAAATCGTGGTCTCCAGGATGGCCAGAGCCGAGAAGCTTCAGACGGCTAGCCTTTACGACGACACATCGACGGCGTTGAACAAAGTCGGCACCTTAACGATCAACGGCAGGGAACTGAATCTCGATGGCACAGAATCTCTCTCGACGCTTCGCGACAGGATCAACGCACTTGATGCAGGAGCAGTGGCCAGTGTCTTGCATGGGGCGGATGGCAAGTATCGACTGATACTGACGAGTGAGACCGAAGGCGAAGCAGGGATTAGTCTTGAAGACCTTGCCGGCGCAGACATGATCTTCTCGACAACGGCGCTGCAGGAGGGGGCGGATGCGGAATTCACAGTCGACGGCATTCCCATGAAGAGCTCCAGCAATACAGTCACTGATGCCATTCCGGGACTGACCCTCAGCATCAAAGGTGAAAGTCCCTCAACGCCGGTCTTCTTAAGTGTGGATCGTGACAACGACGCCGTTAAGGGAAAGATTCAAAAACTGATCGATGCTTACAATGACCTGGCGAGCTTCTTTGGGCAGCAGACATCATATGACTCAGCCAATAAGAAGACCGGTGGCCCGCTCTTTGGCGACACGACCCTGAAAAGCATCAAGAGCGCGCTTCAAAGCATATGGAGTCAGGCGCAATTGGGTACCAGAGGTGTTTCGATAGGGAAAGACAATAAGCTGACGTTGGATGCCGATAAGCTTGCTTCTGCGCTCAATACCGATTTCAGTGGTACCCTGAGTGCATTCAACAGCGTCGGTGAAACCATTGAGGTGACCGTTAACAAATTCACTGATTATGTCAATGGTGGTGTGACAGTCCAACAGAATACGATCCAGACCGCTATGAAAAATCTGGACAAGAGAATCACCACAACCCAGGATTTCATCGACCGAAAGATGGAACTGCTCACCAACCAGTTCATAAGCCTGGATGGGGCCCTCGCTCAAATGCAGAACACTTCTTCATGGCTTTCCACCCAGCTAAGCTCATTGGCAACATGGCGGAAGTAATCCATAAACCTGAAGCATAGAGGATGAAGGAAATGATGAATCAGTCCATTGCATATGGTATGGCCGAGCCCGTGCCATATCCGAACCCTCTGCAGTTGACGATCATGGGCTATGATGCAGTCATCAGGGATCTTAGCATGGCCAAGAGTTATCACCTTGAAAACGCTGCAGATGCCGCGTTCGAGCGCAACGACCATGCACAAAGGCTCATCACGGAACTGCTCTTGGGATTGGATTATGAACAAGGCGGAGAAATCGCAGGTAATCTAAGCAAACTTTATGACTTTGCGATCCGCCAGTTGGTGGGCATTGGGATGGGGACAGATCCAAGAATCTATGATGACCTGATCAGTATCTTCGGGAATTTGAAGGAAGCTTGGATCCAAGTTGATGCTCAGATATCATAGTGGAGGAAACTAAATGTCCTACGGAAATGCTCTTAAGTCTTACCAGAATACGAGTCTTAAGACTGCTGATACTTTGCAGCTTGTGATTCTCTGCTATGAAAGAGCCATTAAAGATCTGGAAACGGCAAGACAGCTCCATGAAAAAGACTCTCTTGAAAATGGATATAAAAATATTCGCCATGCTCAGGATATTATAACTGAATTACTGCTTGGTCTAGACTATGAGAGAGGAGGAGAAATTTCCGTAAATTTGAGCAAGATCTATAATTTCATGTTGCGTGAACTGATGGGTATAAATACTTCAAAAGATACTGCTATTTATGGACATATCATCAAGATGCTGGCAGAATTAAAAGATGCTTGGGAGCAAGTCCGCAAGTCGTCTCTTCAATTGCCCTCAGTTTCGATGGAGTCTGACTTCAGGAATTGGCAGGCCATGGCTTAGCATTGTCAATCTCCCAGTCCAGCATTCTATCAAGTATAAATGATAGATTTTTCAATGATGCACCGTTTCATACCTGGGTTGGATGACTCTTAAGCTGCCTGAGAAGTGAGTCTGATGAAAATGAAACATGAACAGCATGATGAGGTGCTCCAACTGCTTTCGGAGGTGACACACATCGTGCAGCGGATTGCCGATGGTGGGGAAACGACCTGCATTGGGATGGATGGGTTGATAGGCGACATGGATGCCCGCATGACTGCCTTGAAGAGGGTGCTGTCGTGGCCGGGTGAGACCGAAGGATCCCCGGTCGTGTTTGCGGACGATGAGAAGGAAAACGACCTCACAGAGCTTGTCATATATGAAAAGATGCAAGAGCTGAAATCTGCACTTGACCTGTCCATGAAGGTGCTCAAGGAGCGCCTGATGGAAATCGAAAGGCAGTTGAAGGCCGCTCGCCAGTCCAGAAGGGCTTTGAATGCTTACAGCAATAATAAGTGAAAATCTTCATCGTTAAGCAAAACTAATCCTTCTTTCGCGCCCCATCAGCGTTCTTTTCGATTCAAGTCCATGAATCACGCGGCCGATTCTATGAATGTAGGAGTTCTTCAATCTTTCAAGAAGGGGTTTCGCATGGAAGCGAAGTTGCGGGAAATACAGCCGTTGACACTGGAGTCGTGGGTCCGCCAGAATCATGACTTGGTTGAGTCTCCGCTCATTCAGCCACCCGTCAAACCTGATGAGAATCAGACCACCAAGGGATTCAGCAATGGGAGGAAGGCGCAAGACGGAAATATGGCTCAGGAGGACCTGGGCAAGACCAGAAAGCTGATGGAGGAAGTCCAGGACTATCTGGATAACCTGAATATCCAGCTATCTTTCGACGTCCACGAAAAGACGGGCGAGATGGTCGTTCAAGTGTTGGATCGCGAAACGGGAGATCTTATACGCCAATTGCCGCCAGAGAACCTGCTCGACCTAAAAGACAAGCTCAATGAGCTGCGCGGAGTACTGTTTCATCAGCGAGCGTGATGATCTGGCTTGAGCACGCTCGCTCGTTGCAGATGCGAGTCCGCCCCTGCGTCTACTCACATAATTGAGACTTGTGGATAAGCCTCTAACGGACCATCAGGCCTCGATCCTCGAACCCTTCGATCCGAAGAGCTTTGCCAGCATGAGCTTCAGACTCTCATCCCAGGCTGAAGGTCTGATTCCCAACGCTCCTTCAATTTTCTGACAATTCAGGGCCGAGTACTTAGGCCTTCTGGCTGCCGTGGGATACTCCTCAGTGGCAATCGGGATAACCTGCGAAGTGGCCAGAGATTCATGTTTGCGGCCTTCCCGAATAATTGCCTCCGCGAAACTGTGCCAGGTCGCGATGCCTCCGCCACAGAAGTGATAGGTCCCCCACGGGAGAGTCCCCCGCTGTTCCATGCGAGCCACAAAAGCGCAGATTATCTCAGCCAGATCCTGGGTCCACGTCGGACAACCATACTGGTCAGACACAACTCTGAGCTCAGGTTTGGTCCGTGCATGACTCAGTATCGTCTTGACAAAGTTCTTTCCATGGACCCCGTAGAGCCAGGAGGTGCGAACAATGTAGTGCTGCTCAATGGCTGAGCGAACTCGTTCCTCACCTCTGAGTTTGCTCATTCCATAGACACCGAGGGGGTTGGCTTCATCCTCCTCCCGGTAGGGAATCCGGGCGTTCCCATCAAACACGTAATCGGTCGATATGTGAATGAGAGGCACGTGCAGATCGCTGCAGGCTCTGGCAAGATGCATGGCTCCGTCACTGTTCACCGCGTAGGCCAGCTCAGGTTCTGATTCCGCTTGATCCACGTTCGTGTAGGCCGCACAATTGATCACAATATCCGGATTCAGTTTTCCCAGATTGGAAGTGACCTGCTGTTGTTGACGAATGTCCACATCGGGAATGTCAAGCCCGCTCACTTCGTGCTCCGCTTCTTCCAGTGCCAGGATCAGGTCGCTGGCCAGCATACCCAGACTGCCGATGACAGTTATCTTCAAGTTTTTATCCTCACTCAAAGGTGAAAGCGCTGTGGCTTTCAGTTGGCCGAGATGTCCCGGAAGTGTGCTCCACTCGCATTTTCAGACCCGACCCGGATGCAACCTGCGTCGGCCGAATTTTTGCACTCTCAAATCCTGCCCGGGTTGCCCCTTGGTAGACCAGGACCTGTTGGCATACATAATGCCCCAACAGGGGGGCATCATCGCGGTTCGATGATGCATTCTGCGACAGTTTACATAGATATTGCGACAGGAATCAACCTAATCTTGTAGGTCGTGATAGGAAGTTCAGTTGTTGCCAGAGACCGCCCTTCGCGGTAACCGTCTGATCTTTTCAGACCCACGAGGATCCTTGTTCCGATGAGCCGATTTCGCCTTGTATGCATGCTGCTGTTGATCGCTCCGGGCTTGACGGGTTGCCTTCATGCAAACACTTTGACCTTTCGCGGGGTGAAATGTGACCCACCGGAGGTGATCGCCTGGGCCCCTCTCAGCCCGCATATCCAGAAATCCGTCTGCGTTGTCAGGTTCGATGTTCCATCTCACGCCAAGGGGGCAGCCGATTGGTTGTCTAGAATCTACATCGAAAAGCTCATGCAGGAGGGGCCATTCAGGAGCGTGAGGCAGCTCGAAGCCAGTGGTTCGGCCGATGGCGATGCCATTCGTTTGGCCCGTGCCGAACAGTGCGACCTCGTCGTCCTGCCGACGGTTGTGTCATTCATCGAGAGCTCCGGGGCGATGCCAACCGAGCTGAAAGTGGATGTTCAGTTGTTTGATGTTGCCATGTCGAGGCTCCTCATACGCGTCGGACAAGCAGCCGCTTCCGAGCCGGGGCAAAGCGTTGACCTGGTATGGAATATCATCGAGGCGCAACCGGCCTTGCGCACGCAACAGCTCGCTCATATGCTGGCTTTGCAATACGCAAGGCTTTTGGCGTCAGCGGCAGCTCCTGCCGGGATACTTGGCGGCAAATAAGTCTAAAGCGCACCCCGAAGGGCACCGAATTATCGGATGCCACCTGCCACAACGCAGGATAGAAAATATCATTCCGGCGCTTGGGGATAGAATCAACCCATGGATGGGCACCATTCTCTAAGATGATGGAACCATTGATCCTTTTTCGGAATCAAACCTTGATACGAATGAGATACGCTTCAATCATTTGGCCGATTGCCATGTCATTGGAATCATATGGTCAATGTGGCAGGATTGGATCTCGAATTGGATACTTTGGTTAAGATAATTGTAGTTGATGATGATGATCTCTGTAGAGGTTTGATAAGAGATTCTATTGAAATGAATGATGTAGAGATATTTGTGGCTTCTGATGGTCTAGAGGCGTTGAAAATTATAGAAGATAAGAATGCTGACGTGCTTATCACAGATCTCAATATGCCCAGAATGGACGGACTTTCATTGATCAATCATGCACGTCAAATCAATGCAAATATAGTATCAATAATTATTACTGGTTTTGGAAGCCTTGAGAGTGCAATTGAAGCCATCCAACAAGGAGCATATGATTATGTTCAAAAACCATTTTCTGTTGAGCGTATCACTGTAGTTGCAAGAAATGCCGTCGAAAAGACGAGAATCTTGAAGGAAAGAGCCAAGCTGCTGAGAGAGCTCGAAACTGCCTACCAGAACCTCAAATACCTGGAAACGCAGTCGCATGCGATGGAAGACAGTGACCATGCAAATTTCAGCAATCCTGCTCCAGAAGATGGTTACTATGTGCTTTCACAGCCTGCCCTGCCTTTGTTCTGCTATGACTCGCCGTCGCAGTCGTCTTCCCAAATGCTGACTCAACTCGAAAGGTTGAATGAGCTGAAGCGAGAAGGCGTCATCGCAGACAATGAGTTTGCCGCGCTGAAACAACTCATCATCAGGCAATTAAGGCCGATATCTGCATGAAGATCTTGATTGTTGAGGATGATGTCATACTGAGTGAACTGCTCAGAGAGTATTTGCAGCAATTGGACCACGAAAAGGTGCAGGTTTGCTCCTCGGGTGCCGAGGCGGTGGCCTGGTTCAATGGAGCCCATTCTGACTCCTTTGACTGTGCCTTCATCGACCTCAGGCTGCCCGACATAGACGGTCTCGAATTGCTGGAGCTCATCAAGAGTCGGGAGCCAGGCCTCCCCGTTGTCATGATGAGTGGTTATACAACCATGAACTATACTATTGAGGCCATGCGAAAAGGGGCATCAGATTTCCTCCCGAAGCCTTTCACCGTGCAGGACATGGCCTTGGCTCTTGAGAGAGTCACCAAGGAAAGGCGTCTGCTACTGGAGAACCTGAGTCTCAAGCTCGAATGCCAGACTCGCAAGCAGCTGGAAGTGGTCAATCGGGAGCTCCAGGAGATCATCGCCGAGCAGGTCAAATTGTTTCAGATTGCCGGAGAAATCGATGAAGTTCGATCCAGTGAGGATCTTTACCCGAAGATCGTGAAGATCGCATCCCGCGTGACGGATGGAAAAGATGTGGGTTTTTTCATTCTGCCCCCGGATCAGCAGAATATGATTCTCATATCCGACTGCGGCTTGGAGGGCTACCACTCCGGCCCGCGTTTATTCAGGGTCCCCGATGACACGTGGCGGGAGGTTTTGAGCGGGGCCGGCGGACATGTTGTCCTGCCGGTCGGAGAACTGCTGAACGGTGGAGAAAGGCGGCGCTCCTCATCGCAGGCCGGTTCTTTCACCTGTTGGCCATTGCGCATTCGCGGGGAGCTTTTCGGTTTCCTCGCTGCCTCTTTCAACGGAACGGGCAGGGGACCTGTTCAAGCCGAAGTGAAGCTTCTCGATTTCCTTGTCTCCAAGGCTTCGTTGGCCATAGAAAACATGGCATTGTATGAAAGCATGATCAATAATTTCTACGCCATACTGCGCTCTCTGGTCAACGCGCTCGAGGCCAAAGATCTCTACACTGGCAAGCACTCTGAAAGAGTCACGAACTATGCCCATCACATCGGTTTGGCCATGGGTTGTTCCATGGGGGAAATCGAGGCTCTGCGAACGGTTGGTTATCTTCATGATATAGGAAAGATCGGCATAGCTGACAGCATCTTGAATAAGGCGGGATCTCTCACCGAGGATGAATTTGAGCTCATCAAGAAGCATCCGGTGATCGGCGAGGCCATTGTCTCGGAACTGGGTCTATCGCCGGAGGAGCGGGCTATTATTCGCCACCACCATGAAAGATGGGATGGCGGGGGGTACCCCGATGGATTGTCAAAGCATGAAATTCCTCTGCTTGCGAGGATCATAATGGTCGCCGATTCCTACGACGCGATGACATCCAAGCGAGCCTACCGAAACGCGATGTCTGGAGAGGAAGCCTTGCAGGAGCTCGAGGCCAATCGATCAAAGCAGTTTGATGCCGAGGTCGTGGATGCCTTTGCGGGTTGGTTTAGAGCGTCCGGGCGGAGGGAGCTGAGCACAGCATAGCTTTGTGGCATTGGGCTTCGCGGTGCTTGAACCAAGGAAGAGACGAGTATGGACGAGGGTTTGGCGGAACGGAAGGGCGGACAGCAGGAGGTGAGAAGCTGGATGCCTGCATTGCTGGAGAAGGACCGGCTGAGTCACACATCGAGACTCATCAGGGGGCTCATTCACAATATCAATGGTCCGCTGCACAATCTCTCCATGCTCGGTGAAATGCTGATTCATGGGAATGATCAGCTGGATCGGCTTCTCGATGAACAGGGGCTGCAATTGGGGGAGGTTGGTGACTCCTTGCGAAACAAGCAGCGAGATCGCTTACAGCGGTTGATGCAGCAGATTTCATCTCTTTCCGAGATGCTGCAGGACTTCAGCATTGTTCAAGAGATGATGACAGCAAGCGCGGACGTCGACATTGCTTTCGTGCTCGGCAAGCTGGCCCGAGTGTTTCGCGCGGACCTGTTCTTCAAGCATCGTGTGGATGTGACGCTTCAGTTGGAGGAAAACCTGCCGCCTGTCGGTATACCCGGGAGCGCTCTCGTTCCATCACTCATGCATTTGATACGAAATGCGTTGTTGGCACTTACGGATTCGACCGAGAAGAGACTGTGCATCGCGTGTTCAAGGCATGGGGAGGCTGTGCATATCGCCATCAGGGACACGGGTATCGGTTTTGACTACCTGAAGGTCGAGAAGCTGTATGAAATATTTAACACCGAATGGCCCAGAGAGATCCTGGAAAAGGATGAACTGGAAAGCCACCATGGTTTTGGTCTCTTTGCAGTTCGCACACTGCTTCGACCCTATGGTGTCCAATTGTCTTTGTGCCGGGAGGGGTCGGAAACGGTCGCTCTTCTGGAGATTCCCCTGCGATCACAATCCTGATCAAAGCCTTGCTCTGGAAATATCTTCCGCTTCGTCGGCAGATAATGCTTCCTTCTATGAGAATCCTCGGCTCAGGGTGCGTGGGGGCACCTGATCGCTCTCCGGCCGGCTACGATGGCCGATGCCGGTTGGCCTGCAGGCCTGCTCAGATCCCGTTGTCGATTGTGAAAGATCGGCAAAGATTTTGCTTACGTGTGGGCATTGGCACTGCAAACATGCGATCGTTCGGTGGAGAGCACCTGGTTGAGGGGCATTCAAAACAGCGGGAGAGCAAGGCCATGAAAATAGGAAACTGTGGTCGGGGCGGGCAGGTTGAGCCGGAAGGCCTGAAGCGGGGCGGGAGTGGGGCAGTAACCAGCACGGAATTCAAGGATCTCCTCGATCGGGAGGTGGCGGGCGCCCAATTGTCTGCAAGCTGTGCTCCGCATCTAATTGAAACGGCGGGGGTAGGCGGCGTCTCATTCTCGCCGGCACTGAAGTCATATTCTATCGGTGAGGGGGGTGCTCCCGTTGCTATTCCGGAGGTCGAGCATCTGGAACAGGTGTTGGACGGCGTCGGTACGCGACTCGAGAGTGGGTGGGCCAGCCTTGCAGAGGTCGAGGAAGTCATCGAATCTCTCCAGGCGGAGTCGGAAAAGTTGGCCGCTCTGACAGCCGGAATTTCTTCTGAACATCCATTAGTCCAACTGGGGCGGGATTTGAGTGTGTTGTCGTATGTGGAATCCATCAAATGGCAACGGGGCGACTTCGTTTAACACCCTGAAATGGAGCCTGGAGCTCTCCTTTGCAGAGCCGCTGGAGGTGGCGATGGAGGACGGGGGAGGCGGCGACCCTGATTGCAGTGTTTCTCCTTAAGTGAGGCAATGGCAATGCCGATTATCAGGGCAATGTTCCAGGGGGACATTGAAGGATGCAAACCTCTCTATTTTCAATGTTAATGATAGAATGGCATCATTACCTGCTGTAATAATCTAATGCTTGCGAGTATCTATGATACTTTCAGATCGTTTGTTCGAGCAATTCAGTGAGCTAGTCTATCGTGAATGTGGTATAAATCTCCACTCAGGTAAGAAATCTCTATTGCAGGCCAGATTAAATAAAAGACTGCGAGCTACTGGTATTAGAGATTACGATAGTTATTATGCTTTTCTGATTTCAAAAGATGATCCGCAAGAAATTGTTAATTTCTTAGATTGCATATCCACAAATCTGACATATTTTTTTCGTGAGCAACAGCATTTCGATTTCTTAAATAATATACTCTCAGATTTAACTTCTTATAATTCTAAACATAATAATAAGCGTATTCGTGTTTGGAGTGCAGGATGCTCCACAGGTGAAGAACCTTATAGTATTGCGATGTGTATTTTATCTTGTGTTGCTGAATACAACAATTTTGATATAAAAATTCTTGCAACAGACATATCAACACGAGTGCTTTCTATCGCAAAGCAAGGTATTTATAGTCTTGATAAATTAAAAAATGTAAGTATTGAATTGAGAAATAAATATTTCAGAAAAAGAAACGGTTCATCAGCAGAATATGAAGTGACTAACGATCTCAAGAATCTAATAACTTTCTCAAGGTTAAATTTGAAAGAGCAGTATCCTTTCAAGGGCCCTTTTGATATAGTTTTTTGTAGAAATGTCATGATTTACTTCGACAAGAATACTCAAGAACATTTGGTCAATAGAATGGCCTCCTATCTTGCTCCAGGCGGTTATCTATTCGTTGGGCATTCCGAAAGTCTAATGGGACTGAATCATGATTTATCTTACGTAAAGCCTGCTGTTTACAGAAAGTGAATCGGATAACTTTCTAAGCATAGTGATAAGACGCGAATGAAGAGAATAATCGGTGTGGCGGATATGGCCGTCAGCAATAATCAGCAGGAGGATTTGATCACCTATTCCCTGGGGTCTTGTATCGGAGTGGTGATATACGATCCCACGGTCAAAGTAGGAGGGCTGCTCCACTATATGCTTCCCGAGTCCGGCATGGATGCTGAGAAAGCCAAGAAGACACCCGCGATGTTTGCAGATACCGGTATTCCACTCCTGTTCAAGCAGAGTTATCAACTTGGGGCCTCGAAGAGAAACATGATGGTCAAGGTTGTCGGCGGGGGGCAGATCATGGACGAGAATGGGGTCTTCAATATCGGGAAACGCAACTATCTGGCCCTGCGCAAGCTCTTCTGGAAGAACAACGTGATGGTAGCGGCTGAACATGTTGGAGGCAACGTCAATCGGACGGTGCGCCTGGAGATTGCCACCGGACGTGTCTTTCTGAAGGTGTCAGGACTTGGAGAGATAGAGTTCTAGAACACAACACAGGATCGAATAGCGATGCCTTATAATGTTTTGATCGTCGATGATTCCAAATCCATGCGCCAGGTGATTCGAAAGATCTTGGGCATATCCGGCTTCATGGTGGGTGACTGCCTGGAGGCAGGCAATGGTCAGGAGGCCTTGGATTTATTGGAGAAGAACTGGGTGGACCTGATCCTATCGGATGTTCACATGCCGGTGATGGATGGTTTTGGGCTTCTCAGGGCATTGCGGGAGAATCAGGAGTGGCATGACACTCCCGTTGTGCTGATCACGACCGAGTCCAATGAGGACAGAATTCAGGAAGCAATGTCCCTTGGCGCAAAGGGCTATATCCGAAAACCCTTTCGTGCCGAGTCCATCCGCATGCACCTCAACCAGATCCTGGGAGTCGAAGAAGGACATGAATTACCGGGCACCGATGATGAAAGCGATTTCTGATGTCCTCGAAACGATGTTTTTTCTGACCATTGATTTCGAAGATACAACTCCGGACGGGCAGGTCGGGCTCTGTGAGGCCAGGATTCCCATTCGGCTGGGCGGCGGAGAATTGACGGTTGATTTGAGTGTCGCAGAGGATTTTGCTCGAATGGCAGCGGCCAATTTTTTGGGCGTTGATGACGACAAGGTCGATGACAGCGAAGTGATGGATGTTGTCAGGGAAATGGCCAATATGGTGGGGGGGGGCTTCATTGAGCAGGCGGGGGACAATGGGGCGCGACTCGGTATTCCAACGTTCAGACGTGCTGAAGGTGAGATTGGCGAACATAAAGAGGGTGTTCCCTTTTCTTTCATGGGAGACTTTGCGGGCGTTGTCAGTTGGAAGATGAGCTCCTGAGAACCGGCCAAAGGGCATTGTAGAGACTCCTTCTTCTTTCAGCCTGGGGTTGCAGGAACTCAATACCTCAAATCTCTTTCCTCGACGCGAAGCCGAACATCGCTGCCGCATCGTCAGCTGAGTGACAGGACGCCGCCACACGGGGCCACTCATGAGAAGTACCGGTGCGCCCTGGAGTCTGACGCCGAGCCCTTCCTTTGGATCCTCAAGCTTTGGATGCGATTATGGCGTTTGAAGAACGCAAAGTTCAAATTCCGTCATGAAATGTCGAGATGCAGAGATAACTGGCATGGCAGACGCATTGGCTGAAGGTTGAGCTGAGTCAGCGCATCCGGGGCCTTAAGTCCCGGTCTCCACGCTGAGACCTGCTCCAGAGGCTTGCACTCAGGGAGTGCGAAATTCCGATTTCAGGAAATCAAACATGATGAAGCCCATCAGAGTTCTGATTGTAGATGATTCCGCCATTGTTCGCAGGATCTTTACTCAGGAGTTGTCCAGACACCCGGATATTGAAGTCATAGGCGCCGCACCTGATCCGTATGTGGCAAGGGACAAGATCGTGCATCTCAAGCCCGATGTTGTGACCTTGGACATCGAGATGCCCAGAATGGATGGAATAAGCTTCCTGCGAAAACTGATGAAATACAATCCTCTCCCCACCATCGTCGTGAGCTCGCTCACTCCCAAGAACAGTGAAATGGCGCTCGAGGCCTTGGAATGTGGAGCTGTTGAGGTGTTGGCCAAGCCTGGTGGCTCTTACTCGGTGGGGGATATGAGCATCCAGCTTGCTGACAAGATTCGAGCTGCGGCACGAGCTCGTCCCACACGTCTCAATAATGGGGGAGATTCTTCAACGTCAAGGTTATCCGCGGTGGTGAGCGGAGCGCTCAAACGTACGACTCACAAGTTGATCGCCATGGGTGCCTCAACGGGTGGGACCGAGGCTCTCAGGGCCGTATTGACGCGCATGCCTTCTAACTGTCCTGGCATTGTTGTCGTCCAACACATGCCTCCAAAATTCACCACGGCTTTTGCAAATCGGTTGAATGACTTGTGCGAGATTGAGGTGAGGGAGGCCAAGGATGGTGACAGCGTACTGCCGGGTTTGGCGCTGATCGCACCGGGAAACTACCACATGCTTCTGAGGCGGAGTGGCGCTCGATATTATGTGGAGGTGAAGACGGGACCCCTGGTTTGCCATCAACGGCCTTCCGTTGATGTATTGTTCTATTCTGTCGCCCAATATGCCGGAGCCAACGCGGTGGGGGTCATCATGACGGGCATGGGAAGGGACGGAGCCAAAGGGCTTCTGGAGATGCGAAACGGAGGTGCACGCACCATTGCCCAGGATGAAGCCAGTTGCGTGGTTTATGGCATGCCCAAAGAGGCTTTTCGCAGTGGGGCGGTGGAACATGTTGTCTCTCTGGATCAGATTCCAGAAGCCGTCTTCAGGTGCCTGGAGGAGGGATAAAGTCAGCTGCAGGTTGAACCGGGATGGCTGGTCAGCCGTGGCCCGGGATGTCAACGGCTTGAGACATTTATCGAAAGGTGCGTCATTGCTTTGTCCTGTAAGCACTTTGGACGGGTTTGATGCGCTGGGAGGAGTTGGAAATGGCCTATAAGGATCTTACCGCACTCGTGGTCGATGATTTTTCAACAATGCGCCGGATCGTCAAAAACATTCTGCGTGATCTGGAATTCAAGAACATCCTCGAAGCCGAGGATGGGACAACTGCTGTTCAGATTCTTTCCAGTCAGAAGATTGATCTGGTCGTATCGGACTGGAATATGCCGAAAATGACAGGGCTGGATTTGCTGAAGTATGTGCGATCCAACGAAAACCTCAAGGATCTGCCATTCTTGATGGTAACTGCCGAAGCTCAGAAAGAGAACATCGTGGAGGCGGTCAAGGCCAAGGTGAGCAACTATATTGTCAAACCATTCACCGCGGCCACGATGGCTGAAAAACTGGCAAAGATCATTCCTCCCAATTAGGAATTCGGTGAGCTGGTGGGAAAGAGGCTGGGATCTTTTTACCATCAGATCTGGTCCAAAGGTGATCTTTGACTCATGATTTGGGAAATGCTTCGGATGCGCTGAAAGAAGAGGAATCTGGAGATCATGAAAGTGGGGGAGGCTTCAAGCTCATGCAGGAATTATTAGTTAGACTGGCAGGCGGTGTTGTTGGTGGTCCCGATGATCTGATGGGCATCGGAGATTGCCTCAATCTCCTTGATGAGCTCGAGGGCACGGGGGAGCTTCCCGAAGAGTCAAACCAGAGCATCAGCCAGCTCAAGCATCTCTTCAATCGAGTCATCCTGGGAGAGAGCAGCAATGTGGAGAGCGAATGGGCAAGCATTCAAATGCTCATAGACGAAGTCTGCCGGCTGGCGGGAGGTTCACAGAAATGTGATACCGGCAACAGTCCGACAGACCGGGCGATCTCCATGTCGGGCGGGCCCGATGAGGATGAGTCCGAAATGCGCGGTGCTGAGGATCTCACGTCTTCCGATTCGGATTGGCAGGCGATTCAGGATTTGCTGGCAGAATCAACCCAGAAGGCGCCAGAAAGCGGCTCGGTCGAAGCCAGCGGAACTGAACCGGATCAGCGGGATGTCGTTCAGGAGTCTATGCCGGCCTCCGATCCGAATCCTGTGGTGCAGTCCGAGCTGCAGGATCCCGGGTTGATCAGGGACTTCCTTGAGGAGGCTCATGAACACCTGGCCTCAATAGAGTTGAATATCCTGTCCCTGGAGGAGAACCCCGAGAACACGGAAGCCATCAATGCCGTCTTTCGACCCTTTCACAGCGTCAAAGGTGTTGCAGGGTTCTTGAATCTGACGGACATCCATAATCTCAGTCACGAGGCTGAGAACCTCCTGGATGATGCTCGCTCCGGAAGGCTTGCAGTCACTAATGACATTATAGACATCATCCTGCAGTCGGTGGACCTTCTCAAAGTCCTTCTGGGCTACCTGAGCACGGCAGTCAATGAGAACAAGCCCCTTGTATCCTCCGCTGAGGTGGTTTCGACCTTTGTCAGGCAGATTCGAGCTCGGCGGGATCAGGAACCTCCTCTGGCTTCTTCCTCCAAAAAGAAGGTGGGTGAGATCCTTGTGGAGAGGGGGGTTCTCGATCGGGACCAGGCTGAGGATGTTGCGGTCAAGAGCCAGGCCCAGGGCACCAAAATCGGTGAAACCTTGGTTCAGGAAGGGTTGACTTCGGTTCGCGAAGTCTCTTCCGCGCTCAGAGAGCAGCGTGCTGCGAAAGAGAACGCCTCATCCGTCCGCATCGACACTCAAAAACTGGACAACCTGGTGGATATGGTGGGGGAACTGGTCATCGCCCAGTCAATGGTTCTGCAAAACCCTCACCTGCAGAGCATAAAAGACCAGAAGTACCAAAAAGACAGTGTTCAGCTTCGTCGCATCACCAACGAGCTCCAACGGATTTCTATGTCCATGAGAATGGTTCCCATCAAAAGCACTTTCCAGAAGATGATCCGGCTGGTGCGGGACCTCTGCAAGAAATCAGGCAAGGAAGCCATCCTTGAGATGCGGGGAGAAGAAACTGAAATCGACCGTAACATGGTCGAAGAAATTTACGAACCCCTCGTTCACATGATCCGCAATTCCATTGACCACGGCATCGAGGCGCCCGAGGACAGAATCAGGGTTGGCAAGGATGCGGTGGGGAAGGTCCTCATCTCGGCTGAACAAAAGGGCGGAAACATTCTCATCGACATCAAGGACGATGGTCGGGGAATCGACGTGGAAAGGGTGCGGTCCAAGGCCGTAGAGAGGGGCATCGTCTCACCGGAAGAGGTCCTGGATTCCAGGGCGGTGTGTGAGCTCATTTTTCACCCCGGCTTTTCTACCAAAGAGACCATCACGGATGTCTCCGGCAGAGGCGTCGGGATGGATGTTGTGAAAAAGAGTGTTGAAGCCCTCAAGGGCAAGATCGAAATCAACAACTCGCCGGGCCTTGGCACGCATTTTCAGTTCAAGCTCCCTCTGACGACCGCCATCATCGACGGTATGATCATCCATGTGGGTAATGAGCGGTATGTGGTGCCCACCATATCTCTGAAGGAGTCCTTCAGGCCGGGCAAGGAGGCCTATTCAACGGTACACGGCCTTGGCGAGACCATCATGGTTCGGGAAACCTTGATGCCGCTGCTCAGGTTGCACGAGATCCTGGACGTAGAGCCCAGGCATCGAGAGCCGTGGGAAGGAATTCTGCTTGTGGTGAGTGAGGACGGAAAATCCTATTGTCTGCTGGCTGACGATATCATAGGGCGTCAGGAAGTCGTCATCAAAAGTCTTGGATCCTCATTGAAGCGAGTGGCCGGAGTCTCGGGGGGCGCCATACTGGGAGATGGGAGAGTGGCGCTGATCCTCGATGTGAAAGGGATTGTATCGCGGTATGAAGGAAGCGCCCAATGATGATTGCTGAGAAGACAGATTTCGAGGAACTGGCCAAAACACTGGGCGATATCCAGAAGACAATGTCGTCGTTTCAGGAAAATGGCAATGGTTCTGAGAGGATGATGGAATGTCAAAAACTCCTTCTCTCCTTCCACACGACGGCTTCGATGCTGGGTCTTGAGGGGTTGGCCCAGATTGGCCGAGGATTGGAGGTATTGCTGGGCGATGGGGTCCCGAACAACGGAAAGGGCCGAACCATGCCGGTACTTGTGGAGCGACTGGAGGAGCTCTGCGGACGGCTGGAGATGGTCGAGGATGGTGACAGCATCAGTGATTTGGTCAAAACGGTCATGGAAATGATACAGCTCGAGTCAGGATCCGATGCTGAGGCAGCTCTCGCGTCCGAAGGAAGACCGGGTCCGCCGCCAGTCGAGATGCGGCGTCTGGAGCGGATCGTGAACGGATTGGGTGGTACGTTGACCTGCGCGGTTGACGGTACTGGGCCAGGGACTGTCATGCTGAAGTTTGAGGCCCTCCCGGCGGTTGTCGAGAAGATTGAGGCACTTTTCTCCCCCTGGGACCCTGATCCCGCTGTTTGCCTGGCTCCTCGATTTGAATCCTTTGATCCGAGATCACAAAGAATCATCGAGAGTATCAAGGAGTTCATGAAGGCGCTGTCAGAGGGAATGTGGGACCGATCCCAGGAGATACTCCTGGAACTGTCCGATCAGAACTCCAAATCCGATTTGTACAATGAAATTGGATCATTGGCCAGGCAGCTCCACTGTGCTATCAAGGACGTTACGGCAACCCTCGATCCTGGCCTGAAGGAGATTGTCGAACTCAAACTTCCCGATTCAGGAAATCGACTCGAGTACATCCTTGAACTGACTGAAAGGGCTGCAACCGTCACCCTGGATAATGTCGAGGCTATTCAGAAACGCAATCAGGAAGCCGAAGCCCGTCTCACCAGGCTGCGGGAGACTGTGAGTGGTCTGAGAGCTCTGGGCTCTCCGGCACAGGAGAAGCTAGATTCCGGGTTGGAACTGATCGATGTGGTCACGAAGGTCTTTGAGCAGAATCGGGATGACTTGATCAGCATTCTGACGGCTCAGGATTTTCAGGATCTGACCGGGCAAATCATCCAGAAGATCATCAATCTCCTGAAAGACCTGGAAAAGAGACTGGTCCAGGTGGTTCGAGCCTTTGGTGACCGCGGAACGGCCAAAACCACCACGCATAATGATGAATTGTATGGGCCCGCTCACAAAGGCAAAGAAGAAGCTCTTCATTCACAGGATGACGTCGATTCATTGCTTGCTGAGTTCGGTTTCTAAAGGTGAGATGGTCGCCTTGGCTTCCTTGGCGGCCTGGGCTCAAAAAGTTGACAGCGAACGCCGGAAGTTGAGAGGACAACGACATGGGGATGCTGACGGCACGCCACACCCCACGCTTTGCACCGATAGGGCAGGCGAGGGTTCCAGGTGATGGAGAAATGCTGACACTCATTGCATGTCATTTTCTCTCCTTCCGCTAATAATGTTCAGTAATAGACGTGTTTTGATGGAATCGTTCTGAGAGCCTTCCATATTGTTTGTTAGCTTCCCCAGGTGATTCAGACCTTTATTGTGCAAAGTGCAAGCCA
Organism: uncultured Syntrophobacteraceae bacterium; assembly: GCA_964557955.1. Lineage (GTDB taxonomy): Bacteria > Desulfobacterota > Syntrophobacteria > Syntrophobacterales > Syntrophobacteraceae > JALOOX01. The sequence continues at coordinate 75,446 of CAZLCS010000003.1, forward strand.
GGTCCCGTGAAACAGGCGATTGGATGATCTCACGGGAACCCGTGCCAGTCCCTGAAGTTCGCCATTGGTTTTTTCACTCAAGTGGCCCAGTTGGGCAACCGATTTAAGGGTTGAAGGAGCTGAAGGCCATGGTGATCACAGACTACAGGGTACAGAGTGTTCTGCGGACTTACAGCAGGCAGCTGCAAAAATCCAAGCTTGCGCGAAAGCTGGAGATCGGTGATACTAAACAACCCGAAGAAAAGGTCACCATTTCAGAGGAGGCGAGGCGCCGAATGATCATGGATCGCGTGGCGACCCAGGCGTTCGAGCAGGCGTGCCCGAAATAATCGCGAGCCACAATTGGTCCGGCGGTTCAGGGAAGAACAGCAGAGTATCGAGCCCAATCATCGGGCTCAAGCAAGTTCCCAAGGGGAACTCCGAGGTTCCAAAATGGAAATCAGAAAACTAACTGGATACGAAGCGCAGGCAGTTCAGAGAACGACTGAGCAGCAGCAGGCTCGTCGTGCTTCTGAAGAGAGCGCGCCAGGAAAAGAAGTCACGGCAGGATCTGACCAGGTCAAGCTTTCCAGCCATTATCAGGAAGTGGCTCAAGTAAGAAAGGTGATGATGGAGCGTGAAGAGTTGAGAAGCGAGCGTATTGATCACCTCCGAAATATGATTGAAAATAAAAGCTATGTCGTCGATCCTGAAAAGACCGCACAGAGGATGCTGGAAGAACTCTGGTAGATTCTGGATCGCTCGGTTGAGAGAATCGAAGGCAGGGTTTCGCGAAACCCTGCCTTCTGTTTTTGGCGGGCATCACTCCCACATCAAGTTTCTGACGCATCAGGAAGTTACTGGCTCAGACACCCCAGCGACTTGGCCATCACAGCAACTTTGCCAGGTTGAGATCATCCATGGTGCTGGTGACTCTCAAGGCTGCCTCAAGCGCAGTGCGCTGCTGTTGGAGTCGAGTCAGCACATCCACAAGATCGGCGTCTTCGAGTCCTGAGAGCTTTGTCTGGTCCTGGAGCTTGAGGCTGTTCAATGTGGCCTGGTAATGCTCCATCTTCTCGAGTCGGGTTCCGATGAGAGTTCCCATGGCAGTCAGATGCGCATAGCCTGCATCCAGATCCTGCAACTGAGATTGCACTGCATTGGTGTCACCAGCAGTGATGGCGTCTCTCACTTCAACAAGGGTTTGCAGGATACTGGAGTCAGGATCGGTACTATCGGTGAAGAAGGACTTCTTGCCATCAATGTTCACCACCTGGCGCTGGTTGACTCCGGTACGGACTTCCAAGGCATCTGTGCTTCCATGGTATTGAGTCAGATCAGTGCTGTCGAACGGAATGCTCGTCGAATTCTTTCCACCGAAGAGAAATTCATCTCCATACCGGGTGTTGGCCAGAGCCAGCGCTTCCTGGACGGCCTGATCAAGCGTCTGGGCCAGTGCATGTTGCTCTTCGGGCGAATTCGCACTCACAAAGGCCGTTGCAGCATCCCTGGCCCGCATGATCACATCCGACATGGCATTCAATGCATCTTCCGTGGCCCGATTCCAACCCAATGCGAACTCGAGGTTTGAGTTGTAGTTTTCAATCTCTCTGATGTTCTGTTTGACGTTCATGGCCTGTGACCAGGCAATGGGGTCATCGGAGGGATTGAGCATTCGTTTGCCGGAAGAAGCCATGGTTGTCAGACGATCCAGCGATTCCTTCTTGCTGTTGATATCGCGAATCGACTTATCGTAGCTATGAGCGAAGGTGATGCGCATGGCATTGTCCCTGATCTAAACCATATTAATGACTGCGTTCAGCATCTCTGCAGCATGTTGGACGATCTTGGCTGCTGCTTGATAGATCTGCTGGTTCTTGAGCAAATCAATCATCTCTTCGTCAATGGAGACCCCCGAGATCGACTGCTGCTCAGACTGAAGCTGGCTCTGGAGTGAGGCGTAGAACTCCTTCTGGTTTTCAGCTCTCTCCATCCCCAGACCAATGTGATTCTGAAGGCTTGCCAAATACTTGTTGAAGGATTGGCTTCCCACCGTCGAGGCTGTGTGCTGGAGATCCGCCATGTCCAGGGCGGTATTTCCATCGGGTACGAAACTGTTATCCAGTTGTATATTGGTGGCGTCTGAGCCTGAGAAAACGGCTGATCCGTGGACGGCATTCGCCTGCGAAATGAGGGAGCTTGCGAACGCATTCAAACGGTCCATGTATGAGATCGATGGGTCATCGGGGTCTGCAGGTACGCTCCCAGGAGGTATCCCGATTTGATTCAAGGACTTAACCAGGCCCTCGACCTTCCCTCCCGGCAGTGAGCTCGCTGCCTGCCCGTCGACGGTCATGACGTGACTGGTGCCGTCATAGGCCAGTGCGGCTGCAACGTCCCCGTTCACCAGTTCGACTTCCGGTGATGTGCCAAGGAGCGTAACGGTGAGACTTCCATCTGTCTCTTCTTTGAACTTTATGGGCAAAAGATCCGCCAAATCCAGAAGGGCTTGATAGCGTTGATCCCTCAGGTCGTTGGATGGGTGTTCCCCACGAAATTCGGTGAATGAGATTTCCTTGTTATAGTTGGCGATGTCTGTCAAGAGTGATCCTGCTTGGGAGATCCGCTCCTGGATTTCCGACTCGATAGATTGCGCCTGATTCTCCAACAGGGAATAGGTGCTCCGGATGGATTCCGCCAAATTCCGGGCACTTTCCTCAACCAGCGTCTTTTCTGAAGCCCCACTCGGGTTTTGGTTCAAGGCATCCCATGCATTCCAGAACTTGCCCAGGGCGCCGGAGATACCCGACTCGCCATCGTCGGCAAGACAGCCGCTCGCGATCCGGAGTTGAGCGCCTTCTGCGTCATAGAGCGATACCTTTGACAGGCTTTCCAGCAGCCGTTGCTCGATGTATTGATCTCGCTGCTGAACGATCCTCTCCACCGAAGCTCCCATGCCCAGCCAACCTGCCCTCGTCAACTGGGGAACGCTGGTGACCTGCACCACTTTCTGCCTTGCGTATGCCTTGTTGTCGGCATTGGCAATGTTGTGGGAGGTCGTTTGGATATAGACCTGCGTGTTCAGGAGCGTCTTTTTGGCGATTTCCAGTGTCCCGTTTAGACCTGCCATGGTTTTAGGCTTTCTTCTTGATGGCCACACCTGTGCAGTTCACCATCTGGTGTGCTGGATTCCCCTCGTGTTGGCCATACACTGTTGGGACGAGTGTCATGAGAAGGTCCTGAAAATGATCCAATGATCCCTGGATGAAAACCCGATTTGCACTGTTCAGGCGATCAATTTTCCGCAGCATTTTCTTCAACGTTTCCAGCGCAGGCGAATCCTCTCCAAGCTCTTCTCGTGTTCCGCAGCATTTCAGCGCCTTCATGGATTCACTCAGAACATTGAGCGAGTACTCCTTTTGGGTGATGATCTGCAGCAGAAGCTTGGCGTCATATTGTCTCAGGGCTCTCGATTCGGCGGACAAGACCTCAAGCAACTGCTCTGCCTTTGCCTGACAGGCTGCCAGCGTTTCCTGCGCGATTCCACACATGGGTGTCACTCTCATTTTGAACAGCACAAAAGATCTGCATGTTGGCCATTGGCGCCCTTGGCCCCGCGCCCTTTGTCCTTAGTTGGACAAACAGCTCATCACCACTATCGGTCGCTTTCGTTCTTGACTTGATTGAGACCTGCAGCATTCTCGGCAGATGGGTTGGTTTCGGCCTTTCCCCCCAACAGAGGGACCAGTCGCTGAAAAAGCAGATCAGCAATTCCACCCGTGCTGTGTCGTGAGAGCTCTCCCGCGAGGGTCTCACGGAACATGCCCTCATAGGTCTCTCTTGCCTGATCGGGCTCTTCTGCCCGGAGGATGCTCTCGTCCATCGACTTCAAAAGATGCTGAGTCAAGAAAGACTCGAATTCCTGGCAGGCTTCTTTGAGGCGCTTCCTCTCCACATCCTGGTTTTGGGGGGCGGTGAGCGGTGAGGGCCTTGCGGCTGCCTTCTCAATGCTCATATTTGGAACCTTTCTGCCTGAGGGGTAGAGCTCGATGATCCCGAGCTACCTCCGAAACCGTTGTCCTTCGAAAGACAACCCTGCTAGATGATTTCCAGTTCGGCCTGGAGCGCCCCAGACGCCTTGATGGCCTGGAGAATGTTGATCAAGTCACGGGGTGTCGCCCCGATGGCGTTGATTCCCTGCACGACCTGCCCGATCGTCACCCCACCGCCGATCAATGCCAGGGAGTCCTTCCCCTCCTGGACTTCGACCTTGCTCTCGGGGGTAACCACCGTATCGCCTTTGCTGCGCGGCAGGGGCTGAGATACATTCTTCTGCTCGCTCACCTGGACGGTAAGACTTCCGTGCGCGACCGCCACGGGGGAGATGCGAACGTGCTCACCCATCACGATGGTGCCGGTTCTTTCGTTGATGATCACCTTGGCGACCACGTCGGGCTGCACTTCCATATTCTCCAATCGAGAGAACATCTCCACCATCCGATCCCCATAGCCTTCGGGGATCTGGAGCTTGATGCTAGCCGCATCCACGGCTTTGGCATACTGGCCGTTCAACACCGCGTTGACCCCTGCTGCAACCTTGTTGGCAGTGGTGAAGTCCGGGGTCTTCAGCACCAGATCGACGGCGCTCAGGTCGTTGTACTGGATCGGTATTTCCTGTTCGACCGTGCCCCCGCCACTGATGTAACCGACGGTCGGATGATTCTTCTGTACGCTCGATCCGCTTTGGCTCCCGGCACTGAACCCTCCCGTCGAAATTGGTCCCTGCACCACAGCGTAAGCTCTTCCGTCCGGTCCTTTCAGCGGTGTCATGAGCAGGGTGCCACCCTCGAGGCTTTTGGCATCGCCGACGGACGATACCTGCACATCGATCTTGGTTCCCACGCGTGCAAAGGGTGGCAGTTTGGCCGTGACCATAACCGCTGCAACATTCTTCACCTTGACCTGGGACGGATCGACATGGATGCCGATGTTGTCCAGCAGGTTGGCGAGGGTGCTCACGGTAAACTGGGTTTTATCCTTGTCTCCGGTACCGTTCAAACCGACCACCAAACCATAGCCGATCAGGGGATTCGTTGCCGTGCCGCGAAAGGAGGCGATATCCTTGAGGCGAGTGGCCCCACAGATGCCATGAGCCAGAAGGCTCGTGACGAGCAGGACAACAAGAACAGAAAATCCTTTTTTCATCTTGCGTGCCTTGTTGAATGGAAAAGTCCCGGTCGCTTCAATGCCGTTGGAGCTGCCCCCGCCGCCGTCGGTCGTGTCCATGTCGCACCTGCCTGCTCAGGATGGCCTGCAGAGAGATCGCTTCCATCAGAACGGGTTGACCGCGTCAATGAACTGGCTCAGCCAGCCCGGCTTCTGGTGCTTGCTCACGGGGCCCTTGCCGACCAGAAAGATCTTGGCCTCGGCGATGTTCTGGGACTGGATCGTGTTGTTGCGGGTGATGTCGATAGGACGTACAATTCCCTCCAGAATGGTCTGCTGCATTTCGTCATTCACCTTGGTCCACCGCGACCCCCGGATCAGCAGGTTGCCATTGGGCAGCACGTCGACCACGGTGGCCGTCATATAGGCGGACATGGAGTCGGTACGTGAAGTGGCTCCTTTACCCGCAAAATCGTTTTTGAACTGTCCCTGGTACGGGCCGAACGAGAAGGCTCCAACAGGGCTGCTGGTGCCGCTGCTTCCGGCGCTGACTCCACCGAACTTGAACGATCCCTCAAGGGATTTGTCCTTATTGGCCTTGGTGCTGGCCTCTTTGGACCCTTTGGATTCCTCGACGACGGTTATGGTAACAATGTCGCCGACTTTCCGAGCCCTGTGGTCTTCGAACAGGGAAGCACAGTCCTCGTTCCACAGTGATCCCGTGGGGGCTTCCCGAGTGTCGCGCGTCTGAATGGGAGCCATCTGGGCCTGTGCCATGGGAGGAGGAGGGGGCGCCACGACTGTGGGGCTGGCGGTGGGTGAGGTCGCGCATCCAAGGAGTGCGGGGAAAAGGGCGGCCATCATCCCAAAGCAGACGGTGCGCCGGAATAATCCCGGCAGGGTTGACCAGTACACACGAGGATGGGTATCGGAAGGAAACATCTCAAATCTCCAATTTTGGCTCAAGGTATGGCTCTTACCGTCGCTTCATCCACGATCTCAGAAAGGACCGTGCGATTGGTTTGCAGATTCAGAACGCGGATGGTTTTGCCCATCCAGCCGTCTTCCCGGGCCTGTCCTCTCGCACTGATCCTGAGTCCCGGCTGCTCATAGAGAATCGTGACCGCTGCGCCCTTCTTGAGGGCGAGTGGAGCGTCGAGCTCATTCAACAGCAGAGGTTGGTAGAGTCCGGTATCGCGGAGCAGCCGTCTGCCGATCACCTGTGCCGGGCTCAAAGCGTAGCGATCCGGATTCTCGCCGACCTGGAACCTCTGAAGTTGTATGTCATTGTCACCGATGGTGTCGTTCCTGCTCAAGGGACGGGCGGCGACGACCACTTCCTGATAGAGCTGCACCTTGCCCGCGACCCTCACGGAACGCTTCTTCCTGCCGTCCACATGGAAATGGATAGTCAGGACGACGTTGCCGACGTACCTCTCCTTTGGGTTGGACTCGACGACATGGCTGACCTGGCCTGCAGGAATATCGGTCAATCCCGAATAAGTGATCCCCTGGATTTCCATATCTTCAGGCCGCCAGGGGGCGTTGCTCAGAATGTGGTTACGGAAGATCTCTTCGATCTCTCCCACCGTGATTTGGCTGGCCTGTCGTTTGATGGTCACCTGCTCCGGTGGGAGCACGATCTTGACTTGGGCACCATCGATTCCTCGCGAGCTGAGGAGCTGATCAAGGTACGAACGCAGCTGTGCAGAGGCGATGAACTTGTCGTTTCCGACGGTTGGTGCTTCTCCGAGGTCAATTCCCGCCATCAGGTTCTTCCAGTCCTCGGGCACGCTGTCCGCATGGAACAGGTCCAGAAGCTTCACCCGGTCGGATTCAATCCGGACTTCGTGGCGAACCCGGAGCTCTCGGAGCACTTCGGAGGCCAGGCAAGATCCGGTGGAAAAGCCCGTGGTCGATCCCATCACATGCCATAGAGACAAGCTGATTAACAGCGTCAGGATGTTGTTATTCAAGGAAGGCATTGCTCAGCTCACCTCGAGATCCTGCTCAGGCTCGATCATCGAACCACGTTGTTCGCCTGCTGCAGCATCTCGTCCGCAGCCTTGATGACCTTCGAGCTGGCTTCATAGGCGCGCTGCCCGATGATCATGTTGACCATTTCCTCGACCACGTTGATATTCGAGTTTTCGAGGAAGCCCTGGAGGAGGGTTCCGAAGTTCTCCGAGCCCGGTTCACCTGACTCTGCTTCGCCGGAAGCCGCCGAGGGAACGCAGTAATTTCTGCCCACGTTCAATAGACCCGAGGGGTTGGCAAAATCGTAGAGGGTAATGGTTTGTGTGGATAAGACGTTGCCGGTCGGTCCCACCGCCGTTACCGTGCCGCCGGGGTCGATGGTGACGGATGCAGCGTCTGTGGGGATGCTGATCTCGGGCTGGAGTCGATTGCCGTCAGCGTCGCACAGGAAACCGTCCGGATCCAGCTTGAAAGCACCCGCTCGCGTGTAGGCTTCCTCCGTTCCCCTCAGAACCTTGAAGAAACCTTTGCCTTCGATGGCCACGTCCAGGGGATTGCTCGTCTGGGAGAAGTTCCCCTGGCTGTAAATCTTCTGCGTGGAAGTCGGCTTGGCGCCCATTCCCACCTGGATGCCCGAGAGGACCTTGGCATCATTGGAGGTTTCAGCTCCCGGGGGAGTGATGGTCTGGTACATCAGGTCCTCAAAGTTGGCCCTGCTGCGCTTGTAGCCCGTGGTATTGGCGTTGGCAAGGTTGTGAGCAATGACGTCCATATTCAACTGCTGTGCAGCCATGCCGGTGGCTGCCGTCCACAAACTTCGAATCATGGTGAGCTCCTGTGAGTCTTCAGAAGTGATCGAACCAATGCCGAACTCAGGGGTTGCCGAGCTTTGTGGTTATGTTAGCGTCCTGCTCTTCGTGCATTCGGAGCGTCTTCTGGTATGCCTCGAATATTCGAGTGGTTTCGATCATCTGCGTCATTTCCTGGACGATATCAAAATTGGGCTCTTCGAGAGCGCCCTGCTCCACACTGCAGTCCTCGGCAGGCAGGGGAGCGATGGTGCTTTGGACCGGTTTCAGATAGCCGCTTCTGGCCTTTTCAAGCTGCACGTCGGGAGTGAACCTGACGATGTCCAGCGTGTCCACCTCCGTGTCGTCGTCAAATACCTGACCACTTCTTTCGACACGGAAATCCGCGTTCTCCAGGGTGATCGGTCCGCCCTTTCCAAGCACGGGCCAACCCTCCTGCGTAACGAGCACGTTTTGCCGGTTGAGCCTGAGGTTTCCAGCGCGGGTGTAAAGGATGCCATCATCGCTTTGAACCCGCAGGTAGCCTTCTCCGCTCAGGGCAATGTCCAGGGGGTTGCCGGTCTGAGCGATATTGCCCTGTTCCAGGCGCGGATAGGTGCTCTGTAACATGAAATCCCTGAAGTGAACCGAATCCCGCTTGTAGCCTGGGGTGGCTGCATTGGCGAGGTTGTTGGAGATCACGTCCAGTCGTTTTTCCTGTTCGAAGGCACCCAGCGCCGCCGCATAAAAACCAATTCGCATGTTCGTTGCTCCTTTCAGCCTCCAGGTTTAGCAAGGTGAGTGCCATTGAGCCGGCAGTCATCTAAAGGGTGTGGGAGCGCATCGGCGCTTCATCGCTTGGATGCTCGGCCTCTGGAGCTGCAGGGGGACATCGAGGAGGCGGCAAGATTTGCCGGTGGCGCCATCCACGGATTCCCTCGCGGCACTTGCGAGCACTATTGGCGGGAGGGGGACTTCAGCCGACGGAGATCCTGGCCAGGTTCAGAATCAGCTCCACTTCGCCCAGAGGTTTCTGAAGCTTGCGGGCGATGGCCCTCGCGTCGAGTCCCGCTCGGGCCAGGCGAATGATGTCCTGGTTTTCCGTTGATGCGAAAGCGGAAATCTGAGTGGAAGAAATGCTGTCCATGCTTCTGCGCAAACCATCCAGTTTTCTGCAGGCGGTTTCCGCTTCATGGATCTTCTGGTCCAGCGTTCTGATGATTCCCTTCATCAATTCCTGTCTTTCCTGAAGGTTCTTGTCAAAGGCCTCCGAAATCTGACGGGTTTCATCGATGACCTGCTGCAGGGAATCCACCACGGCCTCGGTCCCTTCGAACTTTTTGGCCGGTTTGGTCAAAAGGTAAAGGAGCAAAGCGATCACCAGGATGTCCAGTGCCACCTGGAGAGCAATGACCATGTTGTTGTTGCCCAGGAACCAGTCTGAAAGGAAATTCATGGATTTGTCTGTAAGCCCTTATCACAGTCGTTCCCAATGGCTGACGCGGATGGTTTTGAGTCCGCTCTTGGGGAAACTTTGTTTCATGTATTCCGTCAGTTGTTTCTCGAGAATACCCTGCCAGAGTTTCTGAGAGTTTTTGGCGGGCCGTGCGCGCAGCAAGTATTGATAGACGGTCTCCCTGTAGAAGGTCGCCCTCCCTGAGAACTCCTCGAAAGCGTTTGATGCGGCGAAGACGAAGCCCAGTCGCATATAGATCAGGTTCTTGTCTCGTTCAGACGTGGCAAGGACCAGGAATTCAAAATCCTCCTGGAACTCGTGAACCGCGAAAGAGTGGCGAATGCTCTTCTTTCCAACCAGGGCTGGGGCTTTGGGATTCATGGCTTTGTAAACTGGGACGGCGATGGCTGCCATGATTCCGATGCATGCCACCAGGGATCCGATCAATATGAGCTTCTTTCTGTGTTTCCGGGCTGCTGTGTCATGGGATGGAGTGGCCTCGGAGCCATCTTCGAGTCCGCTGAAGGACTCGTCGCCCTCTGAAGAACGGATGGCTGCGGCGGCTGGACTTGGATCGCCATCGAAATCGTCCAGGGAGAGAGAGCTTGACGGACTTTCAAATCCTTCAAAATCGAAGGACATTTCGCCCTGCTGACCTGGCGTGCTCACATCAAAGCCGAGCGGTTGCCCCATATCCCAGCCTGAGGGAAGCGACGGGCCTGCATCCCTGGATGCTGCTCCTTCACGCTCGTCATCATCCTGCATGGCGTCAGATTCATTGAACATGTTTCGTTCTATGCCCTGGCGGTTGCTTTCCACGAGTTGCTGCTGTCCCCGAAGCTGATGTGCTCGGGCAGGTCATCTCGCTTGAGCTTGCGGGCCAGTTTGGTTCGGAGCCGCAATACGGCCTTGGTGTGGATCTGTGAGATCCTCGACTCGGTGTAGCCCATGACCGCACCGATCTCTTTCATGGTCAGTTCTTCGTAATAATAGAGGGACAAGACGAGCTGCTCCTTTTCCGGCAGAGTCTTGATCGCCGCCGCCAGATGCTCTTTCAGCTCGGACCGATGCAGGTGAACGAACGGTTCGTCGGATTCGGGAGCCACGAGGCGAAGACTCCTGTTTTCCTGGATGGCGTCCTGGATGTCTTCAGGCATGACCGAGATTCCCTTGACCTCGTCGAGCAGCCCGTAATACTCATCCATGGACAGGCTCATCTCTTCGGCGATTTCTTCGTCCGTCGGGTTTCTGCCCAGTCTTTGCTCAAGTCCTGAGCAGGCCTTTTCCAGGCTGTGACCCTTCTGACGCAGAGAGCGCGGCACCCAGTCCATGGACCGGATCTCGTCCAGCATGGCGCCTCGAATCCGTATCTTGGCGTAAGTCTCGAACTGGATTCCCTGGGTGGGATCAAACTTCTCGATGGCATCGATGAGTCCGATGACGCCGGCGTTAAAGAGGTCGTCGGTCTGGACGTTGTTGGGCAGTCTCGAAACCAGCCTCAGGGCCATGAATTTGACCAAAGGGCAGTGCTGTAGGATAATCTCATCTTTTTCGTGAGGCAGAAGCCTTCGGTCGGCCTTCTGGGCAAGATACGGATTCCTATTGGGCGAATGGTTCACCTGCAGCATCTTTTCTCTGTCTTTCTTCGACTTCTAGACTTTCAGAAGTCGCTTCCAAAAGAATTGAACGGTTCCATTGTTGGGATGTGGGGCGCTCTTCCTGATCTTTTCCGCCAGGGTGATGAAGGCCTTGGCAGCTGGAGCGTTCGGGAATGCTTCCACGAGAGGCCTCTGCTGAAGGACGGCCCGCGGAACATCCGGATCATGAGGTATGCTGCCCAAGTAATCCAGAGAAATGCCGTCCAGGAAATGGTCTGCAACCTTGCTCATTTGGGCGAAAATACTCTTTCCGGCTCTCTCATCATGCACAGAGTTTGCCAAAATTCGAAAATGACGCTCTCCATGTCGAGTGTAAAGGACCTTGATGAGGGCATAGGCATCGGTGAGGGAAGTGGGTTCCGGTGTCACCACCACCACGCGTTCCTGGGCTGCCAGATTGAAATAGAGGACGGTGTCAGAAATCCCGGCACCGGTATCCACCAGTAATATGTCGACGTCGGCTTCGAGCTCGTCGAGGAGTTGAAGGAACTGGAGCTTCTGTTCGTCGGTGAGCCGAGTCAATTCTTGGACACCGGAGCTGGCCGGCATGATGCGAATGCGCCCGGGCCCTTTCACCAGCACTTCCTGCAGTTGCCGTTTGCCTTCCAGGACATGACTGATGTTTTCCTTAGGGGCCAGTCCGAGAAGCACATCGATGTTGGCGAGTCCCAGGTCGGCATCGAGAATGAGCACTCTCTTGCCCATCAAATCGAAAGCGCAAGCCAGGTTGACGACAACATTGCTCTTTCCGACTCCTCCCTTGCCGCTGCTCACGCAGATGACCCGCACGGACGGAGGGACCACACCCAATTCCCTGCTGTTTTGAGGGAGACGTTGATGGTTCGTCTCACGCAATCCTAAAGCCTGGTCCATATCTATTCCTTTCCACTCGAACCATTTCCCGGGGGAAACAGGAACATGAGCAGCCTTTTCTGTGTCGCTGTCTCAATATCTTCAGGTACTCTCTGACCAGTCCCGAAATAGGAGACTGCGTGAGGGAAACGCAGGAGTTGATTGATCATGCATCCATGACTCAGCGTCTCGTCTACCTTCGTGAATATCAGACTGTGTATGTTTACGGACTGGAAGTGCTGGATGGTCTGTCTCAGATCAACATCTTTGGCTGTTGCGCCCAGGACCAGAAGATGGTTGACGCCTGAGGTGTCAGAGAATGTGCTTTTCAAATCCTTGACGTGCTCCTTCTGGAGGTAGTTCTTCCCGATGGTGTCCACCAGAATGACATCCTTGTCCTGGAGTGACGCTCTGGCCTTGTTGAACTCGGCCCTGCTCTGGGCCACCATGAAAGGGACCTCCAGAATGTTGGCGTAGGTGCGCAGCTGATCGACGGCACCAATTCGATAGGTGTCGATGGAGATGATACCGACGCTCTTCCTGCGTTTGATCTTGATGAGAGCGGCCAGCTTGGCCAGGGTCGTCGTTTTTCCGACACCGGTGGGTCCCACGAAGGCAAAAATGCGCCCCGTTGACTTTGGTGAGGTTCCTATGCTGAAGGGGCGTGCGAACTTGACCTTTTCGATCACCTGTCTGCAGAATGCTTCGACGATGAGGTGTTTTTCCGCCGAGGGCTCTTCCATCTCCAGGAGGGTCTTTCTGAGAAACACGAAAGCCTGCCGCTCATCGAGCCCGCGCATCAAAAGGCTGTGGTAAATCTCTGCCAGGGGCTCCTCCAGTTGGATCTTGGCAAAATAATCCTTCGAGGAAATCAACAAAGACAGGAGGGATTTTATCTCTCTGATTTCGCTGTAGATCTCCGGATGAGTCGGCTCGGACCGGCTTTCCTGTTCAACAGCTGCGGTCACTTCAACTCCTGCTTCATCTCCGGACAGATTGATCTTGCGGTTTCCAAGGATGATGGCGTCGTGACCCAGCTCCCTCTTGACCTGGTCCAGGGCTTCAGAGATGGTGGCTGCTCGAAAAGTCCTAATCTGCATGATTTACCCTGATCACCCCCATGGCCTGGATTTCCAGGTTGTTTTTCAACTCACTGTGCGCAATGACGACAACTTCCGGCATGAAGCGTTCCAGCAGTCTGCGGACATGGCGGCGCAGCATCGGGGAGCAAAGGATCACTGGATGGTGTCCGAGGTTCAAAACTCGCTTTGTTTCAGTGCTCACCGCTTGTATGAATTGATGGAGCAGATTGGGCTCCAGGGATAGGAAGCTTCCGTGCTCTGTCTTCTGGATGCTCCGAACCAGATGCTCCTCCAGGGACTGCTGAAGCGTGAGGATATGTAGCTTCCCGTCCGATGTTTCGTAAGGGCGCGTGACTGTCCTGGCCAGGGCTTGCCTGACATATTCGGTCAGGATCTCCGGGTCCTTCGTGGCAGAGGCCTGGTCGGCGAGAGTTTCCGCGATCGTTTGCAGATCCCGAATCGGAATCTGCTCGTTGATGAGGTTCTGAAGAATCTTTTGAATCTGGCCCACCGAGAGTAATCCGGGAGTCAGCTCCTCAATGAGCTTGGGCTGGGTGTCCGCCAGGTGGTCCAGGAGCTGCTGCACGGTCTGGCGATCGAGCAGTTCCCCCGCATGCTGTTTGAAGAGCTCGGTCAGATGTGTGGCCATGACCGTCGAGAGGTCAATCACGGTATAGCCTTCTGCCGAAGCCGCTTCAGTTCGCGCCTCGGGAATCCACATGGCAGAAAGCCCGAAAGCCGGATCCTTGGTCGGAATCCCTTCAATGGGTTTGGCGTCTTCGCCGGGGCTCAGAGCAAGATAATGGCCCAACATGAGCTCAGCGCGACCGATGGAGTTTCCCTTGAGCAACACGCGGTACTCGGCCGGCTTGAGCTGAAGGTTGTCTCGAATATGCAGTGCGGGCACAATGATGCCGAAATCGAGGGCCAGCTGCTGGCGAATGGCCTTGATGCGGGAGAGAAGGTCACCGTGCTGCGTCTCGTCCACGAGAGAAATGAGGCCATAGCCCACCTCGAGCTCGAGAGCTTCCATGAGGGGGGGGAGCTTCGGAGACTCGGGCGATTGATCCGACGTTGCTTCGGGCCCGTCGGCCGATATCATCTCTTCTTCGGGGTCCCGTTGAGACAGGTAATACGAAACAGAGACGAGCAGGGTTCCCACTGTTACCAGAGGGAAAAACGGAAAGCCCGGCACGAGGACCAGGACGTAGAGGAGCAGGCCGGCCAGGCCTAGGGGTTTGGGCTGGAGCCGGAACACTTTGCCGAAAGCCTTTCCCATGCCCGAATCCGAAGCCGCCTTGCTGACCAGGATGCCTGCGGATGTTGATATCACGAGTGCGGGGATCTGAGAGACCAGCCCGTCACCGACCGTGAGGAGCGTGTAATTCTTTAAGGCATCCAGGATATTCATGCCGTTTTGCAGGATTCCGATCAGCAACCCACCGATGATATTAATGAAAGTGATCAATATTCCTGCAATGGCATCTCCACGCACGAACTTGCTGGCGCCGTCCATGGTGCCATAGAAATCAGCCTCCTGGGCGATGCCTTCTCGACGCTTGCGGGCCTCCTGCTCGTTGATCATGCCCGTGTTGAGATCGGCGTCGATGCTCATCTGTTTACCCGGCATGGCGTCCAGGGTGAACCGTGCGGCCACCTCGGAGATCCGCTCGGTCCCTTTGGTGATCACCACGAAGTTCACGATGACCAGAATGATGAACATCACGAGCCCCACCACATAGTTCCCGCCGACCACGAAGTTGCCGAAAGCCTCAATGATATGTCCTGCGGCCGTGGTTCCTTCATGACCGTGCAGAAGGACCAGACGCGTGCAGGAGACGTTGAGCGCCAGGCGAAACAGCGTCGTGATCAGGAGGATGGAAGGGAATATGGCGAAATCCACCGCCCGGACGCTGTAGATGGCCGTGAGCAGGATAATGAGACCGATGGCGATGTTGCCGGCGATGAGTACATCGAGCAGAACACTCGGCAGCGGCAGCAACATGATCGACAGAATCACGACGATGCCGATCCCCATGATGGCGTCGCCATCCGAGATGTTTTTCAGACGCTGCAGGAGTGGATTCGATGTACCGGCAATTGTGTTCAATGGTCTCTGTTCGCTTTCTTTCGCAAACGGTTACAGGTGAAAACCTCGAGGTCTCAGCGCTCTTTTTGAGCACATCCCTCTCAAACCTTCGGGATCCCATTCCACCGTGAAGGGGCGGCCCACGGGCTTCCAAGGTCAGTGAGGTTTCCGGTGCTTCTGCTGATAGATGTAAGCCAATACCTTTGCCACTGCTTTGTAAAGATTGGCTGGTATCGTTTCCTCCAGTCTCACCTGATGATACAAAGCACGTGCCAAGGGAGGATTCTGTACCACGGGCACGCCGTGTCGGCGTGCGGTCTTAATGATCTTCCTGGCCAGGAAATCCGCTCCGCGGGCCAGCACCTTCGGGGCTTCCATTTTAGAGTCGTATTGAAGGGCAACGGCAAAATGGGTGGGGTTTGTGATGACCACGCTGGCTTTTGGAATATTGGCCATCATGCGTTGGCGGGCAAGGGAGCGCTGAATGGATCGGATGCGGCTCTTGATCTGAGGATTTCCCTCGCTCTGCTTGTGCTCCTCCTTGACCTCCTGCTTGGTCATGCGGAGATCTCTCATGTGCTGCCATTTCTGGTAGTAGTAGTCGAGAAGGCTGAAAAACAGCATGATGCCGCCGACGCGGAGGACGATTCGCAAAGCCATGGAGCCCAGGGTCCCAATGGTGAGGCCAAGATCTCCCACCATGAGGTTCATGACGGTTTCGTGTTCGGACATGTAGACCGAATAGGCTGTGGTGCTGATGACGATGAACTTCAGAATGGACTTGATGAGCTCGAGAGACGAGCGCAGAGAGAAAAGCCTCTTGATGCCGTTCATGGGATTGAGCTTGGAGAAGCTCGGTTTCACGGCTTCCCATGAGAGACTGATCCCCTTGGTCTGTGCAACATTGATGGCCACTGCAGCTGTGATGCAAGCCAGCAGGGTCGGTCCGACCATGACCATGAAGTGACTGGTCACACTGAGAAACATGTTTGCACTGAGTGGTGATTCGAATGCCGTGTGAAAACCCTGTCCCCACAGCTCTTCCATGAGCATTTTGAGCCGCACGGGAATGGCTTGGGAAGCCGTGTAGGTGGCCACTCCTCCCACGAGGATCACGACGGAGGCATTGAGCTCGCTGCTCTTGGGGATCTGCCCCTTTTTGCGAGCGTCACTCAGCTTCTTTGAAGTCGGTTTCTCGGTTTTTTCCTGCCCACCCGCCATCAGTTCGATTCCACGTCAAAATGAGCGACTCAGTCAATCTTTTGTCCAACAGCCGGCCCTAAAGGGGGACCGCTTTCTGAAACCTGAG
This sequence comes from uncultured Syntrophobacteraceae bacterium, assembly GCA_964557955.1. Lineage (GTDB taxonomy): Bacteria > Desulfobacterota > Syntrophobacteria > Syntrophobacterales > Syntrophobacteraceae > JALOOX01. The sequence continues at coordinate 91,802 of CAZLCS010000003.1, forward strand.
CCATTCCTCGACAATTCGAAGCATGTAGCCCAGATATCCACCCATGACCTCTCCCCAAAGTGATGCCGAAATCCCGATGAACAGGAATCCCAGCAGAATGGTCAGTGGAAAAACGGAAGCCAGAATATTGACCTGCGGTGCGTACTTCGATGCAAGCCCCAGGGCCAGCTGGCTGATCAGGATCGTCACCGTGATCGGAGCGGACAGCTTGATGGCGATGACGAGGAGTTGCCTCGAGAGGGTGAGGAGATGGTGCAGCATGGTGGCGTCGGCGGCGAAGCCACCCATGGGGATCTGGCGAAAGCTTTCGGCGATTCCCGAGATGATCGTGTGGTGGCCGTTCAATCCGAAGAAGATCAAAGTCGCAACGATTTGAAACCAGCGGCTGAGAATCATCATGGACGCCCCATTCTGCGGGTCCACGGATTGGGCAAATCCAAAACCCATTTGGAAGCTGATAAGCTCTCCGGCCAGCTGAAACGCTGCGAAAATCATCAGGATCGCCAAGGCGAGAAAAGCGCCCAGGACGATCTCCCCGAGAACGATCCAGAGAAGGGATGAGATCTCGAATGGCAAAGGATTCACGGCGGGCCGCACCAACCCGTACATCATGCAGCCGAGAGCCACCGTCACCATTGCCTTGACAGCGGTGGGCACCTGGTGCCCCGCGAAGATCGGGACAAGGAAGAGGATGATGCTGACTCGGAGGAGGATCGCGAGAAGGATGGCTATTTCATTCGTGCTCACATGGAAGCTGACCATGGGAATTCCATTTCGCCTGGCTGCCTGTTCAACCGATCACCCTTATTGAATCCATTGGGGAATCATCTGGATCATCTCGCGAGTGAAATCCACGAGCTTTCCGATCATCCAGGCGCCGAAGATGAGGAGGGAGAGGAAGGTGATCACGATCTTGGGAACGAAGGAGATCGTCATTTCCTGAATTTGGGTGACGGCCTGAAAAAGACTGATGAGGAGACCCACCGTCAAACTGAGGAGCAGGATCGGCAGGCTGACCAGCAGCAGTGTTTCGATGGCCTGCCGGGCCAGACCGATGATGAAATCGGGCGTCATGGCGTCATCCTCAACGAAAGCTCTTGACCAGGGAAGTGACCAGCAGGCTCCAGCCGTCAACCATCACGAAGAGCATGAGCTTGAAGGGCATGGAAATCATGACGGGCGGCAACATCATCATGCCCATGGACAGGAGGATGCTGGAGATGACCATATCCAGAATAATAAAGGGCATATAAAGGAGGAAACCGATCTGGAATGCTGTCTTGAGCTCGCTGATGACGAACGCGGGGATGACCGTGGTCAGGGGGAGCGACTCCGCGTTCTGCGGTTTGTCCTGCTGCGCAAGAGAGACGAAGAAGGAGAGATCTGTTTTGCGGGTCTGCTTGAGCATGAACTCTTTGATGGGTTGAAGCCCTCGCTTCAGGAATTCCTCTCCGGAGACTTCATGTTTCTGATAGGGAACCAGCGCCTCCTGATGGATGGTCTGCCAGACGGGCTGCATGATAAAAAGCGTCAGAAACAGAGACAGTCCGATAATGACTTGATTGGGCGGCGCGCCCTGCGTGCCGAGAGCCTGGCGCAGAAAGGCGAAGACGACTGCGATGCGGGTGAAGGAGGTCATGAGGATCAGAGCTGCCGGGGCCAGCGAGATGACAGTCAGAAAGAAGAGGATCTGGAGGACGCCGGAGATCTGCTTGGGAGCTTCGGGATCATCCAGTTGGAATCGCAGGCCGGGTAGCGTGACCTCCGCAGCCGAAACCCCATGGGGAAAGCAGAATATGCACAACAGGAGGGTCAGCAGGGTTCCCGTGAAAAGCCACTGCGGGAGCTCGTCCGGAATCGTCCGATGAGGGTTGTGGGGGCGTCTGGGGGGTGAGAAGGAAGTCATTTTGGTTCTTCGGTGAGTGGGGTGCCGACGGAGCCTGGATGCCCGGCGCCTCCCTCGATGTGAGTGAGCAGGTTGATCCCCTGGGGCGAGATCCCGACGAGGAGCGTCTTATCCTGTACTTTCAGGAGAACGATTTGGTGTTTCAGTCCTACGGCCTGTTGAGCCAGAATGTGGATCCAGGAATCGGATTCTGGTTTTTTGAGCCAGAGCCCGGTCTTCTTGAGCCCGTAGGCACAGCCCAGGAGAGCGGCCAGGACGACAGCGAGACCCCCCGCCATTTTGGCGAACTGTAATCCGAAGTTGAGGCCATCATCCATGCTGGCTCCGTTTCCCTCTTTTCAGTGCTGAGGATTTCTGGTTTAGCGGCTGTCCCAAGGCCTGCACGGCCATGAAGCATTCAGCCCAGCTGTTTCACTCGTTCTGTCGGACTGATGATGTCGGTGATCCGCACCCCAAACTTCTCGTTGATGACCACAGCTTCTCCCCGCGCAATGAGGGTGTGGTTTACAAGAATCTCGAGAGGCTCGCCGGCCAGCTTGTTCAGCTCGATAACGGAACCCTGTCCCAGCTGCAGAAGATCGTTGACCAGCATGCTGGTACTGCCCAGCTCGACGGAAACCTCCAGCGGGATGTCCATAAGAAAATCCAGCTCCCGCATGGTGGGCTTTCGACCGGATGTCTGTTCGAGGTCCGGGAAGTTGGCCTGGTCCTCATCGTCGCCCGAATTTGATTCCCCTTGCATGAGCTCTGCCTTGATATCTTCGATGTCCACGAAGCTATTCTCCTCTTTCTGTTTCTGGATCGATGGGTGTGGCGGACACGGTCTCGGTAATCTGGAATGCCTTGCTCCCCTTGCTCGTCCCGGCATATGCCTTGAACTTCGGGACCCCTTCCACTCGAACGGTCAGCGGCTCCTTGACGTCCTGGTTCAACAGCAGAACGTCCCCGACGCCCAGTTCAAGCAACTCCCTTCCCTTGACCCGAGTTCTGCCCAGTTCGACGAGCAGCTCTACCTCGACGTGTCGGAGTCGTTTCTTCAGTCGATCCGCCCACCGCGAATCCACCTCCAGCTGATCGCTCTGGAAGCTCGCATAGAGCCGGTCCCGAATGGGTTCGATGGTTGAATACGGCAGGCACAGAATCATTTTGCCGATCAGCCGATCGAGCTCCAGTTCGAAGTGCACCACGATGACCACGTCACTGGGCGGCACAATGGTGGCGAACTGTGGATTCACTTCGGACCGGATGAACTGAAAGGTGAGGGGGCAGACGGGCTTCCAGGACTGATCCAGATCCTTCAGCGTGGACTCGACGATCTTGTGGATGAGGCGGTGCTCAATGGAGGTGAAGTCCCTTCCTTCGATCTTGAAGCTGCTCTTGCCCGTTCCCCCGAAGAAACAGTCCACCAGATTGAAGATCAGACGGCTCTCCACCACCAGCAGGATGTGCCCCCGAAGAGGATCCATCCTGAGAACATGCAGGCTGGTGGGCACCGGAAGGGTGCGGGCGAACTCACCGAACTTGACCATCTCCGTCTGCGTCACCGTGATGTCGATGACCTTTCTCAAGGATGCCGAGAGGCTGACTCGATAAAGGCGGGCAAACCGGTCATTGATGATTTCCAGGGTGGGCATCCTCCCCCGAATGATCCGGTCCTGACTCGTCAGATCATAGGGTCTGATGCCGTTTCTCTCAACTTCCTCCTTCTTCTCCGAATCCACATCTCCGCTGGAGAGACCTCTCAGCAGGGCGTCGACTTCCTCTTGTGACAGGATCTTTTCCATGGTCGCAGCGGCCCGGATCTATTGGACGATGAAGTCGGTAAAGAAGACGTCTTTGACCTGACCCTGTTTGATGATCTTGTTCATCTGAGCCATCAATTCCTGTTTGAGCGCCTGCTTGCCGGAGGGGGTGGCGATGTCGTCATATTCCTTGCTCGACAGGATCATGAGCATGGCGTCTTTGACCTGGAAGCTGCGGTTTTTGATTTCCTCCAGCACCCTATCGTTGTTAAGCTCAATTTTCATGCCAAGCTTCAGGTACCGCTTGCCACCCGGGTCCGCCAAGTTCACGAGCATGGGATCCCAATCGCAGATCACCTGTTTTTCCGGGTGAGCGGCTGCTGCCTGGCCGGGTTCCCCATCCACAGCCGGCTTCTTGATGAACTTGGTGTATCCGAAGAACCCCCCACCGCCCAACGCAGCCAGGATCACGACCAGGATCACGATTTTGATGAGGGGCGACCCCTTTTTGGGCTCTTTGGATTCTTCATTCTGCTGGGTATCAGCTGCCATGGATCGTCTGACTCCTCTCGAAACTCTGTGCAATATCGACAGATAGTGGGATTGGCAAATGCGGGGCTGACCCGCCTTGCGACCTCCCGCGTAATGGGATTGCAGCAATGGGCATCAAAGCAACGAGTATGCCATCGCCAGGGAGGTCGAGTCCGTCCTTCCGAGCGGTTTGCGAACTCTCCGTTGACGGGATTGAGGAAGCTTATTGAGGGATTGCGTGTTTCAAGCTGGGGGGAGCCCTGTGTGCTGGAGAAGGGGTCAAGACCTTGACGTGGATACAGCCGGAACCAGGGGTGCCGGCTGTACCAGTCGTGGGTCGATGGGGCGGGAGTGTCACGCTGACTAGCGGACCATATTGATGGTCGCGTCGATCATGTCCTTGCAGGTGGTGATGGTTTTGGAATTGGCATTGTAGCTCGCCTGGTAGATGATCATGTCCACCATCTCCTTGGCGAGGTCCACATTGGAGTTCTCCAGCGAATAGTCCAGAACCTGACCGAAGATGGCGGGAGTGGTCGCATTGTCGAAGATTTGACCGACTTCCGGCCCGGCCATATAGAGATTGTTCCCCTGGCGCACGAGTCCATCCCTGTTGGAGAAACTGGAAAGACCCAGCTGGGCGATCTGGACTTCGGTGCCCGTGTTGTCGACACCATAGATCCAGCCGTCGGTCTCCACATGAAAGCTCACATAATTCTGGATGTCTGTTACCTGGATGTCCGCAGCGTTGATATCCTGCACCCGCAGTCCCTGCAAGTTGACCAGATAGGCCTGATCGTCCAGGTGGAAGCTCCCGTCCCGCGTGTAATAGACCCTGCCCGAAAGAACGTCCCGAACATTGAAGAAGCCCTCTCCGCCAATGGCCAGGTCCGACCAGTTCGAAGTGTTCAGGATCAGCCCCTGACCGTAGTTGGTGGAAATCCCGAGGATCATGCTCCCCGCCCCTTCACTTTCCGTGTCGTTGGACTGCAGCGAGAGGTACTGGTTGACCATGTCTCCAAAGTGAACCTGGTTGCTCTTGTAAGCCGTGGTGTTGGAATTGGCCACATTGTCTCCCACAACCGAAATGGCCGTGCTGAAGCTGTTCAGACCGCTGACGCCGTTGTACATCGCACTGTTGATACCCATGGTGTTTCTCCCTTCTGTGTCCCGGCCCTGTTGTCCGGTGACTGACCATTCGATGCCTGAAAACCTTCCTTATCTCTCTCCAATTCCATCGATGCGCTGTGCCGGGAAGGCCTTTACGCCGACGAATTCCTGATCTGTTTCACTGAGCTTGTCGGCATCAGAAGCCCCTTTTCATTGTCCAGCACGAGAAAGGGCAGTCCTTGGACCATGCGGAATGCGTAGGCGGTCCCTGTGACCGAGGTTTCAACATCCAGTGACTTGCCGTCACTTCCGATGGCATTGATCTCGAAGGTGTAGATTCCTGCGGCCACGCTCTGACCCGCATCGTTCTTCCCGTCCCATTGCAGCTCGTGCTCTCCGGCGGTCAGTTCACCGAGGGAAAGCGTCCTGACGGTCTCTCCCGATTGAGACAGGATCCGCGCTGTGGCCTGGACGGCGCCCAGCCCCAGCTGGAAACAGGCTTTGGTGACTCCGTCACCGGACACCTGGATGACGTTGCCGGCCCCTGTGATCTCTTTTCCAATGGCTTGAATCATTTGGGCATTGTGCATCGCCATGAGGTAGGACTGCAATTCGGTCATGCTTTTCTGGATGCTGGAAAGCTTTTCGACCGAGCTGAATTGAGCCAGTTGTGCCGCCAGTTCATGGGATTCCATCGGGTTCGTCGGGTCCTGGTACTTGAGCTGCGTCGTGAACATGGTCAGAAATGAGTTCATGTCCAGCAGGTTTGCCGCCGAGGAGGCCGCCTGCTGGGTGGCTTGTGAGAAGGTAGCGCCGGTTGAAGATTGCACGGTCACGTCCGCCATATCGTCTCTCCAGTCGTTAAGGTCTTTCCGTCGTGTTATGCGATGAGGCTGATCATTTGATTGCTGCCCTGTCCCATGATCCTGCCATGAACGCCCGGCGCAACAGCTTGGCTCTGAAGCTCACCGTCTCGTCTGCCCGAAACTCTTGAGGTCCTGCGTGCTTCTCGATTTCCAGCATTTTCCCTGGCGTTTCCTCGCCCGTCGCTCACGTTCACGTTGAACTCGCCGAGGCTGAGGCCATGTTCGGCCAGATGCTTCTGAAGCGCGGAGGCATTTTGAAGCAGCAGGTTTCTGGCTTCTTCGTTTTGAGTCGAAACCCATGCGGTGACATGCCGCTGGTCGGCTTCGATGCGAAGGGTCATGTGACCCAGGTCTTGGGGCTCGAGCTCCACCACCAGCGATGACTTGCCAGTTCGAGCCCTGTCCATGACCTGTTCCGAGACCCTCCGGGGCCAATCCGGCTGGTGAATGTTCACTCTTTCAGCGCGCTCCTCCGTTCGGGTACGGCCGGCTGACACGCTGGAGGAACCGGGGATGCTGAAGCCGGTCTCATTCTCAGATCGTTTGAAGCCGGCGGAGGCGTCCGCATCTCTGTTTGCCTGGAAGGCATCTGAGGGATTGCCATGATCACGCCGGTTGGGAGATGAATTCCCCGCACCATCCCTGTCCAGACCCTCGAATGGGTTGTCGCCGGATGCGAGTGGTTCAATCTGGAAGTCGGCCGAAGTTTCATCCAAGCCCTCCAGGCCCTCCAAACCCTCCGGAACCTCGGCGGTCTGCTCCTCACCTACCGTCAATGAAACAGCCATGACGGCGGGGATCTGTTCGCGTGGGGAAGCTGGATGAAGTCCGAAGCTGCTGTGCGCCGCCCGTTCTGTGCCATTTGACGCTCCACCCGCCTGTTCGGCGACGGATCGGGGGTTGGGTGGCTGCGGACTCAGGTCCTGGTGCCGCTCTGGTGCCTCCGGCCTTCCATGGGAGCGGGCAGCGCTTGACGGTTCAGAATGTGTCCGGCTCGTTCTTTCGAAGGCTTCCTTGATTTCCGGGTCAACCGGAATGGAAGGAGCCGAGAGAACTATTTCATCTGGGCCGTTGTATGGGGCCCTGAGACGATCGCCAGCGGCCGGACTCCTGACGGAGTCCTGCTCATCCTCAGCAGGAGAACGACGCGTTCCTGAAGGACGTGCAGGTGCGACTTCCGAAAATGTAGGGATCCGGCTTTTTGAAAGCTGTTCCACGTGACCTTCCGGAACTGCTCCGGCCTGCGATTCCAGGGCCAGCTCTCCCGTGCTTCCCGGGGAGGCCGCTGCACTATCCCTTACTTGCGGCCTTCCCTGCGGCGCAGTTCGGCGATGTCCGTTCTGAGTCAGGGGCCTGATGAGATCCCTGATTTCTTCCAGAGTGTACGCCCCACTTTCTTTGAGTTTCAGGTGGTTCAGTCCGGTCCTGTCAGAACTGCTGCCCATCTTGATCGATTTAATGAGCTCCTGTACATCGGACGCCGGAACTGCGGGCGGAGGGCTGTTTTGCGTGCGTGAGCCGGGCGCGCTGCCTGCAAGAACGGAAAAGAATGTGTTGACCGAGAGGTGTCCCTCTGTATTGAGGGTTTCTGCACACCTTTGACGCGCCTCAGAGGGTAATTGAAGCTGAGCCAGGATCCTGTCCAGAACGAGTGGATTGGTAAACGCCGGTTGCTCGGCGCTCTGAGGCTTCCTGGCCAGGACAGGTTTCTTCGCAGAGGTTGTTGGACGGTTCACATTGGGCTTTGCCGCTTGGGACTGCACCGATTCATTGGCTGATGCATTCAACAGACTCGATGGCTCGCCCTGCGGCATCTGCGCCACCGTCGGCGGCGGCAGGGGCTGTTCCGCCGGAGCGAGATTTCCCATAAATGAAGGCGCCGCTGAATGGGGGAGAGGGGAAATCGTGGAGACCGGTGTCATTCCTTCACCCTGCTGTGTCGCGCGAGTCATGGACTGAAGCTCCTGAGAGAATTCGCTGTCGTAGATCCTCTGGCAGAGCTTGCCATTCTCATGGGCGCTGAAGTTCATGAGCAGCTGGGCGGCATTGAGTCGATTTGGATTCATTCGCTTCCCCTTGGGCACATTGACCATGAGCCACGACATTGCGGCGTCGATAGCTCGTTAAGCAATGGAAATGCCACAGGGGTATAATCTTGTAACTGATTGTAATTATTTCGAATGTTTTAATGGTGCGCTTTGCTTCGGTTTGTGGTTGGCTTGATATCGGGAAATATTTTCTGGACCGCCCGGTAAATTCCTGCCCCTTTGCCTATTTGAAGTCCGAGCCCATGGGACATGCCTCTATCGATGGGAGAGCGACTCGGAAATCTTTGCCGCCTTCTTTATATCCATGTTGCCCAGGATGTTGCCGGCTTCGTCGGCCGTCATGGTCGAGATGACGTTGACCACCAGCTGTTCATCGAGGTTCTCAAGAAGCTTGGCGGCGTCTTTGGGCTTCATCGTACTGTAGATCTTGGCGAGGGAGCGGACCTTGCCGTTCTGAGTTTCCTCTTTTTCCGCTCGATAAGCCTGGATTTCCTTCTGTATGGCGATCAGCTCCTTCAGCTTCTTTTCTGTCTCCTGCTCCAGCCGGGTGAGATATTCCTCCTTCTGCCGGATCTGCTCCTCGCGCTTTTTGAGCTCCGCTTCCCTCTGCTCCAGGTGGGTGACCATCTCGGTCATGGATGCAGCGGTCTTGGGAATGGTTGGAGAAGCTGATGCGGCCGGGGGGGCCGGCTTCTGAGCAGCGGGTTCCTGGGCTTTGGGTTTGCGTTCCTCAGCCAGGACCTCTTTGGGAAAAGCGGGAAGGTAAGATTCGGTCCCCTTCCAGATTGCGCTGCCCACGGTGAGCCCAAGCTTGAGGAGCAGGACGATCAAGATCAGGGTGGCTATGCTGAAGACCGTTCCCAGAGGCTTGGACCGCCGCTGCCGTGTGGCTGCGGGCAGCTCTTCAGGACGGTCTGGAATCTTCGCTTCGATTGCCTTTACTGAGGATGGCGAACTCATCGATCTGACCCTGTTCCTTCTTGTTGACATCGTAGGCATAGGATTCCCGTTCACGTTCTTCCAGAACGCTGAGGGCTTTCAGGTCCTTTTCCTTGTCCAGAACGTTCCGCTTTGCGGACTCCACATCCTTTTGAAGTTTCACACGGACGTCTTCAAGCCGAAGCAATTGCTGTTCCAGAGACTGGACACGCTCTCCGAAAGTCAGGAACTCCGGCACTCCCATGCCTTCACGCTGGCGTGTTTCCCATTTACAGATCACTGCCGCGAGTTCTTCCCGGATCTGAACGCGTTCAACTTCGTTGTCCTCCAACCTCCTGAGAGCCTGGGCGAGTACAATCTGCTCCTTCTTGAGCAGAAACTCCCGATACTGACTGAGTGTTCTGAAACGGAATTGATAGCCCATGGGTCATGAAGCTCTTTGAATAGCCTTGAGCAGGTTAGCTGAATAGAGCTTCCAAAGCTCTCCGGGCATCCTCGATGGAAGCATACTCCTCCACGGGCTGCTGCAGGAATTCATTGATTTTCTCAATCATGCTGATGGCATAGTCCGTTTCGCGATGGCTGCCTTTCACATAAGCTCCGATCCGGATCATGTCCTCACTGCCTTTGTAGAGTGCCAAGGTCTGGATCAGTTTCGAACTGAGATTCCTCTGTTCTTCATCGAGAAGCCGACTTGTCAGACGGCTGACACTTTGCAGGACATCGATGGAGGGATAGTGTCGCTCCTGCGCCAGTTTCCGACTCAGGACGATATGTCCGTCCAGGATGGAGCGCACCGAGTCGGCCACGGGATCGTCCATGTCTCCCCCATCGACGAGGACGGTGTAAATCCCGGTAATGGAGCCCCGCTCGAAGTTACCGGCACGCTCCAGAAGACGAGGCAATTGGCTGAAGACACTGGGAGTATAGCCTTTGGTGGTGGGAGGCTCTCCGGCGGACAGACCCACCTCGCGGGCCGCCATGGCGAATCGGGTCACCGAATCCATCATCAGCAGAACATCCAGATCCCGATCGCGGAAGTATTCCGCCACCGCGCAGGCCATGAATGCTGCCTTCATCCGAACCGTGGCGGGCTGATCGGAAGTCGCCACGATGACCACGGATCGTTTCACACCCTCAGGCCCGAGCTCGTTTTGAAGGAACTCGTTCACCTCTCTTCCTCGCTCTCCCACGAGGGCGATCACGTTCACATCGGCCGTTGTATACCGGGCCATCATACCAAGGAGCGTGCTCTTCCCCACTCCCGATCCGGCAAAGATGCCGATGCGCTGCCCTTTACCGACCGGCAGCAGTCCGTTGATGCACCGGATTCCCAGGTCGAGCTGTTCTTCGATGATCGGCCTTGCCAGGGGATTGGCGATCTTTCCACTCAGCGAGTAGGGCACCCCGGAAGTCAAGGGGGCGCCGTCATCGATGGGTTGTCCCAATCCGTCGAGGACTCTCCCGAGCATGCCGTCGTTCACTTGAAGGGTGTCCGACTGCCGGTGAATTTCGACGAGACAGCCCGGCTGAATACCGTTGACGGTCGTCAGGGGGCTGAGCTTCAATCGTTTCTGATTGAATCCGACCACCTCGGCGAATATGGTGCTTTCATGGCCGCAGGGGAGGATCCTGCAAACGTCTCCGACGGCGGCCCGGATCCCTTCGGCCTCGATGATGTTGCCCACCATATGGACGACTTTGCCGAAAACATTCCACGAGGGACACCCTTTGAGGCGGGACTCGAGATGTGTCAGTCGGAGGTAGTCATGCGTCGGTGAAGCCTGAGTCATTCTCCTCCGCTTCTTCCGTTTCCAAGAGGGTCTTCTCAATCAGGCCCAGTCGATTCTCCAGGGAGGCATCGATCAGCTGTATGTCGCTCTCCAGGCGGCAGCCGCCTCGGGACATCTGAGGATCCGTCCGGATGGTAAAGGCTTTCTCCGCCTCGGCCACCATCTCATCCAGGGCTGAATTCCTGCTCAAGAGCTCAAGGTCTTTCGGATGCAGGAAGAGGGTGATTCCTTGCGATTCGCCGGCTTCGCTCAGCACGTCCTCCATGAGATCGATCAGCACCCGGGGATTCGCATGCAGCTCGGCCCGGACGATGTGTTTCGAGACGGCCAGGCTGGTGTTGATAAACCAGTTACGGTAGTCCTCGAAAACCGTGTCCGGAAGTTTTATCATGCGCGCCAGCAGTTCTTCGAACTGCTCTCTGGCGACCTGCATGCTCTTGCGGCCGAATTCGGTGCCGTCCTTGAGACCCTGCGCATAGCCTTTTTCGTAACCTTCCTGCTCGAGTTCCTGGGCTCTCCTCTCGGCTTGCAGCAACCGCTGCTGAACCATGGATTCGAGGTTCAGCAGCGGATCGGGATCGGTTTCCCCGGTTGAAGCGGAATCCAGGACCTCTCTCTCTTGAGGGTCGCACCAGGTCGTCTCGAGGATTTCCGAGAAGTCGAAGGAGCATACCGGTTCGGACTGCGACTCCGATGCTTTGATGATTCTAGACAAAAGCGTCTCCACCTTCCTTCCCGGCCAGGACGATCTTGCCTTCTTTTTCCAGTTTGCGTGCCGCATTCAGGATGCTCTGCTGAGCGGCTTCCACATCGCTCAGTCGCACCGGGCCCATGACACTCATCTCTTCTTCGAGGATCTGGACGGCCCGCTGTGAGAGGTTCTTGAAGATCTTGTTCTTGAGCTCGTCCGATGCGGTCTTGAGGCCCAGGGTGAGTTCCTCGTTCTTCACCTCGCGCAGCAATTCTCGAATGCCCTGGTCGTTGAGGCTTGCCAGATCCTCGAAGACGAACATGAGCTTGCGCACTTTTTCGGCGAGGTCTGTATCGTTTTCTTCCAGAGATTGCAGAATGCTGTCGCCGGTCCTCCGGTCGCTGTGGTTGAGGATCTCGGCCACCGCCTGAACACCGCCGAGGATCTGCTGGGTTCCCTTCCCGACGGAGAGGAGCTCCTTCTGGAGCACTTCGTCGACTTCCCTGACCAGATCCGGCGGTACTGTCTCAAGGTGTGCGATGCGCTGGATCACTTCAAACTGCAGATTCTCGGGCAGATGGGCCAGGACCTGGCTGGCCTTTTCCTGCCCAAGATGGACGAGGATGATCACAATGGTCTGAGGATGCTCGCTCTTGATGAAATTGGCCAGGACCCGTGGATCGATTTCCCGAACATACTTGAAGGGTACCTGTTCCTTTTCGAGCTCGATGGTCGTCATGACGTCGGCGGCCTCGTCCCGGCCAAGAACATTGGGCAGCAAGTTCTTCAGGAAGTCATCTCCCGGCGTGTGGATGTCGGCGTCTTCGTTGAACTGTGCCGTGAACTCCAGCAGGAGCTCATCGCAGAGCTCCTTCTTGACGCCGGTGATATTCGTCATCTCTGTGCCAAGCTTCTTGATTTCGTCAGTGGACAGCCCCTTGAGAATCTGGGCCGAGATTTCTTCGCCCAAGGACATGAGTATGATAGCGGCTTTCTGGGCTCCCGTCGGTTTTTGCATCACGCCTGTTCCTCTCTCAGTATCGCCCGAATGATGGCTGCCGCCTGATCAGGGTTCTGCTGCACCAGGTTGAGCGCACGCTTTCGCAGGGAAAGCTCCCGTTCCCCCGGTTGGTCGGGAAGGCTCAGGGTCTGCTGATCGCCGCCGGGAAGAGCCGCACCGGGTGCCGGCAACTGCTTCATCTCCTCACTCAGCGATTCAAAACGACGCATGAGCGGCCGAACGATCAGGAAGAAGACAAGGATGACAATCAGAACATTGACAACCGGCTTGACGTATTCCCGCGCCATCTTGACCCACCGGTTCTCTGCCTTGATGAATCCGCCGGCTTCGGAGGATTCGGTTGCGAAGGGAATATTGGACAACGTGATCTGATCTCCCCGGCCCTCATTATATCCTATCGCCTTGCGTACAATATCTTCCAGCGATTTGATCTGCTCGGCGGAACGCCCGACAAAGACCGGCTCCGTCTTGCCTTCGGCATTGGGCTTCATCTCATAGGGACCGTCCACGAGGACCGCCACCGAGATCTTCTTCACAGTTCCGGGAGAGTGAGTGGTCTGGCGGTTCACGCGGTTGATCTCGTAGTTCACTGTCTCACGCTGACGGGTCGAAGCCTTTGGGTTAGCAGCTTCCTTGTCTTTGTCCGGGGGAGAGCTCCGCATCAGCTGGGCCTCCACGTTGATGGGCACATCCGGGTTGCCCTTGGCCCCGAGCTCAGCTCCCTGACTGTTTTCCGTGCTGCGCTGTTGGCTTCTGATGACCTGGCTGTCGGGGTCGTAGATGTCCTCGGTCACCTGCATCTGGTTGAAATCCATGTCAACAGTCACGCGAGTAGTGACCTTGTTGGCCCCCGTCACCTGCTCCAGAAGGGACTGGACTTTCTGCCTCAGGTCCTCCTCAATCTTGCTGCGCACCTGCATCTGGAGCGTAGAAAGCTGCATGGTGTTGTCGACGGCGTTTTTGCGGAAAAGCACCTGGCCGTCTGTGCTCAGGATGCTCACCTTGTCCTCACTGAGACCCTGAACAGCGCCGGCTACGAGATTCACAATCCCCTGAACCTGCTGTGACTCCAGGCGCGCCCCCGACTTCAGTTTCAACACTACGGCTGCACTGGGAGGTTTGCGGTCTTCCACAAATAGGCTCTCCGAGGGCAGCACGAGGTGGACGCGGCTCTCCTGGACCTCGTTCATCTCGTTGATGGTTCGGGCGAGCTCGCCCTGAAGGGCCCTCTGATAGTTGATTCGCTGCACGAACTCCGTGCTGCCAAGCTTCTGCTGGTCGAAGATTTCGAACCCGACCCCCGATCCTTTGACGACGCCCTGGGTGGCCAGAAGCAGGCGGACTTCATGAAGCTGTTCCCTGGGAACCGAGACCCCGCCGGCGCCGCTCAGCTGATAGGGGATCTTCTTGTTCTTGAGGGTTTCAACGACACTGCCGAGGTCCTGTTCATTCAACTGTGAATAGAGCGGCGTGAATTCGACACGGTTGATCGTGTAGGCGAGGAGAGCCAGACTGCCCAGGATAACAGCGAAGGTCCCCGCATACAGGATCTGTTTGGCTCTGGGCAGGCTCAGGAAACCTGTCTTCCACTTCCCGATGAGATCAAGAAAGCTCTTCATATGAAATCAAAAACTCTGCTGTGTTAGAACTGCGCCAAATGATCCATGGAGATTGAACACCGCACGGGTCCCTCCTTTGCGGGGGATCACCGGGGAATGCTGGTCAAAGACAGATTTGGGAGATCATCAGAACTGCATTCTCATGATTTCCTGGTAAGCCTCCAGGGCCTTGTTGCGGGCCTTGGTCAACATGCGTAGACTGATATCGGCCTCTTCCAGTTTGACCATGGTCTCGTCGACCCGGGCCGCCCCTTTGATGGATCCCTCCTGCATGGCCTGGTCGGCCTGATGCTGCAAATCATCCACCTGGGCTATGCTCTTTTGCAGCACCTGCGAGAATCCGGGTTCCGGGGCAGCTTGCCCGTCGCTGAGGGCTTTCCCTGAAGGAAGCTGCAGTTCACTGGGACGAGAAATGACACGCATATTTGAGCTCCCGTATTCCTTCTATTCGAACTGTTGCCGAAAAGGCCTTTCCTTGTGAAAGATGAAGAGCCGTGCTTTGTGAAGGCTACTTTCCGATCTCCAGCGCCCTCAGGGCGAGCTGTTTGGCCGTGTTCATGGCGGCGAGATTCGCCTCATATGAACGCGAAGCCATCACCAGGTTGACCATTTCTTCGACGCTGTTGATATTGGGCATCTTCACGACACCCTGGGCATCTGCGTCGGGGTGACCCGGATCATAAACCTCCTTGAAATCGCGGCCATCCGGGACGATGGCGTTCACCCGAACCTTCTGCAGGTCCTCTCCCAGTGCACCGTCCAGAATCTCGTCGAAGGACTCCTGGCTGGGCACGCTCTCGTAGATGACCGTGCGCCGTTCATAAGGCTTGCCGCTGGCTGTTTTGGTCGTATTCGCGTTGGCGAGATTGGCGGAGATCACGTTCAGCCAGGTGCGACTGGCTCTCAGACCTGAAGCGCTGATCCTGAATGCATTGTCAAGATCCACTAGACTCCTCCTTCACCGATGGCGTGCTTCATCATGGAAAACTTCTTGTTCAACATGGTCACGATGAACTGATACTCGATACTGTTCCGAGAAAGCTTCATCATCTCGGTATCGAGATCCACCGGACCCGTCTCGACGAGCTCAACGGACTGCATCGCCGCCCGTGCGTCGCCCGGGTCCAGGTGCCTGGCATTGGACAGGCTCAGCCTTGGCCCGCTCTGCTCGAGGGACTCCCGCAACACCTCCTCAAAGGATGTCTCCTTGGCCGCATAGCCCGGGGTGTTGAGGTTGGCCAGGTTTCCCGAAATCACCTTTTGGTTGACCGAGCTCAGGTTCAACCGATCCTGCATCAGCTGGATCGTGCGATCGAAAACAATGTCGGAATCGCCCATAGTCCCGTTCCTCTCGGAGATCATGCAGTCAATCAACTGTGCAGGCAGGTGTCCCCCACTTTTCAGCCCGGTGTCATGACGAGAGTCAGAGAACCTGAGACCTGCTGTCGGCAAACATTTGTGAGCAAAAAGCAAAACATGTACCACGCAAAGAACACCTGTCGAGGCCAGGTCATGATGCCTCTCCGTGGGAGTGCTGTTGGGCACACAGGGTTTCACGTGCACTGAGGCGGCAGATCTTTCCGGCTGATGAGAGAGTCGATGGAATGTGCACTGATGGGCAGATTGCGGTGGGACACGGAAAGGGTGGAGGCCGGGTTGTCAATGCGTCAAAAGTGTGACTTAAAACGCTCCCAAGAACATGGGAAGAATTTGACGTCTCTTCTCATATGGGGTCAGTTCCTGATTCAGGCCACTTCACCCATGGCCTCGCCACCGTTGCGGTATTCGTGGAGCTTGTTTCTCAGTGTGCGCACGCTGATCCCGAGGATTTCGGCGGCTCGCGTGCGATTCCCGCTGGAGGAGGAAAGGGCCTTGAAGATGAGGCGTTTCTCCATCTCACTGATGGGCATGAGATCGATCTCTGAAGCAGACTCCACGCAGGATTCATCCAGAATCAGGTGCTCGGAGGCAAGTTTCCCTCTTTGGGCCAGCAGCACCGCTCTCTGGATGATATTCTCAAGTTCGCGGACATTGCCGGGCCAGGTATGCCCTTTGAGTGCCCGAAATGCTTCGGCGTCCATTCCGTCCACGGCGCATTTGTGCATCCGGTTGTACTTATCAATGAAGTGGCGACAGAGGAGATTGAGATCCTCGGGGCGTTCCCGCAGGGTGGGTATCTTGACCGGGATAACGTTCAGTCGGTAGTAGAGGTCCTTCCTGAATTGCCCCTTTTTCACCGTCTCCTCGAGCGAGAGGTTGGTCGAGGCGATGACCCGCACGTCCACCCGTACCGGCTTTTTCCCTCCTACGCGATCCACCTCGCTCTCTTGAAGCACTCTGAGCAGCTTGGACTGCAGGTGCAAAGGTATTTCGGTCACCTCGTCCAGAAACAGGGTTCCCGTGTGGGCCAATTCGAACTTCCCATCTTTCTTATGAAGGGCACCTGTGAAGGCCCCCTTCTCGTAGCCGAAGAGCTCGCTTTCCATGAGACTTTCGGGCAGGGCTGCGCAGTTGACGGCCACAAAGGGTCGGTCCCTTCGGTCGCTGTTTCGGTGGATGAATCGAGCGAACAATTCTTTGCCCGTCCCACTTTCGCCCTGCAGAAACACGGTGGCACTGCTGGCCGCCACCTTCTTCACCATGGCCTTCAACTGGTTCATGATCGGATTCTGAGTGATGATATCGCGATACTGCCTGGGGTCATCCATGGGGTCGCACAGGTCTTCGGATCGGTCTTCCAGCCACTGAACGGTCTTGACCAGCCGCTCCATGTCGAGAGGTCCTGCCCAGAAATCATAGGCGCCCGCCTTCATCATCTCCACCGCATCTTCAAGGCGCGCCGGCTGGCTCAAAACGATCACAGGAATGGGGACTTCCAGATCGTTGCAGGTTTCCAAAAGGAGCTTGACCTCGGGGACCTGGCCATCGAGACTGCACAGGATGACATGCGGCCGCTCCCTTTTGAGGAAAGCGATGGCCGCCCGAGGAGTTTCGGCGACATGCAGAGAATGATTCAGTTTGTTGAGCTGCGAGACAATGCGTTGATTGTCCCGGGCTGTCATTGCCGTGATCACGATGACCATGGTGAGTTACTCCCTGTCCATGACCTATTTGGAGCCTGCCCTGGGGCTTGCGCCTTGAAGTTCGAGGTACCCAAGCTCCTGCTGGGCGGCTGTTTTCCAGAGACCGTTGGAGGATTGTGCCAGCTGATTGAGTCTCTCCATTGCTTTCCGGGGTTGGCCGGTTTCAAGATAGAGCCTCGACAATTCGTAGTTGAGCCGATCCCGCAATGCTTCGGGCGGTGATATCGTCAGCAGGTATTCCAGGACCTCTGTCGCCCGATCGGTCTGTTTCAGAGCGCGGTGACAGCGACTTTGCATGAGGCCGATGCGAATGCGCGGCTCTCCATCGGTGAGAGCCGGGACCTTGGTCAGTTTATCAAGAAACGGCAATGCATCCGAAGCCTTGTCCGACAAGATCAGACTTTCGGCGTAACAGAACAAAGCCTCCGGCTCCGTCTCCTCGATGCTGCCCATTCTTTGGATATGTTTCAGAAGCTCCTGGGCGGCTTGCCCATACTTGCGCTCTTCAAAATAGGCCCTTCCAAGCATCATGCTCTTTTCCGGCTGGTATGCTTCGCTTTGGAGAGGTTGGCAGCTCAGGATGGTGCGCTCAGTGTCTCCCATCTGAAAGAAGCATCTCGCTGCCTTGAGCAGCCATTCCTCATTCTTGGCTCCACTCTGCGCATACAGTGACTGATAGATCTCCGCTGCGGCAGGATAGAGCTTCAGCATGGCGCAGCTTTCGGCGATCATGCTCATGGTCTCAGAAGACAGATGAGGTCCGAGGAGTGGCTGGTTTTCCTGAAAGAGTCGGAGGGCCGTGTCATAGTCCTGTTTGGCGTGCGAGTCTCGGATAAAATCCACAAGGACCTTCACCTTGAGGTCGAGGAACTCTTCCTTCACTTTTGGACTGCCGCTGTTTTGAAGTCCCTTTCCGATCCATTCCAGCGCCTGGGGGTAATTCTTCCGCTCTCTCTCCCATGAAGCGACTTTGAAGGTGAGGAACTCTCCCACTGGACCTGAAAGGGAACGCTGGGACAGCTCTTCATAAATGGCTGCAGCGGCAGTCTTGTTGGGAGGGGTCTGCCTCTCGAAGTATTCGGCCCTCCGGATCTTGGAGATGAAGTATCCTTCGGTTTCCGGGAAATACTTGTCGATGTAGACATAGATCTTTTTGGCCATATCCTGATCGTTCGTATACATGAGACTTTCCCCGATCTTGGCCAGAATCAGATCTTTCCCTGGAACGTCCTTCTCGAGATTCAGAAACCATATCAGGTGTGTGGCGCTCTTGTCGTATTCCTGGTTGGCGAAGTAGGCTTCGCCCAGCGTCCTCAGGAGATCGGGACGTGCAACGTAGCCCGAAGGATCGTTCTCGAGCGACTTGACCAAGACCTCAATAGCCTCCTTGTGGGCTCCCAGCTGATAGAGGCCTTTCCCCAGGTAATGGTAGGCCTCAGCCGCTAGGGGTTTCTCCAGAGGGGTGTTGAGTGCAGAGCGAAGAGCCTGAATGCACTCAATATAGGCCTCCCTTTTCAGAAGTGCTTCGCCGAGCCGCATCCATGCAAGGGGGGCGATGGGGTGTTGTGAGTAATTGTTGAGTACTTGCTTGAAGGACTCTTCGGCCTTCTTGGCGTCTCCAAGGGCCAGATGGCACAGCCCGGTCCGAAAAAGGGCATGCACGGCTGGAACCGCCTTGGGGAAAGCTCGCAGAGCCGACCGGTATTCCTCGATGATTTGCGCCGCCACGGGGGGCAGATTGTCTGCGTGCTCCAAGTATAAAGCATCCCCTTGAGCATATGCCTGGATTGCCTGATCCGGTGAGTTGGACAGCGGCGGAGGAGGTGGTTCGGCCCCCTGTGGGGATGGCGCCCCGGCAGATGCATCTTCTCTCCCGTTGCGGGGGCTGGTCGCGCCGGTCTTGGATGTCTTCCCGCCTTCTCCGCGTTCAATTCCGAAATCCAGGACAAGTCGATATGCCTTTCCGGACTTTGCGGAAAAAGCGTCTTTCGCTGATGAAATCCCCTCCCGGAAGCCGATCAGGATCAATATGGAGCCGTCCCTTTCTTCGATAGTGATGGAGTCGACTGGGTTCGGCCATTTGGCCTTGAGGGTTTTGGGATTCAGTTTCGATTTGAGATTAGCGAATACGATCGGAAAACCCTGGTCGGAAAGCGGTCCAATAGAGAGCGGTCGGGCTCCCTCCAGCTCCAGGACGATCCGGGCGTGTTCTGCATGTCGACCGGAACGGATTTGTTTGAGAACCGTACTGGCTGGAGCTGCACCCGCAGTTGAAAGGAGCAGGGACAAACCAATCCATGCCAGGACGATACTCAGTCCAAATCTCTGATCAAGAAAGGACCCGATTATGCGGCACGATGCCATGTGTTTGTTTTCCTGACGGATTCAGTCCTCAATGGGTGGCCGTGAGCCTCCGAACGTGCTGAAGACTTGCACCGGGTTGTGCTGAAAATTCGAATGAAGGTGGCCCATTCTGAATGTTTCAGTGTCAGGCCCTCAGTTGTGGATCACTTTTTCCTGAGCGAGAGAGAAGGAGACTCGAATCTCCCCACTCGTATTCTCATCCGGGCTCTGAATCTGCTCAGAGCTTTTGACGGCTTCGCTCACCGGTATTCTTCACCGTCGAAGACCGCCGGCCAACTTTCACCGGGACTCGTTAAAGCAATGCATGTGCCATTTGGGTGAGAGACCGTGGAGGCCACCTGTGACAACGTTGGTGTCTTGAAAAATCGAGAAGGGCGGGGAGTAGTCAAAACTTTGGCTATGATGCAACCCCGAAGGAGGTCGAAAAATTCATGCGGGGTAGACTATCTTCTTCTTCTTCATCTTTTCGATGAGAGTGGTTCGATTGAGGCCAAGCAGGTTGGCGGCACGATTCTTGACCCCGTTGGCCCTTTTGAGGGCTTCCATGATGAGATGGTTTTCGAGGTCATCCAGGGTTTTCTTCAGGTCCATCCCTGACTCCCCGAGAGAGATGTCCATGAGGGAGTTGGGCCGGCTCGCCTGGCATTGCCGGATGCGGGGGGGGAGGTCGTCCACGTCGATTTCGTCGCTGTCTGTCAGGATCACCAGCCGTTCGATCAGGTTCTCCAGTTCACGCACGTTTCCAGGCCATGGATAGCGGTCCAGGGTCTCCACCGCAGCCTTGGACATTCTCTTCTGAGGAATCTCCTTCTCCTGGCAATGGCGCTTGAGGAAGTGGTGAATCAGGAGCGGGACGTCCCCCTCCCGTTCGCGCAAGGGCGGCACGTGGATGGGGATGACATTCAGACGGTAGAAGAGGTCCTCCCTGAATGATCCCTCCTCAACGGCCTTTTCGAGATCCTTGTTGGTTGCGGCAATAATCCCGGCATCCACCTGAATGGTTCGCCCACCTCCCACACGCTCAAACCGCTTCTCCTGAAGAAAGCGCAGCAGCTTCACCTGCAGCTTCTGGCTCATCTCCCCAATTTCATCCAAGAATACGGTCCCTTGATGGGCAAGCTCGAATCGCCCCTTGCGCTCTTTCAGGGCTCCAGTAAAAGCCCCCCGTTCATGTCCGAAAAGCTCGCTCTCGAGCAGTTCCTCTGGAATGGCGCCACAGTTGATCGGCACAAAAGGCTTATCTTTTCGATCACTGTGGTAATGGATGGCATTGGCAATGAGCTCCTTGCCGGTGCCGCTCTCGCCCAGAATGAGGACGGTGGTCGCCGTCTTGGAGACCCTTTGGATGGTGCGATAGAGCTTCTGCATGGGGGGGCTCTGGCCAACGATGTTTGCGAACCGTTGCTGAATCTGGGAACGCAGGAGCTCGTTTTCTTCTTTCAGCGCATTGAGCTCCTCAGCCCTTTGAAGGATGATGATGATCTCATCCAGTTTGGCGGGTTTTGTGAGGTAGTCGAAGGCGCCGCGCTTGACGGCCTGAACGGCCGTCTCGATGGTCCCGTAGGCGGTCAGCAGGATGACCAGGGTGCCCGGGCGGTTCTCGTTGAAATGATCCAGAACCTCCATGCCGTCCATGCCCGGCATGTTCAAGTCGGTGATGACCACATCGTAGCTGGTTTCCTCAGCTTTGGCGATAGCCTCGGGGCCGCTGGCGGCCACATCGATAGAGTATCCCCGGTCAGTGAGGCCCTCCACGATGAGCTCAAGCGTCAAAGGCTCATCATCGACCACCAAGATTCTGGGGGCAGGTTTCATAAGTACTCGTTTTTTGTACTGTTCTAAAACATGACTGCAGGATCTGCAAACCACCTGATAGTCAAGAATCTATCACATTTTGCCATTAATTCAAGAATTCATTAATAATTGTAATTCGAAACAAAGGGCATACAGGCGACCGCAGGACAGGTCGATTGTCACTTCAGCTCGGTCATTGATCGGGTACGGCTGCATCCCCCCAATCCTGACTTCGATTTGATGCGAAGAAGTCCCGGGCTGCGATGAAAGTAGAGGTGGGGGGACTCGCTGCCCCGCTCCATGAAGAGGGCTTCCAGTTCGTCAAACAAGACGGGCTTGATGGGATAGGTGTATTCCTTCTCACTGCGCTGATGATCCGGCCAGATGATTCGAGCGTCCGGGTGAGCGTCAAAAACCTTCTCCTTGACCTGGGAACATAGAAACATGGCGCAGGATATTGGCGGGATCCTCCAGATGCAGCCGGACCTTCCAAGGAAAACACACTTCCCAGTGAGGTTGGGGCGCCTGAGCACAGAAATCAAAGCCTCGATTTCGCGTTCCGAAGACTCAGTCAGGCTGATGACATGGTCTGCGAAGAAGGTTATGATACTTTCGAATCCGCAGCAGGCGCTTACTCCCGTATCGAAGCAAATCTCCTGGCAGCAGGACCTGAAATAGGTCCCGTAATAGGCTGCCAGGTCCCGCCGAAAGGCCAGGTAAGGCCGAATCCTGGCTCGGAGCGACTCCAGCTCCTCCCCGGACAGTTGAGACAGCACCTCGAGAACCGACGAGATGCTGATGAGCTGATCCCTGTTGTACTCACTGGTGGAGGTTTGCGAAGGCCTGAACAAGTACACTCTCCCTGCATTCAGGTTATATCTTTACATCATTGCGTCATTTGCCTACTAATGCTTGTGAGCGGCTTTTTCAAGGTGCTGACGCAGCTTTGTTCGAAGGAATCCGGAAGCGGTTGCTCCGTTCACGGTGCGAAAAAGGAGGATCTTCAGAACATGATAGACGTATCGGTGGTCTTCGTGACGGTCGGGAAAGAGGAGGAGGCTCTCGCCCTTGGCCATGCCCTGGTCCAGGAGAAGCTGGCGGCTTGTGTCAACATCGTCTCCGGAGTGCGTTCGATTTACAGGTGGAAAGGGGAGGTGTGCGATGATCGAGAATTGTTGCTGATTATGAAAACAAGGACATCTCTTGTGCAGGCTTTACAGGATCGGGTCAAGGCGCTTCACAGTTATGAAGTACCCGAAATCATAGCCTTTCCCATTGATCAAGGGCTCCCCGAGTACCTCGACTGGGTCCTGGCAAACACTGTGGAGCAGTGAGCCTTCCGACTGCATGAATCTACTTTACACGACTATCAATTGTGCCAAAATAGAAACCTCTGCTGGCAGCGTACAATGAAAAAGGAGGAAAATCATGAAAAGATCGATGTTGCTCGTGCTGTTGGTGGCCTTCGTTTTGGTGGCATCGCCTGTTTTTGCCCAGCACAAGTATCCCTTGGGTTTCGGAAATGTTGCCGTTAAAGTGGATTATTTCAGATTTACAGACAGTGATATGAATGATCTGGATCTCGACAATGGTATATATGTGGGAGGTGAAGGGTATGTATCATTGTTTCATCCCAATTTGTATTTTGGAGTGGAGGCTGGATGGGCAGTAACATCCGGTAATATAAATGTTGCCGGCTTTAACGTTGATCTTGATGCTTATTATTTACCCATTGAATTTAATATAAAATATGTGTTCGAAATTAGTCCATGTTTTACAATAGATGTGGGTGCCGGAGGTGCTGCTAATTATCTGGATATTGATGTGGATGGTGGTGGTTTCTCGGCTGACGATGATGACTGGATTTGGGGAGGGCAGGTATTTACTAATGTGAACTATAAGATGGATCGATGGTTTCTTGGAGCTAATCTCAAGTATCAATACACCGACACCATTGACATTCCTTTCTTTACCGATGCCAGAGCTTCTAATTTCAGAGCTGGGGCGCAATTCGGATTTATGTTCTGAGGTTTGTGCGTGTGTAAGTTGGGGCTGAATGGGGCATCTGACTCGGCAATGCTGTTGAATTAGCGGTTTCAGGAAGGGTTTCTGGGCGGGCTTTACGCCCGCCCGATCTCTCGACTTAATTCAACAACATTGATGTGACTCGGAGGGTGCCGGGGCCGATTCATGCTGCCCTTGGAGCCCCCCCGGACGTGTTTTCTTCATGGCGTCTCCTGCTCGCCTCCAAGCTCTGACATTCGAATGCGAACAGAAGCGGCGTGCGCTTCAAGGCCCTCCAACTCGGCCAGTCTGACGATGGAAGCCGCATCGCGCTTCATGGCTTCCCGCGAATAGGCGATGACGCTGGTGCGCTTCAGAAAGTTCTCCACGCCCAGGGCTGAGGAAAATCGAGCGGTTCCCGCCGTGGGCAGAACATGGTTTGGGCCGGCAAAGTAATCCCCAACGGCTTCCGGAGTGCACTCGCCCAGAAAAACAGCCCCGGCGTTTCTGACTTTTCCCAGCAAGGCCAGAGGATCTCTGACCTGGAGCTCCAAGTGCTCGGGTGAGAGGCGATTAGCCAGCTCCAATCCCTCGTCGAGGTCCTTGACGAGAAATGCGGCTCCGTAGCGCTCCAGTGCCTGTGATGCGATCTCGTGTCGCGGGAGGCTGGTGAGCTGGTCCCGAAGGGCTCCGGAGACCTGCATTGCCAGCTGAGCATCTGTCGTGATGAGAATGGCGCTCGCCATAGCGTCGTGTTCGGCCTGGCTCAGGAGGTCCGCTGCGATGTATTGCGGATTGGCCGTTTCGTCGGCAATGA
Organism: uncultured Syntrophobacteraceae bacterium; assembly: GCA_964557955.1. Classification (GTDB taxonomy): domain Bacteria; phylum Desulfobacterota; class Syntrophobacteria; order Syntrophobacterales; family Syntrophobacteraceae; genus JALOOX01. Next base: position 116,130 of record CAZLCS010000003.1, read on the forward strand.
CCAGGATCTCGCTCGGTCCCGCCAGCATGTCGATGCCCACCTCCCCCGAGACCAGTCTTTTGGCAAGAGCCACATAGATGTTTCCCGGTCCGACGATCACATCCGCACGACCGACGGACTCCGTCCCATAGGCCAGGGCCGCAACAGCCCAGGCGCTTCCCATTTTGTGAATGCGGTGGACCCCCACTTCTCCGGCGGCGACAAGAAGATGGGGGTTGATGCTCCCGTCACGTCGAGGGGGGGTGGCGAGGGCAAGGTCGGCGACCCCGGCAATCCTTGCCGGCAGACCATTCATGAGCACCGAAGAGATGAGCGGGGTCTCGCCCCCTTTTCCTCCGGGTACATAGAGCCCGGCAGAAGCCACCGGGCGCACCATCTGCCCGAGAAAGGTGCCGTCGGGGCAGGTTGTGAAATAGGACGTCCTCAGTTGGTGGCGGTGGAAGGCTTCGATGTTGGCAGCCGCCGCCTTCACGATCTGGAGAAAGCTCTCGTCGACGGCATTGTATGCAGCCTCCATCTCGGCCCGGGTCACGGTCAGATCCTTCACGGCGAGATCGGGAGCGTCGAACTGACGCGTGTATCTCAGGAGCGCCGCATCGCCGTCTCTCTTCACGGTTTCGAGAATATCGAGGACCTGTTTCTCGATAACTGGATCTGCCCCGATCTTCCGCCCGCCGATCTGCTCGAGCCTGACCCCGGCCTCATCAGAAGGATAGTGGAAAACGTCCAACACTCTATCTTCCCTCCATGGCGACCACGAAAGCATCTCCAAATCCCCGATATCGCAGCCGATCCAGCTCCTGCTGGGCCAGAACAAGATCCTGGAAAGCTCCGACCTGGACGCGATACAAGGTCGTTCCGCCGTACGATGATGGCGATACCTGAATCTGATTGAAGCCGGGAGCCATTTGCGTCTTCAAGCGCATGGCATTCTGCTGTTCCTTAAAGGCCCCGATTTGAATGGTGAACGTCCCGTACCGGAAGGATGGGACGGGATCGACCTTCCAATAGGTGTTCTGTCCAACCAGCTGTTGCGTGGCGACCTGGACCGCTTCCACCCGGACCTTGGCGAGACCGCTCCTGAACGATCCAAGCTCCTGGGATGCCCGGCATGAAAGGTCGATGATCCGGCCCGAGACGAAAGGCCCCCGGTCGTTGACGCGGACAATGATGGAGTTTCCTGTCTGGAGGTTGGTGACCTTGACAAAAGTTCCGAGGGGCAGAGTTTTGTGGGCTGCCGTCATGGCCCACATGTCGTAAGGTTCGCCGCAGGAGGTGGGTTTTCCGTGGAAATCGCTTCCGTACCAGCTGGCCATCCCCTCCTCGACATAGCCTTCCGCAGACGGAATAGGGTAGTACCATGTGCCCTTGACCTGGTAAGGGCGCTGAGTCCGCAGTGGAGGGGCGGTTGTCGTCGGATAGGGCACGGGTGGCTGGGTCGGCTCGGTGGCGCAACCTGCAAAGAAAATGCAGATCAACAATCCCGTCCCGAAAGATCCTTGCTTCTTCCATGGCGCCATACGTGAGCTCCTGATTTCAGACCTCCCCGTTCTGCTCCATCTTGGCCAGATCTTCAAAGCGCATGTCGATCCCGAGAATGCCGATGATTTCATCGGCCTCATCCCGAATGGGTGCTGACACCGTGATGCAAAGGGCCCCCGTATATCTGGAGGAGTAGAAGTCCGTGACGTGAACCTTGCCATCCTTCATGGGTTCGATGAACCAGGGCCGATCTGACAGATCCTCGCCCACCTTGGCGCTCTCGTATTTGGCTTTGTCCACGATGTGCGTGATGTTCCGCGTGGTCTTGCGCCCTTCACGGTCTGTAATGTAGATATACTGAATGAAAGGATTGAGATCCAAAAGCGTCTGGAGAAGCGGCTCCTGCCTTGCCGGATCCATGCTCTTGATCATCTCGCTTTCCACAACCTCTTCCACCAGGTGTGCCGCCAGGGTATGGGCCCTCTGCTTCAGCAGGTCGAATTCGCTGACGAAGTACTCGGGCAGATATCTCCTGGCCCACCGTTCCAGCTCTTCGTTGGAAATGGAAGTGTTGCGACCCTGCTCGTACTCGTGCATCACCCTCTTATGCATCCTCATGATGCCGGGATGCCGCTTGTCGAGGCGGCGCTCTCCCTCGAGCTTCAGCCGGGTGTTGACCCAGTACGCCACGCTGGCGACTCCCGACTTGTCGGTGATGATGATGCTGATGGGCCGTTTGAGCAGCTTGGCCGTATTGAAAATGTTGTAAATTTCCTCGTCCTTGACGATTCCGTCTGCATGGATTCCGGCCCGAGTGGCGTTGAACTCCTGGCCTGCAAAGGGATAGTTGGGCGGTATGCGGTAGCCGAGCTCGGATTCGAAATACTCCGCCATGTCTGTGATGGCCGTGGTATCGATGCCGTGGTCTCCACCCCTCAGCCCGATGTACTCAATCACCAGCCCTTCGATGGGGGCATTTCCCGTCCTTTCGCCGAACCCAAGCAGCGTGCCGTTGGCCCCGGCACACCCGTAAAGCCAGGCGGTGGCAGCATTGACGAGTACCTTGTGGAAGTCGTTGTGCCCATGCCACTCAAGCAGGCGGCCCGGAACGCCCGCATCGTCGATGAAGGCGCGCACCAGCTTGGGGACGCTCCGGGGCAGGGCGGCGCCCGGATAGGTGATCCCAAATCCCAGAGTGTCGCAGAGCCGGATCTTGATGTCCACCCCGCTCTCTTCCCGAAGCTTCATGAGCTCGATGGCAAACGGCACGCAGAACCCGTATACATCGGCTCGTGTGATGTCCTCGAAATGGCAGCGCGGCCTGATGCCCTTATCCAGGGCGGCGCGGACGATGCTCAGGTATTTCTTCAACGCACCGGCGCGGTCCAGTTTCAGTTTGTTGAAGACGTGATAATCAGAAACCGAAGTCAGGATGCCCGTTTCCTTGAGCCCCGAATCCACAACCAGTTGCAGGTCCTGCTCCACGGCCCGGATCCACCCAGTGATTTCCGGGTACCGGTGGCCCTTGGCCATACATTTCTCAAGGGCTTCACGGTCTTTGTCCGTGTACAGGAAGAATTCCGACTGTCTCACGACTCCCCGAGGACCCGAAAGGCGGTGCAGGAAATCGAATATGGTTTCAATCTGTTTGACGGTGTAGGGTGGCCTCGCCTGCTGCCCGTCCCGGAACGTGGTATCCGTGATGAATATGTCCTCGGCCGGGTCTATAGGCTGAAACTTATGGTCGAAGTCGATGCGCGGCACCTCCTCGTAAGGAAAGATCTCCCGCATGAGGTTCGGTTCGTCGATCTCGACCAGATGATGTTGCCAATGCCTCGAATGCTCGTGCTCCAAAACCCGTTTTTCCGGATTCCACCGGGCCATGACCTCAACTCCTTCGTTCAGTTTCCACTCTGACGCATAGCTCGAGAAGTTGTTTGATCTCGGGCTCCGCCGGCGCACCGCTCAGCAGGCACGTGGCCTTCTGCGTCTTGGGGAAGGCAATCACGTCACGGATGGAGCTCAGTCCACCGAGTAGCATGATAAGTCGATCAAAACCGAAAGCAATTCCCCCGTGGGGTGGAGCTCCGAGCTGCAGAGCCTCAAGCAGGAATCCAAATTTTTCACCGGCCTCTTTTGCACCGATGCCGAGAGCCTTGAAAACCCTCTCCTGAACGTCCTGCCGGTGGATGCGTATGCTTCCACCACCGATCTCCGTGCCGTTCAGGACCAGATCGTACGCACGGCTCCGCACCCGCTCCGGCTGACTTTCCAGGAGCTCGAGATCCTCTTCCAGAGGGGCGGTAAAGGGGTGGTGTACCGATGTGTATCGCTTCTCTTCATGGTCCCATTCCAACAGCGGGAAGTGTGTCACCCAGACGAATTCAAAGCGGTTCGGATCCACCAATCCCAGTTGCTGCCCCAGACGGACTCTCAAATTGGCCAGAGCGTCGTGGACGATCTTGCTCTGGTCCGCCACAAAAAGCAGCAGATCGCCCGGCCGCAGTCCCATCCTTTGGGTCAGCTTACCCTGCACGTCTTCCGAGAGGAATTTGGTGATGGGGGACTGCCAGCCGTCGGGCAGGATCTTGATCCAGGCCATGCCCTGTGCCCCGAAGATTTTCACGTATTCGATCAGATCGTCGAGGTCTTTGCGGGACAGCCGTCCCCCGTCGGGTACACGTATGGCTTTCACCATTCCGCCCCGCTCCACGGCCTGCCTGAATACCCTGAACTCCGATTCCGCAACGACGTCCGTCACATTCACCAAATATAACTCGTACCTCAGGTCGGGTCGATCCGTTCCGAATCGATCCACGGCCTCCGAGTAGGGAAGGTGGAAAAAGGGAAAGGTGAGCTCGATCCCGAGAAGCTCACGAAACAAAAGCCCGATCCAACCTTCGATGAGCTGGTAGATATGCTCTTCCCGAACGAAGGAGAGCTCGAGGTCAACCTGCGTGAACTCCGGCTGGCGATCGGCGCGAAGGTCTTCGTCCCGAAAACACTTGACGATCTGGAAGTAGCGTTCAAATCCCGCCACCATGAGCAGCTGCTTGAAGAGCTGAGGAGACTGGGGCAGGGCATAGAACTTGCCCTGGTTTACACGGCTTGGAACGAGATAGTCTCGGGCTCCTTCGGGTGTGCTCCGCGTCAGGACAGGCGTTTCGACTTCGATGAAACCGTTTTCCGAAAAATAGTTGCGAGTCAACTGGGCGGCGCGATGCCTGAGCAGGAGATTCCTGTACATGGAAGGGCGTCGAAGATCGAGATACCGGTACCGCAGACGAACATTCTCGTTGGTGTCGAGCTCATCCTCAATCAGGAACGGAGGCGTCGCAGAAGAGTTCAGGACCCTGAGCTCACGAACGATGACTTCGACATCGCCTGTCTGAAGCTTTGGGTTGGCCATCCCCTCGGGGCGCGGCCGAACCGTCCCCTCCACGGCAATGACGAATTCGCTGCGCAGCACATGAGCGCGCTCATGGGCCATGGCGTCATGCTGCGGGTCGAAGACCACCTGGGTGATCCCCTTCCGATCTCTCAAATCGACGAAAATCAGTCCCCCGTGATCCCTGCGACGTTGGACCCAGCCCATGAGGACGACGGTTTCCCCAATGTTCGATACCCCAAGGCTGTTGCAGTCATGGCTCTTTTCCCAGTCGCCCAGGGCATCCAGGAAGGCGCTCTCGCTGGTCGGCGTTTCCGGCTGAACTTCTGAATAGGTCTCCACTTGGCAGACGCTCCTGTTTCGATGGCGTTCGTTGACTGTGCTGGACTACCGCGCTCAAGCCGCGCCGCTCATCAGTTTCTTGATCTCAGACGGTGCGTCCTGCAACGGCAGAACCGTCTGAGTCTTTTCCTGCATGTCACGAAGTTGCCCTTCGTTCCTCTCGATTTCGTCCTCGCCCAGAATCAGGACATAGCGTGAGCCCAACTTGTCAGCCCGACGCATCTGGCTCTTGAGGCTCCGGCCTTCATAATCCAGCTCGACCTCAAGGCCGAGGTCACGCATAGCCTGGCTGAGCAGGAATCCCCTCTGGCGTGCCTTCTCACCCAGTACTGCAATGAAAATCGGTGGAGTACGAGGAGGGGTGGTTCGATCCTGCTGCAGCAACAGGATCAGCCGTTCCATTCCAATGGCGAATCCGATGCCCGGAACGTCCGGTCCACCAAGGTCCCGAACGAGCCCGTTGTAGCGGCCTCCTCCTCCAACGGCGTTCTGAGCGCCCAGTCGGTCCGTGATGATCTCGAAAGTAGTCCGCATATAATAATCGAGTCCGCGAACCATCCGGGGATTGATGACGTAAGAGGTCTGAAGATCCTCGAGATATCCCTTCACGCGACGGAAGTGCTCCGCGCAATCGCCGCAGATGGAGTCAAGGAGGATGGGTGCGTCGGCAAGAGAGGCCTGGCAGCGCTCTACCTTGCAGTCGAAAGTGCGGAGCGGGTTTGTGTGGCGGCGCCTCTGGCAGTCCGGGCACAGACTGTTTGCGCTTTGTTCCAGGAATTTCTGCAGCTTTTCGCGAAACACCGGACGGCATTCCTGGCAACCCAGCGAATTGATGTGGAGAACCACTCCGGAGAGTCCAAGCTTCTCGAGGAGCGACTGCAGCATGTACATCACCTCGGCGTCCAGCATGGGGTCGTCCACCCCGAAGGCCTCGGCATCGATCTGATGAAACTGGCGATACCGCCCCTTCTGGGGTCGCTCATGCCTGAACATGGGGCCGATGGCGTAAAACTTACGCGCCAGAGGATCGGCCTGAAGGTTGTGCTGGATAAAAGCGCGAACGATGGATGCCGTGGCCTCCGGTCGCAGAGCCAGCCACTCTCCCTTACTGTCCGAGATGGTGTACATTTCCTTTTCGACAATGTCCGTGCCTTCCCCGATACTCCTTGCGAAAAGCTCCAGCTTCTCGAGTGCGGGTGTTCGAATCTCCCGGTACCCGAAATTCTCGAAGATCGTTCGGGTGGTGGACTCCACAAAATGCCACCAGCCGATCTGGTCGGGAAGTATGTCGTTCATGCCTTTAACGGCCTGGATGGTTTCCATTCAATCCTCGCGAGAAGCCTCAATACATCGAGCAGATTTCACCAGAAATGCAATTGTCTAGGAAACGATCGTTCAAAAGTCAAGGAGAACATCGGTTTACCGGATCGATAACCTCAACGGGCCAGCGTCTGATAGTGGTGTCTTCACGGCTGGATGGTCAGTTTCGGGGCGTGAGTTTCTATCACCGCTCACGTCTCAACCCTCCAATTCCCTGGAAGACACAGATCGTCGCCTGTCCGGATTACTTTTTCGGGCCAAGAAAGAAAATGGTCGGGGCTGACCCCGACCATTGCTTCCCAAACCAGCAGGAGGCAGGCTGTAATTCACCGGATGTTTACGGGAAAGGACTGGGTCCCCCCTCCGTTCGAGGTGGCTGTAATGACGTCGGTGGCGATGGGAACATGGGGGGAATTTCGGACCAGTACCCGCCATACTCCTGTTCGTCCGACTGCGGCGACAGCAAACGTGTTCAGTCCGAGAGACAAAGTGACGGTGTTCCCCGGCACTGTGCCTCTTCCGGATACACTCCAGGAAGCATTTCTGGAGGTGAAAACGGCACGGGAAACAATAATGTTATCAGGCGATCCGGGGGATGGAAAGGTTCGGGCCGTTCGCCTGAAAGGTTTTCCGGCCACAAACCAGAGGTTCGTCGAGAGGTTGAGGCCACCCCCCGTGATGGTGATGCTGTTCCTGTTTCGACCTCCAGTGACGGTATGAGCGACCAGAAAATCACCGATGTAGCCAGCGGGGGGAGCCGGAACGGTACGATCCCATCTCAGGAGCCTTGGCCCGATCAGTGTGGAGGCCAGCACGCCTGTAAAGTCCAAAGGGATGCCTACAGGTTCATCCAGGGTCACGTTGATCTCGCCGTCCGGTGGACGATCCGGGGCGACGCCGTCCGTGAAGGTGTCCGTGCCGTAAGGGTGGGCGATAGTGATTGTGGCGCCGACGGGAACCACCACCCTGAATCGCTTACGTGCAAAGACTATTTGTTGGCCGGCAGTGGGGATTTCGTTTGCAAAAGCACCCTCCAGGGCAAAACGAATCTGCTGCACGTTGTCACCGGGATCCGTAAAGACGTCAAAAGCGGGTTCGGCGATCCAGTAGAAGAACTCGGAGGGAAAGTTGCCTGGGAAGACCATGGGGCTGGAGGGGTTGAAAATGCCCGGTTCCGGGTCAAATGGAACGCAACCCGCCGATGTGCCGAGCGCGTCGAATATATCCAAACAGGGCGCAATACTGACGCCCCCTCTGTAAAACTGTGGAAATCCGTGAATCGGATCAACAGGTCCCGCCGAGGTCAGGGTTGCCGGGCTCTGTGTGGCAAAACCCAGTACCAGCAGGAGTGCGAATAACAACCGTGAGGCTATACGATACATTTCAGCCTCCTTATCAGCTTTCTCGAGTTCATGGCGCGTCAGTCCTCTGATTGAATATCGCCCCGATGGCGGCGCAATTCTCTCGCAAAACAGCATCCGTACGCTCAACTGAACTGAAAAGTGTTTCCAGATGGAACCATAAGCACTCTGCGAACAACATCGATGCTGCCATCGCCTTCCGGCCCAGAGGCTTACCTCCTGCCAAATGTTCAATCATTCATTCAAATCTGAGCAAACTTTAAGCACTGCCAGAAATCGGTCAATCGCTTCACTCCACTGCGGATCGAAGAGATTGCGCGTCGAACACCAGTGTTTTGGCCGGGTTTTCGCGAGTGCTCTCCAGGATTTCACAGGGGGGAGTATCGTGACATCCTTCAAGAAGGGGTTTTTGAAGTCCGTTCGATCCCCAACCCAAGCACTCCCATCCGATACGAAGCCGGCCGAGAGAGGCTATCGGTAACTTGCAGCCGGTCCCTGCATCAACTGGAGAATCTCCAGTATTCGTTCAGGAGGTGTTGAATAATGCGTTTTCAATGTAGGTCCGAAGGTTACTCGTCATTATATTAAAGGAACTGCTGCGCAATGGATTGTTGAGCCACTCTGCAAAGTGCACTCTGAAACACCTGCCGCGCAAAAGGACCTGAAGGCATGAGGCATCCATGACTCATGGGACCTCAAAAGACCAGCAGGTTCAAAATGACTTGCGGGGGGGAGGATTCCCATTAATTCGGCAGCCGCGAAGAACCGAAAAAAGGATCTGCCATCACAATCGAGCAGAAGGTCACCGGGAGCGTGGAGGACTCCTTGAGTCAGGTGAGGCGACGCGAGTTCCGGTCCTTTCCACCTTCGGGCATGATTTTGACTGACGAGGTTATCGGGATACATGTTGAAGGAAATTTCAGCGCTGCACGAACTCAGCCGTGCATTGGTCATGAACGCTTCAGTGGCTGACATTCTTTCCGCCATTGTGGAACAGGTCGATGCCTGTTTGTCTCCGGAATTTGTTCTTGTTTTTCTGAGGCAAGACGACCGACTTCGATTGGCAGCCAAACGACATGGACATGTTGAATCGATTCCCATGGATGCCAGGTTGAATGAATTCGCCAGCGCATTCTGCGAACAGGTCCTCTGGACCCGGGAGGCTCTCTTCACCCGGGACGTCCATGATGACATTCAAATGCCTCCTGAAAGGAAGGAAGACGTTGAAGTCCGTTCCCTGGCAGCCCTTCCGCTCCTCTGGCGTGGCGAGGCGCTGGGTGTTCTCATGCTGGCCGACAACGACTATCGTGATTTCAGTGCACACCGCTCCTACCTGGAAATACTGACCGGCTATGCTGCTCTGGCCCTCGCCAGTGCTTCGCTGCAGGAAGCTGCAGGCGGTAAGGCGGAGGAATCGGGGGAAGAGGTCGAAGAGTCCTCGGACTATACGGATAGATCTTGGGTGAATGAAGCTCTGCGTCTCAGCGAGGAGCGATTCCGTCGCATCACTGAGAACATGTACGACCTTCTCTGCTACACCGACATTCAGGGACGTTATCTGTACCTCACACCCTCCTACAAACGGGTGTTGGGGTACGATCCTCTGGATCTTCTCGGCGAGTCGGTTTTTGAGCGTGTCCACCCCGAAGACCTGGAACATGTCGTTAAAGAGTTTCAGAAGGCAATTACCTCGAGGATGTCGGGCCAGGCCGAGCTGAGATATCGTCACGCGGATGGACGCTACATCTGGATTCACTCCACGGGCACGGTCATTACCAATGAACTGGGCGAGCCGGTGGGGGCGGTGATAAACACCCGCGACATTACGGAGCGCAGGGAGGCCGAGCAGGCGCTTCACGAGAGCGAAGAGAAATATCGAACTCTGGTGGAAAGCATCCAGGATGGGGTTTTTCTGGTACAGGATGCGCGGGTCCTGTTCACCAATGCCGCATTTGCCGAAATGATCGGCCGGATTCCCGACGAGGTCATCGGGGGTGACTTCCGCATGTTGATCGCCCCCGAAGACCGCTCCACCATCGAGGATCTTCACCGGCGCAGGCTCCTGGGTGAACCCGTGCCGCGAGAATACGAAATCAGACTGATTCACAAGGATGGTGAAACGCGGGTCATAGTGAATGTCTCGGTCGGCATGGCTCACTACCAGGGCAAACCTGCGGCCATCGGAACGGTGAAGAACGTCACGGAAAGACGTCAGGCTGAAAAGGAGCGGAAGAGACTCGAGGACCAGCTTCGGCATTTTCAGAAGCTCGAGAGTCTTGCCGTTCTGGCGGGAGGTATTGCACACGACTTCAACAATCTGCTGATGGGAATACTTGGCAACACTGAATTGGGGCTGATCTCTCTGCCTTTGGATGATCCGGCACGCGCCAATCTGCAGGAGATCCAGAGCGCTGTGGTGCGGGCAGCGGAGCTGTGCCGCCAGATGTTGGCCTACTCGGGCAGAGGCCGGTTTCGGATCGAAAGGATACAGATAAATGATCTAGTTAAAGACATGCTGGACACAATCCAGGTGTCGGTCTCGAGGCAGGTACGGCTGGTCTACCGGCTGTCGGACAAGCTTCCCTGGGTGGAAGGGGATCGGGCTCAGTTGCGACAGGTCCTGATGAACCTTATTGTCAACGCCTCCGAGTCCATTGGAGAAGCCCCCGGGTCCATCACCCTTTCCACGAAGGCGGTGGAGTGTGCGAAGGCCGACTTTCGCAATTCCTACCTCGATGAGAATATTTCTGAGGGGTCGTATGTGGAAATCGAGGTGGCCGATACCGGCTGCGGTATGGATGAAGCGACCAGACAGAAGATCTTCGATCCGTTCTTCTCGACGAAATTCACGGGACGAGGATTGGGTCTGGCTGCGGTCCTCGGCATTGTCAGGGGGCACAAGGGCGCCATCGAGGTTCGATCCGAGCCTGGTCGAGGAGCGACCTTCAGGATTCTGCTGCCTGCCATCCGGCAGGAGGCGGATCAGCTTATCCGAGCGGGCATTGCATCTCAAAGTATGGGGATCGGTGACAAGACGATTCTGGTGGTGGATGATGAAGAGCCTGTTCTGACCGTGGCCAGGCAGATGTTCGAAATGCTGGGATTCAGAGTACTCACCGCCTGTGACGGCGTCGAAGCCATCGAGGTGATGCGGGAGAAGAAGCACGACATCGATCTCGTCGTACTCGACCTTGCCATGCCCCGCATGAGCGGGGAGGAAACCTTTCATGCCTTGAAGGCCATCGATCCGAAAATTCCGATCATCATTTCCAGCGGCTACAGTGAGGCCGAAGTGATGCGGCATTTTGAAGTGACCGAATTGGCTGGCTGCATTCCCAAACCCTTTTCCTTCCAGAACCTGAAGGAAGCACTGAGCCGAGCCTTCGCAGTGGGTGAAACGGGGTCGGTTGCCTGACGACATCGAAACGGGCATAAACCTGCTGATGGAGTGCTTTTTCGGGATTTCCGCCGAAGTAAATCCGTTTCTCGTAAAGGCTCTGGCTGTCGTCCACTCCAGCTCATTCCATGCAGGCGATATCTCAACGTCCCCTGGCTTTAAGGGTTGACTCCGACTTCAAACTGCCTGAGTTTTATCACCATGAGCATTTGTCCATTACGCAGTCGTGTCCGGAATATCGGGCTGATGCCAACCCGTTTGGATCAAATCGGGCCATCGCACCAACCGCAATGAAAGGAGTGTGGAATGGGTAAGGCCGTCAAAGTAATTTTGGCTGTGCTTGGGCTGATCGTGGTCATCTCCGCTGCGATCATCGGGTATGTCGTCGCGACTTTCGATCCGAACCAGTACAAGCAGCAGATTATCGATGCGGTGAGGGAAAAGACGGATCGGATCCTGCGGCTCGAAGGCGACATTCACCTGTCCTTCTTTCCATCTCTGGGAATGGCGGTTTCCAAGGTTTCGCTCTCCGAGCCCGGGAGCGACAAAGTGTTCGTCCAGGCCGATGGGGCGAGGGTTTCTCTCAAGCTCATGCCTCTGCTCTCCAGGCGAGTGGAGGTTGACAAAGTGCAGCTCAAGGGTGTTGCAGCCAACGTGGTGCGCTCCAAGGAGGGGAAGTTCAATTTTGACGACCTGACGGGGGCTGGCGCTGCCGAACAGGCGGCCAGGGAGGCGGCTCCGGTTCCGACCGAGAAGGCTGCTCCTTCCAAACCCGGAGAGACCCGGGGAGAGGAGCTGTCCGTTGAAATTGCGGGTGTGGCAGTCGAAGGAGCCTCTGTCGAATACACCGATGAGGTTACCGGAAGACGCCTCGCCTTTTCGAATATGGATATCAACACGGGACCGATCAGCGACGGCGTTCGAAGCCCGATCAAACTGGCCTTTGCCGTTAAGGCCAATGAGCCAGCCGTGGACCTGACCGTGGATCTGAAGACTGACATGCTCGTAGAGTTAAAAAGACAGCGTATCAACCTGACGGGCTTCGACCTGGGGCTCAAAGGCAGCGCTGCGGATATCAGCAATCTCGATGCGACGGTTAAGGGAAATGTGGATGTTCAATCGACAACGTCGGAGATGAGCATTTCGAAGCTGAACGTCACAGCAAAGGGCAAGCAGAAGGAGGGCGACCTCGATGTGAAGCTGGATATTCCCGAGCTGGTTTTGTCCCGGGAGAAAGTGAGCGGGGACCGGGTCCATCTGGAGGCGGTCATTCACAGTGCCAAACAGAAACTGACGGCGAAAGTCAGGATTCCGGGTATCGAGGGGTCACAGAAGTCGTTTTCGACGGGGCAAATGGACGCGGCACTGGAGTTGGAAGGAGACGGACGTTCGGTGAAATCGTCCCTGGCATCCAGGATTTCGGGCAGCATCGAGTCCAAGACCTATGAACTCGCCCCATTCAGCGCCACGGTGAACGTGAACGACCCGTCGCTTCCCAAAAGCCCCGTCGATGCCAGGATGGAAGGATCGGCCCGGCTGGACCTGGCCAGGGAAACCGCAGGGATCGAATTCGTGACCCAGTTGGATGAGAGCCGTATTGAAGGCAGAGCGGGAGTTGCTCGTTTCGATTCACCCACCTACACCTTTGATGTGCAGGTGGACAAACTGGATGTCGACCGTTACACGGCGAAATCCGGGACAAAAGGCAGTGCAGAGACCGCCGCCGAAGGTAAGAGTGCCGCGGCACCGGCAGGCAAGAGCCCCGAAAAGCCGATCGACCTCTCGGGGCTTAAAGGCATCACACTGAATGGCACCGTGCGCATCGGGCAGCTCAAGGCATCCAACATCCGGTGTTCGAAGCTGCGCGCGGATATCAAAGTGGCAAACGGCAGGCTGGATGTGAATCCGCTGTCGGCAGACCTCTATGGCGGCAGCATGGATGGGGCGATTTCTGCCCAGTCGGCGTCGGCACCCTCCTTCAGCGTGAAACAGAAACTTTCGGGGGTGGCCATGGGAGCGCTCCTCAAAGACGCCGCCGACAATGACCGGTTTGAAGGAACGGGTAACCTTACCGTCGATGTGAAGACACAGGGGGCTACGGAAACTGAGTTGAAAAAAGGCCTCAACGGCAATGCCGCGTTCTATGTCACCAACGGCTCCATCAGGGGTATCGACCTCGCCGGAATGATGCGCGATGCCAAAAACAAGCTCCGCGACCTGCGCGGGCAAAAGACGGTCGCCGAGAACAAAGCCGAAAAAACGGATTTCACCGAGCTCAAAGCCTCTTTCATCATCAGGAATGGCGTTGCGCACAACAACGATCTCACGATGAAGTCGCCCCTGCTGCGCGTTTCGGGCGAAGGCAACATCGACATCGGCAACGATCGCATCGATTATCTGGTGAAGCCCACCGTGGTGGCCACAAGCAAGGGACAGGGGGGGCATGAGCTGGCCGACCTCTCAGGTGTTACCGTTCCGGTCAGGATCCAGGGGCCTCGGTCAGGGCCCAGCTACACTATCGATTACAGTGGACTGGCCATGGAATATGGGAAGGGGGTGCTGGATCGCGTCAAGGAAGACGCCAAGGGCCAGGGAGGCAAAAAGATCGGCGATAAGCTCAAAGGCTTTTTCGGGCGTTGATGTTGATACTGAGTACAGAAGGTCTTTCCCGCTGATGCCGGAGGAAACGGATTGCTTTCGGCGATTGTGAGCCGGCTGCTCGGCTGACAGGGCCCGTCAGGGCGGATCACGGCGCAAAGATCTCAGTGCAGCCGCGTTGGTCAGTTCCTGGATGGCCTTATGGATTTCATCCTCCGTTGTGTTGCGCCCAACCGAAAACCTGAGGGTGCCCATGGCGAACTCGATGGGGACCCCCATGGCTTTGAGCACGTGGGATACGGCCACCTGGTCGCTGTGGCATGCAGCTCCGGCCGATGCCGCCATGCCGGTCAGCTGTGCAAGGACTTCGTTGGCCTTCGTGCCCTTGAATCCAATGCTGGAGGTGTTTGGCAGCCTCAAAGCCGCACCCCCATGGATGCGGATGCCGCTGAAAACACGATGGAGCCCGGATTCCAGCAGGTCCCTTATCCTTCCCATCTGAGCCTGGTAGGCGGCGAGATTTCCATCGATCAAAGCGCAGGCCTCTCCGAGGCCTGCAGCCAGGATGACGTTCTCGGTTCCGGCCCTCCATCCCCGTTCCTGTCCCGCGCCGTGGATCAGCTTCTCCAGCCGAATGCCCTCACGCACGTAGAGGGCTCCAATCCCTTTAGGAGCGTAGAGTTTATGGCCTGCCACCGACAGCAGGTCGACATTGAGCTCATCGACGCGCACGGGGATCTTCCCCACCGACTGGGCCGCATCGGTGTGCATCAGAATGCCCCGTCGATGTGCCAGATCTGCAATCTCTCGAATCGGGTTGACCGTCCCCACCTCGTTGTTGGCATGCATGATGGTGATGAGGATCGTCTCCGGTGTGATGGCCCTTTCGATCGCTTCAGGATGCACTCTGCAGGCTTCATCCACGGGAACGGCGGTCGTGCGAAATCCCTCCTTTTCCAGGGCGGCACAGACCTCTGTCACTGCGGGATGCTCCACCGCCGATGTGATGATGTGGTTGCCCCTGGCCCGGCAGGCCCGTGCAGCACCTAAGATGGCGTGGTTGTTGGACTCCGACCCGCCGCTGCTGAAAATGATCTCATGGGGCCGGGCGCCGAGGAGGGCGGCCACCTGCTCCCTGGCTTTTTCCACCGCTTTCCGGGGGATCATTCCGTAGGCATGACTGCTCGACGGATTCCCGAAATGCTCGTGGATAAATGGCAGCATGGCGTCCGCCACTCTGGGGTCGATGGGGGTCGTGGCGTTGTAATCCAGATAGATAGGTTTCACGGTCAACATCCTCTGGGCTGATTCAAGCTGCAGGAATAGGCTGTACTTCTCCTACTCCACGACCCGCAATCCGGGCCTGGGCGATTCCGCCACCTGTCCGATCCTTCTCGCTGAGGAAATTCCCCCTGTATGCAGTTCCACCAGCAGGTCTTCCGCCTGGTCTGCCGGAACGGACAGGAGAAGCCCTCCGGAGGTCTGCGGGTCAAACAGGAGCTCCTGCTGTTTGGAGCTGAGCTTTGCCTTGATTTCCAGGTCTCCCTGGACCAGTTCACGATTCGCCCTGTTGCTGCCGGTGGTTTCGCCCCGCTGATACATCTCGAGGGCATTAGGGTAAAAGGGGAGCGCCGAAAAGCTCAGGTCAATCCTCAGACTGCTTCCCTGCACCATTTCAAGCCCGTGGCCCAGGATTCCGAACCCCGTCACATCCGTGCAGGCATTGATGTCATACCTGAGGGCGATCTCGAGGGCCTGACCATTCAGAGCTGCCACTTCCGGCAGGATGAGCTCAAGCTCGGCCCGGGGGAGCTTTCTGGCCCGACAGGCGTTGAAGAGCACTCCTGTTCCCAGTGGCTTGGTCAAGATCAGGTGATCTCCCGGTTGGGCCCCGGTGTTCCTGAGAATTCGATCGGGAGATACCACGCCCGTGACGGCCAACCCATATTTGGGCTCCTCATCTTCAACCGAGTGGCCTCCAGCGAGGGATGCTCCCGCTTCGGACACTTTTTGGTATCCTCCCAGGAGAATGCCTTTCAGCAGTTCGGTGCCGAGCTTCTTGGCCGGAAACATGACCAGGTTCAGCGCTGTCAATGGCTTTCCGCCCATGGCATAGACATCCGAGAGGGAATTGGCGGCGGCAATCCTCCCGAACCAGACGGGATCGTCCACGGGCGGCGTGATGAAATCTACGGTCGAGATGACCGCCACAGTCTCGTTGAGGCGGTAAACTGCAGCGTCGTCACTCGTTTCGAAGCCAACCAGGAGGTTGGGGTCCGAGGGTGGTGGGAAGCTGCGGAGCGAGTCCGACAGAACCGCCGGACCAATTTTTGCCGCTCAGCCGCACGTGCGCGCAAGCTGGGTTAACGTTCGCTTTCTGGTAAAGAAATCCATATCATCGCCTGCTCATCCGGAACCAGTGTGACCATGGAGGTTCGTTTTCAACTCGGCAGCCAGCATTTTGGACGTCCATTCCCAACCGTCACGATCATTTTGCCATGGGAAGGGAAGTGAGACTTCGCTCCAGACCTCTGCGTGGGTCTCAGCTCCAGGTCAGCATTCTGACCAGCCTGACCCAAAAGCCCTCCCGCTCCCCGGCCCGAGCCAACTCTCGAGCATGGTCCTCCTGGGTTTGCTGAAGGATTTCGGACCAGTGTTTCTCAGTCCATGCGAGCTTCTCCTCAAAATGCGCCTTCTCGGCAGCCAGCCGCCTGGCTGTCTCCTCTCGCTCCTGATTATACCTCTCCTGCCACTGCCTTTGGAACTCCTCCATTTCCCGGTCACGGGAGGACCGAAGCCTTGACAGATCCCCAAGCAGGCTCTGGATTTCGGCTTTCTGCCTGGAGATCTCCTCCCTGAGGCGGATAATCTCCAGGTGCAGCTGCTGATTTCGATTCAAAAGGTCCCACTTTTCGTCGAGGGTCCTCTGAAGAACAGCGAGCTGTTCAGCAAGTGACTGGGCAGAAAGGGTTGCAGGATGATCTGTTCGCGGATCCTTGGCCATGGCGGTGCGTGTTCCTTCGGGCTTGACGTTACAGGAAATCGTCGTGAGCTTTCCCCGCTCCATATCACGTTCTCTCGGCCCCGGATCTGTAGAGCTCCGATCGAATTCCATAGCGGCGAAGGAGTTGCTGGAAGGCCTGGCGCTCCATTCCACCCAGCCGGGCAGCCTGTGTCACATTGCCATGGGTGCGGTTGAGGAGGTCGCCGAGGTATTCCGCGTGGAATCGTTTCAGGATCTCTTCCTTGGCCTGGCGATAGGGCAGATTCTCCATCGCGTGGTGGGTCACCTGTCCGGCTGCATGATCCGAACCGGCGAAAAAACCGGCATGCTCCGGGCGTATTTCATCATCAGGTGCAAACAGGATGGAGCGAATCAGCACGTTTTCCAATTCCCGTACGTTACCTTCCCAGGGATGTGCAAGAAGAGACGTCATCAGCTCAGCCGAGACCCGTTTGCGGGGTCGGTTGAGGGCTGTACAGTGCTTGTCGAGAAGGTGCTCAACAAGCAAGGGGATGTCTTCGCGTCTTTCCCGAAGGGGAGGAATCATGATCGGCACGACGTTCAGCCGATAAAAGAGATCCTCGCGGAATTCCCCCGTCCTGATTTTTTCCGGAAGGTTCCGATTGGTGGAGGCGATGACTCGAACATCCACCCGAACGGACTTCGTGTCTCCAAGGGGTTTGATCTCTTTCTGCTGCAGTACCCTCAAAAGCTTGGTCTGGATTGCAGTGTTGATATCCCCGATTTCATCCAGGAAAATCGTTCCTCCGTGTGCCTCCTGAAAGAGGCCGGGCTTATTCTGGGTGGCATGGGTGAAAGCCCCTTTTCTGTACCCGAAGAGCTCGCTCTCCAGGATGTTCTCCGGCACCGTCGGGCAGTTCACAGCCACAAAGGCCCGGTCTCGTCGGTCGCTCAATGAGTGAATGGCCCGGGCGGCAAGATCCTTGCCCGTTCCGGATTCCCCCGTGATGAGAACCGTCAGGTCCGTTTTGGCCACCATTTGGATGGCTTCATAGACCCGCTGCATCGGGGTGCTGCGCCCCACGATACTCTGGAAGACCTCGCGGCACGAACCTTCTCGCTGGAGTCTGAGGTTTTCCCGGAGCAGGCGGCTTCGCTCGAGAGCTTTGTTGAGGTTCAATACCAGGGTTTCATGGTCAAAGGGCTTGGTGATGAAGTCGTACGCGCCGAGCTTGATGGCCTGGACGGCCAGCTCGATACATCCATGGGCTGTCATGATGACAACGGTGAGCCATGGGTGCAGACCTCGTGCTTGCTCGAGCAGTTCCATACCGTCCATGTGCGGCATCTTCATGTCGATGAGAGCCAGGTCCGGCGGCTGCTCTTTGAGGATCCTGAGAGCCGCTTCACCTGACGAAGCCGTGATGACTCGGCAGCCCAGCTCCGGCTCCAGGCTCCTTTTCAAGAGGCGCAACATGTCCTCTTCATCATCGACGACCAGAATCACTTCGCTCGTCATGCCGCTCCCTGCTGATTCTCTGCAACCGGCAAAGCCACTGTGAAAGTGGATCCCTTCCCCGGCTCGCTCCGGACGGAAATTTCCCCACCGTGATCCTTCACAATACCATAACTGACCGAAAGCCCGAGTCCAGTTCCTTCTCCGGTTCCCTTGGTGGTGAAAAACGGGTCGAAGATGCGTGGGAGGTGTTCGCCCCCAATGCCGCACCCCGTGTCCTGCACTTCTAAGATCCCCACAGCCGCCTGACTGTCGAACCGCGTGATCACCCTTATGATCCCTTTATCTTTAATAGCCTGTTTTGCGTTCATCATCAAATTCATGAACACCTGCTTAATCTTCGATTCATCCAGTGTCATCGTCGGCATGGCGTCATCCAAGGCTGTTTCGATGCGAACGCCGTCCAGCTCGAACTGATGTCGAACCACCCCCAGAATCTCCTGGATGCAGGCATGCACGTGCCCCGACCCCTTGTTGGAAGGCGCGCCCCGGGCAAAGCTGAGCAGGTCTCTGACGATGGTCTTGCATGCCTTGGCGTGCTTCTCGATGATTCTCAGATCCTCCAGCCTTTCCGAGCTCTCGTGCTCGTCCCTCAGCAGAAGCTGCGTGTATCCCAGAATCAGGCTCAAAGGGTTGTTGATTTCATGTGCGATGCCCGAAGCCAGCTGTCCGATGGAAGCCAGTTTGTCCGCCTGCTGAAGCTGTCTTTCCATATCGTGGAGCCCTCCAATGTTCTTTACGGATTCCTCGGAAGAAAAGAAGTGCCAGAGCAGGCTGACATCATCCAGCCTGAGTTGGCCAGGCGCTGCCGCGTCTTGGCCGGGCAGCTGAACATAGGTCCAGGGGCTGCCAAGGAGAAGGCACGCCAGCCGACTCCATCGTCCCAAGGGCCCCATGCAAAATGCGATGGTTGGTTGACGGAGCGCTTCATGTGCCCATCCGATCAGGCCGAGAAGACGCAGATTGTCGGCCGGTGACCGTGCCTGGGTCACGATTTTAAGTGCCTGCGGTCGGTGCGATGCCATTTGCTGCGCCCATTCTCTCAATACTCCGTCGTCGGGAGTGGAGGAGAAATCATGGTGGCTGAGGAGAACTCGAGCTCCGAGGGATTGGAAGCGGGCAACGGTTTCCCGGCAGACGTCCATTTCCAGATCCACCCATTCAGCCCCGGCCTCCACCGCCTTCTCGAGGATCCCGAGCCGCTCTTCCTCGGTCCCGGTGAAGAGGCCGCCTTCCCGAGTCGGCCGATTGGTGACAAGAACCGGAAGTCTCCGGGGTTCTCTCAGTAATTCGAGAGCCTCCAGAGTCTCTCGCATCGAGTGCGCCGTCATGAAAATGTCGAGCCTCCACTCAAGAAGAGATAGGCCGGGGTGATGGAGGGCCTTGGTGAGTTCTTGCAGGGAGGTTTGTACGAGGCAGCCGCAAAGGGAGGGCTTCATTGGCTCAATGTCTCATTTCTTGAAAAGATCATCACTCCTGGTCTCGGAGACCTTTCAAGTAAAGGGTTGATGCCGTCTGGTCCTCCCCCATCAGGCCCGTATCCATTCCTTTTCGAGTCGAATGGGCTTGCTCGGGTCTTTCCGGGGGTAAGAACCAAGAATTTTCAGAAATGTCACGTGATCTCTGAGAGCCGTGAGCCCCGAAGACAACCCCTCTTCCTCGGAATGTCCCTCGAGGTCGGCATAGAACAGGAATTGTCCAGGGAACACCCGGTTTGGTCGGGATTCGATGCGGGTCATGTTCACCGAAGCCGCCGCAAAGGCTTCCAGTGCTTCATGAAGGGCACCGGGCTGATCTGAGACTGCAAAGAGGATCGATGTCTTATCGTTTCCTGTGGGTGAACTGGCCTGGTCGCCCAGGGCCAGAAACCGCGTCATGTTTCCGCCATGGTCCTCGATCCGCTCCGCCAGGACCCCGAGTCCATAATGATGTGCAGCGTAAAGGTTGCAGATGGCAGCCCCACTCGCATCCTTCCTCGCCAGCTGAACAGCCTGCGCCGTTGAGGCGCACTCGAAGACCTCAACTTCCCTCAGGTTCTCCAGGATCCAGCCACGGCATTGCTCGATGGCCTGAGGATGAGCATAGAGGTTTCTGACCCGCTCGACCGCCCCAGCCTTGCCGCTGAGGTAATGGGCGACCTCGAGGTAGCATTCGGCAACGACCTTGACATGCCTCTCGTAGAGAAGGTCCATGGTGCGGCCCACTCCTCCCTGCAGAGAATTCTCGATGGGGACCACGGCAACATTGGCTTTCTTCTTCAGGAGAGCGTCAAAAACATCCTCAAGCGTATTGAGAGGTAGATACCGGGCGGAATGACCGAAGAAGGACATGGCCGCAAGATATGAGTAGGTCCATTCCGGGCCGAGAAACGCAACCTGGAGCACATACTGAATCAGACGGGAGGCGGCGAAAATCTCCCGGTAGATGGCCCGCAGGGATTCAGCTCTGATCGGCCCGGTGTTGCGGCTGGTGAGACCCTCGATGATGAGCTCTTCGCGCCCGGGATCGAACAGAGAGAGTCCTTTGGCAGCCTTGATCTCCCCGACCCGCTGAGACAGGGCCATGCGCCGGTTGAACAGATGAAGCAGGTTCCGGTCGATGTCATCGATTTCCGTCCTGATCTCCTGAAGTTCCTCGTCTTTCAATACAACCAAAGTCTGCTTCCTTCCAATCCAGTCCAATCCCATCCAATCGATCCACCCATGACCTTCATGCTCACCGCTTGAATGCAGGAGGTGCAAGCCCTTGCTGACTCGCCTTCCTCGAGCCGAATGTCACATCTCATCGCGGTCTGGAAGAGCCCCTTCATTTTTCCCAGATGGTTTCCTCGACCTTCATCCCAAAATGCCTTCCTTCTGCTTCCGCGGCGATCAAGATGGAATCCCCCGCTTTGAGCTCGACGACCGACACGGCTTTCCCGTCCGGTGCCGTCAAACGGATGGTCTCGGCATTCTGCAGGATGATGGAGCCCCTCTTTCCGTGGCTGCTGGCTTCGATGAGCAGCAGCGGCCGCCTCTCGATCTTGACGCGGCCGACTGTGGCTCCCTGAGTTGATCCGTCGTGGCGCACAATGAGCACCTGATCTCCCGCACGGAGCTCGCTGAGATAACGCGTGCTTCCGCCGGGACTTCTGAGATAGGAGTGCACCGGGCCCGCATTGACCCGAAATGGACGGGGCTCAACATAGGGGTTCGGGATGGCCTCGGCCTGCACAAGAAAAAGGAAGCCGCTGGAATTGCCCACAAGCATTCCCTCTCCCTCACCCATGAGAGTGCACGTGTCCACGCAGACGCGGTCCCCGATGCCGGTTGATTGAATGCGCTCGACGACGGCAGCAGCGAGATCCACGGATTCTGAAGCGGTTTTCACACGCTTGAGGAGCGATTTCAATTGACTGGAGTCTGAGGCGAAGAGCAAAACCCCCGCGACCCCCTTTTCCATCACGGTGAGAGCCAAATCGAGGTCTTCCGTCGAATGCACGGGAACGATGAGTCTTCCGCCTCGGGCAATCAGGTTTTCAAGGGGGATGATCTCCCAGGTCCTGACGCTCAGTCTCTCGGGTGCAAACGCCGGCTCGGAGAGAGCACCGCCGTCGCTTTCCAGCGCCCCCTCCTTCTCAGTCAAGATTGGCGGGAGGGGCATGAGAACAACCGGTCCAACTGCGAGCTTCCGGCCTATTTGCTTCTCGTCCTCGGGGCCCTCGAGCTTATTGAAGAAAACATCCAACCCCGGGCGCAGATCCCCATCGGGACTGATCGTGGTGATTCGGCCCAATGCCTTCACGCGATCATGCAACTGCGCGGGCAGGACAACGGCGTCCGCACCGTTTTCAATGGCCGTGGTGATCAGCTCCCTCGACCACTCCTCCAGGTATACCCAGGCCTCCTTCAACGGCGGCACCTCTCAACGGCCGGTTTCGGATCCCGCGCCGCAGGAAATACGCAAGGACCCGTCACAGGCGGAGCTCAGGCTCAAGGCCAAAAAAAACCGCGGGATTTTACCCGCGGCTGGATCATCCGGTTGGAGGTTCTGCATCAAGTGCGGGTCACCCCATCCTCCCAATAACCGGTGCAACAATAAAACACCACACAGAATCTCCTGACAGCGATATCACTGATATCTCACAGACCCAGCTGGCAGCCCGCTTGCGTGCAATCGAGCCATACTCACAATAGAGCCCCCATGGAAAAGCTGTCAAGCACTAGTTTGACGAAACGAGAGTCATGGAATAATGTCCATTGCCACCTTTTCAAATGGGCCTTTCGACCAGGAGACAGTTGCTTTTATGTAAACGACAGAGGTTGTCCGGAATGCCAGGTTTCAACAGATTGGGACAGATCCCCCATTTTCTCCACCGGCCGCTGGCCGGGACCCTGCGAGCAATTCCGTTCATGGGCGCCCGCGATTGTTGTGAGTGTCCAGAATGAAGAGGACCATCGGGGACGGCAGATTCTGGAATCGAAGCCAGGGGCTGGGGCTGGCTGCCATGATCATGGCTACGAGCATTCTGCTTTCAAGATTCGTGGGGCTGGTCCGGGACAAGGTGATCTCGTACCTGTTTGGAGCCACACTGGAAGCGGACATCTATTTTGCCAGCTTTGTCATCCCCGACTTCATCAATTATCTTCTGGCAGGTGGTTACTTCTCCATTACGCTCATTCCCCTCCTTTCGTCCTTCTTTGAAAAGGATGCCGAAGATGGGTGGGATTTCTTCTCTGCTGTTCTTCTTTGGATCACAGGGGCCATCACGGGGCTGACGGTCATTTGTTTTGTCCTCGCGCCTCAACTTGCTCAGGTGGCCGCGCCGGGGCTGGGGCAAGAAGCCACTGCAAGACTCGCTCTATTTCTTCGGATCATCCTGCCGGCTCAGGTTTGCTTCCTTGCGGGGTCCTGCTTTTCATCGTTGCTTTACATGAGAAAGCAGTTCTTCGTTCCGGCGCTTATGCCTATTGTCTATAATTCATTTATTATTTTTGGGGGAGTGCTCCTCCGTGGGCATGGTATGGAAGGCTTCTGTTGGGGGGTTCTTGGAGGAGCTGTTGTCGGCAACCTCCTCCTTCCCTTTCTGGCCTGCAGAAGTGGTGAGGGGCTCAATCTCCGCTTCCGAGTGCTGCATCCCGGACTCAAACAGTTCCTATGGCTTGCCTTGCCGCTGATGCTCGGGCAATCCATCGTCGTACTGGATGAACAGCTGGTGCGGGTTTTTGGCTCGTTGACCGGTGTGGGCGCGGTGAGTTGGCTCAATTACGCACGACGCATCATGCTGGTTCCGGTGGGAGTGGTGGCTCAAGCGGCGGGAGTGGCGACGTACCCCTTCCTGGCTGAGCTCTTCGCCAAAAAGGAATGGGACAGGTTCCAGGAGACGCTGGGTGTGGCCCTTCGCAATGTCGTGACACTGCTGATTCCCATGTCCATCTGGATGGCCACGGTGAGTGAGCCCACTGTGCGTCTCATTTTCGAACAGGGCAGCTTTTCCGTGGAAGACACACAGAAGACGGCGGTGCTGCTGACGATTCTGCTTTCGACCGTGTGCTTCTGGGGTGTTCAGCAAGTCATCGGGCGTGCATATTATGCGCGTCGGGATACCCTGACCCCGGCGATTCTGGGAACTTTGATCACTCTGATCTCTATTCCCGTCTTCAATCTGCTGAGTCAAAGGCTTGGTGTGTATGGCGTTGCAGCTGCAAGTGCTGCTTCGATCGCTACCTACGCTGGAGTATTGGCGTGGTGGTGGGGGCGCCGCTTCGGGCGCGGTGCCTTCAGCGGTTTGGGAAGGACTTCTGCCCGTGTATCAGGAGTTGCACTGCCGGCAGCTCTGGCTTCCTGTTGGATACCTCGTTTGCTGAGTGAATCCCTGAACATCCAGCCTTTGCTTGCATCTTTTCTCGCCCTTGTTCTGAGCGGGTGTACTTTCTGTATTGTGTTTGTCATGATCGGAAGATATTTCATTTTGGACCTCCTGACACCTTTCACGGGAAAACTGGGCTTCCTGGGAAAAGTACTCCGACGTTAACCTTCGTCCACGGCCCTTCTGCGAGAGCTTTCCCAATCCCTCGGTTGCCGGACCCGGAGAACGGCCCGGTTTGGAGCAGTTACAGGCCTCAGTTCCTGTTCTTATGGGTTTCGTCTCATCTGGACATGTGGAACTGACTGGAGCATGCGGGTGTGAACCGCACGACTCCGTCTTATGTTTAGTAAGTAATGGACGTCATGAATCCCAGCTTTTAGCGTCATCATAAATTGAGTGTAAAAAACCATGGTTACGAGATGCTGGAGGCGGGATCCATCGAAGATGACTCCATGAAGAGGGCGGCTTGCTGGATGGCCCCTGTCCATATCCGAGGGATGCGATAGGCGGAAAGAGGGGCGGGGGATAACGGAACCATTTGTTTCAGAGGGGAGGTGCCCATGAAGAAGATGTGGATCCAGGTGAAACCAGGAGAAGATGTCAACGACTTGAAGGTCCAGCTGAGAGAAATCGGAACGGTTGAGGATGACCCGGAGAGGCCGTCCCATGTCATTCTGACGTTCCATAACCAGTCGGAAGGTGGGATGAGGATGGCTGGCTTCAGGCTTTCCCAGGATTTTATTCAATGTTTCGAGGATTTTGGGATGGTCCCGGAAAAGAGTTGACGCATCCTGCGAGTTCCATTGTCGGAAGCACCAGGTCTGTTTGTTGATTTAGCTTGACAAAAGAGAGGTAGATCACTACGTTTCCTTAGCACTCTTCGGGATAGAGTGCTAATAAGCTGCGTAGGGAGTGTTCGGTGACTGATCTTACAAGACGCGACCAGCAAGTCCTTGAGGCTGTCATTACCGATTATATCCAAACGGGAGAACCGGTGGGCTCGCGGGTTGTGGCAAGACGTTACGGGCTCGAGGTCAGCTCTGCCACCATCCGCAATGTTATGGCCGACCTGGAGGAATTGGGGTTTCTGTACCAGCCTCACACGTCTGCTGGTCGCGTTCCTACCGACAGAGGGCTTCGTTTCTACTTGGATTTCATCATGAAGTTCAAGGCATTGAAGGAGGAGGAGCGGGAGCTCATTCGGAAGGCCTTCAGCGAATCCGAGGCAGACATCAAGGAGCTCCTCCAACGCACGTCGCGTGTGCTCTCGGACTTCTGTAAACAGGCGGGCGTGGTATTGTGGCCGAAGCTCTCCATGACACGCTTCAAACATATTGAGCTTATCCGGTTGAGAACGCGCCAGATCATGGTCATCTTGATCTCCAAGA
The DNA here is from genome assembly GCA_964557955.1 of uncultured Syntrophobacteraceae bacterium. Lineage (GTDB taxonomy): Bacteria > Desulfobacterota > Syntrophobacteria > Syntrophobacterales > Syntrophobacteraceae > JALOOX01. The sequence goes on from CAZLCS010000003.1 coordinate 141,735, forward strand.
GTGGATTGGTTCATCACCGCCTGCTGGAGTGGGAAGAGGACATCAACCAGCATGATCTGGACAAGTACTCGCGCTATCTCAATGAGCTACTGGAGGATGTGCCCCTGGGGGAGGTTAAAACCCGCATTCTCGAAGGGATGCGCAAGGACAAGGCCATTTTCGACCAGCTTTTCTCGAAGACTCTCGAAATGACTCAGCGAGTCGTCCAATCGACGCTGGAAAACAGCGAGGTATATATCGAGGGTCAGACAAACCTCCTGAGCAATCCGGAGTTCGCTCAAGTGGAGCGAATGAGAAAGATACTCTCCGCCTTCGAGGATAAATCGCGCCTTATTCGCCTGCTTGACAAGACCATGAGCACCTCGCCTGGTGTACGGATTATCCTGGGGTCCGAGAGTGAATCAAAGGAACTGAGTGAGATCAGCCTCATTTCTTCGCCTTACCGCAGGGGGGATACCCTGCTGGGGGTTGTAGGAGTGATCGGTCCGCTGAGGATGGACTACTCCCGAATCATCCCCGTCGTCGAATTCACGGCGGCACTTCTGAGCGATCTTCTTGAAGTTCCTGATGAAAGGGCTTGAAGCAGGATCGCGGGGCTTGTCCCGAGTTGGGGAAGATGCGGATCTCTCCTGGCGCTCGATGCTTGCGGCTGGGTGGGAGGGGCTGTGCTCATGGTACGGAGGAGGCATATCTTTCCCATCTGCTGAAGCCCTCGGGTTTGAATCTGAGCAAATTGAGCTCAGCCCCGGCTCTTGCGATGGGGCTCTCTACTGATTAAAAGGTGAAAGTTGATGAGTGACGAGTTGAACAAGGAGAATATTGAGATTCTGGTTGAGGAGGCTCCGGAAGAGCAGGCTTCCGCTACGGATGCAGACGAGGCTCCGGAGGAGACTTGTGAGCAGTTGCTTGAGAAGAAGAACGAGGAGATCAGGCAATTGCAGGATCGTATGTTGAGGCTGGCGGCTGAAGCCGAGAACGCGCGCAAGCGGTTGGAGCGCGAGAAGGCCGAAGGAATCGCTTTCGCCAACGAGAACATCCTTCGATCAATGCTGGCGGTAGGGGACAACCTGGAGCTGGCTATTCAGCATGGCGAGGGAGATGTGGACCCTCAGGCCTTGATGGAGGGGATTCGCATGACTCGCAAGATCTTCCTGGATGTTCTTGCCCGGTACGGCTGCGTTCCGTTTGATTCCCAGGGACACGTGTTCGACCCCAATTTTCACGAAGCCATGCTTCAGCAGGAATCGGAGGAGTACCCTGAAAACACGGTCGCCCAGGAGTATCAGAAGGGATACATGCTCAACGATCGGCTTTTGCGGCCAGCGATGGTCGTAGTCTCGAAAGGTACGAAGGGTGGGTGAAGGAGGTTTGTGGCTGCCATGGGGCGTTCGGATTGGCCGTACGGATAGAGGTCGGCTGTAGCTCCGTTCTTCATGAATCAGAGTCCCGTTGCAGTATGAGAGTCTAAAGTTCCTGTGTTTTGACGTTCAATTAAGGTCTTCGATGGTCAGGCTCGCTGCAAACTCTTTTGGGGAAAGATGAAACGTCGCAGTGGCTTCGCATGATCATTCGCAATTTGTATTCATATTCTTATCGTCAAGGAGGCGAAACAGATGAGCAAAGTCATTGGAATTGACCTGGGTACTACCAACTCGGTAGTGGCGATCATGGAGGGCAAGGAACCCAAGGTTCTCACGAATGCGGAGGGTGGTAGAACAACCCCGTCTATGGTTGCTTTCACCGAAAGTGGGGAGCGTTTGGTCGGCCAGGTGGCCAAACGGCAGGCTATCACCAACCCCGAGAACACAATCTTTGCCGTCAAGAGGCTCATGGGGAGGAAATACGAATCCAAAGAGGTTCAGCAAGATACTAAAGTACTACCTTACAAGATCGTGAAAGCTTCAAATGGCGATGCTCATCTCAATATTCGGGGTCGTGACTACAGCCCGACCGAGATCTCTGCCTACGTGTTGACCAAGATGAAGCAGACGGCAGAGGATTATCTGGGTGAGAAGGTGACGGAAGCGGTGATTACCGTGCCCGCCTACTTCAACGACAGTCAGCGCCAGGCTACAAAAGACGCTGGGAAGATTGCAGGGCTGAACGTTCTGCGCATTATCAATGAGCCGACAGCGGCTTCCCTTGCCTACGGACTCGACAAGAAAAAAGATGAGAAGATTGCAGTTTTTGACCTCGGCGGTGGTACCTACGACATCTCGATTCTGGAAATTGGCGAGGGTGTCTTTGAGGTGAAGGCCACCAACGGGGACACCCATCTGGGGGGGGAAGATTTCGACCAGCGCATCATCGACTGGCTGGCCAGCGAATTCAAGAAAGATTACGGCATCGATCTCCGAAATGACAAGATGGCTCTTCAACGCCTGAAGGAAGCTGCGGAGAAGGCCAAGATCGAGCTCTCCTCGACCATGGAAACGGAGATCAACCTGCCGTTCATTACGGCAGATGCCTCGGGTCCCAAGCATATGAATATCAAATTGACCCGTGCCAAGATGGAGTCCCTTGTCGAGGATTTGATCGATCGCCTCGTTCCTCCGATGGAGCAGGCCTTGCGAGATGCAGGACTCAATCGATCCGCCGTGGACGAGGTGATCCTGGTAGGCGGTATGACTCGCATGCCGAGAGTGCAGCAAAAAGTGCAGGAGTTCTTTGGGAAAGAACCTCACAAGGGGGTGAATCCCGATGAGGTGGTGGCTGTTGGAGCAGCAATCCAGGCCGGTGTCTTGAAGGGTGATGTCAAAGATGTGTTGCTCCTCGATGTGACGCCACTTTCCCTCGGAATCGAGACCCTTGGCGGTGTCATGACACGCCTGATCGAAAGAAACACGACGATTCCCACTCGCAAGAGCCAGGTGTTTTCGACGGCAACCGACAATCAGACGGCGGTCTCAATCCATGTTCTGCAGGGCGAAAGGGAGATGGCCTCGGACAACAAGACGCTTGGCCGCTTTGAATTGGTGGGGATTCCAGCAGCTCCGCGGGGTGTTCCTCAGATTGAAGTGACCTTCGACATTGATGCGAACGGCATTGTGCATGTCTCAGCTAAAGATCTGGCCACCCAGAGAGAGCAGTCTATTCAGATCACCGCATCGAGCGGGCTTTCAGACAGCGAGATCAAGAACCTGGTGCGGGAGGCCGAGGCTCACGCTGAGGAGGACAAGAAGAAGCGGGCCCTGGTGGAAGCGCGAAACAACGCCGACTCTCTCATCTACAGCACGGAGAAGACTCTGCGAGAAATGGGGGATAAGGTCGACTCCAAGACCAAGCAGGACATTGAAGAGCAGATCACGAAGGTCAGATCGGTCATGGACGGAAATGATGCCGATGCCATCCGGCGCGAAGTGGATCAGCTCATGCAGATCTCGCATAAGGTGGCTGAAGAGGCCTACAAGAGGGCTTCTGCTCAGCAGGGGGCAGCGCATGGGGAAGGCCCCGGGCCGGGTGGACAGGAATCGGCTGCAGGCCGTCAGAGACCGGACGACGATGTGGTGGATGCCGATTTTGAAGAAGTGAAAGACAAGTAGGGCAGAGCCGGCATCATGCAGGTGGGGAGCGCGCGAAGGGCACAAGTTTTCTTGTGCCCTTCGCGTGCTGTTAGGGTATAGAGCCTTTCTCAAGAGCGATCAACAGCAGGGAGAGAGCTCGGACCGTTGCGGGAAGGGGATGTGAAGGGCAGGTTCAGGATCGTTTCTCTGAGCAGGCGTCGACATGCCTGGGAAAATGCAGTAAGCTTCACTGGAGCCTGAGTCGGAACGCGAGTGGTGAACTGGCCCATTCAGGAGAGTTTTCAAAAAGGATGAGGCAAGCTTATGGTGAAGGGAGTTTCTCGGCTTTTTGCACTGGTTTTAATTATCTTAACTGCCAGCTGTGCCTCCGCTCCTCCCCAGCAGCCAACGCCGGGTTCGGGCCCGGCTTTCTCCAAATCTCCACCTCCCGAAGCGGAGGTGTTGTGGAGAAAGGCCGAGCAGGAGAGAACTGCAGGAAATCTCAAGGGAGCTATCTCCACCCTCGAAGGTCTGGCTCAGACTTATCCGAACAATGTGATTGCTGCGAGATCACTCCACAAGCTGGGACAGATCCATCTTCAGAGCGGGCAAGGGGAACGAGCGCTGCGATACATCGATTACCTTCTTTACATGTACCCGAGCTGGGAGGGTTATCGCAGGGCACAGGTGGATCAACTGAAGGGCTGGTGGATGGTCGGGCAGAAGAAGCAGGTCTTCAAGGAAGCGGTGCCCCTTTGGGAGGGTTCGTCCGGTGACCAAGAGGCACAGCTGGAGCTGGCAGTCTTCATGGCCGATGTTTACAGAAGCCAGGGTGACAAGCAAACGGCCTTCGAGTGGGTCATGGCGGGGTTCACGGTTGCCAGGTCTCCCGAGGAGCAGAAGCCGCTGGTGCTTGTGGGGACGGAGCTTGTCAAGGATATGGATGAGGGCGAGGTGCGTCGGCTCTATAAGAAGAATGTGACGGAGACCATGCGTGTCTTCCTTGACTTTCGATTGGCCCAGATTGAGGCGCAGCAGATGCCCAAGGAGGCCGCCCGAGAGAGGTACAGGTCTATTCTGAATCAAAATCCATCCCATCCTCTTGTGCCCGAGATACAGGCTGCCATGCTGGGATTGGCTCCCGGTGAAAAGTCTGCACCCGTAAATCCTGACAAGGTTGGTTGTCTGATTCCGCTCAATGGTCCGCACGAAAAGTATGGAAGGATGGTCCTTCGCGGCGTGGATATGGCGCTGGCTGAGTGGAACGAGAAGCATGCCGGGAACCCCGTTACTCTGGTAGCCAAAGATGCCCCCGGTGATGCCACGCAAGCAGCCAGGGCTTTCGACTCGCTTGTCAAAGAGGATGCGGTTCTGGGAATCGTTGGTCCGCTGGGAAGCCAGACCACTAAGACTGTCGCACCTCTTGCGGATCGCTGGGGAGTGCCGCTGTTGACACTCACCCAGAAAGACGAAGATATGTCGGCAAACCCTTATGTCATCAATGTCTTTCTGGATAATGCCGAGCTGGTTCGAACGGCTGTTCGTTATTGCCGTGAAAAACTGAACGCCACACGTTTTGCAGCTCTCTATCCTGATGACCGCTACGGTCAGCAGCTTTCAAAGATCTTCGCTGAGGTTGTCAAGGCGGAGGGGGGCACTTTATTAGCCAGTGTAGCCTATAAGGGAAAGAGCACGGACTTCCAGGAGCCGATTGAGAAGCTTCAGAGTGTTGCCAAACAGAACATCCCCCCCACAGGGGATGACTCGACGCCTTTTGAAGTGCTCTTCATTCCCGACCAGGTTCAGACCGTGTCTCTCATAGCTCCCCAGTTGCTTTACCACAACGTGGTCGGGCCGACGCTTCTGGGAACCAACCTGTGGGGTGAGGCGCCACTGGTGGAGATCGGGGGGGCCTATGTGGAGCACGCCGTGTTCGCCACTCCGTTCTATGCAGGATTGGGAGCTCCACGGTTGCGGGCATTCAAAGAAAAATATGAGTCCCTGTACAACTCCCCGCCGTCCTATCTTGAGGCGCAGGCTTACGACGCCATGATGCTGTTCCTTCAGGCACGATCCATGCTCAGAGGAAAGACTGTGGATCGTGCTTCACTGCTTCAGAATCTACGCCAGATTCGCAATTTTGAAGGAGTAGCGGGAACCTACAGCTTCACGCCCACGGGTGAGGTGACTCGGGGCTATACGGTCCTTCAGGTTTCCAACGGGCAACTGGTGAAGGTGGCCCCCTGAAATGAAAGGGGGTGCTTGGCAATGAATCATGGAATTCATCGTTGGATGGCCGTGGTGTCGCGATTATTTTTTGGCGTGGTGCTCTGCCTTGACATTGGAAGCGATGAAATTATAATGGTCTCAGCTCCAAAAGGGGCCGATAAGGAAGTCAATGCCGACCAGCGGTAATGCCTGAAGAGGAGGTTTACAAGATGCCGATCTACGAATATGAATGTTTGAAGTGTGGGAAGACGATGGAGGCTATGCAGAAATTCTCTGATCCCCCGCTCGGTGAGTGTTGCCATTGCAGAGGGGAAGTTCGCAAGCTCATCTCCATGAGCACTTTCCACCTCAAAGGTTCGGGTTGGTATGTGACTGATTACTCCGGCAAGAACCAGAGTGCTGGCTCATCCAAGTCCGGGGATGTCAAGCAGGCGGAGAAGACCGAGACCAAGAGTGCTTCAAGCGAGAGTCCCGCGTCAGGTGATTAAGGGTTGTAGAACCGTTTTCCGAGGTCCGGGCATTCTGATCCCTTCAAAGGTGGCAATCCGGAAAGAAACAGATTCCAATATTCAGTGCCGTAACATCAATCCGCGGGCAAAAATGCCCGCTTTTTCATTTTGTCGCCTGCAGCCCGTTGTTTCTTATCATCGTTCTGATCATCAGCCAGGGCATCTCGAAGTTATCCAAGACCGACCCCCGATAGGGGAAGATGGGATAGCCCTCAGCGAAAGTCTTCACCTTTTGGCAAACCAGTCGCTGGGGGGAGAAAGGTTTCGAAATGGGCGTTCAGATTTGATCTGCTCGGCCGGTGCCACTCCCGGTCAATGAAGAGCGCATGATGAACGTTACGGCGTGAGGTGTCTTGATGTCCAAAGGCTTGCTGATCGTGTTTACGGGCAACGGCAAGGGCAAGACCACTGCTGCATTGGGAATGGCGGTCCGGGCGGCCGGCCATTCCATGCGAACCCTGGTTCTGCAATTCATCAAGGGTGCTTGGAAATATGGAGAATTGGAGGCACTGAGGCGATTCGATGAGATTGTGATCCAGCCGCTGGGAACTGGTTTTACGTGGAAGAAGGAGAACCTGGACGAGGACCGCAAGTTGGCTGAGATCGGCTGGAATCTCGCTTCCGGGGAGATTGAAAGTGGAGATTACGATATAGTCGTTCTTGATGAGCTGAATCTCGTCCTGGCTTATGGACTTCTCCCCGTCGCCGCAGTCCTGGAAACGTTAAGGCGAAGGCCACGGGATCTTCATGTGATCATAACCGGCAGGAACGCCCCGGATGAATTGATTGCTGCTGCCGACCTTGTCACGGAAATGCGCGAAATCAGACATCCCTATCGTGACCAGTCTATTCGGGCACAGAAGGGAGTTGAGTTCTGACTCCGACGGATCTGAAAGCACAAAGGTTGCGCGAGCACTATGTGCGTGTTCGCGACGATCCTTTCTGGAAAAACCCTGCGGTTGGGACGGTGTTTGTTCCAGGTTGGGGGGCCTTGGAAGACGGTCGTTTGGTTTTGGTCGGAGAGGCCCCGGGGCGCGACGAGGAGCGGGACCGACGGCCGTTTGTGGGCGCTGCCGGAAAGAACCTGACTCGACTGCTCGAAGAGATCGGTCTGGTGAGGGAGCATGTCTATGTCACCAATCTGGTGAAGTACCGGCCTCTCGCTCCGAGGGGTGGCAACCGGAGTCCGACCGCCAGAGAGCAGCGTCATGCACTTCCCTATCTGCTGGAGGAGCTGCGAATCCTCTCACCGGGCCTGGTAGTGTGCCTGGGGCTTCCTGCAGCGAAGGCTCTCCTGGGGGAACCGCGGCTGAAAATGAGCGCAGCCAGTGGAGAGTCTTTCCATGCTCATTCTCTTCCAATCGTCGTCACGTATCATCCCTCGCCGCTGAATTACTACACTCCTGCCAAACGGGAGGCATTGCATGCTGCCTTTTCTCGGATCAAGACCCTATTGACGCTTTGACAGCCCGTTGAACCCTTGAGACGATTGAATGGATGGTGCACCATGACGGAAGCGCAGCTCAGGGAGAAGATTGCAGCCTACACGAGGTACCCACCCCGCGGGAACATCAGTATCATCTCTGATACGACCGAGTTCATGTCCATCAAATCGGACGACATCCTCGAGCTCGGGGGGAACTACTACCTGGTGCGGGGCGAGGAAATGGAAGGCCGGTTCGGTTTGGATGGCGAACCCAAATACTGGGTCAAGAGAGTCATCGATTTGACTGATGGCAGCTCGAAGATCATCAAGTTGGTTTTCCATGAAAAGTTCCTGATGCAGCTGGGGTCTGAACAGATTCAGTGCTTCCGGAGTCCGGTGAAGGAGGCCCGGATTCTGGACAAGGTTCGTGACGATCTGCGATTCATGCAGGGCGTCAACATCCTTGACTCGGCCGGGAATCACGTGAGGATCATCGAGCGGATTCAGGGGACCCGCTACTACGACTATATCCACAATCTGCAAATGGACCATGAGGTCTACTTTCACGAATACTTTCCCATCATCTTCGAGCACGTCTTCGGATGCATCGAAGCCATCAACCGGCTGCATCGCATGGGAGAGCTGCACGGCGACATCCGCAACGACCATATTTTGATTGAGCGTAACAGCGGAACCTATCGGTGGATCGACTTCGATTACACCTATGATTGGGCTGAGAATCCCTATGGTGTGGATCTTTTCGGGCTGGGGAACATTCTTTTGTTCACGATGGGCAAGGGTTTCCACAATCTACCCGACCTGTCGGCCTGCGGTCCGGAGGGAATCAAGATGCGCTCATGCCTGGAGCCTGGTGATCTTTCGTTGTTCTTCAAGCACCGAATTGCGAACCTGCAGAAGCTTTTTCCTTATATCCCGGATTCACTGAACTACGTTCTTCTCCATTTCAGCCAGGGGGCCAGGGTCTTTTACGAGCACACCGACGAGTTGCTCGAGGATCTCAGTGCCTGTCGACTGGACATCGTGGCCCACTGACGCAGGGCTCATTGAGCTTCCTAAGATTCGGACGGACAAAGGGGGGTGATTCTTATGAGAGAGTTGGCCGGAGGTGTCGAAACCAAGGTATTGATCGCCGTGGATCTGTCAGAGAATTCCCTTAAAGCTGTGGACTACGTGGGGGGGATTCTTCGCTGCCACGAGTCCGCTGAAATCACTCTTTTGACGGTGATCAAAGAGCCGTCGCCCGACATCGTGCCCGACGATCAGGAGAGAAACCGAATGGTCGAGGAAGCCCGAAAGGAGACCTTGGCGCTCATGGAGGAAGCGGGCTCACGACTGACTGCTTTGGGAATCCCCGAAAAGCACATCCAACTCAAAATCCAGGTCTGTCAAAAGCCCGTGAGTGTTTCGGATCTCATCCTTCGTGAGCAGCAGGACGGGGGATATGGGACACTGGTGGTGGGCAGGCGAGGCGTCAGCAAACGCCAGGAATTCCTTTTTGGTAGTGTGTCCAGCAGGGTGGTGCGGGATGCCAAGCAATGTGCTGTCTGGGTGATTGAGTGAGTTGCGCGGGCAATGTGCCGGCATTTCAGAAGTCGAAGCGAGTTCGGTCAGCTCGATTTGGCGCCTTCCAGGATCTTGCGAATCCGTTCTTGCTCTGCCCGTGCCTTCCGAAGCTTCTCAAGAAGGGGTTCGCGTGAGGTTCGGTCGCTGGGTGGAAGCTCCTGGATCTTCTTTTCCAGGGCTTCCACCTCCTTCATGATGCTGTATAGCTCGAGAGCAATCAGTCGAATGCTCATATCCGGAAGAGATCCCTTCACGCATGAGGGATTTGGTTATCCCGCGGGGCGATGCGTCGTTAACCGGCCTTGCTTTTACTTCCGGACGTAGTCCATGTACGCCAGGTGGAAACGGTCATGGGCACCCAGAGGAAGGCGCAGGGTGAATTCAGAGCCCGGCGGGACGCAGCCTTTGCGCAGCGAGGGGTTCAAATCTCGCAGATCGCATGCCGGGACTTGAAGCCATCCGGCGACTTCGTCCAGTTTTAGTGGTTTCCTGACCTGGATGGGCTCGAAATCGAATACTTGGACGTATCCGGGGCGGCTGAACCCATGTTCTTCGAGGTCGCGGGCGATCTGGATGGCTGCCAGCACTTTGGCGACATAGTTGCGGGTCAGTCTGGAGAAGGCCTGCCGGCTGTAGAGCTTCCAGAAGTCGTCCGACCCATGACGTTCAATGGTTCTGGATACAGCATTGCTGCCTGCGTTGTAGGCTGCCAGGGCCAAAGGCCAAGATCCGAACTCCCCGTGAAGCTTGCGGAGGTATCTCGCTGCAGCGCGTGTGGATTTGATGGGATCGACCCGTTCGTCTACCCAGGAATCCACCCTGAGTCCGAGAGATCGTGCTGTTGATGCGAGCAGCTGCCAATACCCCCCCGCTCCGCGGTAAGAAGCTCTCCCTTTGAAACAGCTCTCCACCAGAGCGATGTAAATCAACTCTTCGGGAACCCCCTCCGATCGGAAGATCTCCTCCATAACGGGGACATACAGCCACGAGCGATCCAAAGCTTCCAGGAAAGTTCTGCGGTCTTTGTCCGTGTAGCGTCTGACGTAATTGTTGATTGCTGGATGATTCGGAATAGGAATTCTCATCCTGTTGCTCGATCCTCCAGCAGGGGAAGCATGAAAAAACGCAGGGGTTGAGGAAAGATTTGCCATCTGCAAAGTCTCGGTCGGCTGCGATCCACGGGTGGATACAAACCCAATAGTCAGATCGCTCCAGACGCCACCGGTGAGGTCGGTTTTAGACTCTGCCTGTGTCGTGAAAAGAAGGGAGAGGACAAAAAACAGAAGTGTGGCGCGATGGCAGTTGCGCCATTGGTTGGTGGTTGCTTCCCCCAGCTGGTGCCTCCAGAGTCTGGAAACAGGCGCCATACTGGTTCTCCTTGTCTTGTCAAAGAAATTCAACATCGCCCTCGCGGTGTAACCGTAAGAGTTTCTCATGAGGGGGTCTTCTAACAGCCTCCGCAGAAGATTCGCAAACACGGTAATCCGGATTTATCCCCGGTTAGACGGAATTATGGGGTGAATGATGGGATCTTGGGGTCCTCAGAGACCGAGGGGCGTCCATATGTGAAGATTTGGACAAAACAGGGTGACCTCGCTCGTAGATACCTGAATTTTCCGCTTTTTTTTCTTAGTAGAATTCTAAATGCAATGCTGGATACTGGCGAGCACTGATCTGATTCTTTCGTATCTTTTCTTCGCTTTTCATTGGTTTTTACAAGATTGCATCGTGTTAGTCCGGCTTTTACGATCGAAAAAGCTATCAATTAAAGCACAAATTCGTTCAAAATCGCCCTCGGCGGCCCCCCGCTCATCTCGCTCCAAACCGCGATGTGACCTTGCCCGAGCTGAAACCATCATCGCCGGATTGAGGGAAGGGTGGTGTCATCCGAGTATCACAGGTGAATCCCTCAAATTCCCCGGCAATTGACCGAATATAACGGTTATAGAGGGTTTTTCGGCATGCTTCATGCTTTATGATGTGCGCTGGAACTGGATGTAAACGTCGCTCCAGGGCGACATGGATTTCTTTGGCCATCAGGTCGGAATCATCTTCAATCAGTATCGCCAACAATGCGATGCGAGCGCAATGGGAGTTGAGACATATGAGTGAAAGGCGGAATTTCACGCGGGTTTTGTTTCGAGGTGAGGCCGAGTTGCGTTGTGATGGCAAAGTAATCAGGGGTGACCTGAGCAATCTGAGTCTTCGAGGGATGCTGGTAGCGAGTCCCGACCCATGTCCCCTTGGAAAGCAGGTGGCTGTCCAGATCCAGCTGACCGGGGCCACCTCCGAGGTCTCCATTCGTATAACCGGTCAAGTGGTTCGCCTGCAGGAGGGCGAGATCGCCATCGAGTTCACCGGCATGGATCTGGATTCTTTCATCCTCTTGAAGAACGTGATCGTGTACAACAGCGACAGCGAAGAAAAGATCCTTGAAGAATTCAACAATTACATGAAATTGCGCACTCAAAATGAAAGTTGATGTCTTGCGCTCCTTTCTGATTTGCGCAGGAGTGACGGTATACCCTTCGTTCCATTCAAAAAGCGGTAAAGTTCTCGACGGTACTTGCGTCCATGGCCTGGATGAGCTGCAGAGTGAGCTCCAGAGCGCTGCAATAGTCCTGGATGTTGGCAATGCTGTTGTGAGTGTGGATATAACGAGCGGGTACCCCCAGAACCAACGTGGGGATCCCGGAACCGTGGAGGTGAATGGCCCGAGCATCGGTTCCGCCGCTTTTGCGGACGGCGACCTGGTGCGGAATCTGATGCTGCCTGGCCAATTCCAGGGCAAGACCCACGAATTTGCGGTTCATGATGGCTGAGGGATCCAGCACTCGAATCTGCACGCCGCAGCCGACGACCCCCTGCTGCTCTTCTTCGGGAACCCCCGGAAGATCATCGGCCGGAGTCCCTTCGAGCACGATCGCTGCGTCCGGCTTGCCAAGGAATGGGGCTGTCTGGGCGCCCCTCACCCCGACTTCCTCCTGAACCGTTCCCACCGCGATTGCTGTGTTCGGATGCTCCAATGTCTCGAGAGTCTGGATTGTCTGGATGGCCAGGGCGACACCGAGGCGGTCATCACATGCCTTGCAGATGAACAGGTCGGGATTGGACATGGGCATAAACGGGCTGAATGGAACGATGGGGTCACCCAAGTTGATCCCGAGCTCCTGGATTACCTCTTCGCGCCCCCCCGCTCCCACATCAATGAACATGTCATCGATCTTCATCACCTTCTCGCGCTCATTCTCCTGCAAGAAATGAGGGGGTTTGGCTCCGATGACTCCCAGGATTTCCAGCCCGCTTCGCGTCAGGATTCTGACGCGCTGAGCCGGCAGCGTATGGGCCCACCATCCCCCAAGGGGGCTGAACTTGATCAGGCCACTCTTGGTGATGGTCTGTACAACGAATCCCACCTCATCCATGTGAGCTGCCAGCATTATTCGAGGGGTATCGGCGCTGCCCGGCTTCATGCAGAACAGGTTGCCGATCCCATCGCATCGGATGGATCGGCTGCCCAGTTCTTCTCTGAAAACATGTCGAACGGCGTCTTCGCTGCCAGGCGCCCCGTGAGCCTCCCCCAGTCGTCTGAGCAGGGCGAGGGCTTTCACTCTGGCTGCCTCATCGATCATGGCTTATTCCTCTGTCTTTTGGGTAGAATAAAGAGGATGCACGATCATGCATCCTCCATCGAGCATCGGAGTCATCTCCGCGGGAGAAGAAACCCGGCCGAATCCACTCCGGCGGCCGCTCCGACAGGTCAAACCGACTCCTGCCGTCGGCTGTCAGTTGCCCGACCACAGATCGAAGGGCCAACCCACAAGTCCACCTTCAATGAACCAGACTCTCTCAAACCCCATCCCACCCAGGATGCGCTGAGCCTCATAACCCCGCATGCTGATCTTGCAGAAAGCCAGAATGTCCTTGTCCCTCGGTAGCTGTGATGCCTTCTCCCTCAGCGCTCCCAAGGGGATGTGGACCACGCCTTCATACGGCAGGCGAACCTCCTTGTATTCTTCGGGAGTTCTGACATCGATAAGAAGCACATCGTCCCCCCGGTCGATCCGCTTCTTTGCTTCGAGGGGAGAGATGCTCCGGGCGATCCCGTTGAGCTTGTTGGCCATCACATGGGCGGCTGTTGCCAAGGGATCGATGGGTGGCGAGTAGGGTGGAGCGTAGGCCAGGTCTATGTTGCCGAGCTGATCTACTGTGGCTCCGAAGAACAAGGCGGAGGCTGCAACGTCCAATCGCTTGGCCCCGTTTCCTTTGGCTACCACCTGGACGCCCAGGAGCTTTCGATGACGTTTGGATGCGACGAGTTTAATCACCAGGGGCTTGGCCTCGGGAATATAGTGTGGCAGATCAGGACCCGCCCAGATGACCGTTTCGATTTCAGGATCCAGCTGTCCGGCCTGCTTTTCCGTCAAACCGGTGCGCCCCACTGTCGTATCGAAGATGCGACAGATGCCCGTGGAGCTGATTCCCGGAAAGGGAGACGAGAGGCCGGCGATGTGGTCTGCGATAACGCGTCCGTGCTTATTGGAAGTTGAGCCCAGTGGAACGAAGAGGGGAGAGCGCGTGATGGGATCTATGGAGTGATTCAGGACGCAGTCACCGCCGGCATAGATGTCGGGGTCACTGGTCTGACAGACACTGTTGATCAGAATTCCCCCCTTAACTGAACATTCCAGCCCGGCATCTCTGGCCAGCTCATCGTTGGGGCGCACGCCGACACCAATCAGAGCAAGGTCTGCGGGGATGCTTCCCTTCTCAGTCTTGACAGCTCGGACCTTGCCATTGCCTTCAATGGCCACCACCTTTTGTCCCAGAGCCAGCTCAACGCCGCGTTGAGTCAAGGCCTTCGCTGCGAGTCGTGCCATCTCCTCATCCAGGAATTGGGGCATGATCTGATCGAACATCTCCACCATGGTGACCTTGAGGCCCTTGGTGGACAGGGCTTCAGCCATTTCGATCCCGATGTAGCCCGCTCCGATGATCACAGCCTTCGTGAGGCCTTTCTTCTCGATGCTCTCGACGAGGCTTTGAGCGTCGTCGGGATGGCGCATATACCAGATGTTCTCCAGGTCGGTGCCCGGTATTGTGGGGCGAATGGGACTGCTCCCGGTGGCGAGAACAAGCTTGTCATAGGGCATTTCCGAGACGGATCCGTCTTCGAGGTTGCGAACGCGAACCACTTTCTTATCCCGCAGAATGTGAGTGGCCTCCATTCGGGTGAGCGTTTTGAATCCCTTGACCTTCTCAAAAAATCCCGCGTTCCTGGGAACACCAACGGGCGTCTTGATGAGCTCAGCAATGTCCGAATACATCCCCTCGACATAGTAGGGCAATCCGCAGGCGCCATAGGACACCAGCGGGCCTCTTTCGATCATGGTGATTTCCGCGCGGGGATCCAGCCTCTTCAGACGCGAGGCTGTTTTGGGGCCGCACGCAACTCCGCCGATGATGAGAACCTGCAATGGTTTTGACATTTAGACCTTCTCCTTTTCCTGGGTGTCATCTGCAGCGTCAGAAAGAACTGAAACCTCATAAAGGTTGATATGAAGTCGGCCAATAGGATTGTCAAATCATTCTAGCAGCGGTTCGACGGGGTGTCCAGGTGAGTGCTTCGTTAATGTGGTTGGGGTCCCGAATCGGGTGCGCGCCCGACTGGATGGCCAGGATCAGAGGGGGCGAAAACGGCCCGCGCCGCATTTGCCCACTCATGCAGGTGACGGGCGCTTCATCCCGCCGAGCTTTGATGGGATCACTCCATGGGTTTCAGTACTCGGACAGGCTGAGAAGAAAGTGCGGCCGGCAAAGTACCTGCCGCACCTCCCACACCCTTCAACCCAGGACGCGTTGGACAGCCTCCAGCAGCTCTTCGGGCTCAGGTGGCTTCTCGATATATTCATTGGGCTCACCCAACGGGTTGCCCTCGTATTCGTCCAAAACCTTTTGCGAGTGGAAGAAGGTCTTTTTCGAAAGGGCGGAACAGACGATGATGGGGACATTTCGCAGCTCGGGGTCCGTCTTGAGACCTCTGTACAGGAAGATGCCGCTCTCCTTGGGCATCATGACATCCATGATGACCAGCGCTGGTTTGTGCTGTTTGGCGAGGACCAGTCCCTGCTGGCCGTCCTCGGCGCGTATCGGTTTGAAGCCATTCGTTTCCAACAATGTCGAGATAAAAACCCTCATATCCATTTCGTCGTCTACTACGAGGACCTTCTTGGCCATGGATTCACCCTCCAGATTCTCAAGGGCATCTGAGTTTTTGATGCCCAATGGCAGAGCTTACTGCATCTTCCCGGGAAGTGTGAACTGCTTTGCCGGGTTCCGAATAGCCATCACGTGACAATGGGCGTACTTGGAAACATTGGCGACGGTGCTGCCGTGGACCATCCGGTCGAGGTCCGATTTCCCCAATGCACCCATCACAATCAGATCAATGTTGTTCTGTTTGGCGTATCGGATGATCTCGACATCGGGGGCACCGCAGCGGACCACGAACGTGTAGTCAGGAATGTCGCTCAGTTTCTTCTCATAAGTCTCTTGAAGCGCTTTTCTTGCCTGCTCTTCAATATCCTCGTCGAAAAAGGCCTGACCATCCTGGGACCTCTCCGGAGGCACGTGCTCGTCCACGATGTTGCGTGCGTACGTGAAGGGGGAGTGCGGAACATTCATAATATGCAGTCTGGCCCCGTACTTCTTGGCGAAGTTCAATGCGTGCAAAAAGGCGATGTTGGCGTCTTCAGAAAAGTCGGTGCAGAAGAGAATGTTCTTGTACTCGACCATGGCCTCTCCTTTTCATGCGTGTCGAAGGTTGCGACTTGACACCCGTCCCCGGAAGCAAAGCCACCGGAACGATCGCCGCTGTATCGTGAACCACTTATACGAATACGTTCCTCTTTCCAGGAAGTCCAGCAAGAGGTGCAAATGTGAAAAGGTTCTCATTTCAGGAAAGCGGCAGATCGGGCAGTCGGACAGTGAAAATCGTCCCCCCTCCTTTTCGAGAGTTCATTTCAATTTCCCCTCTGTGCTCGCTCACGATCTTCTTGGTGATCATGAGCCCCAAACCGGTCCCCTTGGTTCCTTTGGTGCTGAAGAAGGCCCTGAAAACCTTCTCCCTTGCTTCTTCATCCAGGCCACAGCCATTGTCTGCAACCTGATATTCAACCCCCCACGAATCCACTCGCCTGGAACTCAATACGACTTCTCCGGGCTGACCGCAACTCCCTCCACACAGGCAGGCATCCACGGCATTGCTCACAAGGTTCAGAAGACAGCAGTGGATCGCGTCAGGATCCATCAAAACGTCACCCAAATTCTCGTCCATTTCCGCCCGCAAGGAAACGCCGCAATCCTCGGCGCGGCTCAGCATGAGATGATAGACTTCCTGGAGAGGCTGGTTTGGGTCGCATCGCCGGTATTCCGGTGTCCTCTCCTTGGCGTAGTTCAGAAGGTCCAGGGCAAGGTTTGTGATCTTTTCCACATTACCCTTGAGCATCTCCCAACCCTGGGAGAGGTATTCTCTGTTTTCGAGCTCCATACCTTTCTCGAGGACATACATGCCACCCTTCAGACCTCCAATGATGTTCTTGATGGCATGAGCGAGCGTCGCCACCGTCTGGCCTATGGCCGCCAATCGTTCAGAATCGAGGAGCTGCTGCGTCTTCTCGGAAACCAGTTGTTCCAGGTTGTGAGTGTATGTCCGAACCTGCTCTTTGAGTGAGATCTTCTCCCGCGCCCGCTTGAGGGCGACCTCGAGTGCCTCATCGTGGATCGGTTTGGTGATGAAATCCGCGGCCTCGAATTGGAGGCTTTTGATGGCCAACTCCATATCTCCGTGTCCCGTCATCATGATGACTTCCGTATCGGGACTGAGCTCTTTGATCTGCTGCAGCAGTTCGACCCCGTCCATTCCCGGCATCTTGATATCGGTGAGCACAAGGCGCGGAACAGCTTCTGAGAACAGTCTGAGCGCCTCTTCTCCGTTCTCTGCCGTCAGCACTTCATACCCTTCGTCTGCCAGGGAAATGGCCAGCACCTTGCGGATGCCCTCCTCATCGTCCACCAGTAGGATCTTTTCTTTCATGAGCTCTCCGCGTGGACAGGAAACTCTACGATGAAGGCCGTCCCCTCGTTTTCCCGGGTCTCGACCCGGATTGTACCGTCATAGTCTTGAACGATGCCGTAGCTGATGGACAGCCCCAAACCCGTACCCTTTCCCACCTTCTTTGTAGTGAAGAAGGGCTCGAAGATCTTCTCCAGGACGGATGCCGGGATTCCCATGCCGGTGTCCCTCACCTCGATCACGACCTTCCCGTTGATCGAAAAGCTTTTGAGGCGAATCGTTTTCTCAATATCTTTTCTTCCAAGCTTGTCCTGCTTCTCTTCAATGGCATCCCTGGCGTTCAGAAGCAAGTTGATGAGGACCTGCTCCAACCGATTGGCATCCGCCAGGACTGGAGGAAGGGTTTCCTGCAAATCTTCAATCACTTCGATTTCTCTCAGCTTCAGCTGCTGGCTGAAAATCTCCAGGGAGCGCCTCAGAGCGCCGTTGACGTCCACTTCTTCCTTTTTCACATCTGACTTGCGTCCAAATTCCCGCAGGTGATTAATAATTTTTGAAGCCCGGTCCACGTGGCTGTCGATTTCTTCTGCCATCGTCACCATGATGTCGTCTTTGATCTTCTCACCTTTCCTCACTTTCCGCATGATGAAGTTGCTGGCCGTTTTGATCACCGAGAGGGGCTGATTCAGCTCATGAGCAATTCCCGTGGCCATTTCCCCAAGGGTAGCCATCTTGCTGGCCTGAATGAGCTGCTGTTCGGCAAGGAGCCTCTTGGTGATATCGCTGGCTGTCACCAGGAACGCTCCCTTCCCCAGGTATTCGAAGGGGGAGAGTCGGAGGTTGACGAAGATCTGCTTTCCGTCCCCCGTGTTCTGGCGAGTGTGGGTCAGAACGTCAGAACTCCTGAGCTCAAGCGCATATTGCTGATGTTCGCTTTCATCGAAGAGGTTTAGAAAGGAAGTCTTGAGCAACTCTTCTTTGCTGAAGCCGTAGACTGGCCCGACGCTGTCGTTGCAGTCCAGAATAGTCAGGTTCTTTCTGTCCAGAACGAATACCGGGTTGGGAATGTTGTTGAAGATCGCCCGATATTTCTCCTCGGATTTTCGGATCTCTTCTTCCAACCGTTTGAGCTGAGTGATGTCGATAGAGATCTCCATAACGGCCGTGATCTCGCCGGCGGTGTCCTTGATGGTCGCTGTCCTCACTATCCAGTGGCTGACCTGACCGTCTTTGGTGACCCCCGTTTCCTCGCTGTAGTGGGATTCGCCATCCTCAAAGGTCATCATGACCGGACAGATTTCGCACGGCTCCGAGCGCCCCTTGTAGACCTCATAACAAAAATCGCCCGGTTTTGGAGCGAACGCCTGGGTGAACTCCCGATTGTATCGAAGCACCCTCAGGTTTCGATCCTGGACGGTGATATAGCATGGGACTTCCTCAAACAGCTGCTGATACTCAATGCGCTGTTTGTTCAGCGCCTCCTGCTTTTCAATGATCTGGCGCCCCATCTGGCTGATAGCCACTTCGAGAGCACCGATCTCGTCATCGGAGTAAGATTCTGATCTGGGTTCATAGATTCCCTGTCCGATCAGCCGAGTCCTGTGTATCAACCGAGAAATGGGGCGTTTGACAAAAATGAGGAGAAAGGTGCCGATGATCGTGGAAGTGCTGACGAAGGTGAATATCGCCAGAAAGATGATCCAGCGCTCATAGGCATGGATCTCGCTATCCGTTTTGGCCAGAGAGACTACAACGTCCAGGGCACCGAGGACTTTCTTGTCCTGGGGGTGGACATGACAGGCATCGGTCCAACAACCGGGCTCGTTGTAGATGGGGCTGATGATGCCCAGCAAGCGATGGTTGTCCTGTGACAAAAATCTCGTTCGTTCCGCCATGCCCACCTCCTGAAGGGGTGGGTCGGTTACGTGACAGATGATGCATGCCTCATCTTTGATGTTTGTTGTTTTATCGACCTCTTCCGGGATTTTTGAAAACTTGATCTGTCCTTGTTTGTTAAAAATCCGTATGAACTCTATCCCCTCCTGCCTCCCGATGTTCTTGATGATTTCATTGATATCATCTCTCGCATTGAGCATCATTGCGTAATGGGTCCCAAGTTTTATAGTGGTGCCCAGTCGGTCAACTTCATCAACAATTGTATTAATGGTATTCTTCTTCTGATAGTCTATGTTGAAATAGGACCATGTAAATATGATGATCGAGAGAACTAATCCGACAACAAAAATCAGCCTGAAGATCAGACTATGATAGGAGTTTAATATTTGCTTAAGCATGATCGGTGCAGCTTCTCGAAAGGTTCTGATCGCTCCAGGCTATGTGGGTTCATTCACATGAAGTCTCCGAAATTGTGTTTGAACCCTCGACCGATTCAACCCTGGTTCTGCATGTGCCACGATTTTACGCATTACCGCAGCTGTGTCCGGACATGAATATTCTCAGGAACATGGTGCGCCGGGTGGGGATTCCCGCCGCCATCAAAGCCTAGGTATAGGATGCCAATTCCAGTGCGCTTGATTGGGACGAACAACTTCTGTTGACTGGATGATGAACAGTCAACAAACATAACAAATCTAGCTTAATCATGGTGGGTGGTCAAGGACCAAGGATCGTAGTTTCCGTGGGGGCATCAGGAACCTGAGTGCTCCCGAAGGCCTGTGGGGAATGGCTGCAGATCTGAACAAAGGGCGCGATCAGTATAAAGATCTGACTTGTAATATCATTTCCAATCCGATATGAATAAAATTATTGCGTGAAGTCATGCAATGACACAAAATTCTACTGCTGCCCGATCGCGGAGGCAAACGGCGGTCCAGCAGCGTCAAAGGTGCCTGCTTCGTCGTTTGGTGGTGATGAAGAGCAGATATTTGGGGCACCCCGGAATCTCCCTTGAGGGCGGCCTCCCTCGTGGGGCACACGAGCGGACGACCACAAACACCCACATCAAGGAGACGTGAATATGGAGAATGGGGTTCGGGCGTACGCTTCGACGGCTCAGTCTGTCGCTCATCAGGGGCCAACGGTCGGTTCGCAGGTGATTGAACAGATTCTTCCCATTTCCCTGGTGGTGCAGTACCAGAAGGACGAAGAAGTTCCCATCAAGGAAACGGACTCCCGCCGCATCTACTATGTTCAAAAGGGTGCAGTCGAAGTCTATCATACTTTCAAGGAGACCAAGATCGTCGTTGCCATGATTGGCGAGGGCGATTTCTTCGGGGAAATCGCCTACTTTGACGGTGTGTCCCGAGTGAGGAACATCAGGGCGACTTCCGACTGCATCATACGCATTTTTGAAGAGGACATGCTCGAACGGGTCCAGGAGGAAAATCCCAGGCTTTACGGCAAATTCATGACTTATATGACTCGACGGATCTGCGCCAAATTCCGGACGATCCTGGAGGAGCGTGAGCCTTTGACGGCCTATGCCGCCTCTTTGTCTACCGGAAAACGCGGGTATCAAGGTTCACGGCCCTTGCCGGAGAGTTTCCTCCAAACCCGGGAATGGCGCTCCGTCAGTCGCATCGTAGAGGATATGAAGGCCCAGCTCTTCGATCTCTCACATCGGCTCCAGCAGGACTCGAGTGCCGAGATCCCTGAAGCCGCTCAGCAGCAATGCCATGCTTTGTTGGACGGTCTCAACGAGCAGCTGGAGGAATCCAAGGATGTTCTGACGCATCCGGAGGTCGAGGAAAATGTGTGGGGTTATTTCTTCAAAGAGCTCTTTCCCTATTTCATGAGAAGCCGCTTCGCAGAGAGGGCTTATTTCAAGCCAAAGGGGTATGCTGGTGACTACCTGATGATGGAAATGATCTATCGCAATCAGCCCGAGGGGGACGGAAAACTGGGGGTGATTCTGGATCGATGGTATCTCAACACGGCCGCGGCCAGGGCTGTGCGAGGACGCCGCGAGCTTCTCTGCGAGAGCCTCCGGCAGGCCTGTGCCGAGAGGGTAAAAACCACGGAGATGATCCGTATCTTGAACCTTGCCTGCGGTTCCAATCGAGAGCTTTTTGATTTTCTCTCCCGCTGCGATTATACGGAAAAGATCGAGGCCATCTGTGTGGATGCAGACCTCGACGCTCTTCAGTACACCAACCAGTATGTCAATGTCTTCCATCATGGGGCTTTGATTCGGCTTATGAACGACAATGTGGTGAAGTGGTCCCTGGGGAGAGTGCGCCACAATTTCGGGGTGCTGGACATGATCTATTCCGCAGGCTTGACTGACTACCTGGACCGTCGGCTTTTCAAAGCTCTCGTCACCCGCTGCTATGAGCACCTGAGACCTGGAGGAATGCTCATCATCGGGAACTTTGGCCCCAACAACCCCAACAGAATATTCATGGATCGTATCCTCCAATGGAAGCTCATTCATCGGGACGAAGCCGAACTGAGGCAGCTGATTGAGGAAACACCATTCGGGCAATACGCTGAAATCATTGCAGAAAAGAATGGTGTCAACCTCTTCGTCAAAGCAACGCGCATATGAGCAGACGCCGGACGAACAGGCAACCGTGTGATCCCGCTTCCGAGTAGCGACCCCTGAGGCTTGAGAGCTTCTATGGTCTTTCCAGCCTGATGCATCGAAGGTTCGCACGTGGCTATATTCAGGGCCGACCCACCTCTCATCCGTGAATTCGACAAAGATCAGATTCCTTTCGTTCGCGAGCGGGTGAGCATCACCTTGCTCATCGGTGCCACCCTCGTCCCTCTGTTTGGCCTCGTCGATTATTTGCTGTTTCCACAGCACCTGCTGCAATTCCTGACGGTTCGGTTCGTCGTGGGACTCCTTTGCATTGTGTTTTGGGGAGTCAATCGGCGATGGAACCTTGGGGAGAGGAGCTCCTATCTCGGCGTGGCAGGGGTTTACATCACGGCGTTGGGCATCATCCGGATGATCATCGTCACAGGGGGCTACACGACTACCTACTACGCCGGCCTCAACCTGATCTTCCTGGCATTTTGTGCCATCATGACCGTTGGGATGCGCTTCGTCCTCTTTCACTCCATTGTCATCTACCTCATTCTCATTTACATGATGTCAGTATTTCTTTATTCCCCCCGGGAGAACATCAACCTGTTCATCGCCAACAATATGTTCATATTTACGACACTGGTCATTGGACTCATCGCTTCCTCGACGGACTACCGTCACCGCTTCAGGCAGTACCAGCTGCGATTGAAGCTTGAAGAAGCTCAGTCTCAGCTCACGGTTTATTCGCGGATGTTGGAAGACAGGGTTGCGGAAAGCGAGGTCAAATACCGGACGCTTGTGGATCACGCCAACGAGGGCATTTTCATCGTGCAGGACGGGGTCGTCCAGTTTCCCAATCCGAAGACATGCGATCTCTTGGGATACAGTGCAGAGGAGTTCAACACAATATCCTTCATGGAGCTTGTGGCGGATGAAGATCGGGACGGCGTCCTGGAGAAATGCCGTTTCATTGACAGGGAGCGAAAGCCTGCACTGATGCTCCCTTTTCGAATGGTCAACAAGTACGGAAAAGTCATATGGGTGGATATGAACTCCGTTCCCATCGAGTGGAAGGGAAGGCCGGCGACGCTCCATTTGCTTCGCGACATCACCCAGCGGAAGACCATGGAAACGGAATTGATGCAGGCGCAGAAGATGGAGGCCATCGGCACCCTTGCGGGCGGCATAGCCCACGAATTCAATAATCTGCTTCAAGTGATTTCGGGAAGCCTGCAGCTGCTTTTCAAATCAAAATCTCTGGATCATCCCGATGCGCGTTATCTCAACCACATCGACAAGGCCGTCCAGCGAGCGACGGCCCTGACCAAAAAGCTTCTTGTTTACAGTCGCAAAGTCGAGAGTCAGCTGGAGGTGGTGGACCTGAACCACCAAGTTACTCAGGTTTGTGAGCTCCTCGAACGGTTGATTCCCAAGATGATCACCATCGAACAGGTTCTCGATCCCAAGCTCAGACCCGTTCGAGCTGACCCCGCCCAGCTGGAGCAGGTCATCATGAATCTGGCCGTGAACGCACGTGATGCGATGTCGCATGGGGGCCGATTCATCCTGGAGACTCGGAATATCGTCATCGATGAAGAGTACTGCCGCAGCCACGTGGGAACCTCTCCCGGGCGGTATGTATGCCTCAGGGTTTCAGACACGGGGCATGGCATGGATCAGGAGGTTCTGGAAAGGATTTTCGATCCTTTCTTCACCACCAAGGAACCCGGCAAGGGGACTGGCCTGGGGCTGGCCATTGTTTACAGCATCGTCACCAACCACAACGGTTTCGTGCGTTGCCTGAGTGAAAAAGGGAAGGGCACAACGTTCGAGATCTATTTCCCTGCAGAGATTGGCGAGGTGGCGGGCAGGGTCGGCGAGAGAGTCTTTGAGCACGAAATCCAGGGCAATGGGGAGACGATTCTGCTGGTGGATGACGAAGAGGAGGTTTTGGAGGTAGGAAGAGAACTGTTGGAGCGCTTTGGCTACAGGGTCCTGACAGCCTTCGATGGTGAGAATGCCATGAAGGTCTTTTCGGAGTCCGAAAGAGATATCCAGTGCGTTATCCTGGATCTGAACATGCCAGGTCTGGACGGGCAGAGTTGCCTGGAAAAGCTCCTTTCGCTCAGTCCCAAAATGAAAGTCGTTGTTGCGACGGGCTATCTTGAAAGGGAGCGGAGAAATGAAATGATCGCATCCGGGGCATCAGGATTCATCACCAAACCATACCGCTTCACGGATATGCTCCGAGAGTTGAGGCGTGCCCTTGTCTCCTGAATGAATGATGACGGATTGGGATCGAGTGAACTGCCCCCCTGAAGCACCGCCCTCCCGTTGAATGGAATGGAATGGAAACAATCCGCAAACAGATGGTCGATTTGCTCTCTCACAATTCGTTGACAGCCCGGGAGATCTCACAGGCCCTGGGAATTCGAGAGAAGGAAGTCTTCGAGCACCTGCCTTTCGTGACTCGCACGGTGGCCGCCCAGGGGCGGAAGCTGGAGGCACTTCCATTCGCGTGCATGGCCTGCGGCTATGTGTTTAAGGAAAGAAAGAGGCTTGACAGGCCTGGACGATGTCCTTCCTGTAAAAGCGGCCATGTGGAGGAGCCCAGATACCGAGTGGTTGGGCAACAGGTAAGGGATTGACCTTGCGCACCTCCGAGGCGGCGCAATATGGATAGGCGACGATCATGAAATACGATTTTCACATTCACACGTCCCACTATTCTCCTTGCTCCCTGGTGAAAGCCGCAGATGTCTGCCAAAGAGCTGTGCTCGCGGGGCTTCGGGGGATTGCACTCACGGAGCACGATGTGTGGTGGCCTGTGTCCGACCTGCAGAAGCTGCAGGGTCGCTTCAGCCAGTTGACCATCTTTCGAGGTTCCGAGTACGCCTACGGTGACGATCACTTTCTGATCTTCCTCCCGGATGAAGAAGACGAAAGGATCCCGCGGTTCAACGGCATCAAGAGTCTTGTCGAAGCGGTCCACCAGAGGAATGGTATTGTAATTTGGGCACATCCTTTCCGCTTTGGAGCCGAATGGATGGACTGGATTGACACAGCCGATTTTGACGGCTTGGAAGTCTCGAGCAGCAACATGGATCGGAGGACTCAGGCCCTTGCTCGCCAGGTTGCGGAACGGAGGGGACTGCGAATGTTCTGCAACAGCGACACCCATGAGCTGGGCACCGTCGGGGAGTACTATAATGAGATTCCCACGGACTTTAAGAACACTCTGGATTTCATCCGTTTTGTTCAGGCAACGGACCGATAGGCCGGCTGGCTGAGACTGCCCTCTGCGGACTCGTCCGCGAGAAGGGGGAATACTGTCACCTCAATCTAAAAATACAGTGCACACCCCATTTAAGAATCCGGAACCGCGCGCTAAAAGAAATGCCCATAGAGACACACCTCTCATCTCTATCCGTTCAGCTTGGGAACCTGCCAACCCCCACCGGGCAGAGTTCCCGCCTGTCCGCACCAACGTTTTCGTCGGGGCCCCCAACATGGGGCGCCCCCCGGCGAAAGCGGTCTGTGCCGCCACCGGGGTTCAATGACTTCAAAATGAGCTTTTCGTGCCAGTCCGGTCACAGATGAGGACCATGCAGTCCAAGGTTCTCAAGGAAAGTGTCGACGGCTTCTCTGGCCTGCTGAGGGTGATGCACTTCATTGAGCAGGATGACCACGGCGTAGGTCGGGCGACCAATGCTTGACACGTAGCCCGCAAATCCAACCACGTCCCTGAGCGTACCCGTTTTGCCTCTTATTGTCACAGCCGAACGGCTCAACCGCCTTCTCATGGTTCCCTCCCGGCCGTTTACTGCGAGGGATTCCACGAAACTGGGTCCGGCAGTTCCATCTGAATAGGCGCTGACCAGGATTCTGCCGAAAGCTCGTGGGCTCATGCGACACGCCCGGCTGAGCCCGGAGCCGGTCTTCAGTGCACAGTCTCCCGTGGGGGCGCCCAGTGTCTTCAGGACATTGTTGACGGCTGCGATCCCCTTGACCTCTGTTCCCGGAGGGCCAAACGTGACGGCTCCCATGCTTCTGAGAAGCATTTCGGCCATGAAATTATTGCTGTGCCGGTTCAGACCGTAAACCGTTTCGGCCAGCGGCGGAGAGAGGTCATCGGCCAGAACTGTCGATCCCTTCGGGACAGCTTCCTGGCGGGCCGGCTTCTCGAGACCGGGTTCCACGCGTATACCCGCTCTCTCGAGGATCGAGGTGAAAGCAGAGGCGACGGATGTTGCAGGGCTGTCAACGTTGTATCGCTTTTCGATGGTCGTGCCCGGAGCGAGCGGCAGTTTGCCCGAAATGTGAAATCTTGTGGTACCGTCCTGTCCGGGTTCCACCTGGCGCACTGCAAAAGTGGATTTGGCTCGTCTGGGTGCGGTCTTGGCCAGGTTGTTCACCTGGACGAAACGACCCGGGGGAAACCATTCCACGAGGGGCGGTTTGCCCACGGAGGCGGCCGGCTGAATTCGGAGCACAACGGTGTTGAATTCCAGCGCCGATCCTGAAATCGTGGGATTATACGAGTCTTCACAGGATTCATCGAGGCAGATGCGTTCGAAGGGCGGCGAGAAATATGAATGGTCTGCAAGGACCCGCCCACGAATGACATGGACGCCCTTTGCCTTCAGCCGGGCAGCAAGCTCAGTTGCTCGTTCGACTGTCCAGAAAATGTCCCCTTCACTTTTCAGCCAGATATCGCAGGGAAGAACGCTCCCTTGAGGAGCACAGGCTGCCCAGACAGCTGTTCGAAAACGGTATTCGGGTCCGAGTGTCTTGAGTGCAGCGTAACTGGTTGCGATCTTGAGCAACGAGGCAGGAATCATCGGTTGCTGCGCCCGGTGGCTCCACACCGGCCGATCCGCCGGGAGAGCGGTGACTTCGACTCCGATTTCCGCAGCTGCGAGGCCGGCCTTCTCGAGGAATCGGGCCTGGACCTGGTCCCAGGATGCAGCGGGAACCCTCCCTGGATTCAGCAGGGCAAGGAGCACCAGAGAACCGAGGATCACGGCCGGATTAAAGATTGGGCTTGCCAAGGGATTCGAATACCTCCCAGAAGTTGGGGAATGATTTGGCAACGGACTCGGCGCCTTCGATGACGACGCCCGGGACTCTGAGACCCATGACCGCGAAGGTCATGGCAATGCGGTGGTCGTTGTGGGCCTGGATGGGGGATTCGGGAGCGAGGACCCGCCCGCCGCCAATCACCAGCCCGTCGGCGAGCTCCTCGACGGGCACCTGGAACTTGCGGAGCTCCAGCGCCACCACGTGGAGCCTGTCGGATTCCTTGACCCGCAGATGCGCCACGTTTCGAATGCGGCTCTCGCCGTCGGCGAAGGCCGCAACCGCTGCGAGTGTGGGCACCATGTCCGGCATCTCGTTCATGTCGATGTCGACCGGCTCCAGGCTTGACGGACCGGACACCCGTACACCTTCATCCGTCCATTCCACCCCGCATCCCATGGATTTCAGGACATCCACCAGACCTCGATCTCCCTGAGGGCTGTCTTTGGAAACGGGGACGGTGAGGACTTCCCCGCCGGTTATGGCGGCGGCTGCCCAGAAGTAGGAGGCCGACGAACAGTCTCCCTCAACGGTGTATTGGAGAGCGGGGTAGGGCTGGGGGGCCCGGATGGAAACGCAGCTGGAGTCGACACGCTCCACGTGTATTCCTGCCTGGGCCAGCATGTGGAGCGTCAGGGCCACGTAGGGATAGGATGCAACAGGCGTTTCCCAGGCAATCTTCAGATTCTCTTTGGCCTGAGGAGCGGCCAGCAGCATGGCTGAAAGAAACTGGCTGCTCTGCCGGGCATCGATCCGAACTTCACCGCCGTCGAGACCTTCACTCACGATTTCAATGGGAGGATAACCGTCCTGCATCATATATCTGCACTTCACCCCCAGCCGGCGGAGGACATCGACAACAGGCCCCACGGGCCGCTCCCGCAGCCGCTCTTCGCCATCGAAAACGAAACGCCCGGATCCCAGAGCCGCCACGGCGGGCAGCAGGCGCATGCTGGTCCCGCTGTTGCCGAGCACGATAGAGGTGACCGGCGACTTCCAGCGTTTAGCAGGCGGAACGACCCGGATGGTGTCTCCGTCCCAGCGGATATCCACACCGAGGGCGCGAAGCGCCTGCGCTGTAAGGAGCGTATCTTCCGAAGCCAGTGCGTTGAGAATACGGCTCTCGCCGCTCGCCAGGGCGGCCATGATAAGAGCCCTGTGTGAAATGGATTTGGAGCCCGGGATCGAGATTGTGCCTTGCGCAGAGGAGATCGTCTGAACCGTCTTAGTCTTGGGAATCATGTTCCAATGCCTTTTCCAGCGCGTTTCGCATGATTTGTACGCCCCCTTCGTCAGGGATGCTCCGCTCCAGCCACCACTCAAGTTGTGCGACCCCCTGATAGAGCAGCATTTCGTACCCTTTGGCCACCCGGCAGCCTCTCTCGGCAGCAGAGCGAAGGAAGGGGGTCCAGACGGGGCGGTAAACGATGTCCATGACGATCATGCCGGGGACCAGAAACGAATCGGGCAACGGCAGGAGGGACTCCTTGCCCGGCAGTCCGACGGATGTGCACTGCACGGCGATGTCGAATCCATGACCGTCACCCAGACCGGCCAGGGTTTCCAGCAGGATGAAATCGCAATCCATTGCACGAGCCAGATCCTCGCCCCGTGAAGGGGTCCGATTGGTGATGGTGGTGGATGCCCCCTCGTGCTTGAGTCCGTACGCCACAGCTCGAGCCGCACCGCCCGCCCCGATGACCAGGGCCTTCCGATATTTCAGCGGTGTCTCCCGCTTGAGAGCCTGGACAGCCCCGAGCCAGTCTGTGTTACGCCCTTCCCACTTTCCGTTCCGTAGTTTGAGCGTATTGACGGCGCCGATAGCGGCGGCGGTTTCGTCCACCTCGGCCGCCAGCCGAAGTGCGGATTCCTTGTGAGGAATGGTGACGCTGAGCCCCCGGAATCCCACGGCTGCCAGCGTGCGAAGGTCCTCCTCCAGCCGGTCTGTGTCCAAAGCAAGATAAGTCGCAGGGATTTCCAGGCTTCGGAAGACGGCATTCATCATGGCGGGGCTCAGGCTGTGACCCACCGGGTGGCCGATGACGGCAAAGAGGTCCGACTGAACAGGGTGAATCACAGGCAACACTCCGGACTGCCAGAACAGGAGCACCACTCTTCCGCTTCACAGAACCGAAAGAACCTTGACGGCTTTTACCTTGAGAACTTTATAAAACTTTAGGCTTGTGTTATCAAATTACATTTCAGTAGAAAGGTCACGGCGTGGTTGGGCTGAACTCATCTGTTTCGCGAACGCTTCAAGCGCCCTGATTGTTGCACAAGCATGTTGATGCTGCTGGGATGACCGATTGAAGGGCCTTTCTCATGAGTGACTTCTATCGCCGGGCCAGTCTCTGTTTTGCCGCGGGCTGCGTGGGCGGGTTGGTGAATGGTTTGGTGGTGTGGTACCTGGGGAGGAAGGGAATTCCCCAGATGATGGGGGTTTCCATCGCCCCGGCATGGAGCACGGCATTCCTTTACAACCGCCTGGTATGGGGAGGAATCTGGGGCCTGGTCTTCCTCCTCCCGGCCATGAAGGGCGGGTTCTGGGTTGGGGTGTTCAGCCGGGGGATCATCTTCAGCTTTATGCCGACTTTCTTTCAGCTTTTCTATGTCTTTCCTTTCATGGCGGGGAAAGGTCTGCTCGGATTGGGCCTGGGGAAACTGACCCCTGTTTTTGTGTGTTTGTACAATACGGTCTGGGGTTTTTTCGCGGCGCTCTGGCTTCATATCACCCAGGGCGATTCGTGATTTGGGTTCCAGATCATCAAGGTTATGGAGAGTCCCTCACGAGGGGGGCCTCTTGAGCTCCCGAACGGATTGAGGTGAACCGGATTCACCAGGAGGATTGAAAGTGAGCTTCACAGTTGCTTTGGGCGGAAAAGGTGGAACGGGCAAGACAACGATTGCCGGTCTGCTGATTCGCTACATGATTCGACACGGCATGAAGCCGGTTCTGGCCATCGATGCCGATTCCAATTCCAATCTGAATGACGTGCTGGGGGTCCGCCTCATCGAAACCCTTTCCAATGCACGCGAGACCATGAAGAAGGAAGTGCCTACGGGAATGACCAAGGACATCTTCATGGAGATGAAAATGGAAGAGGCCCTGGTGGAATCCAATGGCTTCGATCTCATCGCCATGGGGCAGCCTGAAGGGGCAGGCTGTTACTGTGCGGCCAACAATCTGTTGAGCAGCCTCATCGACCGCCTCATCAAGAACTACGAATACCTGGTTGTGGACAACGAGGCGGGAATGGAGCACTTCAGCCGGCTCACCCAGAAGGACATCGATTTGCTCCTGCTGGTGTCGGACCCGAGCCGCAGGGGTCTGACGGCGGCCTGCCGCATCGTGGAACTGGTGCGGAGCCTGCCCATTCGGGTGGAGCAAACGGTTCTCATCGTGAATCAGATGAAAAACGGGGACAACACCTGGCCGGAGGATGTTCAGAAAACCTTCGGGAATGACCGGGTTTTCGTACTGCCTGCCGACTCGCTGCTGGCCAAGTATGACTTCGAGGGAAAGCCCACCACGACGCTCCCGGACGATGCGCCCATCGTCAAGGCCGCCGACGAGCTCTTTGATCTGCTGCTGGGCCCCCGGTGGAAGGGACTCGGCGAATAGGTTTACTGGATGAAAGGAGGAGAGTGAGGAGATGTTTCCGATTCGACGGGCTTTGCTGAGCGTGACGGACAAATCCGGACTTGTGGATTTCGCGAAGGGCCTCAAACCTTTCGGGGTGCATTTGCTTTCCACTGGCGGGACGGCCAAGCTTCTGCGTGAAAATGGGGTGGAAATCACGGAGGTTTCGGACTATACGGGGTTTCCCGAAATGCTGGACGGGAGGGTGAAGACGCTCCACCCCAAGATTCACGGGGGTATTTTGGGGATTCGGGACAACGACGCCCACGTCAGGACCATGGGGCAGCACGGCATCGAACCCATCGACATGGTGGTGGTGAATCTTTACGCCTTCGCCAGGACGGTGGCCAGGCCCGACTGCACTCTGGAGGATGCCATCGAGAACATCGATATCGGCGGTCCCACGCTGATTCGGGCTGCGGCAAAGAATTCCCGTCACGTGGCCGTGGTGACCGATCCGGCGGATTACCCGGTCGTCCTGGAAGAAATGCAGCAAAGCGGGGGCAAGGTGAGCCGAAGGACGAGCCTCATGCTGGCCAAAAAGGCATTCTGCCTGACGCATACCTATGACGGGAATATCTGCGAGTACCTGGAAAAGGTCATTGGGGGTTGAGATTTGCGTTTCCCCTCGCATGTTCTCGAGGGTGCTTGCGGCAAGCTGGAGATGAGTTTTCATGAAAGTGCTCGTGATCGGAAGTGGAGGGCGGGACCATGCCATCGCGTGGAAATTCACCCGGAGCCCCCGGGTGAAGGAGGTTTTCGTGGCCCACGGCAATGGGGGGATCGCTCAAACCGCCACCTGCGTCAACGCCAGGACGATTGAAGAAATGCTTGACTTTGCGGAAAGGGAGCGGATCGATCTCACCTTTGTCGGACCGGAGAAGCCGCTCTCGTCCGGAATCGTCGATCTTTTCGAGAGCCGTGGCCTCAACATCATCGGGCCGAGCCAACGGGCGAGCCGCCTCGAGTCGAGCAAGTGCGACGCCAAAGTGATGCTGCGGGAGCTGGGGATTCCGGTCCCGGACTTTGCCGTGTTTTCTGAGCCGGAGCCGGCTCGGAGCTATGTGAAGCAGGTGGGCTACCCCGTGGTGGTGAAGGCGGACGGACTTGCCGCTGGCAAGGGATCCCTGGTCTGCTCGACGGTTGAGGAAGCCGAGCAGGCGATCCATGACATCATGGAGAAACGGGTTTTCGGCGACGCCGGCGCCCGGGTGGACATCGAAAAGCGGCTCTACGGTCGCGAGCTTTCCTTCTTCTGTTTCACGGACGGCTACTCCATCGTTCCCATGGTGGCGGCGCAGGACTACAAGCGGGCGCGGGACAACGATGAGGGAAAGAACACTGGCGGCATGGGGTCCTATTCGCCCCACCCCTGGCTGGATGACCGCCTGGTCCGGACCATTATGACGCGGGTGGCCGAGCCCCTGATCCAGGGTGTCCGTGAGAAATACGGATTTCTGTACCGCGGCATTCTCTACCTCGGTCTCATGCTGGTAGAGGAGGGGGAAGAGATCATCCCCTACGTTCTGGAGATCAACATCCGGCTGGGGGACCCCGAAGCTCAGGTCATTCTGCCCCGGCTGGAGACGGATTTCGTGGACATCTGCGAATCCATCCTCACGAGCAGCCTCCGCGACATTCAGCCGACCTGGGACAAACGGTATCGTCTATGCCTCATCGCAACCAGCGGTCCCACCAAGGGTAAAAAAGGTTGGTACAAGGGCTATCCGGACCGTTACAAGATCGGATTGCCCATCCACGGATTGGAGGCCGTGGATCCGGGCTGCCTGGTCTTTCATTCCGGGACCGAGAGGGACCATGATGGCCAATGGATCACCACGGGCGGGCGGGTCCTCTGCATCGTGAGTGCGGGGGAGACGCTCGCTGCAGCAAGAGAGATCGCCTACCATGAGATGGAGAAGCTGTCTTTTGAAGGGCTGTATTTTCGGAGTGACATCGGAAAAGAATGAGCTTCCGGGCGGAGATCGCGCGGCTGCCCTGATAGGGAAGCATCTGCCGGGCCGCCGTTGGCACACTGTATGGCTTGCTGGAGGACAGGTGGAGGACGACAATGGGGGGAGAAGGAAGAGGGCCGCTGGTTGGCATCCTGATGGGCAGTGATTCCGATCTTCCGGTGATGGAGGAGGCTTTCACGGTCCTGGATACCTATGAGGTGCCTTATGAGGTGAAGATCCTCTCGGCGCACCGTTCGCCAAAGGCAACATCCGAGTATGCCGGCACAGCTGCCGGACGTGGAATACGGGTGCTCATCGCCGGTGCGGGATGGGCCGCTCACCTGGCAGGAGTTGTGGCCTCCGAGACGATCCTTCCCGTCATCGGTGTTCCCATCGATTCATCTCCGCTGAAAGGCATGGATTCGCTGCTCGCGACGGTGCAGATGCCCTCCGGGATCCCCGTGGCCACCATGGCCATCGGGAAAGGCGGGGCTCGCAACGCCGCCATATTTGCCTTGCAGATCCTGGCCCTTCAGGATCACGGTCTGGCGGAGAAGCTCAGGGGGAGCAAGCGGAGCATGGCAGACGAGGTCGTGATTCAGAAGGATCAAAAGCTTCAGGAGTATCTTTCCAGGAGAGGGGCACGTTAGGAGGGTGTCCGAGATCACCTTTTTGTCATTTCGAACGGAGCGTAGCGGAGAGAGAAAGCTCGTAAACTCATGGTGTTACGATGATGATCGCTTCGTCGTGGTCTGCCGTGAAGGTGCCGGGATTGGATTCCTCATCATTCCAGAACTCCGATATCAGGAGAGCTGCTTCCGCCCTGGCTGAGGGGGGTGTGGTCATTTACCCGACGGAGACGTTTTACGCACTGGGGGGCGATCCGAACAGCGAATCCGCCGTCAACCGGACCTTTGTCCTGAAGGGGAGGGACTTTTCCAAGCCGCTTCCCCTCATCGCGTCGGATCGGTCGGCCATACTTCGAGTCGTTTCCCGGTGGCCCGGGAAGGCTGAGGTTCTGGCCGAGGCTTTTTGGCCGGGGCCGCTCAGCATGCTGTTACCGGCGGCAGACTTCGTTTGTCCTTTGCTCCATTCGCATACCGGCCGGCTGGCTGTGAGGATTTCGCCTCATCCTGTTGCGGCATCGCTCGCCAAGGTCCTGGGTGGGCTGATCATCTCGACCAGTGCCAATCTTTCCGGCGGGCCCGCCTGCCGGCGGTTGGATGAGATCCCCACGGCGCTCTTGGAAGGTGTGGATGCGGTCATTCCGGGGGGAGAGCTTTCGGGAAGACTTCCTTCGACCATCGTGGATCTGACGGAAACGCCGCCACGACTCGTGCGTGAGGGAGCGATCTCCTGGGAGGCGATCCGGAAGGTCCTGGAGATTTGAAGACAGGGGTCCCGGAGGGAAGCGGAGCGGTGGGGCCGGGACTCAACCTGTCCCTATGGACCCGTTCATACGAATGCCTGAATCGGAAACCCGGGCATGCCGTCTCGAACGGTGCTTCTTGGAGCTCGAAACCCGAGACTTGAGACTTGAAACTTTGATCTACTGCGAGGAATGAATCACTTGCTCACGAGTGTTCGGATAATGCTGCTGCTATTCGCTGTCTGTTTTCTCCTGGCGATGGTGCTGCTGAAGTGGAGATGGCGGCGCCTCTCGATTGAGGAGTGCCGCGTGATGCTCTCGGGAGGGGGCACCGGGGGCCACGTGAATCCTGCACTGGCCATTGCCGAAGGCATCCGCAAACGGAAACCCGATGCTCGCTTCTGTTACCTGGGTGTTCGTGGCAAGGCTGAGGCTGTTATCGTCCGGCGGGCGGGATACCCGCTTTATTTCGTCTCATCAACCGGATTTCCCGGAATCAGGCTGTCATTTCGTACACTCCGCTTCTTCGTCAGGTTGACGGTCGGCGTCTTGCAGTCTGCGGGACTGCTTCTCTGGTTCTGCCCGCGCTGGGTTGTGGCGACGGGTGGCTACGTCAGCGCTCCCGTCATCATTGCGGCCCTCCTGTTGCGGGCTATTGGGATCGGCCATGCCCGGATCTTTCTTCACGAACAGAACAGCATTCCCGGCCAGATGAACGGTCTCCTGGGGCGATGGGTGGACCGCGTCCTGCTTACTTTTCCGCAAACCCTTTCCTTCTTTCCCAAGAACGGAAGCGTGGTGGGGTACCCCATCCGTCACTCCATCGTTCAGAAATCGCGGGAGGAGGCTGCTTCAAACCTGGCTTTCCGAATCCCGGAGGGTAGATGGGTGGTGTTTGCATTCGGCGGTTCCCAGGGCGCCAGGACCATCAACCGGGCGGTGGTGGACGCATTGCGCTATCTGCTGCCTTACAGGGAGCGGCTTTTCATCATCCATGGCACAGGCCTGGCCCAATCGGACCGGTATGACCCTGCCGCCGACACGGAAAGCCGGCTTCAGAAGCTGTTGAGCGCCGAGGAACGAGCGCTCCTGGATGGGTTCTACTATCGCCAGGACTACTTTCACAATATCGCCGATGTTTACTCGGTGAGCGATCTCATCGTGTGCCGCAGTGGGGCAGGGAGTCTCAACGAGATCTCGAGCCTCGGCAAGGCGGCCCTTCTCATACCCAAGGCCAATCTGCCCGGAGATCACCAGGTGATGAACGCACGCGCCATGAAGCATGGCGGGGCGGCAGAAGTGCTTTTCGAGGATACGGTGGTGGAGGAGGGGCAGGTCCTCGAGACCCTGCAGGGTCATGTGCTTGCCGAGCGAATTCTGCGGCTCATGAACGATCCGAGGCGCCTTTCGGACATGGAAAGCCGGAGCAATCAATTCCTGCGCCGCCGAGCCAACGAGCGGATTCTTTCCGAGCTGTTCCATGACAACAGCTACAATAACGGTATGGGGGCTCACGGTTTGCCCTTCAGACCTCTCATGACCAATCAGGGTCTGCTCCAGGCGCTTTCGGCAGCCTACGCCAGGTCACCCTCAGCTTACGATCCGTTGAGCGTTGTCGGGGATGAAGACGATCTGGTCTACTACAGGCACCGAGCAGCCGGCCTTTTGTCCCACGAAGCCTGGCAGGATCGAAATGTCGGGGTCAAGCTCATCGGCTATACCCATTACCATGAAAAGACTCCGGCGCTGCTTCACATGCTTGTGGATCGGACGCCCGCCTCGAGACTCAGGCGTCTGTTCGGGGGGGACTTCAAAGAGGTGGGCTTCATCCGTCGGAACATCGTTCAGGCTCTCCAGGTGATGAATCGTTATGATCCCGAGATCGAACGCCATCTGCTCATTGCTGCCGGGGATCCTTATTTCGAGGTTCGCTCCCAGGTATGCAGGGCCTTTGCTTTCTTCGGGTCCCGTGTTTTCGAGCGCGAGACCGTGTTCCAGGCTGTGCTCGAGGGTTTGAGGGACGAGTGCTTCGAGGTTGCGGTTGAAGCCGCTGGAGCCATTGGGGAAATCGGGGTAGACGAACGGGCCCTCGAGACTCTCCTGCACTTGAGAGAAGTTCATTACTGGCAGGTGAGGGATGCAGGATTGAGAGGCATCCATCGACTGCTGGAGCGCGGTATCATTCCCCCAACCGATGCGCTGACTTCAGAAATCGGAAGCTTCATTCTCACAGCGACGGATTTCCGCCCTCATTTCTCCATCAAGGAATCGTATCGGGTTGTTCAAACGTCCTGTCGGGATCGACGGAAGGATGGCAAGCCCGTGTGTGAAGACGTGGCTCTCCTGACCGAGGCGTCCGCAAGGAAGCGTTGAGATGATTTACGAAATCTGCAATTACCTGATC
Organism: uncultured Syntrophobacteraceae bacterium; assembly: GCA_964557955.1. Taxonomy (GTDB): domain Bacteria; phylum Desulfobacterota; class Syntrophobacteria; order Syntrophobacterales; family Syntrophobacteraceae; genus JALOOX01. The sequence continues at coordinate 177,999 of CAZLCS010000003.1, forward strand.
TCCATTTCGGACATTTTTTCATTTTTTAGACTGGTGAACTACATCACCTTTCGATCCATCATGGCGGCTCTTACGGCGGTGATCTTCATTTTTCTGTTCAGCAAGCCCTTTATTCTCTACATGCATCGACGCTGTCTCCTCGACCAGGTGCGTGACACGGGCATTCGGTCGGCCTTTGACAAGAGCGGGACCCCCACCATGGGGGGAGTGTTGATCATCGGGGCCGTGCTGAGCTCCATGGCCATTTGGGGCAATTGGCACAACCCCTATCTGGTGGCTTCCATTGCGGGGATGCTCTGGTTCGGACTCCTGGGATTCTGGGATGATCTCTCCAAGGTCCGGCGCCGCAGCGGCGACAGGGGGCTTTCGGAGAGAACCAAGCTGCTCCTTCAGGGCCTTTTCGGCGTATTGTTCGCCTGGATCTGTGTGAGTCCCTTCGGTCCCCAGGGTCCTGAGCTGGCCAGCAAGCTCTATGTCCCATTCTATAAATATCCGCTGGTTGATCTGGGGCCTTTCTTCTATGGTGTCTTCATTTTCCTCTTTGTCATCTTCGTCTCCAATGCTGTGAATATCACAGACGGCCTGGACGGCCTGGCCATCACGCCGTCCCTTTTCGTGATGGCGGTTCTGGGCATCTTCGCTTATGTCGAAGGGAACCGCATCTATTCCAGCTACCTTTACTACCCGTTTCTGAGGAATGCCGGCGAGCTGACCATTTTCGGTGCAGCATTCGTGGGGGCGGGTCTGGGGTTTCTCTGGTATAATGCCTATCCTGCCCAGATCTTCATGGGGGATACGGGCTCACTGGCCATTGGCGGGACCATGGCTGTTGTGTCGGTGCTTCTCAAGCAGGAAATGCTTTTCCCTCTTCTCGGCGGCCTGTTTCTCGTGGAGGCGCTCTCCAGCCAGATTCAGGACAAGATCGGCGTCCAGTGGATCGGGCGTCGCATCTTTTACCGGGCCCCTCTCCACCACGATCTCCAGTACAAGGGCATTGCCGAGACGAAGGTGGTGATCCGCCTTTGGATTCTCTCGGGCATCCTGGCGCTGATCGCCCTGGCCACCCTCAAGCTCAGGTAACCCTTATCCTGCACTCCCCTTTTCATACCGGTGCCGGAGGATCAGCGAATGGTGTTCCTCCATCGAGCCGAAATATCGTCGGCGCGAATCGAGCCCAGCCGATTCGCCTCGAAAAACTCGTCGATTTCGTACTGATTCCCCTGGCTCCACCACTCTCTCAGGATGTCCCCCGTTTCCCGTCGGAACATCCATGCGTCACCCAAAGTCTGATGGAGATAGCGCTGCAGGCTGGCCTCCGCGGTCCAGGAGATGACATAGTCCAGCGCATAAAGCTCGGGGGCCAGGTCGAAGAGATGCGTTTCGGGCTTGTAGGAGAATCCTGTGTAATGCTGGAGCGCATCGGCATAGATCTGGCCGTTGGAGAGATCCCCGGACTGGAACATCTGCAGCTCACTGAGGAATTTTGCGCCGTAGCGGCGAAAGAAGGCCATATCTTTCAAGGCCTTATAGTGCATCAGGGTGTCGATGTCCCTGGAGCCCAGATGCAGGACCTTTTCAAGGAACGGCGGCGTGAAGCACATGTTCTGGAGCAGAAACGCATAGGTTTCCGAGAGGGTAGACGACGTGTTGAAATCCTTCAGCGCAGGGGGCAGGTCGACACGGGTGTGGACGATGCTCAGTGCATGCCCCATCTCGTGGAACAACGTCTCGAGCTCGATCCAGCCGCCCGAGGGATTCATGACCACGTGGGCTTCCCGGGGAATGTTCAGGGCAAAGGTGATTCCCTGATGACCCTTGTGGCGGGAAGGTTCCAGGTGCAGGTGGAGCCCTTGGAGACCTGAGACGTCGATGGACCAGACTTTGAAGAAATTCAGCAGTTGGGGTATGGGTATTCGGGCGGGAAACATGGGGTCGAACTGGCCCAGGCCCACTAGGTAGATGGCGTCGAAGCGATTGGATTGGGAGAGCGGCATTCCGAGCGTTGCCTGGACCCACGTGTCCATGGCGCGGAAGTAGAGATTGGAGGTCTCGTCCATGAGGGAGCGAACCCAACCGGCGTAACGGCCATAGTCCATCCCCTTCTTGTCGGCACAATAGGCCACGTAGTCGGTATAAGCGAGCTCCTCCTGTAAAATTCCGAGTACGACTTCCCACGGGGCCAGTGCGAATGGCTTCAAGAACTTGGAAAGGCTGCTGGTTTCCTTTTCCATGATCAGCCTCTTCGGGACGTCACTGCTTTTCTGGCACCAGGTGTGAATTTCTCTCAGGTAGACTTTTTCGCCGTTGACCGCAGCTGAGGCGCCTCGGGCCCACTGGGAAAGCTCATTTTCGTATGGCATCGCCTGCAGTTGAAGATAGTGCGAGAGCAAAGTGTGGTAGATTCGTTTTTCCTCCCGGGATGTCGGACTTTGGTGTGATAGTGCCTGGAGGTTTGAGGGCTGAAGCAGATCTTCGAAACCGTTATAGAGATCGCTGTCGGAGGTTTTTGAAGGGTCGCCGAGAGCCGCGTTCAGGGCTCGCGAGGTGATCCGATGATTGAGCTCGAGCAGTGAAAGCTCCAGCGCTTGCCGATGCTGACCAGCATCTTCCTGTGAGTTCTTCATGAATATGTCCTTGAGATGAAGCGATCATGGCATTAGGTTCAGATTAATCGCTCGGTGCGGTCCATCATGGAACCGGGGAGGAGAATGCCGAAGTCTCGCTCGCTTTCCCGGAGTGTGAAAGCCTGACGGAGTTGAAACGCAAAGGCTACAAATACATTATACCTGATCTGCGGGAATTTTGGCATACTTCGTGTTCGCGATTCCCAGGTCGGCTCATTGCTTTCAGATGATGCAGTGGAGAAGAGACAAAGATGCAGAATCACGAGAGGCGATCGATCCTTTGCCCCAACTGTCGAAAGCTCATCAGCTCGGATGAATCTGCCTGCCCGTATTGCGGTATGGCGAATCCCGGCTCATTGAGCTGGACGCAGTCCCTGGGCGGCGTGTTTTCAGATCCTGAGAAGACCGTTCGAGTGATCATCATCACCAACGCGGTGATGTTCATTCTTTCGTTGCTGATGAATCCGTCCAGGGCCAGTCTGTCCATGAACCCCTTCGCGTTCCTGTCCCCTGACCATCGAAGCCTGGTGCTGCTGGGCGAGACGGGGGCGATCCCCATCGGGCAGTGGGGACGCTGGTGGACGCTCATCTCGGCAAGCTACCTGCACGGAGGCATCCTGCACATCCTTTTCAACATGATGGCATTGAAGCAGATTGCCCCTCTGATTTACTATGAATACGGGTTTTCTCGTCTGGCAGCCATCTATACCCTGGGTGGCGCGCTGGGATTCTTCATTTCCTACCTGGCCGGGATCCCCTTCACCATCGGAGCTTCGGCGTCCGTGTGCAGCCTCATCGGGTCGGCCCTCTATTACGGCAAGAGCAGGGGCGGGGCTTATGGGGAGGCCATTTATCGCCAGCTCGGCGGCTGGGTCCTGGGGATTTTCGCCTTCGGTTTTCTGATGCCGGGCATCAACAACTGGGGGCACGGAGGAGGGCTTCTGGGCGGTGTTCTGCTGGGATTTCTGCTCGGATACCGGGAGAAGCGTCCTGAGACCATCGCCCACGTGCTCCTGGGTTGGCTCTGCGTTGCGGGAACGGTTGCCGCCCTGGGCTGGGGAACCATCACCGGCCTGCTCATCTCGTTTTCCCTCGCGGGTGGATGACGTTTGAGGCAGCCGGCGTTCCGTTCAAAAGCTCATTCTGATCGTTCCAGAGGTACAGGAGGATGCTCATGCTGAAGTTCCTGGATATGTTTCGCCGGAGCCGGGTATTTGAGAGCGATTCGCCGGAAAAGGCCGCTTTTCAAAACAAATATCGCCACTTCCAGAACCTTCTCGCCGGAAACAACCGGGCTCTCGAGATCATGACAGAGCTGGAACAGGTCTGCTATGGCCCCAAGCCTTTCACCCTCGAATACGTGACGGGGCAGGCCGAGAGACTGGTATCGAAGGTTTACGACATCGCGGAGGACCTCAACGCCCTTTCGGGGGGCCGTTATGAAGGGCTGTTCGATTCCGTGGAGCGGATTGGCGTCGGCATCTTGCAGGAGCTGGTGCGCAAGAAGCGGGTGGAGAAGACCAGCCTCACAGTTCCTCTTCAGCATCTGAGCCTCGATCGTGCATCGGAAGTGGGAGGCAAGGCCGCCAGCCTCGGGGAGATCACCAACCGGGTTCACCTTCCCGTACCCAGGGGATTCGCGATCAGCGCCTATGCCTGCTACTACTTCATGGAATCGAACCGATTGTTCGATCAGGCGGAACAGATTCTCAAGAGGCTGGACATCAACGACACGGAGAAGCTCGTTGCCAGCAGCCGCGCGATCCACTCCCTCATCCTCCATGCGCCGCTGCCCCCGGACCTCGAGGCGAGCCTCATGGAGCAGATGGACCGTATCGTAGAAGACCGGGGACCTGACGTCCAGATGGCCATGCGCAGCAGCGCAACCAGCGAGGACTCGGAAGCCAGCTTTGCCGGGCAGCACTCCTCCTTCCTGGGGGTGACGCGAGGCCGGGTGGTGGAGGCTTACAAGCGCGTGGTGGCCAGCACCTTCAACCCTCGAGCGATCTACTACCGCCGAAGCAAGGGATACCCGGACGATCACGTGATCATGAGCGCTTTGTGCATTGAAATGGTGGACGCCAGGTCTGCAGGGGTCATGTACACGCGGGATCCCAATGACAACCGGCGGGATGTCGTGATGGTGAACGCGGTCTGGGGTTTGGGTGTGGGGGCGGTGAGCGGTTCCACCGCCGCCGATTACTACGAGGTTGAAAAGGAAGGGAGGGTCCCGACGGTCGTCAAGACAGTTCACAAGCCGACTCGAATCGCTCTGGATGACCGGAAGGCCCTGGTCGAAGTCGAGGTGCCTGAGGCGATGCGGGATCAGCCTTGTCTCACCCCTGACCAGCTGGCCACGCTGGTGGAATATGGACTGGCTCTCGAAGAGCATTATCGGGTTCCTCTCGACATCGAGTGGGCTATGGATGCGCGGCACAGGCTGGTGCTGCTCCAGGCCCGGCCTCTCAACCTGGATCTCATGCCTGTCAGGAATCACGAGAGCGAAACCGGCAAGGACGCCGACCTCATCCAGGCGGGGTATCCCGATCATCCCGTCCTGCTGAAGGGCGGCATGACCGCGTCGCGGGGCAAAGCCAGCGGATTGGCCTACGTTCTGGCTTCCGATCACAACCTTCTGAACATCCCGGAGGGCTCTATCCTCATCGCCCCCCAGACCTCGCCGCGTTACGTGGCCATCCTGGGAAGGGTGCAGGCCATTGTGACGGATGTGGGCAGTGTGACGGGGCACATGGCGTCGGTGGCCCGTGAGTTTTCCATCCCAACGCTCGTGGGTACGGGAAATGCCACCCGAACCATTCCCCATGGGGCCGAGATCACCGTGGACGCCACGAATGGAGTGGTCTTCGAAGGGCGTGTGGAAGCGATTCTGGAACGTAAGAAGCCTGTCAACCCCATGAAGGGCAGTCCGGCTTACAAGACGGCCCATTCCGCCCTGAAGAAGATCTCCGTTCTCAACCTGGTGGACCCCAAGCGCGAGGATTTCTCTCCCGAGGGATGCGCGACCTTGCACGACGTCATCCGCTTCGCCCATGAGATGTCCATGCAGGAGATGTTCAGCATCAGCGACGACCTCGAGTTGAGCGAGCGCTTTGCGGTGCGTATCAAGGTTCCTCTGCCCATGAAGATCTATGCCGTAGACCTGGGTGGGGGGCTTCGGATATCGCCGGATGCCGGTGAGGCCAGATGGGAAGACGTGCAATCCGTCCCATTTCGAGCGCTCCTTCGGGGCATGACGCATCCGGGTGTTCAGTGGCTCGGAGCTGTCGCAATCGACTGGAAGGGATTCGCCTCCATCCTGACGGAATCGATGTTCAGCGATCCGATAATGGACGACCGGATGGGCGGCCCCAACTACGTGGTGTTCTCGAACGAGTATTTGAACTTCAACTCGCGCCTCGGCTACCATTTTGCCGTCGTGGACGCGTATTGCGGACCCCAGGTGAATGACAACTACATCACCTTCTCCTTCAAGGGGGGAGCGGCGGACATCGGCCGGCGCTCCCGCCGGGCTGCTCTCATCGCAAAGGTTCTGAAAAGGCTTGAGCTCAAGACGGAGATCAAGGGCGACATGGTTCGCGGTGAGATCAAGAAGTACGACAGCCCCCTGATGGAGGAGAAGCTCGACATGATCGGCCGCCTTCTGGGCGCGGTTCGCCTGCTCGATATGGTGCTCTCCGATGACGGCCACATCGACTGGTATGTTGAGGAGTTTTTCAAAGGCAACTACACGTTCCAGCGAGTGGCTTAGTTTTTTGGAGGATCCTGAATGAGTACGGAAGCCAACAAGGTCATTTACTCCATGGTGGGAGTGAGCAAGTTCCACGACAAGCGTCCCATCCTTAAAGATATCTATCTCTCTTATTTCTATGGCGCCAAAATCGGTGTCCTGGGCTTGAACGGATCGGGGAAGAGCTCGCTGCTGCGCATCCTGGCCGGGGTCGACAAGGACTTCAACGGGAAGACGGTAGTGTCTCCGGGCTACACCATTGGCTTCCTGGAGCAGGAGCCGCTGGTGGATGAAGCCAGAACGGTGCGCGAGATCGTCGAAGAAGGGGTCCAGGGTACGGTCGATCTCATGAACGAGTTCAACCGGATCAACGAGCAGTTTGCCGAGTCCATGACCGACGAGGAGATGCAGCATCTGCTCGATCGGCAGAGCGAGGTCCAGGAGAAGCTCGATGCCCTGAACGCCTGGGATTTGGATTCGCGGCTCGAGATGGCCATGGATGCCCTGAGGTGTCCTCCGGGGGACACACCCGTGAACATCCTTTCGGGAGGTGAAAAGCGCCGGGTGGCGCTGTGTCGGCTGCTGCTCCAGGCGCCGGACATCCTGTTGCTTGACGAGCCCACGAACCACCTGGACGCCGAGACCGTCGGGTGGCTCGAGCAGCACCTGAAGCGGTACGCGGGGACCATCATCGCCGTGACCCACGACCGCTATTTCCTCGACAATGTGGCCGAGTGGATCCTCGAGCTGGACCGGGGGCAGGGGATTCCGTGGCACGGGAACTACTCCTCCTGGCTGGAGCAGAAGCAGGAGAGGCTGCGGCGCGAGGAAAAGGCCGAGAGCGAGCGCCGGAAGACCCTTGAGCGGGAGCTCGAATGGGTGCGCATGTCTCCCCGCGGCAGGCACGCCAAGTCCAAGGCGAGAATCAGCGCCTACGAGACCCTGCTCAAGCAGGACAGCGACAAGGGCATGAAGGACCTCGAGATCTACGTGCCGCCTGGGCCCCGCCTGGGCGATGTGGTCATCGAAGCGCGAAATGTCTCCAAGGCCTACGGGGACCGGCTGCTCATGGAGAACCTCTCCTTCATACTGCCTCCCGGAGGCATCGTCGGGGTCATCGGGCCGAACGGCGCCGGAAAGACCACCCTTTTCCGAATGATCACGGGAGAGGAAAAGCCTGATTCGGGCGATTTCGTTCTAGGAAAGACGGTGAAACTGGCCTACGTTGAGCAATCGCGGGACGTTCTGGACTCGGAAAAGCAGGTCTGGGAGGTGATTTCAGACGGCGAGGACGCCATCCAGCTGGGCAACCGAACGGTGAAAGCGCGGGCCTATGCCGCCAGGTTCAACTTCACTGGTGCCGATCAGCAGAAAAAGGTGGGGGTTCTCTCGGGCGGGGAGCGCAACCGGGTGCACCTGGCCCGGATTCTCAAGGCCGGGGCCAACGTCATTCTCCTGGACGAGCCCACCAACGACCTGGACGTGAACACCATGCGGGCCCTCGAGGATGCGCTCCTCAACTTCGCCGGCTGTGCCGTCGTCATCAGCCACGACCGCTGGTTTCTGGACCGCATCGCCACCCACATCCTGGCTTTCGAAGGCGACAGCCAGGTGGTCTACTATGACGGCAATTACACCGAGTATGAAGCGGATCGCAAGGCGCGCCTGGGCTCCGACGCCGATCAGCCCCACCGGATCAAGTATCGCCATCTGACCCGATGATTCGGAGACCGTGAGACGACAATGTCTCTTGTCTGAAAGAGTGGACTCCCTTTTCATCCTTCGTTGTGGGCGAAAGCCCATGGGGGTTGACGCAGGCTCATTGTTCATGCCTGGAGGGTGCCACGGGCCAGGCGCAGCTTGCCCATGCGTGACTTCTCCACCGGGGGCAAGCTACGCTTGGCCCGTGCCACCCCTTAAACCAACGGCAATGCCGGGAGACGGGGTGCGGGGGCTGCCGTGTCGTGCAAAATCTGCGCGTTTCCCAGACCTCGGGTCATCCGTTCCACCCATCCTCAACCCACGGCACGCCCGAGCGATCCACGGTGACGAGGCGGGCGGTGCCGGCAGGGTCATCCGTGTCCAGGAGCAGGGCGTGGAGAAGCTGGCTTTCCTGCCCCACATTGAATGACGGGACTGAGCCGAAGTGCTGCATCACACGACCGGACATCATGGGCGATTCGTGGATGTGCCCATGAAACGTGGCTCGCAGCCGGCCGGTTGCCGACCATCGCTCGATGAAGCGGCGAATGGCGAGACTGCCCACATGGGTGTGCATGGAGGTCAGGTCCAGGGCTGTGTTACGCGGGGGACAGTGACTGATGAAGAGAAAGTCATCCGATCCCCACCGGGGGCTCTCCAACAATTCTGAAAGCTCCTCCAGGTCATCCTCGATGCTTCCGTTTGAGGCCGGATTCAAGGTAACGGGTGTATCCCTCCCTGTAATGGTCACTTCTCCCTCCTTTCGAACGCCTTCCACATCCAGGCCCGTCCAGGACCTTCCATCAGGCTTTTCACGATCCTTGATCCGAAAAGGGGTCGGGTTCACGGCCATGTAGCCGACCAGGGCGAGCCCTGGTCCGACTCGGGTCACTCTCATGTGGAGCAGTTCCAAATCGATCCCGTCCCTCACCTCCAGAAGGGGCAGCGCCGCCGCCAGGTCGTCGTTTCCGAGGTCCAGAAAGAGGCGGATCTCCGGAAATGACTGCCTGAATCTCTGCACGGCCGGCAGGAGCTTCTGCTCCACCCAGGCGCGGTGAGACGGGATCGAATCCCGGATTGTGCGCCTCCAATCCGGAATGAGGTCTCCACCGAGCACGACCAGCTCCGGCCGAAGCTCTGCAGCCGCCTTCAGCGTGCGGCTCAGGTGGCCCGGGTAAACGTGGGTATCCGACGTGAAGAGCATGTTCATGAGAGTCGCCTTCGCAAACAATTGTTGTTTGGCCGTCCCAATCCCTTCTTCCTCGAGTCAGGCATTCGCTAAAGAGGACTGACAGGATCACGCAGCCTGATCTCGCCGAGTCGTCATCTCCTCCATCGATTCAGATTTCGATGGCCCGGAGTTTCTCCCTTTGAGCGGCTTCGAACTGCCGTCGATCAGAAGAGATGAACTAATCCGGCTTGAAAACGAAAGCGCATCCCGGGTGAAGGGCGTCCAGGGTGCGCAGAGGGTTCCTTTCGAGGCATCTTATGCTGATACCGGGAGCTCTTTTCGATATATAACGACCGCGTTGCGCGCACTCTCGTCGATAGCCACGTAGTGGGAAAGAATCGCGTCGGACACACGGTCGATGCATTGCTCAATCCCTCCATGGCCAATGGCCATACCCAATTCCGACTTACAGATTGTGTTGATGCAAGACCAAAGGCCGGCCAGGGGGAGGCGTCTTCTTCCAGTCTTCTTCGCTGATCGGCAATCCCTGGGGAAGATCCTGCAAAGCCATCCCAGCGCGCTCCGACCCGTTTGGCTTTTTTCCTCATGCCCAGTCTTTTGGTCTCCTTTACACTATACGGGCACCCAATTCGAGGAACTTTCTGGATAGCGGTTTATCCGATCCGGTACGTTGTATGTCATCATGTGCCGGCGACAGAAAATAACCAGCCGAAAAGTCTGCCGATTTGCCTGACAAGGTTCCACTTCATCTTGAGATTGCGCTGACGGACGAGTTCGAATAAAATGCTGGCCACATACGATGGAAGGGGGTGAGCGTCATGGCCAAGATTCTCAATTGGCTGATGCATTTGCCTCCTACGCCGCTCCTGCGCCACACGAAATCAGGCATCCGTAATGGCGGCGGAACAAAGCGTGCACTCGGAAGAGACGGGAATGATGGCCATCTTAGCCTGAAAGATGGTAGCACAGGCTATCGAGACTTCCCTGGAATGTTCCGGGCCCGGCAGGGTAACGCGCAGCATCGCCAATCGACATCATAGCAACCCATAATCGCCAGAGCCGGGCCGCTTCAACGCGGCCTTCGTTTTTCTCTGATCTGGCAAGGTCCGCATGAGAATGTTGTCCCCGTGTAACCATGAAGCATCCTTTGGTGATCGGGATTAACGAATGAGACCATGCACAAAGGGGGGACATGACATCCAGCAGACGTGCCCAAAATCCGTTCAGGGAAATCATCGGCAGACTGCGCCAGGAAATCGACGTCCTCATTGAAACCGCCAGCACGGCACCTCCTTCCACCAATGTGCGTCGCAGACTTGACACTAATATCCGGGACCTAATGGGGCGGATGGATCTCCTTCTGCGGGAACTCGATCCAGTACAGCAACCGCATTTCATCTTCGATCCAGGCAATCCCGCTGTTGTGGGGCGCTTCATCGCTCTGGCCATGATAGCGCAACCTCGCGTACCTCTAACGGAGGTCGCCCTCTTTTACGGATCGGGGATCTATGCCATTTACTAGAACGGCGACTTTCCCCCTTACACGCCTATCCGGAATACCGAAACACCCGTCTATGTCGGCAAAGCTGACCCGGAAACGGACACGGCCAAGACTCCCGTTGAGCAAGGCCAAAAGCTATCCCGCCGCCTCAAGGACCATCTGCGAAACATCGGGAAGGCTCAAACAACCCTCGACGTAAAAGACTTTGAATACAGGGCCCTTGTCGTGCAAAGCGGCTGGCAGGGAGCGGCTGAGGACTACCTCATTCATCTGTTCCAGCCCGTTTGGAACAATGAAACAAACATCTGCTATGGGCTCGGAAAGCACGGTGACGATCCTCGCACTCGCTCGAATCTCCGCTCTCCTTGGGATACCCTACACCCGGGCCGGGACTGGGCACACCGTGACACCGGTATGAAAGATGCCCGCGCGCCCGAGCAGATACTCACAGATCTGGAAGAGCATTTCTCGACTGTCAAGATTTACCCAGAGATCGATCAAGTCATGCAAGACTTCATGGAAGAGCTTCGTCAGCTCTAACCAGTCCCTTTTTCTGGACTTTTTCCGTGAAACAGTCCCGACCGCACTGGAGTCGTGCTACCGGTCAAGAAATCACGCCTGCTAACGGAAACCGGGGATACCCCCATCCCACAAATAGTATCTTTTCAACTTAGTCAAAACCGTTGATCGAAACCGCGGGTCCATGATACTGGTTGATACGGTTCTCTTTGATGAACAAAAGGAGACCTTCCGTGCCGGGTGACACATGGTTTCTGACTGAGGCGGCTAATCGGATCGGAGTTGCACCGATCACTTTGAAGCGCTGGTTGCTTGAGGGAAGATTCGCCGAAATCAAACGAGACAGGAACGGGTGGAGGATCTTCACAGAAGAAGACATCCAGAAGATTAAAGCCGTTGCCGAAAAACAGGTATCCCGCCAGCCCGTGCAGCTCCACCTTTATCACAACGATGGCTCTGCAGTTTACGAAGAAAAGACAGCCTCTTTCAGAGATTCGGCCTTCAACGGAAACAAGAAGCTGCCCTTCCATAGGTGGGTTCCCTGGATCGCAGGTTTCTCTTCAAACTTTGTTGAGGACTGCTTCAAGAACTACCTCGATCCGGCTGTCCCGGCATCGGAAGTAACCGTCCTTGACCCTTTTGCTGGCGTGGGCACCACCCTGACCGAAGGAATGATGCACGGTTACAATGTAATCGGCTTCGAGATTAACCCGTATGCCCACCTCGCATGCAAAGTAAAGCTGTCCGCAAGGAACCTGAAAGCATCTGATGTCGACGAAGAACTTTCTCAGGGAAGTGAACCCCGAGAAAAAGACATACGGCGGACATGGCTGGGCCAACTACGCAGCCACGTACTTCAATGATTCATACAGATTCTGTCAGATCGTCAGCAAGCTTTTGAAATCTGGCGGCACAGCCGTTGTGGTGATAGGCAACAGCATTTTGCAGGGTGTGGAAATAAAAACCGACGAAATATTCGCCGGCATCGGTGAATTGGCAGGCCTCAAGAAGAAAGACATAATCCTTTTGAGGACCAAGCGAACGGGATCGAGCATCGTCGACTCATCGGTGCGCGCCGCCAAGACCAAGAAACAGACGCCTCTTTATGAAACGGCAGTTGTTCTGCAACGATGCTGATAGACGACATTCTCTTGTATATACCGGCATCTTCTTCGTTTGCCGCCTTCCAAAGGAGGCTCTCTCCCCATGAGCTTCCGCAGGCGGGGAAATGCGACGTCGGCATGCTCCACGTGCGCGGCTTTAGGGGAGGGGAAGCCCGTGTTCCGGCCTGCGGACACGCCGCCAGCTTCGCACCGGCCGGTCTCCGGAGAACGCTGCGGCTGAGGTGCCGGATAGTGGAATTCTCGAACGTTGGCTTCAAGCTCGGAGGAGACGAGTACGTGGGACGGGGTATCGCGAAGGCGGCCGCAGAGCCTGAATGGAAGGGCTGGATTCATGAAAATGCTGCGGCTTGGCACTCAGATCAGGCGGCCCATGTTGAGGGCGTTTCGGCTGATGCTGATCCCGAGGTCGGGCTGGAGCAGCTCGCTGCCCCGGAGCGTAAAATGGAAGAAAACCAGCAGGGAGCCCAGGTGACTGAAGCACAGCCGGCCGAGCCTGGGGAGGTAGGTCTTCTTGGGGACGGCCAGGGAGCCAACCAGGATGGGAAGGGTTTCGAGCGCTTCTTCGAGGGGGAGGGTGACGGGGTGGAGCGGCGTCCGGGGGAGCTCATCGCCGGGCTCCGCAGCAGGCTGGTTGAGCGTGAAGGTGCGTGCCAGGCGGAGGAAGAGCTGCGGATGCACCTTGAACGCTGAAACAAAGTACCCGAGACTGCGCTCCTCCATGGGGTTTTGGACTACCTTCGGCACGTTGGCCAGCCGAACGAGGTCGGCATGTGTCTCGAGGTTCAGTTCCGGGCTTCTGGCCCGGATATGCCAGAACGGAAGACAAATGTCTCCCGGTTTGCCGCCGGACTCGACGCCGAAGGTCAGCTCGGTCAACCGGCCCTTTCGCGAGTCCCAAAGGGTGTGGCAGTTTCTGCAGACCGGAATCAGGGTGTCCTTCTCTCCTGCGAGATCCCATCCGCATTTTGGGCAGATCATGGGAAGAAACTGGAGGGACTCATCCAGTGGTTTGTCGAGCAACATCCGACCCAGGGACGCAGTGTCGGCTCCCACCAGCGGTCGGCGGACGATGGGGTCCCACAGCACCTGTTCTGTGGTTGAGATCGGAGAAAAGACCAGATGGACCGTCTCACCGATGAGGGCCTCGTAAGTCCTCGGCTGCTCCAGAGCGGTTCCGGGATCAACGCCTGACCCTCCTGACCCATTCGAGCTCTTCCGCGCCTGTTCGAAGGACCGCTGGGGCTGCAGAAACCGGTTCCCTCTCCCCGGCACCATCGGCTTGAGCTTCAACACCTGGGGCCGAAAGCCGAGAGTCGGTGGAAGGCCGCGGACGGAAACCGCCAGGTGTGAGTTGTCGGCCACCCTGTGCTGGATCTCCATTCCCTGAACGGAGAATGATATTCCCCTGTAACGCCAGTAGGGGACATAAATCAGGTTTTCATCGGGAAGGTCCGGTGTGGTCAGGCGGTATCTCGGCGCACCATCGAAGGAGAGGCATAGGCGGACGCGGCAGAAGCTGCAGGAAAGGATCCGGTCACTCTCATCCAGAGTGACGGGGGCGCTGCATTGGGGACACCGCATCTCGATGGGGATCTCGGGGGTCATGACTGTAGCCGCTCGCCACACTGGTTGCAGAAGACCGACTCGGGCAGATTGTCGGTGCCGCACTGGCTGCATTTTCTGGGCGCCGGCTTGACTTCGACGGCCTGGCCGCACCGTGAGCAGAATCGGGCATGCGGCGGCAGGTTCTTGCCGCATTGGCTGCAGCGGCTGAAAATCAAAAGTTGATGGCCGCAATGCAGACAGAATCGTGACTCTCCGGGGACCGGCTTTCCGCATTCCGGACAGGCCATCGATTCATCCCCGGGCTTTTCCGACGATACGGGGGGCGCCCACTGGGCCGCCATGGCCGGCATCATGAGCCCCATTCCCATGCCCAGCCCGGCACCGGCCTCTCCCTGTGTGGCCGATGCCTTCTCGACGGCCATGGCCATTTTCATCTTCATGAGCTGGTTGAGGTCATCGAATACGGCCAGACGGCTCTTGTCGTCGATGGCCTGCTGTACGTCCGCAGGAGGAGTGATGGAGTTGATGTAGAGCTGAGAGAGCTCGAGGCCGAAGTGGCGGAAATCCTCCTGGAGACGGGCGGCGAGCCCCAATGAGAGATCGTCGTACTGCCCCGGCAGATCGATGACCGAATCCAGCTTCTCCCCGAGGTGATCGTTGAACCGGGACACGATGACGCGGTTCAGGTACTCCTCGATCTCCTCCGTCGTGTAAAACCCTTGTGTCCCCACGAGGCTGTTGATGAGCAGCATGGGCTGAACGACCCGCACGTTGAAGACGCCGAAGGCGCGCAGCCGGATCAGCCCCAGGCGGGAGTCCTTGAAGGCCACGGGATCGCGGGTCCCCCATTTGAGGTTGGTGAACACCTTGAGGTTGACGAAATAGACCTCGGCCCGGAGCGGGCTGGTCATGCCCCAGGGCAGGCTCAGGACCTTGGTGAGCAGCGGAATGTTGGCGGTCTTCAGGGTGTGGCGACCGCCGCCGAAGGCTCCGTAAGCTCTTCCGTTGTAAAAGAAGACGGCGGCCTGGCTCTCACGAACTACGAGCTGCGCGCCGTACTTGATCTCCCCGGAGCCCTCTTCGGGGATGCGGTGAACGATGGCTTTCCCCGACGGGTCGAGCCATTCGATGACTTCCAGGAAAATGACGTTGTTGCTGCCCATTTCGTTGCACCTCTCTGGTCTGCCGGTTTATAGTGGAGCGTGTGAATGACTGATCGAATGGTCATTCCCACAACGTTCCCGGCGTGAATCCAAAGGGCTTCAGATGCCTGGATCCCTCCCGGAAGCATACGGGGGATGACGTGCAAAGCATATGAACCTTGTTCCCTGCACATGGACTGTGCCATGGCGACGGTCCTGATCTCCCCAAAGACCGACGTTCTGGGCTTGAAGCCCTTTGTGATCCAGGCAAGAACCGTTCCATTCGTTGTATTCTCTTTCAAATCGGTATCTGCTTGTCCTAATAAGGGCCCACCGAAAAGGGTGTCCATATTCACCGTGTTCATCACACGTCATCCCTGCATGTCTCTGGCGGGGATTCTTGCCTTTTGAAGACCCTGGACTTCCGCCGGAAGCACGCGGGGGTGACGTTGTGCCCGGCTTTTCATAGGAAACGCATGCGGGATTGACGATCAATTCGGGTACACAATTGTGGGGAGGTGTACTCAGTTTGTGTGAGGAGGTGGCTTTTCAGTGGAGCCGATGGACGGACGATGGCCGGTCACACGACTGGTTGAAATTTTGACGCAACCGCCAGTCGAGGATTCACAAGCGGCCGTTCCACCGTGACGGGTGGAGACGGGCTCCACATCTCAAGCCCTTTTGCTTTTCTCCGCCTCATCCACTTCAGTCAACACCAGGTCCGGGAGGAAGACTTTGAGTTATCGAGATGCATACCAATGGCTGTTGGACAACAGCAAGGAGACGGGCGTCTTCGATTCCATCCGCAGTCTGCTCGTTTGGGATCAGCGAACGGTCATTCCGAGCAAAGGGCATGCCCACCGGGCGGAACAGTCGGCCGTCCTCACACGGCTGCTCCATGCCCGGAGAACCGACCCGATCATTGGCGAAAAGCTGGATGTCGTTGAGTCGTCCGAGCTGGTCGGAGATCCTCTCTCAGTGGAGGCTGTCAACATTCGGGAGTGGAGGCGGGCCTATGACAAGGCTGTTCGAATTCCCGAAAGACTGGCGGTGGAGCTGGCCCGTGCGGCATCCGAAGGGCAGACCTGCTGGCAGCAGGCGAGACCTCGCAATGATTGGGAAAACTTCAGACCCTGCCTGGAACGCATTGTCGCGCTCAAACGGGAAGAGGCCGAACACCTGGGCTATGTCGGGGAGCCCTATGACGCGCTCATCGACCGCTACGAGCCGGATGAGACGGCGGCAGGCCTGGCATCGATCCTTTCGGCGCTTCGCCGGGATCTCGTCGAGCTGCTTCAGCGGATCATGGGCAGCGGCCGCAAGCCCGATACCTCAATCCTTCGATCCCGCTTTCCGGCCGATCGGCAGGAAGCTTTTGCGCGGCGCGTCCTGGAGCGCATCGGCTACGATTTTGAAGCCGGTCGTTTGGATCCCACGGCTCACCCTTTCACGGTGGGCATCGGGCCGGGGGATGTGCGCATCACCACCCGCTACAACGAATCGTTTTTTGGGCAGGGATTGTTCGGAGCGGTCCACGAGGCGGGGCACGCCCTCTACGACGCTGGTCTGCCGGTGGCGCACTGGGGGGCGCCCATGGGAGATTCGGTGTCACTCGGGATTCATGAATCCCAGTCGCGCATGTGGGAAAACATGGTCTCGCGTTCCCTCGGGTTCTGGGAGTTTTTCTATGACGAGGCTCGCGAACAGTTCGACTCCCTGGCCGGGATTCCGATGGAGGCCTTCTACTTCGCCATCAACGAAGTTCAAGCCAGCCTCATCCGAACCGAGGCCGACGAAGTGACCTACAACCTCCACGTTCTGCTGCGCTTTGAGATTGAGCGCGATCTCATGAGGAATGCTGTGAAGGTTTCGGATCTCCCCGAAATATGGAGCGAGAAGATGAGGGCAACCCTGGGATTGACGCCACCTGATCTTTCCAGCGGCGTCATGCAGGACATCCACTGGTCCTCGGGGGCCATCGGATATTTTCCCACCTACACACTCGGAAATCTTTATGCGGCGCAGTTCTATCATTGCGCCGAGCAGGAGATCGGGGACTTTCAGGAGGCTTTCCGCCGGGGCGACTTCGCACCGCTGCTGGCCTGGCTTCGCCGGAATATCCACTGCGAGGGCAGCCGGTATCGCCCGAGGGACCTGGTGCGCCGGGTGACCGGCGAAGAGCTGAATTCCGGGTATCTGACGGACTATCTCAAGGGCAAGTACGCCGGGTTGTACGGCTTCACGGTCTGAACCTCCATGCCGCGCGGGAATGGCCTTCTCTCCTCTGCCCGCGCAAGTGCTTTGAGACCGGAAACTTGGGTGCGAGGGACAGATCAAACGTCCTCAGGAGCACGCCGGGCTCCCCATCCACTCATGCTCCCCGGCTTGAAGCTTTTTCGAGCCGTTAAAGCTGAGACGTGCAGTTCGGGCACCGCGTCGCGGGAATGGGGATCGCCGTGTGGCAGAAGGGGCAATCTTTCGTGGTGGGGTCGGCAGCCGGTGCCGCCTGCTCGCGCCGGAGCTGGTTCATCCCCTTGATGAGCAGGAACAGTGCAAAGGCCACAATGACAAAACTGATGACCGCGTTGATGAAAAGGCCGTAGTTCAGAGTGACCGCACCTGCGGCCTGTGCGTCGGCAAGAGCGGGGTAGGGTGGCGGGGTATTGCCGTCTTTGAGGAGGAGGAAGAAGTTGGAAAAATCCACGCCCCCCAGAAGGAGGCCGATGGGCGGCATGAGAATGTGGTCCACCAGGCTCTTGACGATGGTGCCGAATGCGCCACCGATGATGATACCCACCGCCATGTCCACCACGTTGCCCTTCATTGCGAATTCTTTGAATTCTTTGAACATGAGCGCCTCCTCCTATGGATTTCTGGATTGCCTGAAAACGACCCCCCACATTTCGTGCATTCTCGAGTGATACCATGGAGCCAGCTGGATGCGGCTCCCTGCGAAGACCTGGCGGAATTCGGTCAACCCTTCGGGATTGGCCTCCTCATTCTGCCCGCTTTCGCAGCAGAGGGGCATCGAGCTTACCGTCATGAAGAGATGCCAGGGATCGCTCATTTCCGATGCTGCGTTCTGTTTACTTTGAATCGGCCTCTCATTCAAGGAGAAGCTTGAGCAGTTTTTGCTTGATGAAGGTATAGGGGGGGTACTTCAGGAAAGGCTCGAACCAGCAGGGTTTGTCCAGGACGCTCTTGGAGTGGCTGAAGGCCCGGAATCCGGCTTCGCCATGATAGCTGCCGATTCCGCTGGCGCCCACTCCTCCAAAAGGCAGGTGGGGATTTGTGAAATGCAGAACCGCGTCGTTCACCGCCCCGCCCCCGAAGGGGACCTCCGTCAGAATTCTGTCGATGGTCCGGCGGCATTCCGAAAAGATGTAGCACGCCAGAGGGCGTGGCCGGGACTTGATGTGGGCGATGGGCTTTTCGATGTCCTCGAAGGAGAGCACGGGGAGGATGGGGCCGAATATCTCGTCCTCCATGACTCGATCTTCCGGTGCGACATCCTTGAGCACGGTGGGCTCGATGATGCGCTCTTCACGATCTGTATGACCTCCCAGAAAAACCTTCTCCCGGTCGATCAATCCGACCAGCCGATCGAAGTGTTTGTCAGAAATGATCCTCACAGGATTGTCCCGGGTTCCACCTGAATCTTGATGGAGACGCCGCACCCATGTCCTCAGCTCAGAGAGGAAAGCCTCCTGGATGGAGCGCTGCACCCAGACATGGTCGGGGGCCACACAGGACTGGCCCGCGTTGAGAAATTTACCCCACGCGATTCGCCGGGCGGCCATGGTCAGATGGCAGTCCTCCAGCACGATGGCGGGACTCTGCCCTCCCAGCTCCAACGTTACGGGTGTCAGGTTCCTGGCCGCAGCCTCGTAGACAATTCTCCCGACGGACACGCCTCCCGTGAAGAATATCTTGTCGAAACGCTCCCGGAGCAGTTCTGTCGTTTCCGGGACGCCGCCCTCCACCACGCAGCAGAGCGAAGGATCCATGGCGTCGTTGATCAGATCGGCCATGGCCCTGGACGCATTGGCAGCCAGTTCGCTCGGCTTCACGATCACGGTATTGCCCGCCGCGATGGC
The DNA here is from genome assembly GCA_964557955.1 of uncultured Syntrophobacteraceae bacterium. GTDB lineage: Bacteria > Desulfobacterota > Syntrophobacteria > Syntrophobacterales > Syntrophobacteraceae > JALOOX01. The sequence goes on from CAZLCS010000003.1 coordinate 197,213, forward strand.
TGAAACCGCAGGAATGAGGGAGAGCTGATACGGATAATTCCAGGCTCCGATCACCAGGGCATTACCGTAAGGTTCGGGGATGATGCTGCTGCGAGCGGGCAGATTCGCCAGATTTGTGGGCACCCTCTTTCTTCTGGACCAGGCGGGCAGCTTTCGGATGGCCAGGTTGATCTCGCCGTAAATAAGGGCCAGCTCCGTCATGTAGGTCTCGAAACGGGACTTTCCGAAGTCGAGTGCAATAGCATCGTAAAGGAGCGATTCGTGCCCTTTGAGGATCCCCTTCAATTTCTCCAGCTGTGCAATCCTGAACGGAATGCTGCGAGTGCCGTTATTCTGAAAGAGCTCCCTTTGCCTCTTCAGGATCTCCTGCGTCTTCATGGCTCAATCAGCCCTTCGCCCCGTGAATTCATTCATGGTTGAGTGGACACGCAACACCCTGCCCACGACGAAGTCAAACCATCTCAGTGGCAGGATCCCCCTGACGAAAGGCAGCAGGTTGACGATGAAAGGCATTCGAACAAAGATTTTGTCCTTTTCGATGCCCCGGATGATCCGTTGCGCCGCCACCCGGGGTTTGACAATGGGGATCAGCGACTTGACGCCGGCGAACATCCCCGTGTCGATGTAATAGGGGGCCACTGTCGTCACCTTCACGCCCGGATTCAGCCGTTCCAGCTCCAACCGGAGCGAATCGGACCACCCGATGACACCCCACTTGCTCGCGCAGTAGGCCGACATCTTCGGGTTGGCGACCATTCCGGCCGCAGACGCAACATTCACGATGTGCCCGCTCCCTCTCCGCAGCATCTGAGGCAGGAATTCCAGCGTGATGTGCATCGGAGCCAGCGTGTTGATGCTCATGGTGCGGTCGATGTCCCGATGGGTGTGCTCATGGAAATACCTGCCGACGACAATGCCGGCGTTGTTGATGAGAATATCCACACCGCCGGCCGATTTCTGCGCCTCTTTTGAGGCCCGGACGACCTCCTCAATCTGGGCGACATCCACCGCATGCCCGTGTACCTCCGGCTGAATCGATCTCAGCTCGTTCACCGCCGTGTCCAGTCCCCTGGAATCGATGTCCCAGAGAATGAGGCTGCGGGCTCCCTTTTCCAGAACCATTTCCGCCATGATGCGGCCGATGCCCGAAGCCCCACCTGTTATCAGAACGCTTCCTCCTTCGATGAGGCTCATGCTGTCCTTCCCTTCCGAGATCCGTTCAGTTTCAAGGGGTTTTTGCGTGGCAGCATAGCAGATCATTGGGCAGTACTCCAGTGTGCGTGGCGGTAACAGGATGAATGCCCAAATCGACAAGCTTGACGCGGCTTTTGTTCCGGCGGTAAGGTGTGGACCGAGCGGCCGAATCGCGGCGCAGTCGGTGCAGCAGACCTGGCGAGAGCCGGAGAGGCAGCGGTGTCGTCCCCGGGGCGGTTGAGCCTGGAGCGGTGAGAGAGTGTCAAGTGGGGGAGGGGAGATGAAGAGAGCGTATCTCGGTGTGATTCTGATATTGGTATACATGGTGGGCACGGCAGTGGGCAGGGAGATCGGAGGGGTTGATTTGCCCGATTCCCTTCAGGCCGGAAACACGCAACTGCTGTTCAATGGAGGAGGCAAACGCACCCGGTTTGGAATGGTCGTCTACATTGGAAGCCTCTATCTTCAATCACGCAGCTGCAACCCGGGGAAGATTATGGAGGCTGATGAATCCATGGCCATCGAGCTGCGCATCACATCCGGCCTCATCACGAGCGAAAAGATGGAAAGTGCGACACGTGAAGGATTCAACAACTCCCTGGGCGGAAAGACCGCATCCCTCGAGAGCGAGATCGAGGATTTCATTGGCGTTTTCAAAGACAGGATCCAGAAGGGTGACTTCTACACCTTTGTCTACAGTCCCGGCAAAGGGACCGAAATCTATAAGAACGGGAATCTCTCCAGAGTGATCGAGGGGCTGGAATTCAAAAAGGCCTTGTTTGGAATCTGGCTGTGCGAAAAACCCGCCCAGGCGAGCCTGAGAAAAGATATGCTGGGGTTGTAGGGGCGGAGCGTCCCCAGATCGAGCTATCGCGATGTTTCCCAAAGAAGAGGAGTCATCGAGGATCATGACGCTCCTTTCCTTGGCTCCTGGGCTTGGGCACTCTCATAGCCCCGAAGCTTGAGTCGACGTTACGGCCGGGGGGCCGGCGACATTCAGTGATAGCCCTCTCCGGCGACGACCTTGCCCCGAAATACCCAGTAGCTGTAGATGATGTAAGCGAGGACCACCGGCAGCACGATGCACACACCCCAGAGGGTGAAGATCAGAGTCTCCCGTTGCGACGCAGCCTGCTGGACGGTAACGCTCGGCGGAATGGCATAAGGATAGAGAGCGGCAAGAAGACCGAGATACGCCGAGATGAACAGCACGATGCTCCAGAAGAAGGGTGTGCTCTCCCGGCGTGCCCGCAATCCCCTCATGAGCGCAAAAAACGCGAACAGGCCCAGCAGGGGAAAGCTCCAGATGAAATAGACCCTCGGTTCGCTGAACCAGCGCCGGGGAATGCCGGGATCGTGTATCGGCGTCCAGACGGACACCAGGATCATGAATGCCGCTACCACCAGCGCCGAAACAAAGGCCTGGCGATACGCTCTTTCCTGGACGATTCCCGTTGTCTTCAGGACAACATAGGTGGCCCCCAGAAGCAGGTACCCCGCGATGAGGGCGCACCCAACCATGAACGTGAAGGGATTCAGCCAGTCCAGGGCGCCTCCGGCGAAGACGCCGCCCGCGACCTTCGTCCCCGAGATGTAGCCGCCGAGGGTGATCCCCTGAGCAAAGACTGCCACGAGACTCCCCGCGAAGAAAGCCCGGTTCCAGGTGATCTTGTGGGATGAATGGGCGCGAAACTCGAAAGCCACGCCTCGAAAGATCAGGCCGAAAATGAAGGTCAGCAGAGGGACGTAAAGGGCGCTGAAAAGCACAGTGTAGACCATGGGGAAACTGGCGAACAGGGCTCCACCGCCGAACACGATCCAGGTCTGATTGGCATCCCAGACGGGAGCGATGCTCGCCATGAGCACATCACGCTCCTCTTCGGTGCGGGCCGAGGGAAAGAGCAAACCAACTCCCAGTGTGAAGCCATCCAGAATGACGTAAAGAATGATAACCAGACCGACCAGGCAAAGCCACACGTGAACCAGGTCCATCAGTCTCCCTCCGAGCTTTCCAGAGAACCATGGGGCGGCAGCATTCCCGTCGGGCGCTGAACGGGAGGAATTGGACTGCTGAGGTCAGGTCCCCGATTCAAAGTTTTGATGACGTAATAGAAGTAGCTGGCTCCAATGAGCCCAAAGAATAGCATGAAGAGAGTGAGGGACCAGATCACGTTTCCGGCGGGAATCGGAGAAACCCCGTCTGCCGTGCGCATGAGACCGTAGACCACCCAGGGCTGTCGGCCTACTTCCGACGTAACCCAGCCCGAAACGGTGGCGATGAACCCGAGAGGCTGAATCGCCACCAGCGCTTTCAGAAAGCCGGCGGAAACAGACCATCTGTCCCTCCACCAGAGCCAGGCAGCCCAGAGCATGACAGCCACATAGATGAAGCCGATGCCCACCATGATCCGGAAAGACCAGAAAGTGATGAGCGAATTGGGGCGTTCGTCAGGAGGGAAGTCCTTCAAGCCCTGAACCCGTCCGTCCAGAGAATGGGTGATCAGCAGGCTCAGTCCGTTCGGGATCTTGATCTCGAAATGATTCTTCTCGGCCTCCATGTCGGGAACGGCAAAGGCGACGAAGCCTGCCCCACCCTCGTGGTTGGTCTCCCAGTGAGCCTCCATGGCCGCCAGTTTGGCCGGTTGGTACTCGGCCACCACCAAACCCTTCAGGTCTCCGACCACCGCCTGTGACACGGACACCACGGCTGCCATGACCAGCGCCAGGCCGAGCGACGTGCGGTAGAAGTCCTGATGCCTTTCTTTCAGAAGATAGTAGGCGCTGATGCCCGCAACGGCGAAGGCGGCGGTTTCGTATGAGGCCAGAAGCATGTGGGTGAGATGGGTTGGAAGTGACGGATTGAAGATAACCTGGACAAAATCGGTGACCATGAATTTCCCGTCAACCAGTGAGTAGCCTGCGGGCGTCTGCATCCAGGAATTGGCTGCCATGATCCAGAACGCCGAAAAGGTAGCTCCAAGGGCCACGAGACAGGTGGAGAGAAAATGAATGGCGGCAGGAACCCGGTTCCAGCCGAAGAGCATGATCCCCAGGAAGCCGGCCTCCAGGAAGAAGGCCGTCATGCCTTCATAGGCCATGAGGGGCGCGATGACGTTGGCGACGGCTTGGGAGAACCTGGCAAAGTTGGTTCCGAATTCGAACTCCAGGGTCACGCCCGAAACGACACCCACGGCGAAATGGATGGCGAAGATCTTAACCCAGAAACGATACATCCGGTAGTAGATCTCTTTCCTGGTTCTCAACCAGAGGAGCTCGACGATCACCAGGTAGAGGGCCAGCCCGATGGTCAGGGTGGGAAAAAGGATATGAAATGCCGTTGTGAGCGCAAACTGCAGTCGTGAAAGGAAGACTACATCCATGTATGTACCTCGGGCTTCATGAGCTTCCGCATTGTGTGGGCTCTGCGGTCAACAGGGTCTTCTGATTTCAAGACGACGTCACGGTGGAAGAAATCCTTGACCTGATTTTTCCAGAGGAAAATAAATGTTTTGCGCTCAGACCGCAAGCAATGAAGGTCAGGTCGAGCACGTGCAGGGATGATTGCGAAGGGGTGATGGAGACCCTGATAAGGCTTTGAAGGGGCTGGTCGTGTCAGGACAGGGCTGTCTGGCGCAGGGTTGGGCGGATGGTTTCAGGGGAGGATTCTCTTTGGCGCCAGAGTTCTGACCTGCAAAATCCCCCCCTTTATCGGTCTAGATTTCTTCATGGGGCCTGTTCTCATTGAGGAGCATCAGATGGACCAGGAATGCTTCCGACAGTTGGATGGTTCCACGTTCGATGCAGTCCGCCATTCTCTTTTCTGTCTCATGACAGTGAAGATCCTTCTCTGACATGGGGAAGTCGTGTCGATTCCGGGGGGGGATAACGGATTTGCGCCTGCGGGATGGGGGCTTGGGGGCGAACAGACTTGCGAGGAGCAGCCGACATCGCCCCGCCTGTTCTTTCCAGTGATCCGTATCGTTGGCAGGCTCCGGCTCGCAGTGCTGGCAGTGCTCACACGAAAACCCCGGCCATCCTTTGAGCACCGCCAGGTCCAGGCAATGTGAATAGTGTTGGCACAAAACGTTTCGGGGTACAGCTGCCACAGCGGTGACTTGTGGGGACATCGTTGGACTCATGGGAATTCCTCCTTGACGCTGCATTCCGGAGAGAATGAAAACGCACGTGCTGCGGGGAAAGGCTCAGCGGTCGCCGGGTGGCTCGACCGAGGATGAGCAGGGAGTCTCTTTCCGGACATCATTAAAGAAAGGCCTTTCTGTCAGTTAAATTTCACGTATTCAAGTAATCTTGTAACCGATATGAAATGTCGTATGATTGCTCCGCTTTCCGATCGAGTGGATAAGCAAAAGTCAAGCCAGATTAGAGGCCCATATGTTGTTTCCAGTGGATTTTGCATTCCTGCAACCATCCCGTGTAACTGAAGAATCGGCTCAAATGGGCCCACCCCTTCAGGAAAAAAGCGAATTCCACCATCGAAGTCGCGTGGGCACGCTCAACATGAAGCATGCCATCGAGCTGGGGGATTGCCTCGTGATGATGCACCAGGGGAGGATCGTTCTGGACGTGGAGGGCGATAACAAAAAGAGCCTGACCATTCAGCAGCTGATGAACGAGTTCGCCGCCATCAAGGTTGGTGAGATGACGGACGACTAGATGCTCCCGGTCTCTGTTGATGACTCGACGGGGGCCTTGCGGCAGGCCCATCACCCGATCTTACCACAGGGCGTATCGGTAACTCTTCATAGCTTTCTGAAGCTGGCTCATGGTGACCACTCCCCGCTCTGAAAGGTATAGAAGCTGTTTCTGGAATATCTGAGCGGAGAAGAAGGCATCGGCGAGGGCGTTGTGGCGGTAAGTTTCCTTGATGCCGTAGCGCGCCATCATGGCTTCGAAGGTCAGATCCACGCAGAGTTTGCCGGCTTTGCGGCAGAGCCACTTTTCCACCATGACGATGTCGACGACTTGCCGCTCCAGCTTGATCTGCTGCTGTTTCAGAAGCCTCTGCAGTAAGCGGTAGTCGAATTCCACCGAATGACCGACCAGGATGCCGTCCAGCGCCTTGAGGATGGCTTCGGAAGCGTCGGCAAAAGCGGGCGCAGCCTTCAGATCCCCCCCGCTGATGCCATGGTACTTCATGGCCTCCATCTTGTACTCCTCCGGCTTGATCAGAATGTAGGTGGATGAGCCGGCGAGAATCCTTCGGCCCTGCATCGGAACCGAGGCGAAGGCGATGACCTCGTCATGCCTGGTGTCGAGTCCCGTGGATTCGACGTCGATGGCACAGAATCTGGCTTCTTCAAGCTGCATGGATATAACCGGCTCTTCTTATGATCATCGCCACCCTCTCCGACCTCAGGATTCAAAGGAAACAGCTTCCGGCAGCCGAAGCCCCTCCCGCCCATTCTCATCAGCTGTAGTAGGTGTTTCGGGCTACATTGTATTTGTTCATGAGCATCTTCTGGAAGGAGGAGACCACTTTGAGCGACTCCTTGAGGACCAGGAGGTCGACGCCGGACAGCTCCTTGCTTCGAATCTTGCTGTCGGGTTTGGAGTGGGCCAGAATGGCCTTGGCCTGCTGCCGGAGCCGAAGATCCTGGATGACGCCGAACGCCTCCAGAAGATCGTTGTGAAGGGTCGTTTCAATCGCGCCTTTGGAGAGCAGGGCGTCCAGGCGATCCTTGGTATTCGTCACCTCCACGATTCCGTGGTCGACGGCCAGGACCCGAACTCCATTCACGATGGGATAGATTCCGTAGGTCTTCAGATCCACTTCACGGTGCCGGGAGATGATTCCGAACATGCCGAGGGGAGGTTCGATCTGGACGGCATCGCTGGCCAGCAGTGTGATGGCTTTGGACGTGATGCGGTAACGAGCCGTTTCCATCAGTTCCCGGTAGAGGTCGACCCGTCCGTGGACGGCCCTCGTGTCGAGGAACACGGACAGATACCGGACATGCTCCGGCACCGGGTTATCGAACCATTCGCCGAAGAGCTCTTTCCACTCGGCGAGCGGCCGGTTCCACAGGGGATTGGAGGCCATGTAGCCGCCGGGGCAACGGGGCATTCCCATGTGATGGAGTGCTTCCGTGACGCTTTTGGCCCACTCGGGGGATTCCTGCACTGTGGTGATGAGACCGTTGTCCTGGTCGGCTGCGATGATCTGCTCCATGCGGCCGGAGCTTCCCATGTGAACCCAGACCGCGTTCTCCATGAGGGGCTGCCCGCCCGTCAACTCGATGACTTTGGCCACGATCCGGTCGTGAACGGCGGTGATGAGCCGACTGACATCGTAGAAGTTGAGCTCCAGAAGGGCCAGCATGGCTATAGCGCTGTGAAGCATCGAAAACAGGATTCCCAGCTGTTCGAGGGATGTTGCCTTGATTATTCCCCGGTGCAGCGCAAAGACCGAGGTCGCAGGCTCGAGCTGAACTTCGAGGTCTCGACGCGTGATGACGCCCACCACCTGGTTGGCTCGGACCAGAACCAGGTACTTGATCCCGGTTTTGGCGAGCTGGGCCAGTGCGTCAAAGATGGTTGCGTCCGCCCGGATGGTCACCACGGGCTTCGACATGAAAGCCGAGACCGGGTCGTCGCGGTTTCCATGCAGAATGACCCTTCGCAAGTCCGCCTGGGTCAGAATGCCGCGGGGCCGGTTCTGCTCATCCGTGACCACGATGGAGCTGACCTGTTCGTGCTCCATTTTGCCTACCGCCTCGTAGACCGTTGTGTCCGGCCTGCAAAGCACCGGATCCCTCGACACCATCCCATCGATGCTCGTCCGTAGCGTCGCCTCTCTGAAGAGACGCTTGTCTTTGACCAGGGATCTGAAGGATCGCAGCTTCCGTCCCATGAAGGAGGTAAAAAAAGAGGAAAACCTTTCGTTTCGCTCCAGCACCTCCCGGAAGCTGGAGGCGGGGATCAGGTAGCAGACCGTCTCCTCGATGGCCCTGGCGGTCAGGAGATAGCGTTCTCCCTGGAGGCTCAGGGCGCCGAAAACCTCGCCGCGGGAGAAGTAGTCCAGGGGGGTTTCCCCATCGAAAAGCCCAACGAGCCCCGTGTAGACCATGTAGACATGGGTGCGTCGCTGCCCCTTCTCGAGGATCACCTTCCCTTTGGGATAGAGATCAACCTCCAGTCCCTCCATCAGGGAATTCAGCTCCTGATCGGATAGGTATGAGAATGGGCTGATCTTCCTGATGAACTCTTTTGGCGGAATCATCCTGCTCTCCCGAAAGCCAGGTCGGATCTTGTCTCTTTTTGAACGTCTGCAGACAGCTTGGGCGCCCCGTCCGCTTTCCGTAGAATCGATATACACAAAAGTGAGCGCCGTTAGAAGCGACTCGATAGAACAGGGCCGCAGAAAGAAGAAATGCTCACTCGGAGATGTTGCGGTTCGTGCATGCCAGCGGGTGTCCTTGACTCAGGCGGGTCCCCTATTATTTTGACATTAGGCGTAGGGCATAATAACAGCACCCATCGGCACTATCGGTTCGTCATCCCCGCAGGCTTCTGGCGGTAAGGACGTTCATCGGCCGGTGCTGCCGGATGATCACCAGTTGCCCATCGCCTCATAACATTCACCCGGGTCCATTGCATCGGTTCCCGTGTGCTGTTGAATTGGAGGACCTGAATATGGAACAAACCGGGGAGTTCAGGGTCATCACGGCGAAGGAGCTGGCCGGTTGGGTCGAAGAGAAGAAGGACCTGGTCATCGTCGACACGCTTCCTGAGGAGCACTATCGAAGTGCGCATCTGCCGGGAGCTCAGAATGCCTGCGTCTACCAGGTGATTTTCCTCGACAGGATGGCAGAAATTGTGCCGGACAAGGGAGGGCTCGTGGTTCTCTACGGTTCCAGCGAGCGGTCCCTGGAGGCTCTGGTTGCAGCGGAGAAACTGGCCCGGGCGGGATACGGCAATGTATTCGCCTTGGCGGGGGGCATGAAATCCTGGCGTGAAATGGGTGGCAGGCTGGAAGGGGATGCCCCGGGGGTCGTGATCGAAACAGCCGGCCTTCGATTGGAAGACCGGCTCTACAAGGTGGACACGGAGAAGAGTGTCATCGAATGGGTCGGGCGCAATCCCAACACGCGGCATTTCGGAACTCTGAGGTTGTCCGAAGGATCCATCAGCATCCGTGATGGGAGCATCACCGGTTCTTTCACCCTGGACATGCAATCCATTGTCAACCACAGCCTCGCAGGCGACCCGCTGAGGGAGGTGCTCGAAGCGCACCTGGCGTCAGATGATTTCTTCTTCGTGCAGAGATTTCCGATGGCCAGGTTCACCATTCAGTCGGGGCATTTCGTGGAAGAACCGACTTTGAGCGCTCCCAATGTCCGAGTGATGGGCGACTTGGAGCTTCGCGGGTTGAAGAGGGACATCGCGTTCGACGCGACTCTGAACAACCTGGCGGATGGAGCCTTCGTGGCGGAGGCTCACTTCGACATCGATCGCACTCAGTGGGAAATCATTTATGGATCGAGCCGCTATTTCGAGCATCTGGGAATGCATCTGGTGTTCGATCTGATCAGCATCCAGCTGCATATCATGGCGAGGTGAGCGGCGGAGTCTGTAGGACGATCAAGGGTTGATGACGCACGTTTCGCGGGAAGCTTGAATGTTCAATGGAGCTCCCGGAACGACCGTCTCCACCTCTCCCGATTCCGGGAAACGGCGCATGGTGAATTCCGGTGCGACGATATCCAGGAAGCTTTCGACCAGGATGGGATTGAAGGCTGTTCCTTTCTCGTTGTTCAGAATATCCACAATCTGGCTCATCGGCTTGGGGTCGCTGTAGGAGCGGCGGCTTCTCAAGGCATCGAATACATCCGCGATGGTGATGAGCTGGGCGACGATATTCGGCTTCCAGCCAGGTTTCACGGCCGGATAACCTGTTCCGTCGAAACGGAGATGATGCTCCATGGCGGCGAGAACCGCGATCTTGGGGACGTTCCCCATCTCTATCAGGTAGCGACCTCCTTTGACGGGGTGTGTCTCGATGACGGCTCGCTCTTCGGCTGTCAGCCTGCCGGGTTTGCTCAGGATTTCTTCGGGAATGAAATTCTTTCCGACATCATGGAGAAGGGAGGCCATTCCGATCTCGTAGAGCTGGCTGCCGCCAAAGCCCAGTTTCTGGGCCTGGATGAGCGTCAGGATGCACACATTGACGACATGGGTGAAAGTGTATTCATCGTTGCATTTGACCGTGGCGAGCAGGCTGAGTGGGTTGATGTTCCTCCTGATCTCGAAGATGAGCTTTCTGACCGAGTCATCGACGCCACGCATGCTGATCTGTTTGCGCTCTTCGACCAGATGGTAAAGTTCTCTCATTCTTTCGATGTCGCGCTCATCCATGCTGTTCAGGATGCTCATGACTTCCCTGGTGTCTTCAGGCAGGAGTTGGCTGTCGAGCTTCGTCGCGTCAGATGTGACTCTGATCTCGACATAGCCGAGCTTGATACAGGGCCAGGAACGCACAGCCGGGGTTTCTCTCGATGCAACATCCCCGATGAAAGCTTCGAACTCCTCCCATGACAATCCCTTCAAGAAGGTGATTCTCTCCACTCCCTTTTCGCGAATGATGCGGACAAACCTCTCGACGGTCTGGCCTCCCGCGAGCAACGAACGGTTATTGAGAACAAGCTCATCTCCCACTGTGAAAACAGTGACGGTGTTCTGGAGATCCAGAATGTGGGAAAGCTCGTTGTATGCCCTCCCAACATGTTGGTTCACGAGGGCGTGTGCATGGGAGTAAAGCCGCAGGTTTGTGATGGCGGCGGTGAACTGGGAGATGATGTTGACCATCTTTGATTGAAAAACGGACTCTTTCATGACCATCCCATCTGGCGTGGCGCATTCCAGGCATGCCGGCCCCGCGCCGGCCTCTCGGCAGCCTTGGCTGTTCGGCCAAAGGATGAAGTGGAAGTCTCATGCCCCCAGCCGACTGCAAATCATTCGTATCTTTGGGTCCCTGGATCTCTTGCCGATCTCCATGAGACCGCCCAGGCTCTCCAGCGGGTAGCCCCCGAGGGATTCGAACAGGTTGATCTTCAGCTGTCGGAGTCGCCGGGGGGAAGATGACCACCACTTCTTTGCTATCCTTTCCAGTCGGGGAAGGACTCGTGTGTCCCCGATTCTACTCAACGCTTTGATGATTTCCATGTTCGTTCGATGGGCTGTCTTTCCAATGTGATTCACTCTTATGATCTGGACGAGGTCCTCTGCAGTCTCCGTGACGCGGTAGTATCCCGCAAGCCCGATCGCACCCAGAGATTCATCTGGATCTGCGAATGTGATCGCACGACGCAGATAAATCGGGGCTTCGGGATCCTTGAGTTCCAGCAGGACGCTCAAGGCTTCCCACCTCACCCGGCGATTGGGATGGGAGAGCAGGTGCCGCATTGCCGGCGCGGAATCTGCGTTTCCGATGCGCTGGACGAGCAGAAGAAGATTCCTCAAAAAATGGTCGGAGGTATGATGAAAATGCCTAGGGACCTCCTCGAGGGTGCTTTCTCCCAACCTGATCAGCAGTTCCAGCAGTGCCTTCTGGGGGCTTGGGTATTCCTGATCGGCATAAACTCTGATGAGTTCGGGAATGCATGGTTTGCCAAGCTCCGCTATCAGGCCAAGGACCCGCTCTCGCCCGTCATCAGGACAGGTTTCCAATGCTGAAACAGCCGCCGACACTACTTCAGGGCCGTTGAATGCCAGCAGTGCATCGTCGGCCAGTTGACCCATCGAGGGTGGTTTCTCTCGAGAGTGCTTCTTAAGAATCTGAAAAGTCTCATGAACCAGGTCGATCTCACCTCTGGAGAGATGCTCCGGAATGGCGGCGACGATCTTGCGGCTGAAGACGAGATAGTCATCTGGCTCAATGGCCTTGTCCATGAGAGCCAGCATGATCTGAGTGAGACGCACGTCAAGCTCCTGCTCACTCACAGCCGCTTGGCAAGGGCTCGCAGCTGACCATGGAGGTGGGTTCTCTCCCGTTGCCTCTTTTGGCCACGCGGATGCCTGGATCGAAGAGGGCTTGTATTGCGCCTCCGGGCTCGGAAGCTCACCCATGGTGATGAGACTCTTCAGTAGTGAGCGGTAGTCCTCATCGACGTAGGTCTCATACGATTCGCGATGCAACAGGTTCTTGACCTGTTCCCTGGAGAGCTGGTTGCCTGAATCGGGCCGGAATGTGGTTGGCGGCCTTTCGAGGAGACCAGGGGGCTGAGTGACTGGAATCTGAGCGATCCTCTCGAGAAGAGTGAGGAGTGTGGGAGAGATTTCCTTGCCCTCGTCGTTCGCCTGCTGCAGCATCTCGACGACGATGTTGTCAGGAAAGCGGCTGAGCAGTGTTTCATCCCCCTGGTCGGCCAGGCGGTCGAAAGTCACGGACAGGAACTGGTTTCTCAGGAGTGGGTTGAGGTCTTTCAGCAGGGCGACGAAGTTCTCGAGGAGTGGGTGTGCTGTCTTATTCCGGACGTATCTGGCGATGGTGGTTTCGTAACTCTCAAGGGCCGTTTTGAGGTTCAGAGTGCCGCTGTTGAGGAGTTGAGCGATCTGGGAAGGGTGCATCTTCCGTCTATCGGCCAGAGGCTCCAGCTCTCCATGTGAATCCAGCTGCCCCTTCAGAAGATGGGTCACGAATGATCGCCAGACGTGGGTGCTGGACTCGAGCTTTCCATTGTTTCCGGCAGTATGGATTTCCTGCTCCTCGGTCAGGTGCAGGCCGGAGAAGTCGACGGGCTGGACGCGGATGCCGCTGATGGAAGCATCGTGCATCACCTGCAGGATTCCACCCGCCTCCCTTATCTCAAAAGTGTCCCGTGTGAGAACGTGGCAGAAACCCTGGATATGGTCCTTGTTGAGACCAGCCAGGAAAGTGAAGGCAGCGATATCCCGACCGTAGAGCGCGAGGGCAAAATCTTTGAAAACAAGGTTCTTCCTGTCCAGAAAACTGTCGCCAACAAAAAGGCAGTCCTTGGCCACACCGATTGTCAGCTCCGGAGCCGTTTCAAGCAGTCGATTCAGAACTGCGTGAGCGCGATCGATGCTGCGTTCGAGCTGCGCATGTCCGGCGGGATATATGGAGAAATTCTTTCGGGCGATGTTCAGCTCGATGATGGCCTGACCCAGGAGCTTGGTGTCCAGGGCTTTCCCGGCTGCGCCCTCCAGGCGGCTTATCGGAGAATGTTTAGTCAAATGCTCGTTCAGTGTCATGTTAGAAGATTTTTTCCATCGGGCGCCATTGCTCGTGCACTGTTGAGTATTCACCTGACCACGGCTCATCATGGCCACGAATCACTGTTACACGGCTGCCCAATCCTCCGCCTGTCCCGAGATGCGCAAGGAAACCATTGCTGAAGCGAGCCCCCAGGAGTCGTTCTCGAGGCGAAGAGAGGCCGACAGGCCGTCCTGTAATTCCTTCTTTCGCTTATAAACGGTACAAACACTCATGCATTTGAGAGCTTTTTAGCGAGGCTGGCCCCACATTGAGGTTTGGGCATGCCTCAGCTGGGATTCCGAAGCGCACCCGGGATCGGTTGATGCCTTCTTTCATCAAGTGGAATCGCATTCCTGCCGAGAGAATAGCGAGCGGCACGCAGGACGCGGAATGCTCGGTGGCAGAGCGACTGGGCAGACGCAGATCGGGCCGCAACAGTCAATGGGTTCTTTCGGTGCTCTGGGGAATGAAGATGGAGTCGAACGGGTGGGATCACCAGTAGGCTCGTGCATCGGATGCTCAAAACGTTGAAAGGACCTCGATCCCGCAAACTCATGGATAGCGAAAGATTGGGAGGATGAAACAGTGAGCGTGCTTGGTCTCTTGAAGAAACTTGGTATCATCCGGTACGGGGCAAAAGCGGCCGTCTATCACAATGCAGCTGAACGGCCCGCTGAATTCCTGATGGACGGCGTGTTCAATGCCGAGACCGATCTGGTCTTTAACAAATCCGAAGGCTCCAAGGCCGCCGCCAAGAAAGGCTCGTGCAAGTGCAAGTGTGGGGAGCCTTCGTTTCTCTCAGACGATTGAGGCCTCTGAGACGATATAAAAGGAGCATGCCAGGACTCCAGAGGCCGGTTAGAAGAACTGGACCGCGCCTCTGGCCCTCACTCATTTCAATGTAAGACAACCCTCCCCTCCTCCAAGCTTTTCACGGCAGTGCTGAAACCGGCCTCTCGACATCGCTGTCGAAAACGAATACTCTCCACGAACGACGCGAATACCTTGGAACTTGCCTGTCATCCTCTGAAGGTCAGGTTATGGGTGAAGAGATCATGGCGGTTGTAATTCAGGAGATCTCCGTCAAGAGAGACGCGCGGGGCTGCGTCTTCGAGCCTCTGTCGGGCGACGAACTGTCATATCAGCAGAACGTGCACGTGGTTCTGACCCTTCCGGGAGAAGTCCGCGGAAATCATCACCATGCAAAGGGAATTGAGACAGTGGTCGTCTATGGCCCCGCACTCGTCCGGCATCGTGTGAGCGGGGAAGTCGTTGACACAGTGGTCCCGGAGGACGGTGTGCTGAGGTTCACATTTCCGCCCGGCGTGCCTCACGCCATTGAGAACACCGGGAGTCGGCCGGGACTCCTGATTGCTTTCAACACGGAATTTCACGACGCAGCAAACCCGGACACGGTCTGGACGCCCCTGCTCGACTCATGAACCGGGCGAACGGGGATTCCCCGGCGCTGTTTTCTGCTTTCATCAGATTAGGGACTTCTTCAATACACATCATCGCGGAGATCTTCAGGCTGAAGATCTCCGAGTCCCCATGGCCCAGGGGATATCCGAAAGGTATGGACGAATGACGACAATGGAGCGAGTCATCCTTGTCTTCATGAAACCCCCCCGAACCGGAAGGGTGAAGACACGCCTGGCGTTGAAGGTGGGGGATGCCATGGCGCTCGAGCTCTACCGGGCTTTCGTGGAAGATGTTCTGTCCGCATGCCGTGCCACCGCTTATTCCGTGACGGTCATGGTGGCCGAGGCGGATGGTCTCGAAGAGGTCCGATCATGGCTGGGTGACGGATACGGCTATGCGGTTCAGGAGGGGGATGATCTGGGAGAGCGCATGTCCAACGCCTTTCGACGAATATTTGAAGCGGGCTGCAGGCAGGCTTTGCTCGTTGGAAGCGATATTCCCGACCTGCCGTCTGCTATCATCCGGGAAGGTTTCGAGGCGCTGGATTCCCATGATGCTGTCGTCGGTCCTGCGCGGGACGGCGGGTATTACCTCGTAGGGTTCCGTTCAGGGGGATTTCGTTCCGGTGTTTTCGAGGGAGTGGAATGGTCCACCGGTTCGGTTTTCTCCCACACGTGCAGGCTTCTGGCTGAAGACCTTTTGAGCTTCAAGGTGCTCCCACACTGGTACGACATAGACACGCTGGATGACCTGGAGCAGCTTTTCGAGCGGCTGAAGACGGCGGGCGGCGGCGCTCCGCGCACCCTGCTCACGTATCGGAACCAGGTGCTCCGTGAGAATCGCTGAGCGGTCGTGGCCTGCCTACGGTTTTGCCCTGGCCTGTTTCGGCTCGTGGTTCTTCCTGCGTTATCTTCTCCTGGCCCGGCCCATAGCGACCGGCCTGGTTTGGATCGGTATCCTGTGCCTTCTTTACCTTCTTTTCGTGGTCTGGGTGATGCCGCGTGCCCCCTGGAACAGCCGACCCTTCGTGTTATGCCTCCTGCTGGTCGCTATCTTCAGCAGGGTCGTGCTATTCGATGTTCCCCCTGAAACACTCTCCGACGATGTCTATCGCTACGTGTGGGACGGCAAGGTGCAGTGGCATGGGATCAACCCCTATCGGTTCGCCCCGGCAGCCGAAGAGCTCACCCCACTCGAGGAGCCCTTTCACACCAAGATCAACCATCCCTGTCAACAGACCATCTATCCCCCCGTTGCCCAGCTCCTCTTCGCTACGGCCTACCTTCTGGCGGGAAGTCACCTCTGGGGACTTCGACTTGTCTACCTGGCTTTTGACCTGCTCGCGGCCTGGTGGGTTTTCCAGACTATCAACACGAGAGAGTTCACCATTCCGGGTTTTCGGGTGTCGGGCTTCCGGGCCGAAACCTCGGACAAAGTGAGATCCGGTGATCAGGCTGGCTTAAATTCCCCCAGGATCTCCGATGGAGCATCCTCATGTGATTGCTCGGAGAGCGCTCCCGGGGGGAGGGTGAGAGCTCGGGACGGAGCCGTCTTTATCTACCTTCTATCCCCGCTCGTGGTGATTGAGACGTATGTCGGCATGCACGTTGACGTTGTGGGAATGGCATTCCTGGTGGGGGCCTACCGTTATGTCGTCGCGCGCGCACCTCTTCGGGCATGCACACTCCTGGTGCTGGCGGTTTTGGTCAAGTACATCGCACTAGCCGCTGTGCCCGTTTTTGTCGGGCTCCTCATCCGTGACCGCTGGAGCGCGGGACCTGGCGCTGCCGCCTTCGACCTGATGCGCTGGGGAGGATGGAGCCTGCTCGTGGCAGCAGTTCTCTTTGCGCCGTATGTTCTTGCAGGGGCTGATATGTTCAAGTCCCTCGTGGACTACTCCCTGTACATGGACTTCAACAGTCCCCTCCATTCAGCCATTGTGCACCTGCTGAAAAGCCATGCTCCCATTTTGCGCATCGTTGTGTTCCTTGGGCTCATGGGGTACATTTTGTCCGCTCGGGGCAGTGCACCGGTGAAGATCGGCTGGGCGATCATGGGCCTGGTGCTGACCGGTCCTGCGGTGTTCCCGTGGTACCTGCTTTACCTGGTTCCGTTTTTGGCCCTTGAGTGGACGCTGGGTGGACTGGCGCTCACGACACTGCCATTTCTTTCCTATGTGGTCCTCATCGATTTCCATGCGTCCGGTGTCTGGAGGGAGAGCCAGTGGGTTCATTATGCGGAGTATCTCCCGGTGCTGGGCTGCCTGGCCTTTGATGTCTGGAGGCGTCGGTGTATCGGGGAAAGACGGTAGCTCTCCTCATTCCTGCCCTCAACGAAGCCGAGTCCCTTCCCTCGGTTCTCAGAGACATCCCGACCTTCGTGGATCGGGTCATTGTCAGTGACAACGGCTCAACGGACAAGACATACGAGATCGCTGCTTCGAGCGATCATGGCCGCAAAGTTGTCGTGGTCCGGGAGCCGCGAAGGGGCTATGGCTATGCCTGCCTGAAGGCCATGTCAGCCCTTGCCGACGAGGATATCGTGGTATTCCTGGATGCCGATGGAAGCGACCATCCAGAGCTCATGGACAGGATTCTGGATCCGGTTTTGGAAGGGGCGGAACTGGTTGTTTCCAACCGCTTCACTCCCCGACTTCACCCGCAGGCCATGTCCGTGCCTCAGGTGTTCGGAAACAGGCTGGCCGTTTTCCTGGTCAGGATTTTGTGGGGCTATGCATATGGTGATCTGGGGCCCTTCAGGGCCATCACGCGCCAGGCCCTGGAGCGGTTGAACATGAGGGACACCACGTTCGGATGGACCATCGAGATGCAGGTGAAGGCACTGGATGCCGGGCTGCGCATCGCCCAGGTCGACATGCCGTATCGAGTACGTGCGGGAGGCAAGTCAAAGATCAGCGGTACATTCGGTGGGGTCGTTCGGGCCGGCTGGAAGATTCTCTCGACCATCCTCATGTGTCGACTGTCGGCGTCGTATGGGCGCCGAGGTTGACAGTGCCTCACCAACAATCACGCAAAAGGATACTTACATTTCTTCGGAGGAGGAGTGAGCGCCGGCCTCAATCCGGGCGGCTTCCGCGCAAGAATTCGGGCAAGTTGATCCGGGGACAGCTGAATCGCTGTGAATGGTGCCTATCTTAGATGCCAGGCGGCAGTCCCTTGTGACTGACCGTGTTGATAAGGAGGAGGACCATGGCCAGATTTGACTATGATATCGGAATCATTGGGGGAGGTTCCGCCGGTCTGACGGTCGCAGCCGGTGCGAGCCGGCTCGGCGCGAAGACCGTCCTGATCGAGAAGGAAGGACGCCTGGGAGGAGACTGTCTTCATTACGGTTGTGTTCCGAGCAAGACGCTCATCAAGACGGCACATGTCTATCATCTGATGAGGAACGCGGCCCGGTTCGGACTTCCGGACATCGCCCCCCAGCCGGTGGATTTCATGAAGGTCTCGGCGAGAATCCGAAGCGTGATCGAGCAGATTCAGCACCACGACTCGGTGGAGCGGTTCTGCCGTCTCGGGGTCAAGGTCGAGTTCGGCGATGCGACTTTCACGGATGAGCATACCGTTGCGGTCAATGGACAACGGCTGACTGCAGGGCGGTGGGTCATCGCCACCGGATCGTCTCCGTCCGTTCCGGAAATCTCCGGGCTCGAAGCGACGCCCTTTCTGACGAACAAAGAAATATTTTATATGGACTCCCTCCCCCGGTCCTTGGCGGTCCTCGGGGCAGGTCCCGTCGGCATTGAAATGGCCCAGGCCTTCGCTCGGCTGGGCAGCCGGGTAACGGTCCTGCAGCGGGCCGGCCAGATCCTGGCGCGTGAGGACCGTGATATGGCCGATGCCGTCATGGAGACCCTCCTCCGAGAGGATGTGGTGATTCATCTCAATTCGGCGATCGTGGAGGTCCGTGATCTCGGTCACGCCCGTGAAGTGGTGTTCGAAGACGGCGACGGGTTCGAGCAGCGGCTGGAGGCCGAAGCCATCCTGGTGGCTTTGGGGAGATCCGTCAATGTGGAGGGGCTGGGCTTGATCAACGCCGGGGTCGATTACAGCTCCCGTGGGATTGTCGTCGACGCCAGGCTTCGCACCTCCCGCAAGCACATCTATGCCGCGGGAGACGTGATCGGGCGATACCAGTTCACCCATGCCGCCGGTTACGAAGGCGGGATCATCGTGGCCAACACGATTCTGCATCTCCCGCGCAAAACGGACTACACCTGGTTTCCCCACTCCACCTATTGTGACCCGGAGCTGGCTTCCATTGGCATGAATGAAGCCGCCGCCGGGAAAGCCGAGGTCGATTACAGGGTCTGGAAAGAGGAATTCAGGGACAACGACCGTTCACTGGCTGAAGGCTGCGAAACGGGCATTCTGAAGATGCTCGTCGACAAACGCGAGAACGTGATCGGGGTCCAGATCCTCGGACCCCACGCCGGGGAGCTCATCAGCGAGTGGGTCGCGGTTCTGAACGGCAAGATCAGGCTCTCCACCCTTGCCGGCGCGGTGCATCCTTATCCCACGCTGGGCGAGATCAACAAAAGGGTTGCGGGGAGCCTCCTGGGGGCCAAGCTCTTTTCTGAGTCCGTACGGAAGAAGCTCAAGTTCTTCTTCAACCTGAAGGGACGTGCGTGTGAATCGAACCCGATCTCGGAGGTGGCTTCCGAATGATCGCCGGGGCTGCCCATGGAACCGAAACGGCACGGGGAGGTGAGAGAAGGATGGCTTTGCAGGCGGAGGTGGATCAGCTGTGTATCAATACCATTCGTTTCCTGGCCGTGGATGCGGTCCAGAAGGCTCGGTCGGGGCATCCCGGAGCGCCCATGGGGGCGGCTCCGATGGCCTATGTGCTCTGGGACCGTTTTCTGAAGCACAGCCCCGCCAATCCCCGATGGCCGGATCGGGATAGATTCGTTTTGTCGGCAGGCCATGCGTCCATGCTGCTCTACGCGCTCCTGCACTTGACGGGGTATGACCTTTCCATGGAGGAAATCCAGCGTTTCCGCCAATGGGAAAGTCGAACGCCCGGGCATCCTGAATACGGCCCGACCCCCGGCGTGGAGGTTACGACCGGCCCCCTGGGGCAAGGGCTCTCCAATGCGGTGGGGATGGCCCTGGCGGAGCGATGGCTGGCACGGCGCTACAACAGGCCGGGTCTCGAGATCGTGAACCACACTACCTACACTCTCGTTTCCGACGGGGATCTGCAGGAGGGTGTGGCCAGCGAGGCTGCGAGCCTGGCGGGCACCCTCGGACTGGGGAAGCTCATCGCCCTCTATGACGACAACGGCATCCAGATCGAGGGTTCGACGGACCTCGCCTTCCGGGAGGATGTGGCGCAGCGTTTCCAGGCTTACGGCTGGCAAGTGCTGGGACCCGTTGACGGCCTGGATCTCGAAGGAGTCGAAAAAGCCCTGATTGAGGCGCGTTCGCAGACTGAGCGACCGTCCCTGATCATTGGCCGGACGATCATCGGCTATGGGAGCCCTCACCAGGGTACTGCCAAGGTCCACGGAGAACCTCTGGGTGAGGTCAATGCGCAAGCCGCCAAAGAAGCCCTGGGGTGGCCCGCTGAACCTCTTTTCCACGTTCCGGAAATCGTGCGCGCTCACATGGGGCGTGCCGGAGAGCGCGGCCGTGCGGCTGAGAGAGATTGGAAGGAAACATTCGGACGATACCGAAGCAGTCATCCACGGGAAGCCATTGCCTTTGAGCGAGAGGTTGCCGGAGAATTGCCTCCCGACTGGGATGCCGAGCTCAAGGACCTCTTTGCACCCGGCTCCAAGCCCATGGCCACCCGGGTCAGCTCAGGCATGGTGCTCAATGCGCTCGCCCGGCGCGTCGAGTCTCTTTTCGGCGGCTCAGCGGACCTCGCTCCCAGTACGAAAACTCTCCTCTCGGGCCATGTCGATTTCGACGTGGATCATGCCGAAGGGCGCAACTTGCACTTCGGGGTCCGTGAGCATGCCATGGGGGCCATCGCTGGAGGCATGGCGCTTCATGGAGGCGTCATCCCTTATACGGCGACCTTTCTCACCTTTTCGGATTACATGCGGCCCCCCATGCGGCTGGCCGCCATGATGGGGATCCGGGTCATCTATGTCTTCACCCACGACAGCATTGGACTTGGTGAGGACGGCCCCACCCACCAGCCTGTCGAACAGTTGATGGGGCTGAGGGGGGTGCCGGGGTTGACGGTCATCCGGCCCGCCGACGCCCTGGAGACGGTGGAAGCCTGGCGGGCGGCCCTTCTCAATGCGGCTGGGCCGACGGCCCTGGTCTTCACGCGCCAGGATGTTCCCATGCTGGACCGAGCGATCTGTGCACCGGCGGAAGGACTCCATCGGGGAGCGTATGTTTTGTGGCAGTCCGCTGAGGGGCTCCCCGATTTGATCCTCATCGGCACCGGGTCGGAGGTCTCGGTGGCCCTCGAAGCGGGCCGGAGGCTGGCCTCTGGGGGGGCGAAGGTTCGTGTGGTCGCCATGCCGAGCTGGGAGCTGTTCGATGGGCAGCCCGCGGATTATCGGGAAGGCGTGCTGCCCGCTTCCGTCGAGGCGCGTGTGGCCGTGGAAGCGGGCATCCGGTTGGGCTGGGAGCATTATGTGGGGCTCAAAGGCAGGGTGATCGGCATGGATGGCTTCGGCGCCAGTGCTCCGGCCGAAGTGGTTTTCAGGGAGCTCGGCATCACGGTCGACGCGGTGATTCAGGCAGCCGAAAAGCTCTTGGATTGAGGGGGCGGCAGTGGAGCAGGACTCATCCATTCTGAAGAAGGCAGCGGCTGACTACGCGCTCCGGTTTGTGGAATCGGGCATGGTGGTGGGACTGGGGCATGGGAGCACGGCCGTTTTCGCGGTCAGGGGTCTGGCGTCTCTCCTGGGTTCGGGGACGCTGCACGGGATCATCTCCATTCCCTGCTCCCGGGAGACCCAGGAACTGGCAGAGAGGCTGTCCATCCCGCTCTCGACCCTGGAACAGCATCCGCTCATCGACGTCACCATCGATGGGGCCGACGAGGTGGATTCGCACTTGAACCTCATCAAGGGCGGGGGCGGAGCTCTGCTGCGTGAAAAGATCGTTGCCGAGGCCAGCCGCCGCGAGATGATCATCGTGGATGCGAGCAAGATGTCACCGGTGTTGGGGGGCAGACGGACGGTGCCGGTGGAGGTCATTCCCTTCGGATGGAGCTCTCAGGTCGAGTACCTCCAGGGTCTGGGCGGGCGCGTGACAGTTCGGAAGAGGCAGGATGGCTCTCTTTTCATCACGCAACAGGGTAATGTCATCCTGGACTGCTCCTTCGGTCCCATCGACGATCCTGCCGGGCTCGCCGAGCGGATCAAGCGCAAAACGGGAGTGGTGGAGCACGGGCTTTTCGTAGGCCTGGCAACGGACGTCATCGTGTCCGGACCCGATGGCATTCGCCACCTGCGAAGGTGACGACAGCATGACAGGGGCGATGTGGGGAGTGACGAGTCATGGAAGAGAAGGCGCTCGAACCGCAAAGCGGCAAGATTGCTGAACCTCATGAGCAGGCGATGGCCCTGTGCGAAGTGGAGGATCTCGGTCTCTCGTCGAGACAGTGCGTGACTGCAGGGCCACTGGAACCCTGCACCATTGTGATATTCGGAGCCTCGGGCGATCTGGCTGCGCGCAAACTGATTCCCTCGCTTTTCAACCTTTATCTGAATGATGGACTCCCCGAGCCCGTGTGCATTGTGGGCTGCGCCCGAACTCAGATGGAGAGCCCCGAGTTTCGCAACAAGCTCCTCGCCTCTGCGGGAGCCCAATCCGATGCTGAAAGAGCGCGATGGGAGAGCTTTGCCTCGATGGTTCACTACCGGCCGCTGGATTATGCTGACCCCGCTTCGTTCGATGACCTGGCCGCCTTCCTGCGCCGTTTGGATGGCGGCGTCCAGGCTCGCGGCAACCGCATCTTCTACCTGGCCATTCCCCCGGTGCTCTACGAAACGGTGGCCCTGCGCATCGGCGGGGCCGGCCTTGCGGAGGAGCACACCGACGGGAACGGATGGGCCCGCATCGTCGTTGAGAAGCCCTTCGGTCACGACCTCCCCACCGCCATGGAGTTGGACCGATCCCTCCATGAGAGCTTCCGGGAGCACCAGGTGTTCCGCATCGACCATTACCTGGCCAAGGAAACCGTCCAGAATGTCCTCATCTTTCGGTTCGCCAACGCCATTTTCGAGCCGGTCTGGAACCGGAGATACGTGCATCATGTGCACATCCTGGCCTCGGAAACCCTGGGGGTCGAACATCGGGCGGGTTACTATGAACAGGCAGGGGTGCTGCGCGACATGTTCCAGAACCACATGATGCAGCTCCTCGCCCTCACCGCCATGGAACCGCCTCCCCGGTTCGAGACGGACTGGGTCATGGACGAGAAGACCAAGGTCTTTCGTGCCCTGAGGCCGTTTCCGATCGACAACCCCTACGAAAACCTGGTTCTCGGCCAGTATGGACCGGGTGTCATCGACGGGAGGACGGTTCCCGGCTACCGGGAGGAATCGGGAGTCAGCGGGGATTCCCTGACCCCCACCTTCGCCTCCATGAGGCTCCACATCGACAATTGGCGGTGGCAGGGGGTCCCGTTCTGTCTCACCTCAGGCAAGCGGCTCGGCAAAAAAGTCACGGAGATCACCATCCAGTTTCGGGAAGTGCCGCATTCCATCTTCCGGAACATTCTCGGGGAGAAGGTGGAAGCCAACCGCCTCACGCTCGGGATTTACCCGGAGGAGAAGATCAGCCTGGTGTTTCAGACCAAGAACCCCGGCGCCGCTCTGCGCCTGAGGTCCGTCACCATGGACTTCCACTACACTCAGAGTTACAGCGGGCCGGTTTTGGATGCCTATGAAAAGGTGCTCATCGACTGCATTCGCGGCGATCGGATGCTCTTCTGGAGGCAGGACGGCATAGAGCTCAGCTGGTCCTTTCTCTCGCCCATTCTGGAGCGCTGCGAGGAGTGTGAGAACCGGAGCCGGATGCTGCAGTTTTATGAAGCGGGCAGCATGGGCCCCGAGGGTTCGTTTGAGGGGTGAGCTGATACGGATCATGGATCGTGGTGCTGCATATGGGGCAAATCTGTCCTCATGATCCCGAAAAGGGGAGACGGAATGAACGGGGAGGGAGTGCGATGTATCGGAAGGCGCTCATCATAGTTCTCTTTGGCGTGGGATTTCTTCCTGGCTTCGCCCGTGTGATTGAGGCTGCGCCCAGGCCGGCCTTATGGAGCCGGTGGGAACGCAACGACTCATCCAGCACCGTGGTGGTCAATCATGCCCCGTGGAAGCAGTTCCTGGACAAATACCTCGTCACCGACCATCCCACCGGCATCAACCGCGTCAAATATGGAGCGGTCGAGCCCGCCGACAGGGAGAATCTTGATGAGTACCTGTCTGCTCTGCAGTCGGTAGGGGTGAGCGGGCTCAACCGCCGGGAGCAGATGGCCTATTGGATTAACTTCTACAATGCGCTCACGGTCAAGGTGATCCTGGACCACTATCCGGTGCGGAGCATACGTGATGTGAAGATCTCCCCCGGGTTTTTCAGCAGTGGACCGTGGGATGCCAAGCTGGTCAAAATCGAAGGGGAGGAGGTCAGCCTCAACGATATGGAGCATCGGATCCTCCGTCCCATCTGGAAGGACAACCGGGTGCACTACGCCGTCAACTGCGCCAGCCTTGGATGCCCCAATCTGCAGCCTGATCCGTACACATCGGGTAACCTCGAGTATGCTCTCGAGAAGGCCGCCGCCGAGTACGTCAATCACCCGCGAGGCGCCAGGATTGAGGCGGGAAAGCTGACCTTGTCTTCGATCTATGACTGGTTCCAGGTGGACTTTGGAAGATCTGACAAAGGAGTGATCGAGCATCTCCGCAAATATGCCGGAGACCCTCTTGCAGAAGGGCTCACGGATTACCGGGACAGGATCTCCTACGAATATGACTGGAGTCTCAATGAGTAGCCAAAGGAAGACCCTGCAGAAGATGACCGTCATTGCAGCCCTCGCGGTCCTCGTCGGGCTTTTCATCCTGTTTGACCTGGATCGCTATCTCACCCTGTCGTTTCTCAAGGAGTCCCGGGACTCCTTCGCCGCCCTCTACGCCCGCAGGCCGGCTCTGGTCATCGGGGGCTATTTCCTGATCTACACGGTGGTGACCGCTGTCTCGCTGCCGGGCGCCGCTGTCATGACCCTTGCCGGCGGAGCCCTTCTGGGGCTCTTTGTGGGGACGGTGGTGGTTTCTTTCGCGAGCACGATCGGCGCCACCCTGGCCTGCTTCTTCTCGCGCTTCCTCCTGAGGGACTGGGTCCAGGGCAGATTCGGGGACAAGCTCGAGTCGGTCAACCGCGGCATCGAACGGGAGGGTGCGTTCTATCTTTTCACCCTGAGGCTGGTTCCCATCTTCCCGTTTTTTGTGATCAACCTCGTGATGGGGCTCACCCGGATGCCGCTTTTCCGATACTACTGGGTTTCACAACTGGGCATGTTTCCGGCCACCCTGGTCTATGTGAATGCCGGAAAAGAGCTGGGAAAGATCGATTCTCTGTCCGGCATCGTATCCCCCGGCCTGCTCATCTCGTTTGCCATCCTCGGCCTCTTCCCCATCACCGTCAAAAAGGGGCTGGCCTGGTATGGAGCGAAACGGGCGGCCTCCGGTTCCTGACCTGCCCCTGC
Source organism: uncultured Syntrophobacteraceae bacterium (assembly GCA_964557955.1). Taxonomy (GTDB): domain Bacteria; phylum Desulfobacterota; class Syntrophobacteria; order Syntrophobacterales; family Syntrophobacteraceae; genus JALOOX01. The sequence goes on from CAZLCS010000003.1 coordinate 222,768, forward strand.
CGTGGGATCGGCAGCTGGGATGGGTTGGAGCGGCTCCTTGCCGTCGAGAGGTATCGGTGAGAGTCTGGTTATTCGGTTTCTGTGGTTCGAAGAGGAGAGGAGGGCGGAAAATGGATCATTTCTTCCGATGGGAGGTCGATCTGGATGTGGCGCTTCAGAAGGCCGCGGCCGAAGGAAAACTGGTGCTTGTCGACTTCTTCAATCCCGAATGAGGCGGGTGCCGCCAAATGGATGCGGTCACGTATCCGTCGAGGGATGTGATGGCATGGTTGAGTGAGAAGCTGATTCCGCTGCGGGTGGATCACGACCATGAAACCCTTGCGGAGCGATTTGGGGTGGTGCGGACCCCCTCTCTCGTCCTGCTGGATGAAGAACGGATGGAGGTCCATCGAAGCGAGGGCTTTCTGTCGCCGGATGAATTTTCGGCTTTCATGCAGTTGGGAATGGCCAAGATGAAATACCGGCAAGCCGAGTGGGAGCCCGCCATGGACCTCCTCAGCACCCTGTTCAGGAATCATCCCGGGAGCGCTTTTATGGCCGAAGCCATTGCCGTGCGTGGTCGCTGCCGTTACAGGTACACCCACGATGCTCGCCACCTGAAGGAAGCCCACGAGCAGCTCCGTACGGAGTTTCCCAAGAGCCGCTGGACCCGCCTCACGCTCCAGTATCGACTCCTGTAGCCGCACCGGCGTCTGAACATGTATCACAAGCCCCAAACCTGAAACTCGAAACTCGAAACTCGAAACTCAAAACAAGGTTCTACAAAATGCCGCGCGATATCCCTCTCGGAAATGGCAGATTCCTCCTCTGTTTTGACGGGGATTATTCCATTCGTGATCTTTATTACCCGCATGTGGGCCAGGAGAACCACCTCAGCGGCAACGCCTGTCGCATGGGAGTCTTCGTGGACGGAAGTTTTTCCTGGGTGGGCGACGGCTGGAGGAAAGAGCTGCTCTACGAGGAGGACACCCTCGTTTCCCGCGCGGACCTGTATCACTGGGGAATGGGGCTTCTCATCACCTGCAACGGCGCGGTGGATTTCCATGAGAACGTGTATGTTCGGGAGATCGTCGTCGAGAACCTCCGCCCCGAGCGGCGCGAGGTGAGGCTCTTCTTTGCGCATGACTTCAACATATCGGGCAACAGCATCGGGGACACGGCCGTTTTCGATCCGGACACCGAGGGGGTTGTGCACTACAAGGGAAACCGGTACTTCCTGGTGAACGGCATGACGGTGCATTCCGGCAGGCTTTCCCAGTATGCGGTGGGCGTCAAGGGGGTGGGCGGCAGGGAGGGGACCTTCCGTGATGCCGAGGATGGGCATCTTTCCGGGAATCCCATTGCACAGGGCTCCGTCGATTCGGTCATCGGGCTGCACCTGGATCTGGAGGGGCATTCATCCGCCTCGGCCTTCTACTGGATCTGCGCCGGAGAGGACTGGGAAGCCGTCCGGCACCTGGACGGTCTGGTCCGGCACAAGCACCCCAAAGCCCTTATCAGGCGGACCGCCGACTACTGGACGCTCTGGGTGCGCAAGGAGCCCCTTCCCGATGGTCACCTTGGCGAGAGGATCCAGGAGCAATACCGCCGCAGCCTGCTCATCCTCAGCACGCAGCTCGACTGGCAGGGGGGCATTCTGGCTGCAAACGACTCCGATGTGATCCAGTACAATCGGGACACCTACTCCTATGTCTGGCCCCGGGACGGCGCCCTGGTGGCCAATGCCCTGGACCTGGCGGGCTATCGGGCGCACGCACAGAAATTCTACACATTTGCAGCCTCGGTGATGGGGGACGATGGCTATTTTCTCCACAAGTACAATCCCGACGGGAGCCTCGCCTCCTCCTGGCACCCGTGGGTCGACGGGACAGAAAAGCAGCTTCCCATCCAGGAGGACGAGACGGCCCTCGTCCTGTGGTCACTCTGGCAGCATTTCGTCCTCTATCGCGACATCGATTTCATCAAGCCCTTGTATCGCTCCCTCATCAAGCGGGCGGCCGACTTCATGGTATCGTACCGGGACGCGGAAACGGGGCTTCCGGGGCCGTCGTACGATTTGTGGGAGGAGCGGCGGGGGATCCTGAGCTTCACCGTGGCGGCGGTTTTCGGGGGACTCACGGCGGCGTCCCTCTTCTGCGAGGTATTCGGCGAGGAGGACCGGGCGCGCGTCTACCGCAGGGCGGCTTCGCAGATCCGGGACGGCGCGTCCAACCACTTGTGGCGGGCGGAGCTGGGCCGTTTCTGCCGCATGATTTCACGGCGGAAGGACGGGACCCTGACCGTGGACGGGACCTGCGATTCCAGCCTGTGGGGTCTCTTCAATTTCGGCGTCTACAAACCCGACGATCCACGAGTCGCCGGCACCATGGCCGCCCTGCGCGAGAAGCTCTGGGTGGGACACAGGACCGGGGGCATGGCCCGTTACGAGAACGACGACTACCATCGTGTCGGACAGGACGTGACCGGTAACCCCTGGTTCATCTCGACCCTCTGGCTGGCGGACTATCTGATCAGTGCGGCCCGGAACCGGACCGAGCTGAGCGAGGTGGAGAGCATTCTGCACTGGGCCTGCGACCACACTCTGCCCTCGGGAGTCATGGCCGAACAGATTCACCCCCACACCGGGCAGCCGCTTTCCGTTTCTCCCCTCACATGGAGCCACGCCACCTTCGTCACCACCACCCAGCGGTATGTCCTCCGGGCCGCCGAGCTCGAGGCAGAAGCCCCATCCCCAAGGCGTGACGACTGGCTCGGCAGGCTCTTCACCGAAACGTGCAGCGCCATCCACGGCGCCTGCAAGGTCAAGTGAGCTGCCTCCCTCGTTCAACTTGGTGGTTGTCTTCTTTCGGAATTTGATCTTGAATGGCCCGGGAAGGTTTCGGTTCCCCGGGCTTTTCCTATTCCGAGCCCCGTTTTCATCCAACCCACCCTGGATGAAGCAAGGCCTGCAGGCGAGAGCCCAAGGGATCTTTGAGCAGTAACGAGTGACGAGTAACGAGTAACCAGAAACCAGAAACCAGAAACTAGAAACCAGAAACTAGAAACTAGAAACCAGAAACCAGAAACTAGAAACCAGAAACTAGAAACCAGAAACTAGAAACCAGAAACTAGAAAC
>CAZLCS010000004.1:0-225746 GCA_964557955.1 uncultured Syntrophobacteraceae bacterium
GGCTCACTTTCTCACCGATGAAAATGGCTGATTCTCAGCCCGCTGTTAATAATCCAGGAACAGGTAGATACGAGCACGGCAGCTGGTAGGCTCGTTCTCAATGTCCTGATGTCTGTTGCTCAATGGGAAAGGGAAACTATCGGCGAACGCACTCGGGACGCACTAGAGCAGAAGAGGGCGAACGGACTTGCCTACGGTACCACACCTTATGGATACCGAAGAGACGGCGACGCTCTTGTCGTTGATGAAGCTGAAGAGGAGGTTGTTCAATTAGTTCTTCAGCTTCGCCATCAAGGTTGGAATTACACGAAAATCGCCAACAGATTGAATGAACTTGGGTACAAGACAAAATGTGGAGGCAGATTCTTTCCTCAGACCACGAAGAACATCATTCAATTAAGGGTGGCATCATGAAGGAAGAGGAAATTATACGAAGATTGGACGAGTTGAAGGATAAACTACCGGAAGATGTTGCCGTTGAGGATATTCTCGAAGAGGCTCAGCGGAGAGAAAACAAAATGCGGGAGTTTGTAGCAGTAGTGCAGAAATACCTCGGGCTGAAGGGATGAATTATTTTTGGTACAAGCAATAAATGTGCCAAAATAATGCTTGGACGATTTGGCGTCTCCTTATATATTTGTTTTCAATAAATGGAAACATCCAATGAAAACGAATACCAAGGAGAAAAATCATGTCCAAGAAGAAGGCGCGGTCTCAGGAAGTCAAAGAAGCAGTGGCAAGCGAAGCTACAACCGCTGAGCCTGAAATCGAAGTAACGGCTACTTCAACTGAAGCAACCTCAGCCGAAACATCCGCTGTTCAGGAAAAACCCGCAAAGCAAAAACGGAACACACGTCCATACTTGGACTTTGCGACCGACGCTCTTTCCCAAGGACTTTACACCAGAAAAGATTTCGTTGCAGCTATCCTTGCAGCCTTTCCTGAGATGAAGAAGGGCGCAATTGATACGTTTGTAACGGACTTGAAAAATCCAAAATACTGCTACTTCAAGCCGCGCCTGGTGGTCGTCAATGCCGATGGAAAATTGATCTTCGAAGACGCTGTTGAGGCTGCGGAATCCGGACAAGCTGAAACTGAACCGATTGAGGTGGCTGACGGAACGCAGACAGCAGAAGTAAACGAACCTCCTCTCTATCACACTACGATGTAATCAAAGTGGGTGGGGCGGCACCGGTTTGTTTGGGTCGCCCCCTTTGTTTATGTCATCCAAAAGCACATAGAAAGGAGCGTTTATGTTCTGCACAGACTATCACCAACACTTCCATAAATTTCCTGGCGATACGCGTTGCTCTCTTGATGTAAGCTTTCATTGGCTTTCAGCCTATCTCATCGAACGGGAACTCCAGGAGTCACAGCGGGCACGGTCTGAAATGTCCGAGGCCGATTTGCAGCGAAGAGCAAAACAGGTGAAACCGTACACTTTCAGGGGATGATGTGCAGTCCACGTTATGAGGGCGGCGCAGGTAAGGCCGCCTTTTCTATTCTGGGAGGGATGAGAAGATGAAAGTTCGAAATTTTGCCTTGGGTCGAATACTCGCTACTCGTGGTATACTTGAAGAGGTGCCTAATCACAGGATTTTGCAATGCCTCTCCCTGCATGCAAGCTGTGACTGGGGAATTTGTTGCAATGAAGACCGGAATGCAAATAATCGCGCACTGATTGATGGAAGTAGAATATTTTCTGTTTACCTCATTGACGATGATTGTCCCGGTAAGGGGAAATTCTACATAATCACAGAAGCAACTATTGACGACAACGGTATGCGCGAAAGTACTTGTTGCCTTTTACCAGAGGAATATTAGAACAACCAGATGCGAGAAGACAGAAGATGGAGCACACAGATTTTGACGCTATCGCGGCTAAGTTCACGGAAGACCTCAAAGGTCACGCAGTATCAGTGACTCCGAAGAAGAGTCGAAAGAAGGTGGACAAAGACAAGCTGGTAATTACTCTATCCACCTAGCTAACTGCTTAAAGGTTCACGCTCATCCTGAGCATGTTGAGGAGTATGAAAGGATTGGGCGAGAAGCTGAAGCTATTTACAAGGAGCCTACGCCATGGCACCTAGTATACGTGCAGTGGGGTATACACGCGTCAGCACAGGGCGCCAGATACATGGTGAATCATTATCTACACAGAAACACTACATACAAACTCATTGTGAAGCCAAAGGCTGGCAACTCATCAATATCTACAGTGATGAGGGTATATCAGGAGCTAAGGATGACCGTCCAGGTTTGCAAAGTCTACTCCAAGCTGCTACACAACGTGCATTCGACGTTGTAATAGTAAGGGATATTTCAAGATATGGCCGCTCAGCTCGCGACATTCTCAATAATGTAGAAACACTAAGTCAAAATGATATCAACTTTATATCAGTCAAGGAAGGAATTGACGCTTCTACCACGATAGGACGATTTTTTCTAAATATCTTAGCGAGCATTGCAGAACTTGAAAGGGAGATGATACTAGGTCGCACAACAGAAAACCGCGTGGCACGGTGGAACGAAAAAAGGATTTTCTGTGGTAAGCTTCCATACGTGTACATGTGGAACAAGAAAGCACAAGAGATAGAGATTATCGAAGGTGAACTTGAAACATACAACAGGATCGTTAGTGATTATCTAGACTTGAAGAAGTCGATGGTCACAATCGCCTTGGAATTGAATAATGATAAAGTGCCAACAAGAAACGATGGTAAGCGTTGGCACACCGTCGTCATTTCCCAAATCTTGAGAAATCCTTCCTACTGGTCAGGGGAACTCACAGTCAACCAGCGGAAGAGTCTGGAAGAGCATATCACGTACGAAGTTCCACAGCTGATCTCAAAAACCAGGTGGGATGAAATACAAACCCGTGTACAGTCTTCCACATCACGCTCTGGGCGGCCGAGTAAAGCTGCCGATGCATTTTTGTTGTATGGAATGCTGCAGTGTGGTCACTGTGGTGCACGGTTGAGTACCCATTACGGTTCACGTCCACGGGCTGATGGTACTAGTTTGAGGCACTACGTTTGTTTTTGGCATGAGGTAGGGCTCAAGGACTTGGCTGCTCGTGGCAAGGAACGGTGCCCACTCCCAAGGATTGATGCCAAAGAAATCGAAGCGTTCGTGTGGAGCCGCTTGATCGCCAAGTTAATTGGGAAAGCTGATGATGCCGTGGCTTCTATCCATGACAGGGAGAAGTGGAACACACGTATCAAAGTAGTAGAACAGAAAATCGAACACCTGAAATCTCAAAAGAAAGGAGTGGAGACAAAGTTGGCGAATTTGGACAAGCTGCTTCGTTCCACAGATTTCGATCCTTCCACTTACGTGAGCATGAGAAGCGATAGCTTGTCAGAAATTAAGCAAATTGATTTAGAGAAGAAGGAGGCAGTGGAAGAGCTGGACAGGATCAACCGGATGCAAGCTGATGAAGAGATGCTCGCTACCTATGGGAAGGAGAATGCCAGCGCCATCACTCAAGTAGTTGAGATGATTAAAACTCTTCCATATAAGAAGAAACAGCGACTAATTCAAGGTATGCTCGCTGAGCCAATAAAAGTTGGTCCTATTCCACAAGGGCTTTTTTACCCTGAAGACATCGAAGACGATGACTTGAGTGCCTATACACCTCAACCGTTCCATTGGGTGGAATTCTTGTTCCCAGTTTTTCGATTTAACCCATTGATTTTACAAGAGGTCTTAGGCAAAGAAAACCCTAAGTTAAGTCCACCTCTGACTGGCCGAGTGCATGGGCGAAGGTGTCGACCCAACACAGATGTGCCAGAGGCTGGTGGACAAGGTGGCTCAGTCGAAGCAGCTTCGGGCGATAACCGATCCGGACCTTCTCGTCCTGTTCGAAGACTGGTTCGAGGAATTGGAAGAAGAGATCGTCTCTCTCGTCAACAAGCACGGCGCACTCAATCCAACGGAGCTTGCAGACAAATTGGGGCTCTCTCTGCGGGGAGCCAAATTCCTCCTCTCGAAGCTCGGGCGTGAGGGGAAAGTGTGAGTGCTTCACTGTTTCCAGATGCAGGAACGAAAGGCGTTCTTCCATGCACAACAAGAAGACCACATTCATGGCGCTTGTGGCGGTGCTGCTGACCGTTGGGAGTCTCTGGTTTGCCAATCGTGCAGTCAGCCCCAGGCAGACCACCTGGGAGGATGTGCTGGCCGAGGCGAAGGTCGGCGGCTACAGGCTCGTCAACACCGAGGAGCTCGCCGACCGCTACCGGAAGGATGCCGGGATCCTCCTTCTGGTGGACACACGCCAGGAGTGGGAGTACCGGACGGGGCACCTCGAGGGCGCGGTCAATTTCCCCATGGAGCCCACCTGGTGGGCGAGGTGGCGCAAGGCGAAGGCCCTCGAAACGCTCCTCTGACCCGACAAGGATCGAACGCTCATTTTTTACTGAGCGGGCCTCACCTGAGCCCGAAGCGACTCGGCGGCCCGTGTGGCCGTGAAGCTCGGTTATCGAGAAGTTTACCGCGATCCTTACGGTTATCCCGAATGGCAGGCGAAAGGGATGCCCGTTGCGAGCGCTCCCGCGGGTCTCGCTCAGGGGAGTGAAGCACCCGAGGCACCGGGACCGCTCACCGGGTGGGCCATGACCTGGACTCTGCTGGGTATCTTCGCCGTCGGCATGGCCTTGAACCTCACTCCGTGCGTGTATCCTCTGATCCCCATCACCGTTTCCTATTTTGGAGGGCAGGCCACGCAAGCGGGTTCGCGACAGGGAAGACTTGTCGCGCATGGACTCTGCTACATGATGGGGCTTGCGGTCACGAACTCGGTTCTCGGCGTCGCGGCATCGCTCAGCGGTGGTCTCATGGGTTCGATGCTCCAGAATCCCATCGTGCTCATCAGTGTGGCGGCGGTCCTGGTGATCTTTGCCACAAGCCTTTTCGGCCTCTGGGAAATGCGGCTTCCGAGCGGCCTCACTCAGGCGGCTGCCAAATCCTATACCGGCTATTTCGGAAGCCTCTTCATGGGGCTTACCCTGGGTGTGGTGGCGGCTCCCTGCATCGGTCCCTTCGTGCTGGGGCTCCTCACCTGGGTAGCCGGCATGGGGAGCCCGTGGCTGGGATTTCTCATCTTCTTTACGCTGAGCCTGGGGTTGGGGCTTCCGCTGTTTCTCCTGGCCATGTTTTCGGGGCAGTTGGAAAGACTCCCACGGTCCGGCGGCTGGATGATCTGGGCGAGGAAGCTCATGGGCTGGGTCCTGGTGGGGATGGCTGCCCACTTCTTGAGACCTGTACCACCCGGTGAATGGGGTGTTTTTCTGCTGGCGCTGGTGGCCCTGGCCGCCGGCCTCCACCTGGGGTGGATCGATAAGAACCGGGCGAGCTTCCGGGCCTTTCCCTGGCTCAAGGGAGGTGTCGGGATCGCCTGTATGGTGCTGGCGAGCTTTCTGGTAACCTCCTGGGCCATGCGAGGTCCCGGCGTCGTCTGGAAGCCCTATTCTGAAGAGACGCTCAAGGAGGCGGTGAGCCTCAGGAAGCCTGTTATCATCGACTTCTACGCCACGTGGTGCACGCCGTGCCGGGAGCTGGAGGACGTCACCTTTCACGACGCTTCGTCAGTCAAACGGGCGGAGAGCGACTTCGTCATGATCAAAGTCGACGTGACCAAGGGGGGCAACCCGGTGCATGAGCGGCTGTTGCAGCAATACGACGTGAGAGGGGTTCCGACCATCGTGTTCCTGGATCGGGCAGGGAAGGAACGGGAAGAGCTGCGACTCTTGGACTTTCTTCCGCCGGATCAGTTCCTGGGGCGAATGGCGGAGGTTTTGCGAAACGATAACCCGAGAAAGGAGTGAAACCATGCTGAAGGTCAGGTTTTTCCTCAACGAGCCCAATGGGAAGCCCTGAAAGAACTTCCTGCAGATGATGCCCAGGCTGGGCGAAAAGTACAAGGACATCGAAATCGAGGTGATCTCCAAACCCATCGCCGAGTACCAGAACGATGAGTATTTCGAGCTGGATCTTCCCGTGGCGCCGGCGGTCATGGTGGGAGACGAGATCGTGGTCGAGGGCTCCAACGTGGCCCAGGAGAAGGTGGAGACCGTCATCTGCCGCTGCCTGGGCCTACCGGAGCCGGAATCGCAGAAGAAGGGAATTCTGGGCCGCCTGTTCAAATAGGCAGGGCCGAAATACGAAGGACGGAACATGGGAGCGGAAAGGACGGGATCGGGGGCGGGTGCGAAAGCGGCATGACATCTCGGAGCCCGGAGTCGGCCCGGGTCCGCCGGTGATGAAAACCATGAGAAGGGGAGCTTGGGCTCATGGATGAGGTTGTTGCCCTTCGACTTGGCTTCTTCCTCAGCTTCTTCGCCCTGATAGCCATTCTGGAGCGTGTGGCCCCTCGTCGGCCTTCAACGACCTCCAGGATGAGGCGATGGTTCACAAATCTTGCGATCGTCGCCCTCAACCCGCTGTCCGTGCACCTGGTTTTTCCGGTTCTGCCCGTCGGAATGGCTCTCTGCCGGGCAGAGGCAATGGGGGCTTTTGAACCATCTGGGACTTCCTTCCCGGCTCGAGGTCGTCATCGGCTTCGTTGTGCTCGACCTTTCCATCTACCTGCAGCACGTCCTCCATCACGCCGTTCCGGCCCTCTGGCGGCTGCACATGGTCCACCACGCCGATCTCGACTACGACCTGACAACCGGCCTGCGCTTTCACCCAATCGAGATCGTGATTTCCATGGGAATCAAACTCATGGTCGTCGCGGCCCTCGGCCCACCGGCGCTGGCCGTGCTCATCTTTGAAGTTGCCCTCAACGTAGGCTCCATGTTCAACCACAGCAACATTCGTCTTCCGATCCCCGTCGACCGGGTGCTTCGTCTCTTCTTTGTCACACCCGACATGCACCGGGTGCATCATTCGGTCATCATCCGGGAGACAAACAGCAATTACGGTTTCAACCTCCCCTGGTGGGACCGGCTGCTTGGCACTTACAAGGACCAGCCGGACAAAGGGCACGAGGGCATGACCATCGGCCTTTCCCAGTTTCGGGATCCGGATGTCCTGAACCTGCGGCGGTTGCTGATTTTGCCCTTCGTCGGAGATCCCGGTGGCGTTCCCATCAATCGGCATTGACTGACAAACGGGTGCTGCCGTGAAACTGAGAGAGGAATTTCTTTTCGATCGTGCGCGTCGGGTGTTGGGTGTAACATCCGGGGCCGATGAGGACCGGATTCGTTACGCCTACTATCGTCGAATTTTTGAGGTTCATCCGGACAGGAACCCCGATGATCCGTGTGCTCACGAGATGACGGCTCTGGTCAACGAGGCCTTCGCGCTGCTGACGGGAAAACGCAGCGACGCCCTCCTGCTCATGCAGGACGCCCTCGTGACCACCATTACCGAGACGGTAGCCACCGAAATGGAGGGGCTCCTCTCCTGCGAGGAATGGGTCCAGCAGCAATTCTATGATCTTGAGGGAAAATCCATCTATGCCTGCTGACGCTCCCGGTTCATCATGCTGAAAGGATGCCGAGTCTTCCGCGACACGCATGAGGCCGGCTGTGAATCGACCACGAACGTCATTCCGACTGGATGCAGGAATCCAGAAATGCGCTCTTCCCCTGGATCCCGGCCATCGCTCGCATGATGTTAAACGGCCCGTTGCCTCTTCTATGGCGCCCCTTGGGTATTGTCGCAATCGGAAGAGACTGCGACCGAGAAAGATGCCCCAATGGAATACGTGATCATATGCCTTGCCGCTGTAGCGGCGTCCGGACTCACGCTCTTTTCCGGCTTCGGGCTTGGGACCCTGTTGATGCCCGTTTTCGCCTTGTTCTTCCCCGTGGACACGGCCATCGCCCTGACGGCTCTTGTTCACTTCCTGAACAATCTCTTCAAGCTGGCGTTGCTGGGACGATTTGCCGACAAATCCGTGGTGGTGCAATTCGGAGGGCCCGCCATCCTCTCTGCACTCCTGGGGGCGCAACTCCTCGTGGTCCTTTCGGGAATGGAACCGATCTTCGCATACAGTTTCCTCGGGCGGCATCTGGAAGTGACCCCCGTGAAGCTGGTGATCGCAGTCCTCATGGCTGCTTTTGCAGCGGTCGAGCTGTCGCCACGCCTGGAAGGCGTCTCTTTCGAGAAGCGGCTCCTTCCTCTGGGCGGCATTCTCAGCGGTTTCTTCGGGGGTCTTTCGGGCAACCAGGGGGCATTGAGAAGCCCGTTTCTCCTGAGGTGCGGGCTTTCCCGCGAAGGGTTCATCGCCACAGGCGTCGTCATTGCCTGCTTGGTGGATGTTTCCCGCGTTTCGGTTTACGGCTCGCACTTTTATGCTGCAGGCGGGATGGAAAACCTGTCCCTGCTGGCCGCTGCCACCGGCTCGGCCTTTCTTGGGGCCTTCATGGGGAGTCGCCTCATGAAGAGGGTCACCCTGCGCAGCATCCAGTTGCTGGTCTCAGCCATGCTCTTTGGGATCGCTTTGGGTCTCGGAATCGGCCTCATCTAGATCTGACCGAACACAAGATTGGAGAGACGGAGCGATGGTTCGAGCGGGGGGTGCCGCTCGAACCATCGGTAAGCCATGGAAGGTTCTGAGTTATGGGCGTACGAGCACGGAGGCAGTCCCGATTCCGCTGTTGGAGGTAGTGACGGTGATCGTGTCGCCGGGCTGGGCGTTGACGGCCGAGCCGCGCGCCCTGATCACCCAGTTGCGCCCACGGGGGCGCGCCTGAAACGATGCGATTGTCTCGCCGGTGCGGTCCAGAACTGCCGTCACACTGACTCCCGGTACAGTCGAGGTGCCCCGAATGATCCAGTTGCCTCTTCTGTTCGCGAAAGTCGCGCGCCTGATGGTGACAACCTCTCCTGAAATAGGAGGCGTCGCTGAGACATTGACGGTGACCAAGGCGGTGTCGATCCCGCCGTTGCCGTCAGATACCGTATACGTAAAGGTGTCGACACCCGTGAATCCCGCAGCCGGCGTGTAGACGATGCTCGCTCCGCTGATGGTCGCCGCGCCCCCATTGGCAGTCGGACTGGCTACCGATTGCACCGCAAGGACATCCCCGTTCAAATCCGTGTCGTTGGCCAATACGGGAATGTTGACCGGGGTGTTGATCGTGGTGGTCGCACTGTCATCGCCCGCCACCGGAGGGGCTGGAGCAAGCGGTCCTGGTGGGATGGCAGGAACATCAGTTCTCACATCCACGTCCGATACCGCCGGCACGGCGCCGGAGATCTCTGCCGTCACACTGGTGGGACAGGTCGAAAAAGCCGGGTTGCCCTCGAGTTCGAAATCATACGTCCCGAAGATCGGGTTGTCGGCATCCGTCACGGCGGTGATGACCCCAAAGACCTCACCAGGGCTGTCGGTGTTGGAGATCGTGACGACAGCGGTGGCCGGATCATGGGTGGCGCCGAGAACCTGAAGCTCAATGCCGTCGTCCCGTTCACGGCACTGTGCCCTCAAGATGCTGACCTCGGGAAGACCGGCGTTGGCCAGGACGCCGCCGTCGAGCTCAAGAATGAAGTAATGAAGGGCGGGAACCGTTTGCCCAAAATATCCTTCCACGGAAGCCGCGCTGCCCACAAGTCCCCCCTGCCTCATATCGATCTCAAAGCCGAAGGCGTTGGCAGGCGGCTCAGCCGGCATTCTCGGATCGGTCAGCCGAACCAGGGGCGAGCCCAAAATGTGAAGGAAGTCGCCCGGGGCCGAGCAGTCCGCGGTGGAGCAGCCGGCTGCAGTGATGAGGCCGACCACTACGTTCTCAGCCGGTTCCACGAACACATCCGAGGCCGTGGTCGTCACGCCGTCGGTCGTTCCGATGATGATGCCGGTGCCTCCGATGAAACCAGGACTGGAACGACCTGGAAGCAGGTCGGTTGAGGCCAGCTGTGAAATCGTCAAGGTTGCGGTGGGCGAGTGGATGGTCGCCGTCGATGGGATCTGCACGGTAATGCCCATGACGGTGATGGTTCCGGTTCCATTGCCGTTGTCGACGACGGCACTGACCGGCCCCTCCAGTTCCGCAGGGAATTGCGCGAGCGCCGGTGGCGCCGTTAAAAAGCAACTCAGAATTGCAGCAGCAAGGATCGCTTTAATGGGGTTCCTCATTGTTGTCTCTCCTTCCCCCTCCCGGATGTTTCAGCACCTTACCCTGAGGTGTGCGTGGCGGGCTTCCGAAATTAAAGGCGGCATGCGAGACCTGTATCGAAGGTCACATTTTTAATCTAGGTTAGAACACGTAGGTCTCAATGACCATGACTGATCATTTTTCAATAGTCACTTATGAGCTGTTCAGGTTTGACAGACAAAGAGGATGCCATGACCGGTGTCGGGTTAATGGGGGCATGGAATCCTTGCAATGAAAGGCTTCGGGGGAAATCCATTGGCTGCTGAAGGTGCGAAGGCGAGTAAGGCTGGACGGGAATAGAGCCTCCAAGCCGCACCATGACGGGATCAGTGCGTTGCTTGACTTGAGGTTACCGATCTTTTACTTTAACCATGAGTATAAGTCATTTTCCACTTCTTCCACTTTCCCGAACCATTTCCAGCATTTCGAGTAGCGTCCTCTCTCGAGCACAACGCAACGTTTCGTGGAAATGCCATCCATCAACGGTCACAGTTTGCGCCTGGTTCAGGCGTATGTATAGACGTTGTGTCACCGACCCGCATCCCCACCTTCAGTCGACGGAGGACGCCATGCATTGTTTTGCGAAGTTTTTCAGTCTGGCTCTGCCTGCCTTGGCCCTGGTGGCCTGCGGAGGCGAACGCGCGGTGGACCTGAAAGCCATCAAGGCGAGTCCCCGGACTTATGTTGGCTCGGAGATGTGCAAGACCTGCCATCTGGAGCATTTCGACTCCTGGAAGATGACGCTCCACAGCCGCATGACTCAGGACGCGCGGGAGAACAAGGACGTCATCGTGGCGGACTTGAATCCCGAGGTGATTCGTGCCGATCTGGCCAAGATCCAGGGGCTGAAGGTTCCGGCGGACCAGATCTACATCCCGAAACCGGAGGAAGTGCTCTACACCATCGGGAGTCAATGGAAGCAGCGATATATCCTGGAAAAGAACGGCATGCTGGTCATCGCTCCGGTCCAGTTCAACACCGACACGGGTCGTTGGGTGAACTACAATGAGGCTACCTGGGAAGGGAAATCCTGGCTGCTCCAGTGCGGCGGGTGTCACGCCACCGGCGTCAACCTGGAGAAGAAGAGCTTCGTGGAGCCCAGCGTGGGATGCGAAGCCTGCCACGGTCCCGGCTCCTATCATGTGGCGCTGCCGAAGGCGGCGGTGTTCGAGAAGCGGCAGACCATAGTGAATCCGGCAAAGTTGACCTCTGGAGTGGCGGTGCAGATCTGCGGGGCGTGTCACAACCGGGGCAAGGCCACCAAGCACGAAAAGGCCGAGTGGCCCGTGGGATATCTGCCCGGCAAGGCTCTGGAAACCTACTTCCGTTCGACTTCTTTCGCGGGAGGAGATGCCGCCCATCTCTACGGCAATGAGTTTTCCAAGGCTCATCACCAGCAGTACATCGACTGGAAACAGTCGAAGCATTTCGAGGAAGGGGTCAGCTGCACGTCCTGCCATTATGTTCACCAACTGGGCATCCAGGGGACCCGCTTTCAGACGCGGGAGTCGGGGTCTCAGCAGTGCCTGAGCTGCCACAAGGCCATCAACAACAATAAAGCCCACAGCATTCATTCATTCGGCAACTGCGTCGGCTGCCACATGCCGCGCGTCGTGAAGAGCGCGGAGACGGGGGATCTGCACAGCCACGTCTTCAAGACGCTGCTTCCCATGGAGACGCTCAAGGACCCGAAGATTCCGAATTCCTGTCAGACCTGTCACCACCACAAGGACGCCGATCTAAAGATCCTGCAGCAGCAGTATGAGATCCTTTCCCAGATGCCCAAGCCCACGGGGCAGGTGATCCCTGCCATCCCGACCATGCCGCCCAAGAAGACCGAGCCCCAGGCTGCCAAGACACCTGAGCCGCAGCCTCAGAAAGCTCAGGAAGTGCAGGCTCCGGAGGGGAGCGGGGCCTCTCCGGGCGCACCGTCGCCTCAGGGGCAATCGGCACCGGGCAAGCCAGGGGCGTGAGCGCCCGAGGAGGAGCAATGGGACTTCGATCATGGTCGGTTTTCCTCGTCGCTCTGGCGATTCTGGTCCCCGGGAGGGCGTCGGCCCAGGAGGAAGTCACGTCGAGCTATTACAAGTACCGGGAGAGGGAGGCGAGCACGGGCTATTACGAAGAATACGAGGTTAAACCGTTCGGCCCGAGCCCTTTCATCCAGGCTCCCGGCCTCACGGGACGGGGCATGCGCTACCGGTCCGACGAGAAGAACGTCTGGAACCGCAGGTTCCTGGCGGACTCGCATCTCGGGATTCCTTTTTACCTCAACCGGACCTGCGAGAGCTGCCACGTGGAGCAGGCGGGCAACATGCACACGACGCGGGCCGGGATCACATGCCGGCAGTGCCACAGCAGCGAGCCCATTGCGAGCATCAACCATTATTATTCGCTCATGAACCCCATACGCCGGCATGCCTACGTGTGCGCCAAGTGCCATGAGGGAGCCAGCGCTTCGTTTGCAACTTACGTGGTGCATGCGCCCAATCCCGCCCAGGAAGGCACGCGGGAGGTCTTTCCTGTCCTGTACTATGTCTTCTGGGCAATGGTCGTTCTGGCGTGTGCGACTTTTGTGGTCTTCCTGCCTCACACGGCCCTGTGGGGGATTCGGGAGCTGTTCGCGAAGAAGGAGAAGGTGAGCGATGAGCCCGAAGGGGAATGAGAAAAGACTCAAACGCTTCACACCGGTTCAGCGGGTCTTTCACCTGCTGCTCATGACCTCGTTTCTGATCCAGGCTGCGACCGGCCTGGGGCATTTATACCTTGAAACGAGATGGGGAAAGGCCATCATCTGGGTATTCGGGGGCTCCGACACGGCTCGCACCATACATGTGACCGTGGGCATTCTCATGATCCTCGGTTTCCTGGCTCACGTGGTCTATCTCCTCTGCCGGGTCGACTGGCGGCGGTTTCCGGGGAGTCTCGGCAGCCCGGATTCACTGGTCCCGTCGAAAAGGGATCTGTTCGATTTCTTCAGACACACGGGATGGTTCCTGGGGTTTTGCGGCCCGCCGCGATTCGACCGCTGGGGTTACTGGGAGAAGTTCGACTACTGGGCGGTATTCTGGGGCATTCCCGTCCTCGGCCTGACGGGCCTCATGCTGGCCTACCCTTTGGCTGCAAGCGGGGTGCTTCCCGGATATTTTCTGAACGTGGCCTTCTGGATTCACCGTATCGAGGCGCTCCTGGCCATGGCTCACGTGTTCATCATCCACTTTTTCATTGCACACCTTCGCCCCCACAGCTTTCCCATGGACCGGGCCATGTTCGAGGGGAGCATCCCGCTCTCGAGCGCTCGCCACGAGAGACCCGAGTGGCTCAGCCGCCTCGAGGAGTCCGGTCAGCTGGGAACCGCCGTCGTGGAAGCTGCGCCGCGCAGTCGCGTGGCCCTGTTCCTGGGGCTCGGGTACGCGGCGGTCCTGATCGGAGTCATGTTGCTCATCGGAGGGCTGGTCAACAGCCCCTACATCACCTGGTAGTCTGTCACGAGAGAAGGACTGGCCCGGCATCATCTCGGGCCAGTCCTGCGAAACCTCCCAGGTCTCGCCCTCCCGGCTTACCTCCGCCTTTGTCCGATCCACACCCGATTTTGCGGACGACAGCCCCTTTGCCGCAAAACGGGAGAGTAACCTATCTTCCGATGGGCAGTGTCAGCAAGGGCACGATCCCCTCGGCTTTCCCGGCCTGGAGGGAGAAGATCTGGGACAGCATGGAGAATGTCGACTTGGTATCGAGCGCCGTGTCTTCGATGTAGAACCAGTGTCCCCGGTATCGCACTGCAATGGCCGCGTCCCCGGGTTTCAAAGCCGCGGCTTTCACCTTGAAGAGGCTTCCGAGCAGTACGGCCCAGTCAAACGGTTCTCCTGACCCGGTTTTGGTCACGGAGACCTTGCCGCCCTGTACATCGGCAGGCGGCGGCTCCACTCCATGCGACAGGTAGTACATGATGCCAAGGAGAGAGCGGGTATCCACCCTCAGGGAACCCTCCGCCTGGGGCTGACTCTGCTGAGCCTGTGCATACACGATGGGGTAATGGTCTTTCGACGGATCGAGGTTGAGGATCCGTCGGAGCTCCAGAACCTCCGGGAGATTGAGAGCTTCCCGCGCGATCTGCAGGACAGGCCTTGGCGGGGATTTCTCTGCGGCGGGACGTGCTTCATAGGCGAGATCCACCAGGCTTCTTTTGTCGAGTTCCACGAGCAGCTCCACGGCTCTCAGAAAATCCCTGTACTCCGGGGCACGCCCGGGTGTGGGCCCGCTGGCACGAGGCGCATTCTTCACCCCGTTCATGCTCAGCACGGCCAGTAGAAAGACGCGCCTCATGTTCCACCCCGACTGGTAGAGAAGACCGAGCTTCTCCAGGGTCAGGGGGGTCAGGAGGCGCTGGATGAAGGCATCTCCCTGCAGAGGTGTGTAGGTGAGTGTCGGTTGACTTGAGTACGTCGCAGCACCTCCGAACGTGAAAAGGTCCGTATCGACTTCGGTTCGTTCGAGCTCGGCGCCGGCCTCGAGAGAAGCCTCAAACCGCGACTGCGACGCAATGCTGCTCACCTCGAGGAAAGCCGGCGTGTCCCGATACCGCAGCCTCACCAGGTTCAGGAGCAGCTGTTCATCGTTGGTCTGCTTCAGAGCCGCATTCAAATGGAGCCGCTCGCCCTTCATGGCTCGTGCGCCAAGGGTCGTGCATCCCCCGGCGACCATGACCATGGCTGAGCAGAACAGCATCCGGACCAGCATCCCTCGGGTGGTGCGTCTCTGAAGCTGATGTTTCATCAAGGAGCTCCTTTCGGGCTTTTCAGCACGATCCCACGGTTTTCGACAGACGGATCAGCGATCCCAATGGACCGACAGGCTTATCGACTCTGCAAGCTGGCTACACAGGCTCAAGCGGTGATCCGGCAGGGGGCTTCCCGGAATGACGGGCCGCCATCGCGCGAAGTGGACTGGAAATGCTTTTCCAACAGAATCGAGCGGGCATGAGTGGGTCACGTCACTGAACCGGCGACCGCCAGTGGCAATCACAGCCATCCGTGCGTCAACCATTGCAGCCGCAGCATAGTGCAATTCATCCCGCTCGTACAGAGACAGGAGTGAACGCGGAGGCCCCACAGCCGAAACAGCACAGACCATGCGGGATAAAGAGGGATGAATCTGACATCTCACCTGTTCTTTGAACAAGGGGAAATCCGTTCGCATTTCGAGGAAGTCGAGACTCTCGACCGTCCTGCGGTGTTCCCGGGCTTGCGGCTGCGGGTCAGCCCAACCGACGATGCCACGCGATTCGGGAAATCGGGTCTGATCGGCAAACAGGATAACGTTCTGGCGTTCTCGAGAATACCGGGGCCAAGATTGAAGGGGCTCATCACGATCGCCATCGGTGACGCATCCATGATCCACGGTGAAATTGGATTGAGCCGAAAGACACCCTTGTCTTACATGGGGGAGGGCATGTCGCGGCTCCTTTGAGTGGTTCTTGCGGTCGCGACCACAAAGAAGGGACTCGTCTTCATCGATGAGTGTGAATCGTCGGGGTGTGCGTTGACTTGAGTCAATGCGCTGCTTCATAAAATTGACCAGATTGTCAGCATCCCTTTGATCTTCTTGGGAAGTCCCTGGATCGTGAGAGGGAAGCAGCCGTTCTTCATCCTGGCGGACATGGAGTGGATCCACACAAGGTTGTTCTTGTATCGGAGCGGCAGGCGATGGGATTGCCCTGGAATAGCATCAGGGTCATCCTCAGTGCTGTGGCGGCTCTGATGCTTGCTTCCGCAAGAACTGTGAACAGGAGGGATTTGAATCCGCAGGTATCGGGTGATTGTTAAACAGCGGCCTGAGTCGGCCGCATTCGGAGTGCAGGATGGCAAGGGGAGTGCTTTCGATGCAACAGAAAGGAGACGCGCCATGGGTCCCTTGGACGAGCTGAAGATGGAGCATCAAACGGTCAAGATGACGCTTCGGGTTCTCGAGACTCTCTGCCGGAGGATGGAGCAGCCGGGCGAAGTGGTCGACGTGCACCACATCGATCAACTGCTGGAGTTTTTTTCGGTATTCGTGGACAAATGCCACCACGGCAAGGAGGAGGAACTGCTCTTCCCTGCTCTGGAGGCTGTGGGGATTCGGAGAGAGGGCGGTCCCATCGGGGTCATGCTCGCAGAGCACGAGCGGGGACGCGAATACGTAAGGAAGATGAATGCCAGGTTCACAGAGTATCGGGCCGGAGAGGCTTCAGGGGGACCTGGGTTCATCGGGGAAGCGCGAGGGTACATCGATCTTCTGAATCAACATATCGACAAAGAGGACAATGTTCTGTTTCCCATTGCGGAAAGACAGCTTCCTGAAGCCAAAAAAGCCGAGCTGTCCAGCGGATTCGAGAAGATCGAGATCGAAAAGATCGGCGCCGGCAGACACGAGGAGTTCCACAAGATGCTGGATCGACTGGAGCGCGCTTACCTGGCTTGAATGCTTACCACCTGCTGTCGTGCCAAACTTGTGGGCGCAGGGCCAAACCATCTTGATCAGATTTCGAGGTATCGGGATCATGAATGTCCACGTGCTGCAACATGTACCCTTCGAGGGGCTGGGGAGCATTGAGGGGTGGCTGACCGAACGAGGAGCGGTGACGAGCACGACGCGCTTGTTCGATTCGCCGCAGCTGCCCGAGTTGGCGGATCTTGACCTGATCATCGCCTTGGGTGGGCCGATGAGCGTCAACGACGAGGGGCAGTTGCCGTGGCTGAAGGAAAAGAAGCGGTTTATCACGGACGCTGTCGTCTCAGGGAAAGCCGTGCTGCGAATCTGTCTGGGCGCTCAGCTCATCGCGAGCGCGCTCGGTGCCCGTGTGTATCCCGGTCTCCACAAGGAGCTCGGCCGGTTCGACATCGAAAGCACCACCGATAGCTCCCAACGGTTCCAGTTTCCCAGAACGGCCACGGTCTTCCACTGGCACGGAGTAACGTTCGACCTGCCATCGAGGGCTTCACGGCTCGCCCGCAGTGCCGGCTGCGAGAACCGGGCGTTTCAAATCGGCCGAAAAGTGATCGGCCTCCGGTTTCACTTGGAGACGACACCCGAGAGTGCTGAGCTCCTCGTTGCTCACTGTCGAAACGAACTGGTCGAAGGTCGATTCATCCAATCCGAGGAAGCATTGCGCAGCGTTCCGAAGTCCAGGTATACTGCCGTCAACGCGCTCATGGCCGAGGTGCTCACCTATCTGACGCAGTGAACGGGCACCTGATCAATCCCTGGGACAAGCTCGGAAATCGTGCTGCCGAACCGTACCTCCTTCAGCAGGAAGACAGCCATTTTCACCATTGATGAAGACCCAACGCAGCAAAGAGAGGAGTGGTTCTGATGAACAAGCGATCCATCAAGGATCGGATTCACTGGATGGGAGCCGTCGATTGGGACAGACGTCTTTTCGATTCGCTCATTCCACTTCCGGATGGCACCACCTACAATGCCTACCTGGTGGAAGGCAGCGAGAAGACCGTCCTGCTGGATACCGTCGACCCGCCCATGGTCGACGGTTTCATGCGGCAGTTGGACGGGGTCCGGAAGATCGACTTCATCGTCTCTCACCATGCCGAGCAGGACCATTCGGGGTCCATTGCCCGGGTACTCGAGCGATACCCGGGGGCGAAAGTGATCTCGACCCCCAAGGCCAGGGGGATGCTCATGGATCTGCTTGGAATTCCCGGGGACGTCGTCGTCACGGTCGCGGACGGTGAAACACTGTCCCTGGGAGACAAGACGCTCAAGTTTATCCCTACCCCCTGGGTGCACTGGCCCGAAACCATGGTGACCTATCTGGAGGAGGACCACATTCTTTTCAGCTGTGATTTTTACGGCTCGCACATCGCCTCCACGGATCTTTTCGTGACCGACGAGGGGCGCGTGTACGAGGCTGCCAAGCGTTACTTCGCCGAAATCATGATGCCGTTTCGAAGCATGATCGAGAAGAACATCGAAAAGCTTGGCGGATACCCCATCCAGATGATTGCTCCCAGCCACGGGCAGATTTACGACAACCCTGCCTGGATCATGGACGCCTACCGGGAATGGGTGCTCGGGAAACCCCGGAATACGGTGGTCCTGCCCTATGTCTCCATGCACTCCAGCACCAAACAGATAGTCGAACATCTGGCGTCGGCACTCGTAGACCGCGGCGTGCGAGTCGAGCTTTTCAACCTGGTTGCGACGGATATTGGAAAGCTCGCCATCGCTCTGGTCGATGCGGGAACCATCGTCCTCGGCACGCCGACCGTCCTGGCGGGGCCACATCCTCTCGCCGCTTATGCGGCTTTTCTCGCCAACGCCCTGCGGCCCAAGGCGAAGTTCCTCTCCATCGTGGGCTCCTACGGGTGGGGCGGGAAGACCGTGGAAACCCTGGCCGGCATGATCCCCAACCTCAAGGTCGAGGTGCTGCCCCCCGTGCTGTGCAAGGGGCTGCCGTCGGCCGGCGCATTTGATGCGCTCGATGACCTGGCCGATGCGATTGCCGAGAAACACAAGGAGAGCGGCTTCGTACTCTGATCCTCACATGAAAGGAGACCAGCCAATGCTGTTTTGTTTCAATGCCACGGAAGTCTTTCGGATTGCCCTGGAGATCAAGGATCGATGTATGGCCTTTTATGAAAAGGCTCAGGACGTGATTCAGGACTCCGATGTCAAGCAGCTTTTCGCAAACCTTGTGCGCGAAGAGATGGAGCACAAGGGTAAAATCGAGAACCTGATGGCCAGGGTGCCCGCTGGTGGCTGGGCTCCGGCGGTCAGCGATCCAGAAAAGGAACTGGACCGTTACATCAAGATGATGGCTGACCAGCATATGTTCAGTTCCGCCCAAGATCTGGATGTGCAGCTTGCGCAGGTCAAATCGGCCAGGGACGCCCTGAAGCTCGCGCTGCGGTTCGAAAAAGATTCGGTCATCTTCTTCCTGGGGATGCAGGAGGCTACCTGCGAGGGAAAAGACCGGGATCTGCTCGCTCTCCTGATCAGGGAGGAGCAGGACCACGTGCGTCGATTGTCACTGCAGGCCCGAAAGATGTGAGATGGAAAAGCGGGCAAAAAGCCGGGACATCGATCTGTAGCGGGTTGGTTTGACCGATGCGGACGTCGTTGAAGCCATGAAGTCCAATCTCGGGCTACCTGGACATCAAGCCGGGGGACTTCAAGGAACTCTTTTGCATCGCCTACCAGCATGCCGCGGAGCGGCTCGCGCAATCCATGGCGGCTCGCGACATCATGGTGACGGCCGTCATCTCGGTCGGCCCCGAGGATCCCCTCGATGCTCGGAATCGGCGCCGTGGGATTCCTGAACGATCGGTTCCTTGAGGGGGCGGACCTGGTGCTCATCATCGGCTCTTTCGGGGGCTCGGCGGGGAAAAGATCCACAACCCGGGGTATCTCTGCGTGCTCATTCCCGTCGCCGCCGTCCTCATGGTCGTGGCGCTGATCGTCAACAACATGCCGAAAACCCGGAGGTATCCGGAATTCTGGTTCTGAGAATCTCGACACCGGTCGCACGGAATGGCTTCTTCTGACACGATCTCTTGACTGTGATTTGACAAATCGCTCAGGTCCGATGTTCATGCTCGAGGGAGTCCATGGCGTGTCGTTTTTCTGAACAAGCGCGCCACTCTCTGAGTGGAATCACCATTTTGAGTGTTTCCCGGATGTGGTAATGACAGGGTTACAGCAATGGCGGACACTGGTGGGTTGCTGAGAATCTCTCGTTTCCACGGCATTGCCGGGGAGGAAGAATGAGCCTGGAGCACAGTTTCGGAGGTGCCTGGACAGAAGAGAAGCTCGAGCAGCTGAGGAAGTACCTTGCCGCGTACATGAGAATCTTCGCTCAGAATCCCAAAGCGGTATGGTACAAGACCACTTATGTCGATGCATTCGCCGGGACGGGCTATCGGACCCGGCCTGAGATCGATCGCAAAACTCCCCGGCTCTTTCCCATGGATGAAGAGGCGATCTCGTTCCAAAAAGGCAGCGCAGTGATCGCTTTGGAGACAGAACCATCCTTTGACGAGTATGTGTTTGTCGACCTTTCCTCGGAACACGTTCGTGAACTTGAGCACCTCAAGACCCGTTACCCAGATAAGGCGCACAAGGTCCAGGTGTTCGAGCGGGAAGCTAACGAGTTCCTGGCCTCTTGGTGCAGGTCATCAGATTGGCGCAGAGCGCGGGCGGTAGTCTTTCTGGATCCCTATGGAGGCCAGGTCGAATGGGAGACGATTCGAGCCGTCGCCCTGACCAAAGCTATCGACCTTTGGGTTCTCTTTCCTGTCGGAGCCGCAGTGAATCGGCTTCTCACAAGTAAACCAGAACACCTTTTTGTCATTTCGAACGGAGCGTAGCGAAGAGAGAAATCCTGAAAAGTCCATATGTTACTGGGAGCAAGACTTCTTGCCATCCTTCGAAATGACCGTTCTCGAACAGCCTCCTGGACATGAGACAATGCGGAGCGAAACCCTATGAGCGCCAGGGAACTCCTGTCGTCATTGCGGCATTCTCGACGCAGCCAGGTCAATGCATGTGATCTCGAGTCGAATGGGATCATCGTTTGGGAAACCCAGAAGGTGGACTATTCGAAGGTCGGAGTCGATCTCCCGGTCTGCGGGCCCCGGGGATGTCCGCGAGGGGCCACGTTTTTGTGGTACGTCTACAGCCCCATCCGGGTGAGTCTGTGATGTTTTGGGGGGTGATAAACCCCTCCGCTACGAGAACCTCACGGGTGGTGTTCGTAGGGGCGGAGTTTATCCCCGCCTGAGCCTGCCATCAGGCGGCAACCTGGATTTCCCGAACAGGCTCTAAGCCTCGGGGGCCCGGTTCCTCTCCCTCATCGGGGCTACCATGATCAGCTTCTACGACTGTTACTGCGACCTGCCGCCGGCATCCCCCCAGATCTGGGGTGAGCAGACCGACGTTCCAGTGAGCGCCGACTGGCATGAATCGTCCTGCATGATTGTCCGGGGGAGCAACCTCCCCATGGCGCAGACCCCCGACGCACACTTCTTCTCCGAGGGGCGCTGCCGGGGGACGTGGGTGGCGGCGGTGGCCCCCGACTACGCCGAAGTCGTCAAGTGCCGCCTCAATTTACTTGTCTTGCTCGGGTGAAATCGTTAAATAGCTGGCCGCACTGCGAATGGTGGAGGCTACTGGGGGTAGAGGCGGGATGGATGCGGGTGTAACAGCGGTTTTCTTCTTTGTATACTTTGGGATGCTTCTGGGGAAGATCCCTGGGCTGGCCCTCGATCGCACGGGGATTGCGCTGCTGGGGGCCATATTCCTGCTGGCGCTGGGGAAGATTCAGCCGGAAGACGCGTGGCGGTCCATCGATGTTCCGACCATTGCACTTCTTCTCGGGCTCATGGTGCTGTCGGCGCAGTTCCGGCTGGGAGGATTCTACGCTCATCTGACACGTCGCCTGGGGGCCATGGATTTTTCCCCCACGGTCTTTCTGGGGATTCTGGTCCTGTGTGTGGGATTCCTTTCCGCACTGCTGGCCAACGACATCGTTTGCCTGGCCATGACGCCCGTGCTGGCGGAAGGCTGCGCGAGGCGACAGCTCGATCCCGTCCCTTTTCTGCTCGCACTCGCCTGCGCCGCCAACGTCGGGTCCGCGGCGACGCTGATCGGCAACCCCCAGAATATGCTCATCGGTCAGACCCTCCACCTTTCATTTGCCGCCTACCTCGTCGATGCGGCAGTCCCGGCCGTTCTGGGACTCGCCTCCGTCTGGTATGTGATCAACCGACAGGCGAGGGAGCACTGGATCAAGGAGACCTCGGTGCCCGCCATCGAGGCGCCCCCGTTCGATGCTTGGCAGACCGGCAAAGGTGCCCTGGTTTTGTGCCTGCTGGTCGGGCTCTTTCTGTTCACGCGACTGCCCCGCGAGGTTCTGGCCCTGGGAGCGGCTGGCTGGCTGCTGTCCAGTCGGAGGGTGTCTTCGACGAAAATCCTCGGCCTGGTGGATTGGCAATTGCTGGTGCTGTTCTCCGGGCTCTTCATTGTGAACCATGTTCTCGCTTCTTCCGGGAACCTGGACCGGATCATGGCAGTCGTCCGCTCCGCCGGAATCGACATCAATCAACCGGGCTGGCTGTTCGGCGTAACCGTGCTGCTTTCCAACCTGGTGTCCAACGTGCCGGCGACCATGCTGTTGCTTCCCGCAACCGTTCATCCCATGGCCGGATCGATTCTCGCCCTGGCCAGCACCCTGGCCGGAAACCTCCTCGTCGTGGGGAGCATCGCCAACATCATCGTGGTCGAACAGTCCAAAACCCTCGGTATCCGGATCACCTGGCAAGACCACGCGCGAGTGGGAATTCCGGTCACTTTGATCACTCTCGTGCTTGCGGCCGGGTGGCTGTGGCTCCGCACAGGCATCCTGGCTCGTTTGACTTAAGGTCACAGGGTTTTGGCCGGGAGGACGCCGTGGGCTTAGCGAAAACAAAGCGTTTGGGTTGTCGAACGAGCGAAGCAAACTTCTTGCGATGGATCACGGCAGGTTATAGTCTTGTGTGAACAGGCAGATCGGCGGGGAGGAGGGGTGAGGATGTGCTTTTTCGTGCTGATCTGGAGTTGAATTCGAGCTTTTTTCAACTGGAAACCTGGAAATCGAGCTGAACGGGAAATCACCCCGCTCCATATTGTCTGCCCCTGGATGATGCAATGAGTCAGCGTTTTGAATCGAGTGATCCAAGCGGGTCGGGGATTCCATCCCTGGAATTTAACGGTGCCGGCTCCGCCGAAGTGCTCGAATTCCTGAAAAACCACCGGGAATCTCTGTCCCTGCGAGGTGTGGAGCGATCGGCCCTTGGGTACTTGATTGCCGTAGCCCTCAAAACCCTGCGAAGGCCTTGGCTGGTCGTCACACCGACCGAGCGGGAGGCAGAGACTTTTGTCGAGACCGTCTCTTTCTTCCTCGGTCGCGAGAGCAGCAGGCCCGATCAGGCGATCAACCAACGCATACGGTTTCTCCCTTCACGGACGGGCCACAAGGTCCAATCCCTGGGAAAGATGGAGACCACCGCTCGACGTTTGGAATCGCTTTTCGCCGTTCGATCCACATCGGAGCCATTCTGCCTCGTCACATCCGCGCTGGCCCTGATGGAACGGTTGATGCCGGCGGATATCCTGATGCGGCATACCGGCTACCTGGTGAGGGGCGAAGAAGTTGACCTGGAGGAATTGTGCCGGGATTTGGCGGAGCGCGGATATTATCGGGTTCCCCTGGTGGAGGAATACGGGGACTTCAGTCGCCGCGGCGGTGTCCTCGACATTTACTCACCGCTCTATCGATGGCCGCTCAGGCTCGAATTCTTCGGGGATCAGCTGGAATCCATCCGGATGTTTCATCCTGCTACTCAACGTTCCATGGGGAGTCTGGAGGAGCTCATTCTCCTGCCTGCCAGCGAAGTGATTCTGGATGAGACCGCCCGCGAGCGAGCCCAGGAGGCGGTTCGGGAAGATGTGCGTGCCGAAAGCCTGTCCCCCTCCGCAGCCAACCTTTGGCTTGAGCGACTGAGAGAAGGGCATCAGCTGGGAGGCTTCGAGCCCGTCATCTCGGCCTTTTATGAGAAGATGTGGACCCTGACGGACTATCTTCCTCCTGAGACCCTTGTGCTTTGGCTCAACAAGACTCAGATCCGGCGTGAGCTGGAGGAGCGCCATTGGCACGTGATGCGAGAATGGGATGATAGTCGTTCGGTTCATGAGTGGACGCGATCCCCAAGGGATTTCATGGAGGACCCCGAGAGTGTGGAAATACAGGCGGCGGCGTTCCGGCAGATTTGGGTGAGCAGCCTGACCGACGAGTCGCCGAGCTTGAAGAGCTTCAAGCTCGAGACCGTTGACCACAGCAACCTGGCGTTGGCCATTCGGGCTCACGCCAACAAGGAAAGACTGCTGGAGCCTCTGGCCCTCCAGCTCGAGGAATGGAAGAGACAGGGGATCCGGACCTTTCTCGTTTGCGGTCAGAAGGAACAGGCCAGGCGGGTGGCGGAGCTGATGCAGGGCTACGGTGTAGAGACCCTGCTGAGCGCTCTGTCCTTCGGCGAGGAATCCTTCGACGCTCCGATCCTCAAAATCCTCGTCGGCAACCTGACCACGGGATTCCTGTGGCCTGCTGAGAAACTGACGGTCCTTTGCGAGGAGGAGATTTTCGGGCGCAGGGGAAGGCGTCGCAACCGCAAGAGCGTTTCCGGCCTCTTTCTCAACTCGTTCCACGACCTCCACATGGGCGACTTTGTGGTTCACGTGGACCATGGCATCGGGGTTTACAGGGAGTTGGCTCACCTCACCGTGGGCGGGGTCGAGAGCGATTTCCTGCAGCTGGAGTACCAGGGCAATGACCGCCTCTATGTGCCCGTGGATAAACTGCAGAAGGTTCAGAAATACCTGGGAATGGAGGGTGAAAACCCCCGTGTGGACAAGCTGGGGGGAAAATCCTGGGAGACCGCCAAGAAAAAAGCCAAGGAATCAGCGGAACGGATCGCGCAGGAATTGCTGGATCTTTATGCCAAGCGGCAGATAAGCAACGGCTTTCGTTTCTCGCCGCCAGACCAGCTCTTTGTGGAGTTCGAGACGACTTTCAGCTACGAAGAGACGCCGGACCAGGCCGGCGCCATCGAGGATGTGCTGGAGGACATGGCTTCCGCTCGCCCCATGGACCGTCTGGTCTGCGGGGACGTGGGGTACGGGAAGACGGAGGTGGCCCTGAGGGCCGCCTTTAAAGCCGTGCTGGATGGGAAGCAGGTGGCCATGCTTGTCCCCACCACTGTTCTCGCCGAACAGCACTACCATACATTCAGGGAGCGATTCGAGGGCTTTCCCATCGAAGTGGCGAGTCTCAGCCGTTTCAAGACCCCCGCCCAGCAGAAGCAGATCCTGGACCAGCTCAAGAAGGGATCGCTGGACGTTATTATCGGGACGCACCGGCTCCTCCAGAAAGATGTGCACTTTCACGACCTGGGGCTCCTCATCGTCGATGAGGAGCATCGGTTCGGGGTCAAGCACAAGGAGAGGCTCAAGCAGTTTCGCGTCGCGGTGGACGTGCTCACCCTGACGGCGACCCCCATCCCTCGGACTCTGCAGATGTCCATGGCGGGAATCCGGGACCTGAGCACCATCGAGACGGCACCCCAGGATCGGCGGGCCATCGAGACCCAGGTGACCCGGTATGACGACCTGACTATCCGTGAGGCGGTCTACCGGGAGCTTCACCGGGGCGGGCAGGTGTTCTTCGTCCACAATCACGTGCAGAGCATCTACCAGATGGCGACCACCCTCGGGCGCCTGGTGCCGGAGGCCCGCATCGCCGTCGCTCACGGCCAGATGAAAGAGCGCGATCTGGAGAAGATCATGCTCGATTTTATCCACCGCAAAGTGGACGTGCTCGTCTGCACGACGATCATCGAGTCGGGCCTGGACATTCCTGCTGCCAACACGATCATCATCAACCGGGCCGACAGGTTCGGCCTGGCCCAGATCTACCAGCTGCGGGGGCGCGTCGGGCGATCCAACGAGCAGGCCTACGCCTATCTGCTGATCCCCGGCGAGCACCTGATCACGAGGGATGCTCAGAAACGACTGCGGGCGCTCATGGACTTCAGCGACCTCGGTGTGGGTTTCAAGATCGCTTTGAATGATCTGCAGATTCGAGGCGGCGGGACTATTCTTGGCTCGGCCCAGTCGGGACACATCGCTGCGGTGGGCTATGAGCTCTACCTGGACCTCCTGGAGAGAACAATCAGGGAGTTCAAGGGGGAGGAGCCGGAGCCCGAGCGGCCTGATCCCGAGATCTCCATCCCCATATCCGCATTCCTGCCCGAAGATTTCATACCGGACACGGACCAGCGTCTCCTGGCCTACAAACGTTTGGCTACCCTGTCTGACGAGGCGGCCATAGATGATCTGGCCGTCGAGTGGCGGGACCGGTACGGGCCTTTTCCCGAGAGTTCTCGGAACCTTATCCTCCTGGCCAAAATGCGCCTGCTCTTCAGGGACCTGGCTATCGTCCGCCTGGATGGGGATGAGGAGACCTTTGTACTCCATTTCTCGCCCCAGGTGAACCTCATGCAGATTCTTTCGAGCCTTGAGGAGAACCGGTGCGCTTATACCCTTGAAACGGACAAACGGTTGCGTGTGGAGATCTGGGGAAGAACCATGGCCCAGCGCCTTTCGCGGCTGAAAAGACTGTTGCAAGGCCAGGGTGAAAATGTTAGTGACGAAAAGGCATAGGCGCAGCAAACCGACTCAGTTCCCCTCGGGGAATTGCCCAGCATAAAGGACTCAAGATGCGATATCGGGCATGTGCTCTCCTCGTTCTCGGAATGCTCTTCTGCTCATCGGCTTCAGCGGAAACGGTGGACAAGATCGTCGCCAACGTGAATGGAGATATCATCCTTTACAGTGAATTGAGGGATCGGATCAAGTCACTGGAAAAGGAGAATCCTGACATCAAAACGGAAGACCCTGCCAGGCAGAAGATCCTTGAGCAGGAAGTCTTGAGACTCATTATCCGGGACAGGCTCACCGATCAGGAAGTCAAACGCCTCAAAATCAATGTCTCCGATAAGGATGTCGAATCTGCCGTTGAAGGCGTCAAGCGGGAAAGCCAGCTGACGGACTCGCAGTTCGAATACCTTCTGCAGCAGGAGGGGCTGACGCTGGTAAAGTTTAAGGAAAACATGAAGAAGCGGCTTGAACGCAACCGACTGGTAGATCGGGTTCTCAAATCCCGGACGATCATCACGGACGACCAGGTGGACAAGTTCCTGAAGTCAGAAGATGTGCCGGGTCCGGATCGGAGGCGTCTGGCAGTGTTGTTCATTCCGGTTTCCGAGAGCGATTCCGCAAAGGTCGCGGCTTCGGAGAAGAAGGCCAGGGACATTCACGACAAACTGAAATCCGGAGCCGATTTCGCCAGGACGGTGCGGGAGCATTCCCGGGGGCCTGCCGTCCAGGATGGGGGAGATATCGGTTTCATAGATGCCGGTGAGCTCGCGAAACCGGTTGAGATTGCCACTCGAAACCTGAGAGTGGGTGAAATTACGGAAGTGATCAAGACGCCCGGGGGGTTTTACATCTTCAAGGTCCTGGACCTTCAGAGTGAGCGCGTGGCTTCGACCGATCCCAATGCACGTGAGAAAGCGCGCAGGATGCTTCTCCAGAAAGAACTGGACCGCAAGTTCGGGGAGTGGATTGAAGAGCTGGAGGGGCGCGCCTTCATACAGATATCCCTTTAATCAAACCCAGTAGAAACCATGCATGAACTAGCAGAGCACCTCAAGGCGGAGCGCCTGAAACAGGGGCTGACGGTCGAATTCATCTCGGAGAAGACCCGAATCAGCCCCAATATGATCAATGCCCTCGAATCGGGGGAATTCGATCGAATCGGGGTGCCCCTGATCATACGCGCGTTCATCAGGAACTATTGCGATGCGCTTGGACTCGAATCCCTGCCGTTGATAGAAAGGTTCGACCAGCACATTGGTTCCTTTGACCGACAAGGCAAAGGTTTCCGCAAGTATCGGGAATGGTCCCGTTCACTGAGACGTCAGAACCGATCCAAAGTATTGCTGATCATTCTTCTGGCTCTCCTGGCTGTGGGGACTCTCATCGGGGGGGCTTGGTTTTCTGTCTGGTTGAAACGCCAGCAGGCGGTCGAAAAGACGGGTGCCGTCTACCCGTCTCAGGAGCTGCCTTCAGATTTGGTCAGCCCGCAGGGAGGGGCTCTGGCCAGTGCCGAGGGCTTGGAGGGGGCTGGAGGACCACCGCTCGAGCGGCAATCCGCCTCTGCTCTCCGTCCGGGTGCGAGCCGGACTTCCAGGGCTTCCGAGCTGGAAGGCCCTGCGCTGCATGGGGTTCCGTCCAAACCCTCCAGCGGGAAGCCGTCTGCCAGTGAAGTGCTTCCGGTTGAGGCGGAGGAGGCTTCAGGTGAGGAACGTGGTCCTCATGTGCTGAGTCTGGTTGCGATTCATAAGACCAGAGTCCGGCTCAAGATCGACGATCAGACCACCGAGGCTTTCACGATGAAGGCGGGGGAGAAGAAAGATCTGGAGGTGGCAAGGGCTGTGGATATCGAGCTGCTCGACGGCAAGTCGGTGAGAATCAAGTGGAATGATGAAGTCATTGAGAACAGTGAACGCAGGGTACGTCTTCCTGTGGTCGGGAAGGAGCAGGGAGCGAAGCCCTGAGATGGGCATTCCTCTGGGTATGCCCGGACCCGATCTGCAATGAGCGCCTCGTCCGTTTTCAGGAAGGTGCTTTTTTTATTGAATGGCGGGGTGACTTGTGGCGGAGGAGCATGGAGATGGGGGCATATGGGGCTTGATCCATGACCGGCGTGGAGACCGATGCTTTCATCCTCAGGACTCGGGACTTGGGTGAAGCAGATCGTTTGATCACCTTTTATGCGATGGAGGGAGGTAAACTCAGGGGACTGGCCAAAGGGGCCCGGAGGAGCCGGAAAAGGTTCGCACATGTTTTTGAACCCTGCAGTCTGGTCAGACTGGAGTACCGGGAAAAGAAGTCCATGGTGTGGATCGAAGCTTGCAAGCTTCTGGATCCGCATTTAGCATTACGCGAAGATCTGGGGAAATGGGCTTGTGGGGCCTTGATTTGCGAGCTCATCCTCGAACTCGTCCCGGAAGGCGAAGCGCAGCGGGAGTTGTTTGCGCTCTTGACGCATTCGATGCGTCAGGTGGCCGAAGAAAGGTATCCTCTGAATGCTGTCCTGCTTTTTTTGTGCCGGTTTATGGGCATCCTGGGCTACATGCCTGCCATCGCTCGCTGCAGTCGGTGTGGAAAGATGCTGCGTGAAGATAGACTTTGGGAGTGGGACCCGGCGCAGGGCCTTCTTTTGTGCTCTGGGCACCGGAGCGCATCTGCCGGGTTGATTTCCATCGACGCAGGCAGTCTGCGGCTGATCGAAAGGGTCAGGAACCTCCCCCTTGAATCCATATGGCGTCTTCAGTTTTCATCTTCCACACGAAGAAGTCTTGTTCGGTCTTTGCTCAGCTGGGTCTCGCTCCACACCGGAAAGGGCTTTTCTGCGATAAAGGTTTTCGATCAGATCTCTCTTGCGTGAAATGAGAGAAGGACGGGTGAGCTTTGGATTTTTTGAGTCAGCTTGAAGGATTGGCGGTGAGTTCGCCGGGATTGGCTGTTGGGGTATCCTTCCTGGGGGGAATGCTGGCGAGTCTGACCCCCTGCAGCTACCCCATGCTGCCCATTACGGTGGCATTCATCGGAGGCAAGGCCCACGGCAGCAAATGGAAAGGTTTCAAGCTGGCGGTCTTTTATGTGCTGGGGCTTGCGTTGGTGTATGCTTCGCTGGGTGCCTTTGCTGCCCTTTCCGGACGCATGTTCGGTGCCATGACGACCAGTCCGTGGACCTATCTGGTGGTGGGCAATATCTGCTTGTTCTTCGGCCTGGCGATGTTGGATGTTGTGGGTTTGACGCCCCCGGCGTTCCTGAATCGTTTGCAGGTTCGGGATCTGCCCGGACATGATATCTTATCAAGCCTGCTCCTCGGTGGGGCTTCCGCCTTGGTGATCAGTACCTGCACCACACCGGTCCTCGCGGTGCTGTTGACCATCGTCGCTACGGGGCAGAATGTGGTCTGGGGATTCACCATGCTGTTTGCTTTTGCCTATGGGTTGGGAAGCCTGGTGATCTTCGTCGGTACCTTCAGCAGTCTGCTCACGGCCCTGCCCAGATCGGGGGCCTGGATGAGGCGCATTCAGAAGGGCTTCGGCCTGCTGATGATTCTTGCAGCCGAGTACTATTTTATCAAAACAGGAGAACTGTGGTTATGATACCAGCGAGCCGAAAGGGTGTAAAATTCGGGATCATTTCTTTTTTCGTGTTCATGTTGTTCCAGCCAACCTCCCCGGGGATGAATGTTGCCAGTGCGGACGCGCTCGGCGAAAGAGTCCTCCTCGCGGGACTCTTCGGGTCAGGCAGCAAGGGTCCGGCGCCCGACTTTGAACTGCAGGACCTCAAAGGCACAACAGTCAAACTGAGTCAATACCGAGGAGACCGGGCGGTGATGCTCTATTTCTGGGCCACCTGGTGCCCTGCATGCGTCTCCATGAAGCCGCATATTGCCAAAATGCGCGAAAAGGTGCCCGTGAAGGACCTGGAGATTTTGGGGATCAATGTGGGTGAAGGTGACAGTCTGGAGAAGGTGAAGCGGTACCAGGAGGGGCATCCGGCATCATGGCCCATTCTCTATGATGCGGGAAGCAAAGTATCCAGGACCTACCGCGTCCAGGGGATTCCCTTGTTCGTCTTGGTCGACAAGGAGGGGACCATCGTTTATCAGGGAAACGATTTTCCTCAGAATCCCATGAGCTTTCTCAAATGATCGTGCCGTCTGGCGCCTTTCATGTTGGATCCGAGACGGATTCAGCAGGTCGATTGCGCAGGCATTGAAGTGAACCGATCCTGGCTCAAGGAGCGAACGGCTTTTTGAAGACGGAGATTGACGGGTCTCAAGGGGGGATCGATGAAGGATGTTCTGACCGTCATCATGGCAGGCGGGCGGGGGCAGCGGCTCATGCCACTCACGCAGGACCGCTCGAAACCGGCAGTGCCCATCGGGGGGGTGTATCGCCTCATCGACATTCCCCTGAGCAACTGTATCAACTCGCAGCTCTACAAGATCATCGTCTTCCCGCAGTACAAGTCCCAGTCACTGACGGACCACCTCGAAGAGGGCTGGAACATCTTTTCCAGTTCTCTCGGGCATTACCTGAAGATCGCTGCTCCGCAACAGAGAATGGGCACGGACTGGTACCGGGGAACGGCTGATTCGGTTCGACAGAACTATTATCTCATTGAAAGGGAACATCCGCGGCATGTCCTGATTCTTTCGGGGGACCATCTTTACAAGATGGACTACAGTCAGTTTCGTGTCTACCACGAAGAGCACGATGCCGACGTGACGGTGGGACTGCTGGAGGTGGACCGGTCGCAGGGCTCGGAATTTGGCATTGCCGAGGTGGACAATGACTTCCGAATTCGTGCCT
This sequence comes from uncultured Syntrophobacteraceae bacterium, assembly GCA_964557955.1. GTDB lineage: Bacteria > Desulfobacterota > Syntrophobacteria > Syntrophobacterales > Syntrophobacteraceae > JALOOX01. Next base: position 31,152 of record CAZLCS010000004.1, read on the forward strand.
GGGAGGAGAAGCCCCGCGAACCCAAGGCCATTCCCGACGATCCCGAGCGCTGCCTCGCGTCCATGGGGATCTACCTCTTCAAGACTCAGGTGCTCCTGGATCTTTTGACCAAGACGGACTACGAGGATTTCGGGCGCGACATCATTCCCAAATGTATCCAGGAGATGAAGGTACAGGCCTACCCTTACCGGCGCCTGAACAAGATCAAGGATTACATCTATACCGTTGATCCCGACGGTGCTCGAAGACTCAACCTGGTGGATGGCACAAGAGATTCGCAATATTGGAGGGATGTGGGTACACTCGATTCCTACTGGAATGCCAACATGGACCTCACGGGAGTCGACCCTTTCTTCAACCTCTACGGCTCCCTGTGGCCCATCCGCACGTTTCAGAAGCAGTTTCCGCCGGCCAAGTTCGTATTCAATCAGCCTGAAGCGAAGCCGCCGAGAGTGGGTACGGCCGTGGACTCTCTGGTCGGCCCCGGCTGCATCGTAAGCGGGGCCACTGTCCGAAGCTCAGTGCTTGGCTACAGCGTCATGGTGCGCAGCTGGGCCGAAGTGGACGAGTCCGTGATCATGGACCATGTCGAAGTCGGCCGCAACTGCAGGATCAAGAAAGCCATCATCGACAAGCACAACGTCATTCCGCCGGGAACTCACATCGGCATCGACCCTCAGGAGGACCGCAAGCGATTCGACGTTACTCCCAGGGGGATCGCCGTGGTTCCCAAAGGATATTTCATCGCCTGACTAAAGCCTGGGTTTGGCAAGGTGATGGTCAGTGTGCTGCTCGAACTGATAGCCGATTCGAATGATGAGATCCTCCCTCAGGTGCGGTCCCAGGATCTGGAGTCCAATGGGCAGTCCTTCGCTCGAGAAGCCGCACGGTACGGAAATGCCGGGGATTCCGGCCAGACTTGCGGGCAAAGTCAGAACGTCGCTCAGGTACATTTGGAGCGGATCGTCGGATTTCTCACCGATCTTGAATGCCGGGATGGGCGCCACGGGAGCCAGAATCGCATCACATCGCTCGAAGGCATTCAGAAAATCCTGGCGGATCAGCGTGCGTACCTGGGACGCTTTTCGGTAGTAGGCGTCGTAGTAGCCAGCGGAAAGGACATAGGTGCCGAGCATGATTCTGCGTTTCACCTCGGGACCGAACCCTTCGGAACGGGTCTGCCGATACATGGCCAGGAGATCCCGGGCATCGGGCACCCGGAGCCCGTATTTCACACCGTCATACCGGGCAAGGTTTGAGCTGGCCTCGGCTGGTGCAATGATGTAATAGGCGGCCACTCCGTATTGGGTGTGGGGAAGGGAGACCTCCATGATTTCGGCTCCCAGTTCCGAGCACTTGTGGATGGCAGCTCTCACTGCCGCTTCCACATCCGGGTGCATGCCTTCCACGAAATATTCCCTCGGTATTCCGAGACGAAGGCCTTTGATGGGTTCCCCCATGGTGGCGAGGTAGTCGGGGACTGGCATGTTGATGGAAGTCGAGTCCCGTGAGTCGTGGCCCGCAAGGATCTGGAGCAGCAGGGCCGCATCTTCCACATCCTTGGTGATAGGGCCGATCTGATCCAGGGAGGAGGCGAAGGCCACGAGACCAAACCGGGAGATGCGGCCATAGGTGGGCTTCAGGCCAACAACTCCACAAAATGAAGCCGGTTGACGGATCGACCCACCGGTGTCCGTGCCCAAGGCGCCTGCGCAGAGATCCGCTGCCACGGCAGCTGCGGAACCGCCGCTGGACCCGCCGGGAACGCGATCCAGGTCCCAGGGGTTACGGGTGGGCCAGAATCCCGAGTTCTCCGTGGACGATCCCATCGCGAACTCGTCCATATTGGTCTTGCCAAGGAAGATGGCTCCTGCATTCCTCAACTTTTCAATGCTCGTCCCGTCATAGGGTGGGATGAAATTCTCAAGAATCCGCGATCCACAGGTGGTCCGCACACCGCGCGTGCAAATGACATCCTTGAGCGCCAGCGGAATGCCCGCGACAGGTGACGAGCCGAGATCCTTGCGGCCCTGGTCGAAGCGTGCAGCTTCCCTGAGCGCCATTTCCGCTTCCAGGGCGAGGTAGCTGCGCATGCGTCCATCCAACTGCTCGATGCGCTTCAGGAATCCCTGCGTGAGCTCGAATACACCGATTTCCTTTTTGACCAGCAGATCATGAAGCTGGTGAATGGTCATTGAGGTGGGGTCCATCTGGTTTTCCTTATTGTGCGAGGGTCTGGTGCAACCATTTCACTATCCCGGAGCTCTTCAGATTTGCCACGATCGCCGGATCGCCTTCCGTCTTTCCCGTCCCGTGCTTTCGCCCTCTCGAAGGGAGCCTCATGTGATGGGCGCTGCAAGGTTGCCGGTTCACTCAGAACACTTTGGGGACGACAAAGCTGGTCTGATCCGTTTCCGGTGCATTGGCGAGGGCCGCCTCGCGATGAAGTGAGCCCAGCACGATGTCGGGACGGAAGACATTCCGGTTCTGGATCGCATGGGTGGTGGGCGCCACGTCCGAAGTGTCCACCTGGTTCAGTGTTTCCATGTAACCCAGAATGTTGTTCATCTGTTCCGTCATGCGGACTTCGTCAGCTTCAGCCAACTCCAGTCGCGCCAGATGCGCCACGTGACGGACTTCCTCTCGGGTGATCTTGCTCTGCATCTTCGCTCATCCCTGTTGCCCGGAGACCCTGTCGGGAACTCCGTGAAATGTTTCCATGGTGCGGCAGTCCCTGAAGGCTGCCAAAATCTCCTGAATGCCCGACACACGGCAGTTCTTGAGTATTGTGAACGTGAGATCGTGCACCCGCGCTTCTTCGGCCTCCTGCTCGGCAAGGGACGCATCGAAACGCTGGATGAACCTTGCAAAACGGATCACATGGATCAGTTCATGAATGACGATGTAAACGGCCAGCGGCAGCAAACCGATCTGGGGGTCCCTCCGGGTCGCCTTGCGGATCACATGGTCCTGGAGGCAGATTTTGAAGTAGTCGGCGGGGTTGCCGCCCCTCAGCTTCTGATGGGGACACCTGAGGTATCGCCGGATCTGAGCGAAAGCCGTATCGGTGATCTCTTCCGGCATGAGATCGGACAAGGACCGAATGTCGTAGCGATACCTCTTCCAGTCGGAGGTTGAGATCTTGAAGTGGTTGCTCACCAGGTCTTCCGCGATTTCAATGGATTGCTCAAGAATCTGGATTTCCTGCGGATCAAACGGATCTCGTTCGAGCTCCGAATTCATCGATTCCCGGGAACCAGACTTCCCGGCCGGAGACGAAAACCAGGCACCCGAGAGGGCGCTCGGTTCAGCCGATATGACAAAATCGATTCGGTTCTCCAAGACGTTCATGCCCTGCGATGCTGCGTTGTTCGCGAATGGTTTCCTGAGCTCCCCATGCCCGGTTCCCAGGTTGTCCACGGGGCAGTTCGAGCATCTTGCCTGACGGATCTATTGAGCCACCATCGCTTCTTCCTTGGGATGTGGGCCCATCCAGGTGACTGCCCCGCTCTCAATATCATAGATCGCTGCGACGACTTTCAGGTTGCCTTCCCGCACCCGCTTTCTCACCGCCTCGCTTCTGACGAAGACGTCCTCGATGGACTGCCAGGCATTCTCCTTGATCGCTTCCTCAATCATGCCATCGATGCTCATCTGTGGATGGGCCGCTTTGGCCCTGGCCACAGCGGGCTCACAGTTGGCGATCAGCTCGGGAATGCAGCCGTGCACCTGGGCCATCCTGGCAACAGCCGTCACCGCACCGCATCGAGTGTGGCCCAGAACCAGCAGGACAGGGGTTCCCAGATGATCCACGCCATATTCGATGGAGCCGATTTCGTCCACATCTGCCACGTTTCCCGCCACTCGAACAATGAAAAGATCCCCAATCCCGCTGTCGAAGAGGATCTCGACCGGAACCCTCGAATCTGAACAGCTCAGGATGGTCGCAAAAGGTTTTTGCCCCCTGGTTGCCGTTTCCTTCCGCCGCTCAGGAGTTTGATTGGGGTGCTTGACCGCACCGGTTGCATAGCGCCCATTGCCTTCCTTGAGCTGACTCAAGGCCTGATCCGGAGAAATCCCCGGCCCTTCGCTCGATCCCCAGAGCAGAGAAGGGGTCCAGGGAGCCAGGGAAAGGATCGCCAGCACCACGAATGCCTTCTTCACCGTCATCGTATCCTCCTGCATCCCGCACGAATTCCGATCCATGCCATCTACTCCCAACATTCAGCACAACCGTGGCAGCACCGAATCTTTTCCTTCTACAAGAAACTCATCTCTGAATCAAACGCTTGATCGTTCAGTGATGTACCGATGATTCTTTTCGAGTCCAGTGGGTTCGCTTCGAGAGTCACAGGATTGCACGGGAGTATTTCAGTTTGAGCAATGAATCTGTACCTGCTATAAGTAGAAGTAATTGAGTTCATCTGAGGCCGGGGTTGCGGTCAGGGTGAGCGGACACGTCGCAGCGTCGGCTAGGCTGGGGGGGCGTACTACAGCTCACCCCTGGATGGCTGAAAAGATGGAGGACCGAATTCCTCATTCCAGCGTGGGGAGAAATGGCATGAAGCATCTCACGTCGTCCAAAAGCGATCAACAATCTCTCACGGACCGGAATTCATCGACGGGCAGCTTCACCCAGTACGTCGAAAGCCAGGCATGCCGCATGGAGCAATGTGGTTGGGCCGAGGAGGCGAAGAGCCTCAGGGGATGGGCCAGGGAGCTTCGGTCCAGTGGAGTTGAGGCGGAGTATATGGCTCGGGAGCCGCTGTTTCCCAGACCCTGAAATTCCTTCAGCCAAGTCACCCCGAACCGTTCAGCTCTGAGTCATGCGTCACATCGAGTAGATCTCCCCCTGGTCTCCTGGGGTATGGACCTGTTTTCGATTCATGCCCCCATCCCATCCCCCCGGATCACAACGAGAATCCGAAGTACCATTATGGCAGTCGCTCTCCTCTGGTCGTCTCAATCCGGATAGGCGGGAAGCGTGGTCAGCCGACTGTCTTCAATGGGGCCTCCTGCCGTCAAGTGATACAGGACCTGGTATCGGATCGACTTCAACCCCAGCAGCTGGTGGGAGGGATCGTCGAAGTAGCAGCCGATACCGGTGGCCCGCAATCCAGCCGCTTCGGCCTCCAGGTAGAGCACCTGGCCGATCAGGCCGCACTCCCAGAAGAGCCTGGGGTAGAACCACGGGCCGTGGGCTTTGAGCGGGGCATCGAATTCTGCAATCATCGCCGTGGTGAAGCAGCCATCCCCCGCGATATCCTGAAGACATGCGAGCTGTTTCGCGGTCCTCTTGAGGTCTGCCTCCATCAACTGGTAGAGTGGAAGCTCCCGGGGGCAGGAGCCGGGGCGTCTCCAGAGGAAGCTTGGGTGCATGGCCTCTTGAAGTGAATCCAGATCGTTGCGCCGGCGCACGAGGAGGTAGAGTCCCGAGGGCAGTCCGTCAACGCGATGAACGAACAGGGCCAGATGCACTTTCGGGGACCATGGGAGTGTTGCGTGGGGGACCTGAGGTGGGATTGGCAACGTCCGCAGCAGCATCCTGAAAAAGGAGTCGGACGACATGCGGGTGACGCCGTCCATGGAGACGGCACTCCGCCGCTGTCGCACAATCCTGCTCAGCACAAGGTTCGGTCGAACAGCCATCGAGGCGTCTTCGTGGGACCCCGAGCAGTCCTGGATTTTGATTTTGGTGGTCGGTTTCCGGCATGCCCGCTCGACGGCATCGATGATCTCCCATTCCACCTGCCCTCGACTGAGCTGATTGGGCCGCCCTTCCCAGGCCAGGTCCTTCAGGACAGCCTCCTCCGGGAATTGAAGCAGCTTATCACGCAGGCTTTGATCGGGGCGGGTCAGGATGAGGATGAGTCCATCGGCACACTCCCGTTCGGGTCCGGTCATCCCGGAAGTCCCCAGAAGCGCACCGATTTCATCGGTGCTCGGAGAATCCAGCAGCAGAGCTCTCCATCCCAGACCTGCAGCCGCCAGGCTGACCGCTGCAGCGGCGTGTCCCAGATCCAACTGACAGTAACGATAGGCACGCTCTCCATATTTCCATGACTCACGCCAATGGATCGAGGTCAATCCGATCAGGAAGCTTTCGGGTGGAAGTCCCTCGGTCAGCCTTTGCCAGATTTCGGCAGGGATGGCAGCCCTTCGCTCCAGGGCGTGCTCCTTCGGAGCATAATGGCAGACCAGCGCGACATCGCTCAGACCCGGAACCGGCCCGCTCACGAGATAGCCTTCGGTGGGATGCAGGTTGCCGCTTGAGGGGTTGACGCGCAGTGCCCAGGATGTCCCTCCTGCGCTCTTCCAGGCTGAAAGGGCCAGGGAGTTCATCAGAAACCGTGAGAGGGTTCGTGCGTTGAAGGGGGCCGCCGGGATCCTGCCCCATGCGTATACCTCGTCGTACAGGGGATCCGGAAGCTCCGATGTGTCGCGGTCGAGCCTGATGAGTTGTGCGTCGTGATAGCGGCGGAAGGGATCCGGCTGCGTGGCCCAGTCCAGGTAACCGGGACCCCGGGCATAGCGCTGGAAGCTGTGTTTGGTGGTCTGGTGGTACTCGATGACTTCTTCCAGGTGTTCACTCATGGCAATCAAGAGATCGTCCGACGTGACAGTGAGAAAAGTCGAATGGGCCAGAAGAAGCGGCGGATTGGGAGTGATTCGTCGTCGTTTAAGGCTGGCGGAAATCCAGATCCGTTCATGCCGTGCTGGATTCCCGCCTGCATATCCATGTCATCAAGGCCGGAGCGGCGTCCCACTTCTCAGGGATTGATCTCTTGTCGCCGCAGCCGTTATCTCATTGACCGCAGCCGCTCGATGCGCTCTTCAATAGGAGGATGCGTGCTGAAGAGGTTCATGAGGCTTCTTCCCGAAAGCGGATTCACGATGAACATGTGAGCCGTGGAAGGGTTGGCGTCGTGCATGGGGATGCGCTCGGAAGCTATGGAGAGCTTCTCGAGGGCACGAGCCAGAGGTTCTCCTCCATGCGTGAGCCTGGCTCCGGTCTCATCGGCTAGATACTCTCTGGATCGGGAAATGGCCATCTGGATCAACATGGCCGCGATGGGCGCCAGGATGGCCATGACGAGTGCCCCGAGGACCCCGCTCCCGCCTTCCTCGTCATTACCTCGGAATCCACCGAAAATGGCTCCCCATTTGACCATGTTGGCCAGCATCATGACGGCGCCGGCCAGGGTTGCTGCCATGGAGCTCACGAGGATATCCCGGTTCTTCACGTGACCGAGTTCGTGCGCAATGACCCCTCGCAGCTCCTGAGGCGTAAGCAGGCGAGTGATGCCTTCCGTCACGGCCACCACGGCGTTCTCAGGGTTTCGCCCCGTGGCAAAGGCGTTGGGTGTGGCTTCGGGGATGAGATAGAGCCGCGGCATGGGAAGCTGAGCTTCCTGGGCCAGTTCACGAACCATCCGGTGCAGATCCGGAGCGGAATACTCATCCAGCGGTTGGGCTCGATACATCGCCAGAACAATCTTATCAGAAAACCAGTAGCTTCCAAAATTCATGACGACGGCCAAACCGAAGGCGAATATCATGCCGGAGCGCCCTCCGACTGCATTCCCGAAAAGAAGGATGAGAACGGTCAACAATGCCATCAAGAGGGTGGTGCGAATTCGTGTGGACATACCGAGTGGTCCTCCTCAAACTCGGAGAAGCTGCAAAACGGCGAATGCCGCCATGGCAGACTGTTTCCGCAAAGTCGTTTCTCTATTCGGACTGAATGGGAATCTTCCTCACTGTGGCCGATTCTCCCGGCTTCCTTTGAACCTTGATCGTCAGAACCCCGCCCTTCAGCTCAGCCTCGATCTGATCCTGTCGGGCGTCCTTGGGCAAGGCGAAAGAACGATGGAACCGCCCGCATGGCCTCTCTGAAAAATGGGTAGCTGCCCGGGCAGGGGGGGCGGCGATTGCCCGGTTCCCGGAAATATTCAGTAAGCCATCATTGACATGAACATTCAGATTCTCGTCCTGCACCCCTGGGAGATCTGCCGAAAGCACCCACATGGCTTCGGTCTCCCAAATATCTATCGGGGGCATCCACTCCTGTTCTCCGAACGATTTGAGCCCTTCAACGGGTTCTTCATCGTTGACGCTCTGATCATACAGGACGTCCATGCGCCGCTTCATGGCTTTGAGCTCCTGGATGATCGAATCATTTTCAGAAAATGTCACAACCACCTCCCGAAAGGATCGAGTTGAACATCTGTTGTCGGAGCGACTCAGGCCGCCTCCTCAAGGTAGTCGCTGCTTCAGTGGCCATGATCTCCGGCCCGTCGCGCAACTCTGCAATGCAGCTCTTGAGCTCGCTCAAAATTTAAGGAAAGGGTTCAAAACTGTCAAGCAAAGGGCACTGTGCTTTCATCGTGCAGGGAAGCCCTATGAGCCGTTATTCAGAACGGGCCGTCCTGTTCATGGTTGGGTGGCCTCTGAAAATGCCGGGTCCCCTGAGATCTGGAATTCTTCAGAGTTGTCCGCTAATATGGACGGCGAATCGGGCTGGAACGGGCCGGGACCGGGAACTGGGCAGGCGGACGAACAACCCCTGCCAGCCGGCCATCAGGAACAGACTTCTGGATACTCAGGAGCGGAGGAGCGGATGCGCTATTCGAAATATTTTGTACACACCCTCTATGAAGTGCCCAAAGAGGCTGAAACGCCTTCTCACATCAATCTCCTGCGGGGATGCTACATCCACCCCGTTGCTGCTGGGTTGTACTCACTCCTGCCGCTTGGGCACCGGGTGGCCGAGAAGATCAAGACCATCATCCGGCAGGAGCTCGATGCCATCGACGGCATGGAAGTCACCATGCCCGTCCTGAATCCTGCAGAGCTCTGGAAGAAGACCAAACGGTATTACGATATCGGCCAGGAGCTTTTCCGTATCAAGGACAGGAAAGACCGGGAGTTTGTACTGGCCATGACCCATGAGGAGGTCATCACCGACATCGCCAAATCATTTCTCAAATCGTACCGCGATCTGCCGGTGATGCTTTACCAGATCCAGACCAAGATCCGTGATGAAGCGCGTCCCAGGGCCGGGCTCCTGAGGGTGCGGGAATTCTTCATGAAGGATGCGTACAGCTTCCATCGGGATTTCGAAGACCTGGACAACTATTACCCAAAGATCTTCAACGCATACCTGAGGATCTTCGCAAGGACCGGTTTGAAAACGGTCCCCATCGAAGCCGATTCGGGGATCATGGGAGGCACTGGCTCGCACGAATTCATGCTGGAATCCCCTCATGGCGAAGATCGGTTCGTCGTTTGCACCCAGTGCGGCTACCGGGCCAACACCGAAAAGGCGATGGGAGTCAAGGCCGTGCGGAGAGAATCCCTCGACTCACCCCCTCCAATGGAGAAGGCCGCGACGCCCGGTGTCAAGACCATCGCGGATCTCATGGCTTTCTTCGGGATTGCCGAGGACTGCTTCCTGAAGACCGTAGCCTACGAGGCCGACGGCGAGCTCGTTTTGGCAGCCATCCGGGGGGATTACGCGGTTTCCGAGACCAAGCTCACCAATCACCTCAAGGCCATCCGGCTGGATCTGGCTTCCGAGGAGACGCTCTCTGCCAGGGGATTGTTCGGGGGGTTCCTCTCGCCGGTCGGACTCCAGAAGATCCGCATGATCCTGGATACGTCGGTGGACGAGAGCGCCCTGTATGTTGCGGGTGGCAATGAACCGGACACTCATTTCAAGAATGTCATACTCGGCCGTGACTTTGTTGCCGCCGAGCGAGTCGATATCGCGGAAGTGCGTCACGGCGATCCCTGCGCGAGTTGCGAGGGGGGCATCCTGGAGATCAAGCGTGGCATAGAACTGGGCCACACGTTCAAGCTTGGAGTGAAATACACGGCCCCCGAGACGATGGACGTTTCTTTTCTGGATGCTTCGGGCGCCCAGCAGCGCGTCGTCATGGGATGCTACGGAATTGGGGTCGAGCGGCTCATGGCGGCAGCAGTGGAGCAGTGGCACGACGATTCCGGGATGATCTTTCCGGTCACCATTGCGCCGTTCCAGGTGATCCTGACGGCGCTGGGGCAGAAAGAGGCCGTCCTCGAGATGGCGGAGGCCATCTATCAGGACCTGAAAGGGCGTTGCGAGGTACTTTTCGATGACCGTGACGATTCGCCGGGGGTGAAGCTGAAAGATGCCGACCTGCTGGGGATCCCCATTCGGGTGGTCGTGAGCCAGAAGCTGACGAAGAACGACCAGCTGGAGGTCAAGGTGAGGCAGACCGGTGAGGTCATCATCTGCCCGCGAGACGAGCTGAATACCCTGCTTCCCAAGCTGCTGGATTCTCTGAAGCCTTCACTGGACGGGCTGCCTTACATGCCTGAATGATCGATCGGTCGTGTTGATGCAGACCGGTTTTCAGGCCAAGGGAATCTGACGGTTTTTGTGGGCGGTTGCGAGAGTGGAGGGATTCGGAGGATAACGCCGACGCCCACATGAAACGGCAGGTAATGGGGCGTGAGGTTGTGGTGGCGGTGACCGAGGCGCGCCTGGAACTTGGCACCTGGGAGCGGGTTTTCTACGGTGAGTTCGACGGACGAAGGAAGAAGCGGGTCCTGGTCAAAATCATCGGAGAGTAAGTCCGCGCAGCCGGATCGAGCTGGTGGGCAGAAGGCGGCGGTGCATGGTCGACTGATCGGTATGGCAGGCTCATGCTTTCGATTTGACAGGGTTCTGGATGTGGGGGTGATCGGCAGATGGAGGTGCATAGCTGCCGGCTGTTCAAAAAGGTGCTTCCGTTCTTCAGCTGTAATGATATGATGGTTGCGTTTACTCCAGAAGAGGGTAGCTCAAGGAAGACACAGGTTGCGATCCTCGTGGGCTTTCCAAGGCAAAGGAGCCGTTATGTTTAGAGAGATGATCGTGTCGGCGCTGGTCATGGACCCCCAGACCAATACCCCCATCGTGATCCTGAAAGATCCCCAGGACCAGAAGTCCCTGCCGATCTGGATCGGTCTCCTTGAAGCGACCTCTATCGCCACCGAGCTCGAGAAGATTCAGTTTCCCCGCCCCATGACACACGACCTGATGAAAAACTGCCTGGATCATCTGCAGGTCAAGGTGGAGCGCATCGAGGTATGCGACCTGCGCAACAACACCTACTACGCTTTGATCTACCTGAGAGATCAGGACGGGCTCAGCTCTATCGATGCACGTCCCAGTGATGCCATTGCCATCGCCCTCCGGACCAATGCGCCGATCTTCGTCAATGAAGAGGTCCTGTCCAAGTCCCAGAAGACTACCGACGAGGCGCGCCCGGTCTTCGACAAGGAAAATGAGGACAAGTGGTCGGAGATGCTGGAGAAATTGGATCCGGACGAATTCAGCAAGTATAAAATGTGATTGACCGGGGATTCCTCGGGGCTGCAGCATTTGGTTCCTCCGGCTGTTCTGGCAGGAATGGAGCGGGCCGCCGAATGCTCCCACATGGTTTCTTCAAGACGCCCTTCCCCCAAGCCTTTGTCCCGTTGTTTGGGCCGTGATGGCCGAGCATACAAGTGGTCACGTTCGTCGGACGCATCCGACCGGATCGTGTCAATCGCCAGCGTGTGGAGATTCTCAGCCCGCCCAGGGGATTGGTGCCGGGAAATCGGGATCGCTGCGCTGGATTGTGCCGAGCATTCCGTTTCCATGGTGAGATTGAGGAGGGTTTGATGAGAGATTGGAACAGTGACCGCCTGAAACGAATGATCGAAGCGGCGCAGGGCCAGAGACCTGTTGATCTTTGTATTCGAGGCTGCCGGCTGGTGAACGTCTTCTCGGGTGAGATTGAAACGGTGAACCTTGGGATTGCCGACGGTTTCTTCGTGGGATGGGGCGACTACGGGGCCGAGCGCACGCTGGATGCTGAAGGCATGTATGTCTGCGCGGGATTCATCGACGGGCACATCCACATTGAGAGCACGATGCTGAGCCCGGCTCAGTTCGCCGCGGCGGTTCTGCCATGGGGCACCACGGCGGTGGTGGCGGATCCCCACGAACTTGCAAACGTTTACGGAGTGGAAGGAATAAAGTATCTGCTGGATGCCTCCGAAGGGGTTCCCCTGGACTTCTACTTCAATCTGCCGAGCTGTGTTCCGGCAACGTCACTGGAGACGTCCGGCGCACAGCTGACGGCGGCCGATCTCGCCGGCCTCAAGTCGCACCCGAGGGTGCTCGGCCTTGCAGAAATGATGAATTTTCCCGGTGTCCTCATGGGAATCCCGGAAATCATGGACAAGATCCTTCTGTTTCAGGAGGGGGTGGTGGATGGGCACGCGCCGGGCCTGGGAGGACTCGGGTTGAACGGCTATCTGTCCGCCGGGATACGGTCGGATCATGAGTGCACCGCGCTTGGAGAAGCTCGTGAGAAGCTCGCCAAGGGAATGATGATCATGATTCGGGAGGGAAGCCAGTCCAAAGACCTTCAGGCTTTGCTGCCGGCGGTGGGGGACCAGTCCTGGCCCCGCTGCATGTTCGTGAGCGACGATCGGCATCCCGACGACCTTTTGAAGTCGGGGCACATGAACGCCATCGTGAACCGGGCCATGTCCCTGGGCATGGAATCGTTGCGCGCGCTGACCCTGGCTTCATGGACAGCGGCCCGGTATTTCGGCCTTTCCCGGCAGGGGGCCATCGCACCCGGGTTCCAGGCGGATTTCACCCTGAGTCGAACCCTGGACCCGTGGGTGCCGTCGCGCGTATTCAAGCGCGGTGTGGAAGTGGCCCGAGATGGCCGCCTCCTCGTGGATGCAGGCTCTTGGCCCGCCCCTGCCGCTCCTCCGAGCCCCATGCGCATCGGTCGGCTTCTCCCCGACGACTTGAAAGTGGAACTCCGGGAGGGGCTGCTTCGAGTGATCGGGGTCCAGGAAGGAACGCTTCTCACCCGGAGCCTCCTGATGGATGCCAGGGTGGACGGGCGACTGGCTGAGGCCGATGTGGATCGTGACCTTCTCAAGCTCGTCGTTTACAACCGTTACATCGAGGGAAAGCGGCCGTCTGTCGCCTTCGCTTCGGGATTCGGCCTGAAACGCGGAGCGCTCGCTACGACGGTGGCCCACGACTCCCACAATCTGATTTGTCTCGGGACCTCGGATGTCGCCATCCTGCGCGTGGCGGAAGCCGTGCGCGACTGCGGAGGAGGAATGGCCGTCGGTACGGAGGATGGCGATCTCGATGTGCTGCCTCTGCCCATCGGCGGGCTCATGTCCGACGGTCTGCTTCGGGATGTCGTGGATCGCTTCGAAAGACTTCAGGCTCGATCGAAAGCCTTGGGCTGCACGCTGTCCAATCCCTTCATGGCCCTCTCGTTCCTCGCCCTGCCGGTCATCCCCGAGCTGAAGATTACGGATCTCGGGCTGGTGGATGTGGCCCGATTCTCTTTTGTTCCGCTTTTTGCTTCAAAGTAAGGGTTGTGGGGTTGCAGGAGGTCTGGTATGGATTAGATTGAGGATGCTTCCGGGACGTGATGGGGGTGCCGATCCCACAGGCCGCAACGGAGGCGCCCGGGACAGACGAAGAACGGGTTTCCCGTATCGATCACCAGGTGGACTCACCTTCGAGAGCTTGCTAGGCCAAAAGAGGAGGCTAGAATGGTTTCGGTATCGTGCACTTCCATGGATGATGTCATCAATTTTGCCATTGACCGCGAAGAGAAGGCCAAGGAATTCTACCAGCAATGCGCCGAAAAGGCCAAGAATCCCGGAATCAAGACATTCTTCCAGGAAATGGCGGCGGAGGAACAGCGTCACAAGGACATGCTGGTGGAGCTGAACCCTTATAAGCTGGAGGACGTGAAGCTGGATCAGGTGGAAGACCTCAGGATCAGCGACTTCCTGGTTGATGTCAAATTCACGGACGACATCACCTACCAGGAGGCGCTCACCATGGCCATGAAGAAGGAAGAAAAGGCCCACGCCTTTTATGATGCCTGGAAGACCAAGTGCATGCATGAGAAGACGGCCAAGGTGTTCGAGATCCTGGCAACGGAGGAACTGAAGCACAAGCGCAAGATCGAAACCATCTACGACGATGAAATCCTGACCTGGGATTAGAACAGTGTAAATGCATGGCCATCCGGGTTGTTGCAGAACAGGAGGTCCTGGTGGGAACGCCGATCGTCATCGAAGGAGCAGCTCCCACTGGTCCGTTCATGGCTGTCTTTGAGGATGATGGCGATACCGGGTATTTTTACGCTCTGGACAGGAGTGTGGAAGGCAACCCGCTGCAGGATGCCGTGCACATCTACAACACGGCGAATGTCACCGAGCGGGAAAGACCGGTGCTTGCCGTGATTGGATGGTCGGTCGACAGCAGGAAGGTGGTGCTCCTCATCAACGACTACCCCCATGCCATCTTCGATTTTGATGGAAAACGGGGGTACTGTCGTACTGGTTTTCCCCCTCCGAATCCAGAGGGAAAGTGGTCCGTTGGCGGCCATTCATGGGAGGAATCTGCCATCGAGCTCTTCTCTTGAAGGTCTCCGGCTTTCGCTCGAGGGGACCGACGTCCACACGGCGCATCAATTTCGCTGGTGCCGGCTGTTGGACCATGCAGTATGAATAGGCTGCTGAGCGGAACGCTCATTGTGCAGCCTCGAGTTCGAAGGATGGGGTTCTGTCAGGGGTCAGGAGGACGAACCCATCATCGAGAAGACCGTCAAGAGACTGAATTTGACGGATTCGACTTCTGCACGGAGTGATCTGGCGTACTGGCTCACCAGACCTCCCGAGGATCGGGTCGCAGCTGTAGACCTTCTGAGAAAGCAGGATCATGGAGGCACAGTCAGACCTCAGAGATCTGCTCGGGTTATGTGGGAAGCAGCTCACCTGAACCGCGAAAGCTTATTGTACGGGGACGTCCCCGTATTCTTGATCGGTAAGGAGGAGTTGGTCTCCAACAAGAAAGCCACGGGGAGAAAGCGAGATCTTGCCGACCTGGAAGCCCTTGGGGAATGCTGATCGGGGCTCAGGGCGGTTTGGGGCGCTCAGACGGGGGAAGGTTGTAGTGCTGTTCCAGGAGCTTTCGGTAGACGTAGACTGCGTGGTCGTCCGCCTCCTGCTCGACCCGTTTGTGGTCCATGATGTAGTAGGAGGCGAACCGCCGGATGCCCCACCGGTCGTACTGCTCGACGTGCTTCAGTTCATGGGACCAGAGGAATAGATCCTCCACCGATCGTTTATCACGAAACACGATGATGTCTTTAAGGGTCAAGGCCTGCACATTTTTGTTGGTCATGACCAGGCGGTAGAGCGTGAGATCGTTGGATGCGGACCAGTCGATGGTATAGCGCACTTTATCCAGAATGCGCGGTTCGAAGTACGGAGCGAGCGCCCGCCTGATTCGTTCGGGCATGGGTTTTGAGGTGGCCCATGCACGTTCCCGCGAGTGCCGGATGGCTTCGGCCAGGGTATCCGAGGCCATGTCCGTCACGGCTCCGGGGAGCGAGTCGAAGAAGTCCTGGCTGAACAGGGGGGTGTCGGACCACTGGGTGCCGTCCCACCTGAACGATTCGCGCTGCTCCGGTGAGGGCATTCTCTCTATCCTCTTTCCGTCGGCTCCCAGGCAAAGAAAGGCCGCAAGCAGCAGGGTGAAGCCGATGCGGGGATTCAGCTTCTTCCAGGTCGAGTGGGTTTGCTTTCGATCGCTCATTGTCTTTCATTGCCCTTGAGGAGTTGGGAGAGCGCCGCTATTCGGCCTGTCACGTTTCATGCCACGATCGCTCTGAGATTAGCCAGTTTGTTCTCCTGCCCTGAAGAGTGACCAATAGCATACATTCCTTTCACCATCATCATCCCCGGTGCTCCTCGAGACAGCGCCGGAGGGGGGCAAAAGGAGCTCCAATCTTTATGCGGCGGAGCGATCGAGAGATTACGGATCGTCCTGCGATGGACGACATCATCCAAAGAAGTCGGGTCTGCCGACTGGGACTGTGCAACGATGGGCAGCCCTACATTATCCCCTTGAGCTTCGGATACGACGGGGAGGCTCTCTATCTTCATGCGGCGTCTCAAGGGCGCAAGGTCGATATCCTCAAGAAAAACAACCGTGTCTGCTTCGAATTCGACATTCTGCATGACGTCATCCGTTCCGACCGGTCGTGCCGATGGGGCATGAGGTTCGAAAGCGTCATCGGGTTCGGGACGGCGGAGCTCGTCCATGACCGGCAGTCCAAAGAGAAGGCGCTCGCGTGGATCATGCGCCAGTATGGAGAACCCGATGGATCGTTCGATGAGTCGGTGCTGGAGAAGACGCTGGTCATCAGGGTACGGATCGATGCAATCAGCGGCAAAGCACGTCTTTGAAATCATTGCCCTCCTCAACCCCACCTTCCGCGATACGACCCTCCAGCCCCTGATTTCCGATCCAACACCTTCGACCTCCCATTTCTGACTTCCCAGTTCCGACCTCCGACCTCTGTCCTCAACGCGCAGGGACTTGAAAGGTCACTTTGCCCTGATTGCGGCGCAGGAGAACGTAGAACGCACCTGCTCCGCCGTCGTAGGACCTCGCCGATGCGAAGGCGAGCACTACCCGTTTCAGAGGGGCCTGGGTGAGCCACCCGACCAGGCTCTGCTTGATGACGGGTTCTTTGTCCTGCGAGTTCAGGCCGCGCCCCGACACGATGAGCACACAGCGGCATCCCTGCGCGAAGCTGTCCAAAATGAACTTCGTCACGGCCTCACGGGCTTCGGAGCGGGTCATGCGGTGCAGGTCCAGGTAGTCCTGATAGCTGAACTCTCCATGGCGAAGCTTCTTGAGGACTCGCGGAGAGAGCCCCACCACCGCGCCGTCGATGTATTCATCGGATAATGACAGTTCGAAATCCAGCTCGCCCTCCACCAGGCGGGTCAGGTGGTTCTGCACCTCCTGCTCTTCGACTGAAAGGAATCGGGGTGGCGACTGGGTCGGGGGAGGTGGGGGTATCCGCAGGCGGTCTGGGCGGTTCAGCGGCATCACGTCGGACATGGCCTCGAGAAAGACCGATTCTTCGCGGTTCACGGATTTCCGTGGCGAAGCGGGAGGCTCTGACATGGTGGGCGGAATCGCTTGGGAGCTCTTTCGGGGAGTGTTCTTTGTAAGCTGTTGATCTAAGTCCACAAAAGGGGTATAGAAGCCCTGAGCCTCGAGATGTCGTGTCGTGGGGCGCTGGTGAGGAGATGTCTTCTTCTTGTGTTTTCGAGGCATCGTCCGACCTCCCTTCGGCGCTATATTTACCATAGGGACGGGATGTGGAAAAGTTGGGGATGAAGCCCGCCGTTGTCATCAGGGATACGAAGGATTTTGAACGCCTTCTTGCGGAGCTCGCGGATGCTTCGTTCATCGCGGTCGATACCGAATCCAACGGTTTTTACGCCTATTACGAGCGGGTCTGCCTGATTCAGATATCTGCCGGGGATCAGGATTTCATTGTGGACCCGCTGGCGGTGAAGAGCCTGGAGGGAATGACGGAGATCCTCAGGAGTCCGGGCATCGAAAAGGTGCTTCATGCGGCATCCAATGACCTCGTGGGCTTGAAGCGGGACTTCAATCTTGAAATTTCCAATCTTTTCGACACGGCCATTGCCGCCAAGCTCCTGGGGTACGCCCAGCTCGGGCTGGCGAACATCCTGGATCGGCACTTCAGCGTCTCTTTGAACAAGAAGTGGCAGCGATTCGATTGGGGCCGGCGTCCGCTCAGCCCGGAGCAGATCGATTACGCGCGCCTCGATACGCATTATTTGATCGAGCTGCGCCATCGGCTGGCGGCGGAACTGGCAGAGCAGGGGCTCTGGGAAGCAGCCCGGGAAGCTTTTGAGAAGGCCTGCCGGCAGGAGATCCCCGCGAGGGACTTCCGTGCAGAAGGCTTCATCCACATTCAGGGTGCCCGGTCGCTCGACCCCGTGGGCAAGCGCATCCTGAAGGCGCTTTATCTCTTTCGGGAGCACGAGGCCCGACGCCGGAACCGGGCTCCCTTCCGTATTTTGAGCAATGACGCCATGGTGCGGCTCGCCCTCCAACGGCCGCGAAGCCTCGAGGATTTCGTCAAGATCAAGGGAATCCCCCGCCCCTATCATAACGCCCGAGCGGCCGGCAGCCTGCTGGCCCTCATCCGAAGGTTTGCGGATCAGGCGGACGAGGCGCGGTCCAGCCAATGAAGCATATTTTATTGTAAATACAGGTATTTTTAGGTCACCGGGTGTGGGCCTGGCATGGTTGGTGCTGAGCTGCAGCCCCAGGAGAATTCATGTCATCCAATGTCGTCATTCAGGATTGTTTCAAGACCTTCAGGCATGATCAGGACAAGGTTCGCAGCCCCGAGGAGACGCTCGCTTGGGCGCGTGAAAGGTTGAGCCAGGTCGATCTCCGGATCCTGGCGCGCACCATGCGCATCGACACGGGACGTCTCGGGATCCCGGTCTACATCAGTCTGTGCGGCGAGGACGCCAGCCGGGTGACGGGAACCCAGAAGCAGATGGGCAAAGGCGCCACGCCTGCTCAGTCCGAGGCAAGCGCCCTCATGGAGCTCATCGAGCGCTTCAGCTTCTTCTCGTTCATCAGGGAGACGCCGTTTCAGAAGCACACCTTCCAGGAACTGGCTCCCAGAGCGCTTCGGCCGGAGCTGCTGAAGCGCTCGCTCCACGACGAAACCACCCCTGAAGATCTCTGCCTGGAGCTTCTGAAGGATTTCCCTTTGCGGTGGGTGCTGGCCAGAAACCTCACGCGGGGGGAGGACCAGTGGATTCCCATCGACTGGTTCTATCTCATCAACGAATACAACGGGCCGGCTGCTGGGAATACCCTGGAGGAAGCCATCCTGCAGAGTCTTTGCGAGGTGGTGGAACGGCACGTCGGGTCGGTGGTGAGCTACGGGGGGCTCAGAACGCCCTGCATCGATCCCGAGAGCCTGCGGGACCCTGCAGCCGTGGAACTGGTGGAGAAGTTCCTGAGGCAGGGCATAAGCCTTCACCTCTGCGACTTCTCACTGGATACGGGCATCCCGACCGTGGGGGCTTTGGCCTATGATCCGGCGACATTCCCCGAGATGAGCGAGATCATCTTCACGGCGGGGACCACTCCCAATCCCGAGAAATCGTTGTGCCGGGCCCTGACGGAGATTGCCCAGCTGGCCGGGGATTTTCAGACGCATACTACTTACAAGCCGACTCTTCCCAAGTACTCGGACCTGGAAGAGGCCCGCTACCTGATGGGAAACGGCGCAAAGGTCCCCATTGCCTCGCTTCCCAACCTGGACCATGACAACCTACGGGTCGAGATCGAAGGGTGCGTCGAGGCGCTGTCGCGAATAGGTCTCGAGGTCTTTGTCGTGAATGTCACCCACCCGAGAGTGGGTGTGCCCGCGGTCTACACCATCGTTCCCGGCGCCCACTTCCTGGATCGTACCCGCGACACGGATTTTCCGCAGCATGCAGCCCGGATCATGCTGCGGACGGTCGGGCAGGGAGGCATGGGGAGAGAGATGGACCGACTTCTCAAGCTCTTCGGACCACGCTACGATCTCACGTTCTTCATGGCCCACGGCCTCGAACTGGAAGGAGATGTGGAATCGGCCCTGAAGCTTTACAAGGAAGCCCTCGAGCAGAATCCGGACCCTCGCGAGGTCGCCAGCATCCATGTGCACATCGGATCCTGCTACAAGGACATGGAGGAGTATTCCAAAGCCCTGGAGGCCTTGGCCGAAGCAGAAAAGCTCAACAACGAGCTCAAGGAAATCTACAACCTCCGGGGATTCTGCCACTTCAAGCTGAAGCAGCACCACGAGGCCATCGCGGCCTTTGAGCGCGCCATCGAGATCGATCCGGGCTCGGCCATCGACTACGCCAACATCGGCTCCAACCTGCGAGAGCTCGGCTTCAAGGGGGAAGCCATCAAGCTTTACAAGATGGCGCTGGAGCTCGACCCCGGGATCGACTTCGCCCGCGACAACATCGCCCGCCTGGAGCGCGAGCTCGATGTGGGATAGACATCATCGGCATCAGGTCCGCTGAAACATGCGGGCGATTTCTTTGCCGGTGAGCCGGATCCAGACGGGCCTCCCGTGTGGACATGTGGAGGCGATGCAGGCAGCGTCCAGGGCCTCCATGAGCCTCCGCAGCGCTTCGGGATGCAGTCTCTGGCCCGCTTTGATGGCGTCGTGGCAGGCAGCGGACTGAGCCAGCCTGGTGCAGAGATCGATCCGGGGCGACGTTTCCTCCTCCGGCAGCTTCTCGACCAGATCCCTCAGGATGAGATCGGGTGCCATGCGGCTCAGGGCTGCGGGCACCGCCTGAACCATGAAGCTGTCTCCCCCGAACGATTCGATTTCAAATCCCATTTCACCCAGTTGTGGAAGCCATTGCCGGAGAACTGCCGCCTGGCGGGGCATGAGGTCGAAGACGACGGACTGCATGAGCCGCTGGCCGGCATCGCGGTGTGATCGGGCCGAAATCTCGTTGAAGAGGATGCGCTCATGGGCCGCATGCTGATCCACCAGGATCAGACCGTCTCCGTCCTCGAGGAGAATGTAAGTGTTCATGACCTGGCCGATGGGACGGCACCGGCTGAACCGGGGTTCGTCTCCGACGGGGTGGAGCTCTTGCTCGATCGCCTGCAGAGGGGCAAGGGGGTCGGGGCGGAGCGGGGAACTCCCCGCAAAATAGGCGTTCATCTGGATGGGTGCAGTCGCGGGGGGGTTGTGCAGGGGTGTGCCGGTGACATCCTTGAGGCCGCTTTGGTTCTCCCGCCCCCAGAGATGCCCGGCGGGATGTACGGGGGGCGGGGCTTGTGAAAAAGAGGAGGATGCCGGTACGGTCGGGGCGCCCACCGCAGCGGATGATTTCTCCAGGCCCTTGTGAATCGCCCGTCGCACGGCGTCCAGGACATCTCCGGGCTGCCGGAAGCGCACCTCCCGCTTGGTCGGGTGAACGTTCACGTCCACAAGCTCCGGGGCCACTTCGATAGAGAGCACCACGACGGGGAACCTGCCCTTGGGGAGAAGGGAATCGTAGGCGGAGAGGATGCCGTGATTGAGGGTTCGGTCCCGAACGGGGCGGCCGTTGACGAACGCATAGAGCATCTGCGAGCCGGCTCGCTGGAGCTCGGGGGGACTGGCGAGACCCCGTATGGAGAGTGATGGCACTTCGTGGTGAATGGGGCGCAGCTTCACTGCCAGTTCCTGCCCCAGCACCTGTCCCACGCGGGCTTCATGACTCTTGACACTGGGCCAGTCATACAGGGTTCGCTCCCCGTGCATCATCTGGAAATGAATGGAGGGGTGCGCCAGGGCCAGCCTCAGGAACTGATCGCTGATATAGGAGAGCTCGGTATCGACCGTTCGCAGAAACTTTCGGCGGGCCGGCACGTTGAAGAACAGGTCCCGGACGGTGATGAGCGTCCCGGGGGGACAGCCCGTCTCCTTGACACCGCGGATGATTCCTCCTTCAATGCGGATATGGGTTCCGGCAATGGAGCTCGCTTCACGGGTCACGAGTTCGAATCGGCTGACGGCGGCGATGCTGGACAGTGCCTCGCCGCGAAAGCCCAGGGTCCGGACACAGCTCAGGTCCTCTACTGTCCGCACTTTGCTCGTGGCGTGACGCTCGATGGCGAGCAGCGCATCTTCGCCGGACATGCCGCACCCATCGTCGACAATCCGGATTTCTTTCCGGCCGCCTTGAATCAGAGTCAGGCTGATCCTGCGGCTTCCGGCGTCAATGCTGTTCTCCATGAGCTCTTTGGCTGCCGCAGCGGGGCGCTCCACCACTTCGCCGGCGGCGATCTGATTGCACAAGGTGTCCGGCAGGATCGTGATTTTTCCCATTAGTTTCTCGCTTTACTTTTTTGCCCTTCTCAACTATTCAAAAAATCATCCTGTGCAGAGCTTTCCGGCGAGCGATTGAACTGAGAACCTGAGTCCCGCAGACGGTTGTGGGGAAGCCGGCGAGACTGAGCCCGCCCCTGTCGGTCTGTTTGGGCCGTCCAAACGGGGGGAGAGCGAGACAGTGGACTGAAACGTCCGTGGGCTGCACCGGTGGCCGGCAGGCATGAAAAGCGAGCACTCCCTGTGGACGCCCACCCGGCTTCCATTTGAATCCTTGAGCACAGTGAGTCTTAGCCATGGAAACCAGTCCGTTCCAGTCACTGGTCAGTCTCCTCAGCAATATTCTAGAAGCCTTCACCACGGCCCTGTTCGTTCTCGAGCCCAAAAGCCGTGAGCTTCGGATGGTGGCGTCCCAGTCGCTCAGCAAGCACCTTCCGGCGAAGGTCTCGCTGCCGCTTGAGCAGAGCGGCATCCTGTCTCAGGTTCAGAAGGTGGGGCAGGTCGTACACCTCGACAAGCTGCAGGAAGGCGCCCTGAATCTTTCTGCGACGATTCCTTTTTATCGCGATGGTGAATCCCACATCAAGGGGGTTTTCGTTGTCCCCGTTGGAGATGGCAACGGGGTGCTTTACGTCGATACCAAGTTTGCCTGGGGGTTCAACGACAAGCAGCAGAAGTTGATTCGCGAGGTGGCGGAGGTGCTCCACTTCCTGCTGCAGCGTGAAGCGAGCTTGTACAGGCAGGAGGGCTACGGGCGGCTTTTTGAGTTCTGGCGAAGGTTGGCTGAACTGCCATTCAAGGGTGAGGTGGTGGAGGAGTACTGCGCGAGTTTTCTCAATGAATGCAGTCAGTTCCTGGGGAGTGAGTACGGTTTTCTCAGTCTGCGACAGCCCGGGCGATCCGATCAGCACCTCATCGCCGCCACTTCCAATGTGCCCCGCAATCTCGTCACTCAGAGTCTGCCTGCCAACCAGGGCCTGATGGGCTATGTTCTGGAGAATCGCAAGAGCCTTCTGATCAGCCGGCTGAATCCCAGCACCGGCGATCATTTTCTGTTCCACCCCTCCGAGGGGCTCCCTCACCAGGGAACGTTCTGGGCTTTGCCGAGCGAAATGGCTTTGGGGCATAACCTGGTCATGGCCTTTCTGTCCCGGCAATCGCTTGAATGGAGTATGGAAGAACAATTTGGTGTGACCCATGCTCTGGAGGTATTGCGTTTGAAACTGGAGCACTGCTGCTATCAGGAGGAGTGCCGGCATCTGCGCATCTATGACGTCAGCACGGGTCTCCTCAATGCGGTAGCATTTGAAGCCAGGGTAGACGCCACATTGACGAGCTCCATGCACAACAGCCTGCCTTTTACTCTGGCTCTGGTGCAATTCGAGCCCTGGCAGATTCTATCCACGAAGGTGCCGCCCAAACAGCTTCGACGGTGGCAGGGGGAGCTGGCTGCAAGCATCTGTAATGGGCTTCCGCGTGAGGTTGTGGTAGGGGTCATGGGAGAGAATCGCTACGGATATCTCTTTCCCGGGATGACGGTTCAGGAGGCAAAACCCTATCTCACGGCCGCGACCGATGCCGGCAAGAGGTTCATTGGTTCCAGGGTCAAGGGAGTTCGACTGCAGGGCCAATCAGGGACGGTTGGGTTTCCCCAGGAGGGAACACGAAGTGAGGAGCTGTGGCCACTGGTTTCCGGCCGGTTATATGCCGCACTTCGTACAAAAAGTGAAAAAGTCAGCGTATAAAGTATTTGACCCGCTTTTTCATTGTCTATAGACTCAACCCCCATCAATTTGCGGAGGCAACAACGGCTGACGAGAAGGGTGTTCAATGTTTGAACGACTGTTCGGGTATTTCTCCAAAGATCTTGCCATGGATCTTGGCACCGCAAATACTTTGATATATCTGAGAGGAAAAGGAATCGTCCTCAATGAGCCGTCCGTGGTTGCCATCAACCAGGATACGCACCAGGTCATCGCCGTAGGCCATGAAGCCAGAAACATCATCGGACGGCACGGTCAGCGCATCGTGACGATTCGGCCGCTCAAAGACGGCGTCATCGCCGACTTCGAAGTCACGAGCGTGATGATCAAGTCTTTCCTGGCGAAGGTCTTGAAGCGCAGGCAGCTGGTGCGGCCCAAATTGGTGGTGGCCGTTCCGACGGGGATCACTTCGGTGGAAAAGCGAGCGGTGATTGAAGCAGCCGAGCAGGCTGGCGCCCGCCAGATCCACCTCGTAGAGGAACCGATGGCTGCCGCCATCGGAGCGGGTCTCCCCATCGACCAGCCTTTTGGGAATATGGTCGTGGACATCGGGGGGGGCACCACCGAAGTCGCCGTCATTTCCATGTTTGCGGTTGCCTACAGCGAATCGGTTCGAGTGGCGGGTGACGAGGCCAACGAGGCCATCCTCCGATATGTTCAGCGTGAACGCCAGATGATCATCA
Source organism: uncultured Syntrophobacteraceae bacterium (assembly GCA_964557955.1). Classification (GTDB taxonomy): domain Bacteria; phylum Desulfobacterota; class Syntrophobacteria; order Syntrophobacterales; family Syntrophobacteraceae; genus JALOOX01. Next base: position 55,413 of record CAZLCS010000004.1, read on the forward strand.
GTGAAATCCTGGCCGAGCATGTCAAGATGAAGATCGGCACAGCCTCACCCCTGGAAGTTCCCGAATCCATGGAGATCACGGGGAAGGAAATCCTCACGGGTATTCCCAAAACGTTCTCGGTTACGGATGAGGAAATCCGCGAGGCCATCAAAGAACCCGTCATGTCCATTGTCGAGGCCGTGAAAAGGGCTCTGGAAAAGACTCCCCCAGATCTTGCCGCAGACATTCATGAGAAGGGGTTTTGGCTGGCGGGTGGTGGAGCCTTGATCCGCGGTTTGGACAAGCTGCTCTTTCAGTACACCAGTCTGAAGGTAAACATCGCTGATGATCCTCTGACGGCTGTCGTGCGAGGTGCTGGGGCCGTCATCGATCATTTGGATCATTTCCGGCAGGTCTTCATCAACTGAATCACACCTCTTCGGTTCTCGCCTTCAAAACCACGGTGCGCCACCCTTCGTGGGATTCATGGCGGATCGGCAAGTGGCCGGCAGGCAGGAGTTCCAACAGCGAAGGCCACTGGCTGTCCATGAATCCGCTCAGAATTGCCAGTGGATGTCTTCGCCGGTCGAGGTCTCCAACCACCCTGGTGAGACAGGGCCACTCGATGTTCATGAGAATGACGTCCGATTCCAGCCGGATGACGCTCGGGTCATCCGCTACGACGGTTTGGACCGTCTCGCTCAATCTATTGGCCTTGATGTTGCCTTGCGCGACCCGGGCTGCCAGCAAATTGCAGTCGATGGCCACAACGCTGGTTGCTCCCAGAAGCGCAGAGGCAATGGCCAGGATTCCCGTTCCGGTTCCAAAATCCACAACTTTGCGGATGTGATGGTGTGCAAAGAGGTGTTCGAGGGCCAACAGGCAACCTCGCGTGGTGGGGTGAAGACCTGATCCGAAGACAAGTCCCGGATCGATTTGGAGGATCTTCTGGCCCTCCGGTACCACCGATTCCAGGGCAGCTGCAGGAGTGAGGATGAGGAAGGCTCCCACCTTTTGTTCGGCTGTCGGTACCTGCTGCCACTGGTCATAGTCGATTTCGTAGCGATTCAGGAGCTCCCACCCCTGCTGCGCCTGGATCCATTCTGCGACCGGCTGGTGCGCCGGACCCTCGAAGAATAGATAGGTGTAAGGTGGTTCGGGCCAGACGCCGACGAGAAGCGGAGAGGCGGGTTCATGCCTGGGCAGCCCTGGCCCGTGACACTCATAGACGAAGAGGCGTTTGGCGTGCCCTGGTGTCATCGAAGGAATTCGGGGACAAAAGGATTCAGGATCGATGAGTATGGGAAGCTTTTCCGCAGCTATGGCTTATCGACCTTTTCGAGCACTTGGTCGAGCTCGGGCGTGTCGATGACCCACTGGTAGGCCTTCCGGTTTGCAGCATTCAGGAGCAAGGGACCTCTCAGGTGAGGGCGCAACGTCTTGTTCTCCCTGTCGAAGCAGACCATGAGCAGGATGGCCAGATCATCCATTTGTTCGAGCTCGATGGGATCGGCCTTTTCCGTCGGTAGAGCGTAGCGATAGCCAAGAACGCCAGGAGCGCAGACCACGAAAGCGACTGCAGGATCGTCTACGGCTTGAAGCCATTGAAAGGGGCCGTTACGATGTTCCAGAAGAACATATCGTTTGAGGGATCCAAAGCCCGGGATGCCCCACGGAAACTGAATGAATACGTCTTCGCCCAACTCCAGTTTGCCGAAGCGAGAGGTTTCTATCTGCATTCTCAAAATTCCGTCTTCTTCCTGCTGTTTCAGTGCCGGAGATGCGCACATGCCCACGTTATTCGGCAACGAGCTCCAGCATTTCATCAAGGTCGCCTTCATTCACGGCCGCAGCTTCCTTGTTCTCCTGCTGTATCTTGAGGTAGAGCTCTTCCCTATAGATCGGAATGTGCCGGGGACTGGTGATACCGATCTTAACCTTATTCTGATCCACGCCGGTGATCAGAACCGTGATGTCGTCTCCGATACGAATCGATTCGCCCAACCTTCTTGTTAGAATCAACATGGCTCAACCCGCAAATGGTGAGAGGATAATCCTTTATTCCCATTTTTGCCGAAGGTAACAAATCTTGAGCCATATTTGAAGAAGTATCAACACGAAAATCAGGCGTGTCCCCGGGTATTGCGTTTCTCACGGACTTGCCTTTCTGAAGATACTTGACCGATGTGAAATGCCAGGCCTGATAGCAGAGCAGGTCCTGGTATGACCTGCCAGGCGCTCGGAAGACCACAAAAAGAGAGTCGTCATGAAGCCTTCAGAAATTCCCTCGCCTGTTCATATTTCTCCATCAGCTCCACGAGGAACTTGTCCGCAACCTGAGTGCTGATGCTCAGACGGACAAATACCTTGTCGTGGTTTGGCTGCAGAAAGCCGTCTACACCGCATCCTATTCCCAGGGCTGAGACCATTCGATTCACAACATAGACCAGGCTGGCGAGCTCCGAATGCTCCCCCGCCTCGAGAGGTCTGTGGTGGTTGCCGATGGCGGCTGTGACATCGGCAGGAAACCGCCAGCGTCGGGCAATGATGGCACCGAGCTGTTCATGGTCAATTCCCAGAATGCTCTGTTCAGCTTCGATGAAAGAAATGTCGCGTTCTTTGACTGCGTTCACGATGGATTCAAAATAGGTTTTGACGTGGAAGTTCAGTACGGTCTTCCCGATGTCGTGAAGCAATCCGGCGGTATAGGCGGTCAGTGTGTTCTTAAGGCCAAAATGGCGCGAGACGATTTCGGACATAAGGCCGGCGGCAATGGCATGATCCCACAGTTCACCCGATCTCAGATCGTACCCGGATGCGTCGGTCGTGAAATACCGTGCCGAGCAGGCGGTGAGGATCACCACCAGCAATTGCTGATCCCCGAGGGCGACGATCGCGTCCTGGAGGGAACTGATCCCTCGCTTCCGAGCATAGAGTGGACTCTGGCTCATTGCCAGAACCTTGGCGGCGATGACCTGGTCGTATTTGATGACGGCTTCAATCTCTTGAAGAGGAGCCATTTTTCGGATGAGTGGCGCAACTTTCCAGACCACATCGGGAAACGGAGGGAGGCGCTCTGCTGATTCGATGATTTCGGTGAGAGAGGGCGGGTACTCAACAGATGTCATGCTAATGCTCCTGATCGAAAACGGATTTTGTGGCGTATCTCGGAGTCCATATCGAAAATTACCGAATAAAACTGTACGAATTTCTTGGGTTCCACTGTTCTTCAGGTACAAGATCGAGTATTAGAGATGCAAAGAAAAGAGCTGAAAGTGAGATATTGCATGCGTTTTCGGGTTTGAACCCAGCCCCCGGGCGTGAGGCATTGTTCGTCTCCATTGGGTTCGGTCAGACATCTCCTGCAGATCCGGAATGACTTGGGATGACCCGATGGTTCACGACCGCCGGCTCGTCACCTCGTTCAGACCGTCCTGACTGTGCTGTGGAACATGGCATTTCGATCTGAAAGAGCCAGTGAAAGCGACTATGGCCTTCTGGGGCTGAACAGCAGAGCTTCGCGAAAGGAGGTCAAGTCGGCGTACCGTCGAATGGCGAAAGAGTGGCATCCGGACCACTTTCAGCAGCGTTCGCCCGGAGAGCGGGAACTGGCGGAAGAGAAGTTCAAGGAGCTTACGGCAGCCTATCGCCGCATTGCCGGGGGGTGGCTCGATGAAGATCGGACACAGGATAAACACCATCCCAAGGGTCAACGGCCCGATGACTTTCGTGATCCCATCGGCCGGCAGACCGCCGCTCGTCAACAGTCCATTCGAGCAAGGGCCGGTGCTTCGAGGTTCGTGCATCGCCGGAGTATCCTTTCCGCCGGGTTCCTGATAGGTGCCTTGATCTCCCTGTTCACCATTCGATCCTTCTTCTCGACTTTGCATCAGGAAACGTTGTCCCCTGCGGCACTATCCCGCATCGACACGTCTCCGCCCACAGCTTCCCGCACTCAGGAGCCAGTTGGAGAAATGGAGCAGGGGGCTCCGCCCGCTTCTGAGGTTGCGCCTCAAGCGAAAGAGCCGCCAGAGCCATTCCAGCCTCGATCCGCCAGTCCCGGTCAGCAGACGATGCCGTTTTCCGGAAGCCCATCTTCAGAGTTCATTTCCATCGGGTCGACCCAGGCAGATGTGCTGAGAATTCAGGGGCCGCCTCAAGTCGTGCGCGGTCAGACCTGGGTGTATGGCGTCTCGGAGCTTGGCTTCAAGGAAGGCCGTGTCGTACGCTACAATAACTTCGATGGCAGCCTCAGGGTTCGCATTCTCCCATCCCGCGCCATGCCTTCGCCTCCTCCCACCGTATACAGCATTGGGTCGTCCATGGACGAGGTCCTGGCCATCCAGGGGACTCCCACCCGCATGGAGGGGAACCGCTGGTTGTATGGATTCAGCGAACTGCGATTCAAGGATGGCAAGCTCTCGGAGTACGACAATTTTTTCGGCGATCTGAAGATCCAGCTCGCGCCGGGGAAAGCCGGCACAGGTTCTCATGCTGACAGGTTCTTTACGGTGGGAAGCACCGCCGACGAGGTGTTGCTCGCCCAGGGCACCCCCACCAGCATCAAAGGCAATCTGTGGTATTATCAAATGTCAAGCGTTGTTTTTCGAAAAGGCAAAGTGCATTACGTGTTCAACTTGAGCGGCAATCTTCGCTTTGTGCCCAGAGAGGAGCTCACGCGAAGCGACTGAAGTTCTCCTTGCCAGGGGCATGATTTATACGCCGAGGGTTTGACGAGCGGGAATCATGAGGATGGAACAGTGACGATCGGAGGGGTGGGCAAAGATGGCTTCTACGGGATTTCTTGAGGAGCTCTACCTCGGAAAAGTGAACCGGCGCGATCTGTTTGGGACCGCTCCGCAAATCAACTTCGGAAAAGTCACCATCATCTTGGATCGCTACAAGGAGATTCTCAAGGATTACCCTCCCCAGGAACTGGAGATTCTGGGACATGTTCCGCAGGAAATGCTTCGCAGGATGGGTGAAATGGGGTTGTTCGGCCTGATCATTCCTCTGCGCTACGGGGGGCTGGGGCTGAACCTTCATGAATACCTCTGGCTTGTGGAGCAGATGGTGAGACTGGATCTCTCGGCCAGTCTCGTCACACTGGCGCACCTCTCCATTGGGACCAAGGGTATCGTGCTCTTCGGGAGCGACTCCCAGAAGGAAAGGTATCTTATACCGGCGGCTTCCGGCGAGATGATCTTCTCCTATGCTCTCACGGAGCCCCTGGTCGGGTCTGATGCTCAGCACATCCGGACGCATGCAGAGCTCTCCGATGACGGCCAGTATTACATTCTGAACGGGCAGAAGACGTATATCACCAATGCCAACTATGCGGGGGGGCTCACGACTTTCGCCCAGCTGGACTCGACCAGGCCCGGAACCATTGGAGCGTTCGTCGTAGAAACCGGCTGGGACGGCGTGAAGATCGGGAAGGAAATGCCCAAGATGGGTCTCAAGGCGAGCTCCACGGCGGCCGTGATCTTTCGGGACGTTCGTGTGCCGATCGAGAATCTCCTGGGAAATCCCGGAGACGGGTTCAAGATCGCCATGACCGTGCTCAACTTTGGCAGACTGGGGCTGGGGGCAGCCTCTGCGGGCATGATGTCGCAATCCCTGGATGACATGAAGGCCCGCTCAGCGTCCCGCATGCAGTTCGGACGGCCGATTCAAAGCTTCCCGCTTGTGCAGGAGAAGCTGGTGAAGACCAGAGTGCACCAGCAGGTTTCGGCATCCATCAACGAGTGGGTGGCCCATCTGCTGACAGAGGATCCACTGGCTCCCGTCGCCATTGAAACTTCCCACTGCAAGCTGTTCGGGACCACGCGCGGCTGGGAAAGCGTCTACGACGCCCTGCAGGTGGCCGGGGGTGCGGGATACCTCTCGACCCACCCCTACGAGAGGCGAATGCGGGATTTCCGTGTCACCACCGTTTTCGAGGGCACGACGGAGATCCATTCCATCTACCCGGCCATCCAGCTCCTCCGAAGAGCGGCTCGCCTGCTGGACGGAACGGGGGGAGCGGTGGGCAGAGCATGGCGGGCAATACGGTTGATACTGGGACCCACTCATTGCAGCTCCCTGTCTACTGACCGGGATTTGCAGAGGGCTGTCCGCTTCTGCCGCAGATCGATCAGATCGATCCGAAGACTGCTCATAACGGGATGGGTGGTGCGTGGACCCAAGGTGTTCGAGCAACAGTTTCTTCTTCGAAGGATCACTCTGCTCAGCCTTGGCTGCTTTGGCATCCTCTCCCTCCTGAGATGCCTGTTGAGTCGCTCTGCGGATGGTGTGCTCTCCGGATCGGACAAGGCCATACTCCGCTACGCTCTGGCCGAAGCGGAGGTTGTCCGGAGGCAGATCGGCAGGGTGCTGGCGCCGCCCCTTGAAAAGCTTCACGAGGGAGTGATGAGTGGATTGTCTACAATTGGCGGGGCTTGAACAGTCAGTATATTCTCATGCTCCTATTGCAGGGGTTTTGGAATCAAGTCCATCAATGAAAAAAAAGCTTGAAATCTTAGTAGTATGTGCGTAATGGATGGTGCATTAATATCTTCAGCTTTTTGGGAGGCAGTTGCTTCAATGCTTTTTCTGGTGCGAATGGAAATCATTCCCGCACACAATTGACAAAGGGAGACAGGAAATGCAACGGAGTTCAAGGGCTGCGATATGGGTTCTCCTGCTCCTGGTTTCCTCGGGGTGCAGCTGGACGAAGCTTAATCCTTTGGACCTCGGGCTTTTCAAGGACGAGGGGCCTGCCACCTGCAGTCTGACCGACCTGGAAGAATATCAGGCAGCGCTGAGTGCAGCCAGAAGTACCGAAGCTGCTTCCTCCCCGACGCCTCAGGCGGAAGCCTCCAAGCCGGCTGATGCTGTGCCGCAGAAGCCCGCCGGTGAGACCGTTGTGCATAAGTTCGTCATCAGGAACACGAGCAGGGCGCCTCTCCGAATCCAGCGGGTGATTTCCAGCTGCGGGGGGTCCGTCGACCGCTACGACCAATCCATCCCTGCTGGGAAAGAGGGCGTGATCACCATCACGCTGAATCCCAAAGGGTGTGACGAGAACGACGTGAAGTCCGCGATAGTGGTTACTGACGATTCGATGCGGCCCGCCGTCATCTTGAAAACACGCCCGGCCAGGGGATCCTGATTCTTCAAGAGTTTCAAGTTTCGGGTTTCGGGTTTCGGGTTTCAAGTTCAAACCTTGCTGAGGCGGGCGGTCCCGATCATCGTTATCGGTGGATCGAGCATTGAAGAAGGGCTCAGTTTATCGTGGGGCCAGTGCTCGCCAGGACCCGGAAATAGGACTGCACATACTTGCCCGACACGACCTCGGTGAGTGGAAAGATCAGGCAGCACTCATCGAGAAACCTCCCATTGAGAGCGAAAAAGAAACGCCTGGAAATCTCGAAAAGAGCCTCGTTGGCCGAAATCTGGATGGATCGTGAACCGGGTATGAGGTCGGCTTCCGTGGTACAGGCCGTTCCCCGCCCGGCCTCATGGGTGAGAAGAGGATTGGCGCTCCACAAGCGGCAGCCGATGGGGCGGTGGCTCCCGGCCATGCACTTTCCTTCGTGATAGAGAGGGCAGACGTACTCCGCAGGCTCTCCATTGCCGATGACGCACACATCGCCCAGGTCACCTTCGGTAGATTCCGAAATCAGTACAGCAATCCCGGCAGAAGCCCTGGGTGGTGAAGCGCCGAGCAGGGCGCAATGGGCTGCCAGCGCGCGTTGGATGATCTGCAGGCGTGCTTCCTGAGAAAGCCTCCGGTTGAGGTGGTGGAGCAGGTAGGCAGCCTCCACGAGCTGCAGAATGAGGACTCTCGCGCAAGCGCCGTTTTCGCATTTCACGCTCTCGACATGCTCGAGATCTTCGGCGACTTGCAGGCCGAGCTGGTTTTCCGCCTCCTGGACGATGCTCTCATACTCGTCGAAATAGGGGCTGAGGTCGATCCGGCGCCCTCCGGTCTCGAGGGATGGCTCGCGAATGGTCAGTCTGCCCGCTTGCTTGTCGTACTTCCTGAGAAACCTCCACTGACTGAAGCTGGTCGGAGTGGAGCGCGCCCTTTTCATCTGTTTTTCGGCAAGCTTGAGCCCAAATCCCCGCCGCAGCAGGTAGGAGGTGATGAAGGTCCCGGTCCTCCCAATCCCGAGCCGGCAATGCACGAAGACCTTTTTGCCCAGGTAGATGGCTTCGTCCAGCCATTCCAAAGCCTTTTCCACCTCAACGGGGTCGGGTGCATGGTCGTCCCGGATGGGCAGGTAGTAAACCTGGAATCCGGAGTCCTTCTCGATCTCATGCAGATCGCAGTATTCCGCGCAGAGGTTGACGATGGCGTCGACGCCCTGTTCCCTGATGGATTCCAGTTCGGCGTAGGACATGGGGGCGTGCCCGACGGCCAGGTGATCCGTGATCCATGTGAGCTTGTAAGCATCTTCAGCCATGAGAATCTTCATCCATCTCCATGAAGTCGCCCACGAGTCGGTCCACGTCATCGGAATCATGCATTTCCATGTCCATCAAGGGGGTAAATGCCAGCAAACGGCCGAGGATTGAAAGTCTTTTCTGGATGGAGTCCGATTCCTGTTCTCGGACGCGCGCGACGATGACGTCTTGTTCGACTGCTGTCTCAAACCCGGATATTTCAAGCACTTTGGCCAGCAACAGGCCTCGAAGCTGCCTTCCCTCCGGAGCGCCTCCGCCTCCTTCGAATCGAAAGGAGATGTAGTTTTCGCTGGGTGTCGGACCGCATAGAGTGTCCACGACGACAAAATGGAATCCAAAGCGGATGTTCATGTTCATGTAATCCCGGGCGACGATGGCGAAGCTCGCAAGGATTCCTGATTCGAGGCCGACGATGCCGCCTCCTGATGTCACCTGCTCCAGTGCTCCCAGGTCTACGGGCTGGGGGCGGCCGGCCCAGTTCAACCCCGGATGGCCGAGGCCGCTCCACAGAGCCTGAAGAGGACGACTCTTCACCTCATCGATGGTAATCTCTTCGCCCTGGGCTCGGTCGGTATCGATGCCATCGCCGAGATCCATCATGTAAAGGGTTATGGGCAGGTCGCTCAGGAGCTTTCTGGTCCCCCGGGTCTTGGCTCCCCTCTCCTCGGCCAGCGAGAACATCTCCATGATGGCCTTCTCGTGGGCGAACCTCAGGATATCATGGAAAGTCCGGCAGTTGAATGCCGTGAACTCGGGAGAGTCGGGGGAGGTGAGGTGCAGCGGGGAAATATGGTTGAGGATCCGTCCCAGCCGCTTCATGGCAGGTGTTTGAGACGTGTCCCGGGCAACTTCGCATCGCCTGCTCGCGAGCTCTTCGATGCTCCCCCGGTAAATTCTGCAATGGGAGGCATCCACGATGACTTCATCACCTGAGCTCAGGGCTCGGGTGGCTTCCGGGAGATTGACGATGGTGGGAATGGAGTGGCGTCGGGCGATGGAGGCGAAATGCCCGGCTGCGGAGCCCCGTTCGGTCACGACCGCCGAAATCCTGCCGAGCACCCGTGAGAAGTCAGGAGAAGGCCTTTCGGCCACTAAAACGGTTTGATCGGGAATCCCCTGAAGTTCGTAAGAAGAAGTGACCTTGACTACCCTGCCTCCGGCCGTGCCTGCGGCTGCGGTCTGGCCTCCTCTCAGAAGCAGTGGCGCCTCGTCGGCTATCAGGAATTCACACTGTTCAGCCATATCGGGCGCTGCCTCCAGCGGCCTGGACTGGAGCAGGAACAGGGTTCCATACCGATCCACACACCACTCGATGTCCTGTGGAGTCCCGAAAAGGCTTTCCAGTTGCATAGCCCACTCGGCAAGCCGAAGGACACAACGGTCATCCAAAGAGGGGGAGCCCCGCTCCGATGTGTCCAGGGGAACCGACGCCATCTCCCCGCCTTCACCGGGGGTGAGCTTTGAATTCATCGAGTGCTGCTCACGCTTCGTAATCCTCCTCGGTGGCTTCCGCGTCACCTGGAAAATGTCCGGGCTGGCTTCCCCGCTCACCAGCGCCTCTCCCATGCCCCAGGTGGAATAGATCATCATGCTCTCAGGGTCGGAAGCGCTCGGGTCCACAGAATACACGACTCCGCTCGCGCTGGCATCGATCATTTCCATGACGAGGACGGCCATGGGCGTCTCCTCGTCGAGGAGGCCGTGAGAGATGCGGTAGACCAGGGCACGGGGCGAATACTTGCTGGCAAGAACCTCTTTGTAGGCTGAGGCGATGGAGGCGGTATCCACGTTCAGTACCGACCGATATTGCCCTGCAAAGGAAAGGGAGGAGTCCTCCCCCACGGCGCTGCTGCGCACGGCCCATCGGACGTTCCGGGCGGGAATCTCGCTTTCGCCGGACCCTCTTACGGCTGATGGTGATTCTGGCCGGGAGGTCCGAAAGATCTCGGTCTCGAGATGGCTCACCGCGTCTTCGATGGCTGCGATGACTTCGGGCGGAAGGGGAGACTCCGAGATGAGATGGATCAGGTCTTGCGATGCCCGCTCCAGATGAGCGAGGTCTTCGAGGCGGAGGTTTGTGAGGATTTCCTGGATAGGGAGGCGAAGGTCATTGGACTCCAAGAAGCGATGGAAGGCATGGGCTGTGATGACCATCCCCCGGGGCAGCCGGAGCCCCAGGTCCCGGGCGACTCTGCCCAGATGGGCCGCCTTGCCGCCGACGCTTTGCTCGGCCTCCGGGGGAATATCGCTCAAGTTGAGGGTTAAGGTGTAAGGCCCCTCCAGGGGTGTTGGCTCGAGATCCTTCTGAATCTCTGTTTCAATACGGTCGAAAACGTGCAGAAGCGGTCGGTAGGAATTGGGAGCCATGTGATCCAGGTGTCTGAGCATGGTCTCCAGCGCGTGGATCAGGTGGCGGCATTGGGAGCGCATGGCCGAGAAGTCCATCATCGTGCCCTCGCTGTGGATACGCTCGATCTGGGCCATGATCTGGTGGCAGTGATGGTCTTCTTCGAGAAGCGCTTTAAAAGAAATGTACTTTTGGCGTGTCAAACGATCGGGAAACAAAACCCGATAAAGAATCTGCCTCAGGGATGGGATCGGTGGCATCTTCAGGCTATTCTTTCGGGCGTTGCCAGGATCATGGCGACCTTCTCCTCCAGTTCCTCCTTCTCGATGGGTTTGACACAGTATTCGCTGACGCCCAGCCTCAAGGCCTCCCTGGCCGTGTCCAGAGTCGGGTATCCCGTCAGCATCATCACGCGAAGCTCCGGTTTGAGCTTTCTCAGCTCCTCCAGCACTTCAATCCCACCCATCTTCTTGAGCTTGATATCGAGAATGGCGAGATCGACCGGGTTGCTGGCGGCGTAGTGAATGGCTTCCTCTTCTTCCGTGAAGCCGAATACGGTGTGGCCTTTCTTCTGGAGGATCTTCTTGATCAGAACCACTGCATCGCCCACATCGTCCAGGACCAGTATATTTGCCATGAACAGGAACCTCCGTGTTAACGCCCTTCAATAATGCTTCAGTTGGACCTTTGTATCAGATTGCGGACGGGTAAAGAAGCGTGAGATCGAGATGTTGAGTGAGCCACCCGGCGTCTTCGCCTTCGGGGGGCTCTGCCCGGGAGCGGCATGAAGCAGGGAGGATGTTCGAACCGGCCGAACGTCAGTGTAAGAGGCCGCCTGCCAACCTCCGCCGAAGATGATCCCACGCACAGGGGGGGGGGGAACGCATTGCAGGGGGAGGTGCCTCCAGAGCTCTGCCTTTCAGGATGACGTTTGAGCAAGCGGACCTGGACTGGGGAACCGGACCGGCCTGCCGCTGGGAGGCCGGCCGGTTCCCCAATTCGGTGAAGACTGCTTGGAGTTGGACTCGTGTGACTAGTAAACGCCCAGCAAGCTGCCGGCCAGGATCAGCAGGCCCACCACCGCGACTCTCTTCACGACGATGGGGCTCACCCGCTTGGCGATCTGGGGAGCGATGAAGCCGCCGAGGATGGCTGCCGGGAACATGACGAGAAAGAAGGTCAGGTCAAAGTTCCCGAACTGATAATGCCGCATGGTTCCCATCAGCGTGTTGAAGAAGATCGCCAGAAGCGAGCTGCCCACCACGACGTACATGGGAAGCCCCAGGCCGACGGTCATGAGGGGCACCATGAAAGGCCCTCCGCCGAACCCGAACATGGAGGATACAATGGCGATCAAAAAGCCTCCGATGCAGCCGAAAATCACATTGACTTTGAATTCCTGTCCCCAAAATTCAACGATCATGATCGTTTCTCCTCTCAATTTGCTTCAGTGGCTCGCTATTTTCCCTTGGCTTTGGCTGCTTCTTCAGCTCTCTTCTTGAATTCCTTCAGGATGGCCTGCTCCTTCTTATTCTTCTCGAGATAGCCGGGCGTCGTCTGCCAGAACATCAGGGCTGCAAGGATCACCAGAATCCAGCCGAAGACGAACTTGTACTGAGCGAGGGTGATGAGCTCGGTCAGTTTGGGGCCGATGAAGCCGCCGACAAGCATGGCAATGCCGATGGCAACTCCCAGCTTCCAGCTGATGAACTTGATCTTGGAGTAGTTGTAGATCCCGCTGCCCTGGGAGAAGAGTACCGTGGGCATGACCGTTCCGGCAACGATGGTGTGCGGCAGCGGCCAGATGGAGACCAGCAGGGGGTTCAGGATAAATCCGCCGCCTGCGCCCATGAGCACTCCGAAGATGGCTATGGCCAGTGTCAGCAGGAAGGGCCAGACGAAGTTCATGCTGGTTCCGGCATTGCTCATGTAGATGCTGGGGAAGGTCACATGGTTTTCAATAGTGGTTGGCTGGCTCTTCACATCTTTATCTGCGACGACCCGCACAAAGTATTTGCCGGGTGCAGAACCGGGGTCGATGTTCAGCTTTGCGGTGAAAGAGCCGTCAGGCTTCACGTCGACATTTGGGCTGAACACCTTGCCGGGGCTGCGAAAGCGCGCCTTGACGAGCTGCATCGAGCGCCTCTTGTTCTCCTTCTCGTCCATGGCGGGCAGGAGATCGCCGCGGGAACCGACGATGCTTCCCATCAGGGTCGCCTGGTAACGGTCGATCTTGGACTTCGCGGGAGCCGAGAAGGCGGCATCGGCTCCCAGATCCTTCAGGGCCTGTGAATAGCTCCACTTGTTGCCTTCTTTCTTGATCTTCTCGAGAGTGTCCTTCTGGGTAGTGGGGACGAGGATTCTGTAAAAGGCGGGCATTTCATGGGTCATGTAAAGGATATAAGGCCTCTTTCCGGTGTCCTTGTCTACTTCCGAGTCGAAACGGGAGGCTCTGACCTGTTCCTCGGCCCAGACTTCAAGGTAGGCAGGCTTGCCGGCCGGCACCTGCCCGCTGATGGTGACTGCGCCGCCGTTTTCAAGGGTGGTCTTGTCGAGCTTGAAGGATACCGCCCCCGCCTCGGGTTTCTTGTCTTCAGGTTTGGCCTCTGCAGCGGCGGGCGCAGGCGACTCAGCGGGCTGCTGGGCGAGCAGTGTGCCCTGATAGATCATGAACAAGGTTGCACCCAGTGCAACGATTAAGGATAACCAGTAGCGCTTCATAGAAACCCCCTTGATTAAAATTGAGTGAATGATGGCTTCCCTCGGACCCGCCACGACTATGGTGACATCGTCAAATGCCCCCTCTCTCGGGTCCCCATGGAGACTGTTGCTGTCCGAGTTTCCGTGGGGTGCTCCGCACTGCACCGGGGCTCGAAGTCGAACAGGGAGCGAGGATGGGTGAACAGGCTGCAAAATCTAAAACCGGCTTGAACCTTCCCAGCTTCAATCGGGAGCCTTGTCCTTCTCTCTCCTCCAGTCCGCTGTCCCAGAAATCGGCGTACGCTGTGGCCTTGAGCACATTCCATGCCAGGGGCCGGTCAGTTCGGCAGTGCCTGATGTCCTGCCATCGAGAAGCTTTTGATCCACGCGGAACACATTCCAGCAGCCACCTAACATCAACAGGGCGAGCCACCATGAACGAAGAGGCACAACGAACAAGCAAGGCATGAGAGGGTCGCTCCCGCATGAGCCTCGCACTGTGCAATGATTTCTCTGAGATCTGTGGCGTGCCATGAAAAATTTCTTTAAATATTAAGTAATTGATGTGATGCATGTATCTTGTGGCAGTGCAATAAGTTTATTGCATTATGGTGCATGCAGACCTCGGGTACGAAAGACACGGTCCAGGTGAAAACAGGCGAGAATCCCCTGCAAATGACCACAGGGGCTCAGCCCCCTCAATTCGGCAGCCGCCAGACAAGCTGCACACCCATGGTACAGAACTTGCTCACCGAGGCGACACGACTCACAGGCTTCGAGGTTATCCATGGCGCTGGTATTGATGGTGGACGACGACAGGGACAGCTGCCGTCTGGTTGAACGTCTTCTGTCCAAAGGGGGGCACCGGGTCCATGCGCTCCATGCCGCCAGCGACGCCCTGTACTGGCTTTCAGACTCCGACCCCGATCTTGTCCTGCTTCATTTCAAGCCATGGGGTAAAGATGCGTTAGCTGTCCTGGAGTTTCTGAGGAGCCGGTGCCGGACCTCCCGGGTCATCGCACTCACCGGCCATCCCAAATCTGACAACGTGACAAGGGCCATCGAGCTCGGAGTGGATGACTGCCTGGTGCAGCCCATGGAGATCGCAGAGCTCGAGAACAGGATCGAAGCTGTGCTTCGGCGCCCTTAGTCACGTGAGGGAAGAGAATCGATCCCGGAGCGGTTCGGCTTCCGGATCTGCATCCGGCGAGGGGCAGGTTTGAAGCCTGGTAGGAGCAGGGGGCGATCTTCTTATAACTATTTGTTAAAATTTCATTCCCGGGATGCGGAAGCATTCGGTTTTCGTGCTTCCGCTCGCCGGGACAGGAGGCATCCATGCGAAAGGAAGTGTACAGTCTGTGTTTCATGTGCTCCGTGCGCTGTCCCATCAAGGTCACGGTCGAAAACGGGCAGGTGAAATGGGTGGAGGGCAATCCGCATGTGCAGGGAATCGAGGGAAGCTTGTGTCCTCGGGGTGCTGCGGGGACGGCATTGCTCAACGATACGGAGCGACTGCAGTCTCCGATGATTCAGACCGGGCCGCGCGGATCGGATGGTTGGAGGAAAGCCAGCTGGGATGAGGCCCTCGATCTGATCGCAGAAAAGCTCAAGAAGATCATGGATGCTCACGGGGGCCGGAGCGTGGTTTTCGGAGAGCGCACCAATCTTGCCACGCACGTGAGCAAGACCTTCATGAAAGCCATAGGCTCCCCCAACCACTTCACCCACGACGCCCTCTGCAAGGGATCGGTGAACACAGCCTGCAGGTCCCTCTTCGGCTATACGGACGCCCAGCTCGGAATGGACTACAAGAATGCGAAGCAGCTCATCTTTTATGGCCGGAACATGTTCGAGGCTATCGAAGTCAAAGGTGTCAATGCCGTGATGGAGGCCATGGGGAATGGAGCGAGACTGACCTCCATCGATCCCCGGGTGAGCATCACCTCCACCAAGGCTAACCGATACTGGATGATCCGGCCGGGAACCGATTTGGCCCTGAACTATGCTCTCATCCATGTTATTCTGGCGGAAAACCTGTACGATGCTGAGTACGTGAATCGCTGGGTGCTGGGGCTTCATGAGCTGAGGGAGTTTGTGCGCCCCTGCACGCCGGAGTGGGCTGAGACGGAAACGGGGATTCGGGCCGACGAGATTGTGAGCCTGGCTCGAGAGGTGAGCCGGGACAAGCCGCACGTGATTTTCCACATGGGATATCGGGGGGCGCATCATGTCAACGAAATTTACCTGCGCCGCTCGATCCTCATGCTCAATGTGCTGATGGGAAGCATCGAAGCCAAAGGGGGATATTTCATCAAGAAGGGGCCGGGAGAGGTGGGGCGCAAGCCGGCCCGCAAGCTCAACGAGCAGGAGCTTCCGAAGGTCGACGCGGTCCGATTCGACAAGGCGGGGACTCCAGATTTCCCCCTGCCCGATGCGAGCCACGGCATTCCCCAGATGCTGCCGAGGGCCATCCTGAATGAGGACCCCTATCCCATCAAGGCCCTCATCGCCAACCGGTTCGATCCGCTCATGTCCATTCCCGATACCAATCTGACCAAAGAAGCCCTGAGCAGACTGGACCTGATTGTGGCCATCGACATCAACTACAGCGATATCGCGTGGTATGCCGACGTCATCCTGCCCGAATCGGTGTATTTTGAGAGAACCGACTGCGTCCAGCAGGCCAATGGCCTGAAGCCCCAGATGTTTCTAAGGCGGGAGGCGGTATCCCCGCGGTATGACACGCGTCCTGCGCCCATCATCCTCAAACAGATTGCCGAGCGCCTCGGGATCGGCCGGTATTTCCCGTACGAGTCCATGGAGGACCTGGTGCGCTGGCAGCTGGAGGGAACGGGCTTTGCCCTGGAGGACTTCGACAAGAAGGGTTTTGTAGCCTATACTGACAAGCAGATTCTTTGGGATCGCGCGAATGGGCTCAAGTTCAAGACGCCTTCTGGAAAAATCGAGCTGGTCTCTTCCCTTTTGGAGGGCGCCGGTTATGAGTCCTTTCCGGCCTACGAACCGGTGAAGCCGGATGCCGAGGGCCGATTCAGGTTGACCACGGGCCGATGTGCGGTGCACACTCACGTGTCGACGCAGAACAATCTTTACCTGAATGAGCTTGTCCCGGAAAACGTGTTGTGGATCAATACTCGCAGAGCAGGGGAGCTGGGCGTCAAGGACGGGGCCTATGTGGAGATTTCATCCAAAAGGGGATCGGGGAGAATCAAGGCCTTCGTGACCGACCTGATCCACCCCGAAACGGTCTTCATGCTTCACGGATTCGGGCATGAGGCCAGATGGGCGACCCGTTGTTTCAACAAAGGGGTATCCGACAGCGCCCTGCAGGAGAATATTTCGGACAGGGTTGGGGGGAGCCCCGCACTGCACGATACATTTGTTACCATCCGTGCAGCTTAGAGACTGCCTCGAGACTCGCATCCCTGACAGGGGGGTGTTTTCATATTGATGAACAGGGAGACAACAGAAATGAGCAAATATTACATCTTTCAGGATTCCAGGAACTGCATCGGTTGTCACAGCTGTGAAGTGGCCTGCAAAAGCAACAAGGGCCTTTCGACCGGACCCAGGCTTTGCCAGATCATCACCATCGGGCCTAAGTTCGTTGGCAGCCTTCCCAAGACCGCCTTCACGTTCATGCCGTGCTTCCATTGTGAAAACCCCTGGTGCGTTGCGGCGTGTCCGACGGGAGCGATGCAGAAGAGGGAGAAGGACGGCATCGTGTTTGTCAACGAGGGCCTGTGCGTGGGCTGCAAGACCTGCATGTCCGCCTGCCCATGGGGAGCTCCCCAATGGAATCCGGAAAAGGGAAAAGTGGTCAAGTGCGACTACTGCATGGACCGCGTTGACGAGGGGATCAAGCCCGCCTGCGTGACCGTCTGCACGACGCATTGTCTCCATTTCGGGACGCCTGACGAAATTCCTCAGGTGAGACGTGAGCGGTACGCGAAGGCGATGACTTCGCTCGAATAGAGCTGTTCGGTAGGCCGCAACTTCTGAATCCAAAAGGGAACCCTGCATGACGAATCCCATCTGTGAGGTCACCAATACCCTCAGATTTGTTACGGAAGCCATTGCTTCGGGCCGCCTCGTGCATCCTCGTTGCAGACAAAGGGCGGAGGAAGTGGCGAAGCTCCTCGGGGATATTTCCTGGGGCAGAGGGGGGCCCGAGCACTGTGCTGCCATGGAGAGCCTCGCCAGCTCCCTGGTGGAGGAAGGTCCCGACGAGAGCTGTGTCCAGTTGGGCCGGGCCATCATTGCGGCTTTGACTGAGCACAGGGAGGCTTTCGAGAGCCATATCGAGACGCACAACTGTCCCACGGGAGAGTGTGTGAAGCTGGCCCCTGCACCGTGCCAGATGGCGTGCCCAGCGGGCATTGATGTTCCCAGTTACCTGACACTGATCGGTATGGGGCGGGATGCCGAAGCCACGGAGATCATTCGTGAGGACAACCCTTTCCCCTGGGTCTGCGGTCTGGTGTGCACCAATCCATGCGAGTTCATGTGTGTTCGAGGGCGCATGGATGAGCCCATCTCCATCAAGTACCTGAAAGGTTTTGCCGCCGAGCGCGCCATGTCTGAAATGCGCTACAAGAATCCGCCCAAGGCTCCCGAAAACGGAAGAAAAGTCTGTATCATCGGAGCGGGCCCGGCGGGCATGACCGCTGCCTACTACCTGGCCCTCAAGGGTTACCGGCTGACCATCATCGAAGCCCTTCCCGTGCCGGGAGGGATGATGATGGTGGGCATTCCCAGGTACCGCCTTCCCCGTGAGGTCATCGACCGGGAAACCGGTATGATCGAAAGCCTGGGCGTGGAGTTTCGCTACAACACCCGGCTGGGCAAGGACGTCACGCTCGAGCAGCTTCGGGAGGAGGGGTTCGAGGCCTTCCTGGTGGCCATCGGGGCCCACAATGCTTTCAAGCTGATGATCCCGGGCGAAGAAGACTATCCGCAGGTGATCAACGCCATCGACCTGCTGCGTCGGGTCGCGTTGGGTGACCGGCACATGCCGGGCGAGCGGGTCGTCATCGTGGGGGGAGGCAATGTCGCCATCGATGCGGCTCGAACCTGCATTCGGCTGGGCTGCCGGGAGGTGACCATCGCTTACCGCAGAACCCGGTCCGAAATGCCAGCTCATGAAGAGGAAGTGATCCAGGCCGAGGATGAAGGGGTCCGGTTTGCGTTTCTTACGGTTCCTGTGGCCGTCGAGGGGGCGGATGGAAAGGTCGCGGCCCTTCGTTGCCTGCGGGCGGAGCTCGGCCAGCCGGATGAGCAGGGCAGGAGGCGCCCCGTCCCGGTCAAGGACAGCGATCACCTTTTGAATGCCGATGCCGTCATATCCGCTATCGGCCAGGTCATCGACCGAACAGGACTCACGACCCTGGAAGATCTCAAGTGGTCCAAGCGCAGCACCATCACCGTGAACACCGTGACCATGGAGACCACGGTGGAGGGTGTCTTCGCTGCAGGGGACGTCGTCTCCGGGCCCGCCACGGTCGTCGAGGCCATCGGGGGGGGGAAAAAGGCAGCCGAAGCCATTGATCGATACCTGCAGGGAATCCCGCAGCCCAAGTGGCCCCAGGTTCCCGTGCGCCGCCGCAGGCTGGAGTGCCTGGAAGTCCCGGCCTCGACCAAGATGATCCTTTCGCGGCCTCACATGCCGCTCCTCAACACCGACCGGAGGCGCATCACCTTCCAGCAGGTGGAGCTGGGCTATTCGGAGAATGCCGTACGGGAGGAAGCGAGGCGCTGCCTGCGTTGCGACATCTGCCGCCGCTGCGGTCTGTGCGTCGAGATCTGCCGTGACAAGATGGGCGTCGATGCGCTGCAGCTTGGTTACCTCAACTTCGATCGTCCCTCCCCCACGGATTTCCGGACCGCCTCGGAACGATGCATTGCCTGCGGTGCCTGTGCCGCCAATTGTCCCAATGAGGCGATGGTCATCAAAGATCAGGATGGCGAAAGATGCCTGAAATTGTGCGGGACCGTCCTCAATCGGCTCAGACTGGAATATTGTGAGCAATGCGGCGCGGTCCTCGGGCCTGCACGGTATCACGATTACATTGCCAAGCGCACCAAAGGGGTGAGCCCACTCGTTGAGGGCCGATCCCTTTGCGTCCAGTGTGCCAGGAAGATCGCGGCAGAGCGCCATGCCGACATATTGCCGGCTCAATAGGGGTGGTCATCAGGAGAGGAGGGCGGAAATGACTTTTCGAAGAGGCCAGCGGGTGGAAGTTTACCGGAAATCGGATGACGAGAGCTGGGAAACCTATATGGATGCCTACATCGGACTGCACGGCATCGTGACGGACCCGGACACGGCCAAGAACGATCCGAGTGCCCTCATTGAGGTCAGCCTGGACGAGAAAGGCACGCATCGCATGCCCCAGGATTGCCTTCGCATCCTGGAGGACTGAAACAGCCGGGCGGAAGCCAACGCTCGCCGAGAGCTCTCGTTCAATTTCAAGGAAGCGTTGATTGGATGAATCTGAGAATGTTGCTCGCCAGGAAAAGCCGCGGTTTACACACCATCTCCCATGCCCTCACCGTTGAAGATGCCGTCCGGATGATGTCTCGGGAGAGGACACCGGCCCTCCTCGTTATCCGGGGCGAAGAGTCGTTGGGAATCCTCACTGAACGCGACATCCTGCAATCCTGCGTGAATTCCGAGGGAAGGTCCTTCGGCAAAACTGTCATCTCGGACATCCTGCCCGACGGGGGGGTTGTTGCCGAAGCCGATGAGAGAATCGATGAGCGGCTTGGCATGATGTTGGAGACCGACGCCGAGTGCCTTCCCGTCGCGGAGGACGGAAGAATCCTCGGCTTATTGTTCCTGAAGGACTTGATGCATCATCGAATCGAGGTGCTCACTGCCGAGCTGGTGGCTCTGCAGGAGTATGTTTCATCCTTGCAGGACGCGATCGTGGACTGACGCCCGGTCCCGCCCACGATCCAGAATGGAGGCGCGCTCATGGTCAAGGTGACCATTGATGAACGTGAGTACGATGTGAACGAGGGCAGCACAGTTCTTGAGACTCTTCGGGCACAGGGCATCAAGGTTCCGACCCTCTGTTACCATCCGGCACTGAGACCTTCCGGGTCGTGCCGGTTGTGTGCGGTGGAGGTGGAGAGCACGGTCGGCCGTGCCTCGCTCCTGCTTTCTTGTGTCCTGAGGGTCAAGGACGGCATGCGGATCAAGTCGCGAGGTGAGGCTGTGCAGAGGGCCAGGGCCAAAGCCTTCAAAGACCTCCTGCAGATGGCTCCTCAGGCCCACGTGATTCGGCAACTGGCTGCTGAGCACGGTGTGGATCTGGGCCCCCCGCCGGACGGCTGCATTCGCTGCAGGCTGTGCATACGCGTCTGTAAGGAGATTGTTGGCGCGGGCGCTCTCAAGATGGAGAAAAGGGAAGGGAAAAACTATGTGGTCCCCGTGGCGGGGCTATGCATCGGCTGCGGCACCTGCACGAACGTCTGCCCCACGGGAGCCGTTCGAATGGAAGAAGCGGACGCTGTGAGGACGATCGCGATCCGGGACGAGATCGTCGGCAGGCACATCCTCGAGAAATGTGAAGCCTGCGGTAAGCTGTTCGCCACAGAGAGGTTTCTCCTGTACGTTCGGGACAGAACGGCTCCACATCCCGATGTGAAAGAGCATCACCTCTACTGCCCGACATGCGCCAAATTGTTTTCCGACCGCATCAAGGCTTCATCCAAGTTCAAGCGTATCTAGCCGATTTCCCGATGTTGGTGCAACCCCGCTGCCCGGGATGCCCCGGCTAACGGTTGGCCTGGAGGAAAGCTGCAAGGCTCGCCGAGTCCTCCACATTCATGATCTTCACGTTTCGGTCGATGCGCCGCATGAGCCCGCGCAGCACCTTCTTGGGGCCGACTTCCACGAAATGGTCGTGACCGGACTGGATGAGCATTTCCATGGACTGGCTCCAGAGGACCGCCCCGCAAATCTGTTCGACAAGCTTCTGTGGGGCCTCCTCGGCCGTCTTGAGCGGCTTTGCGTCGATGTTGTTCACTACAGGGATCTGGGGCTTCTTGAAAGAGCACTGGAGTACATGAGGCAGGAAACTCTCCTTGGCCATGGACATACATCGGCTGTGCCATGGACCGCTCACGTTCAATTTCACGCACTTCTTGGCCCCGGACTCCGAGCTCATGGCGATGGCGCGCTCCACGGGTTCAGAGCGGCCGGTGATGATGATCTGGTCGGGCGAGTTGATGTTCGCCACTTCCACATCGCAGAGTGTGCAGATCTCGCGGAGACGGTCCGCCTCGATGTCCATGATGGCAGCCATGGAGCCCGGCTCACAGAGCGATGCCTCGTGCATCAGGCGGCCTCTCCACTGGACGAGGCGCATGACATCCTGGAAATCCAGGACTCCTGCTGCGAAAAGGGCGCTGTATTCACCCAGGCTGTGGCCTGCAGCGGCGACCGGATAAATCTCATGGAGCTGAAGGACCGTATAACACGCCAGGTTCACGGCGGTTATGGCCGGTTGGACGTTCTCGGTGAGCACCAGTTCGTTTTCGGGACCCTCGAAACACAGCTTTGCGAGATCCATTTTGAGGATTTCGGCGGCCGTGTCGAACAGCTCCCGAACCTCGCTGTAATCCTCGTAAAATTCTCGACCCATTCCCACGTATTGGGAACCCTGGCCCGGAAAAAGAAACACCCAATCTTTCATGGAATCGCAACCTCCGAAACGTTCTCGGTCTCGCCGACACTCGATACGGCCTGTCGGAACTTCCCCCGAATAGGGCTCGCTTTAATGGATTCTGCAAGAGGATGTCAAGGTGATTGTCCAATGATCGGTAAAGCTCAGGTCACTTTGCCGGATTTCGGGGAGAGCCGTAGAAGGATGATCAGCAAACAGTCTCCAGGTTGTTCCGGCGCTTTTTGCATTCCGAGTCTTGCTGTCCTCAAAAGAATAACTACTTTTCGGACGTTTGAACGGTCAATATCCTCCGGAGGGGTTCGATGCATCGGAGGAGTTGACAACTGACCCGGGTGTTACCGCCTTCACACCCCGGATATTTTTTTCGTTCCCAGCATAAGGAGCTGCTATGTCAAAGCCCGAGGAAATGTGGCAATGTCAGACGGTAAACTGTGGATATATTTATGATCCCGACAAAGGAGACCGCAAGGGAAAGATTCCGAAGGGTGTCAAATTCGAAGACTTGCCCGAATCTTGGAGATGCCCCATTTGCGGGGGCACCAAGAAGTGCTTCAGACCCCTTGCGGGTCCTGGATCCACGAAGGAAATCGGTTGCGAGCTGCCCACCAGGGGTGCGGCTCAGTAAATGGGGCAGGCGATATCGCTGTTTGCTTTTGGGTCAGGATGGATTATAGGAATGGGCCTTCCTGAAGGATTCACAATCCTGTGAAGAGTTTCCTGAAACATTTGGCAGGTGAAGGGGCTTTCAGGAGGTAGTGCGAGGGTCGAGTCAGGGGTCCTGAAGAGGAGTCCTGGATCCATGCTTCGTTGGGCGGGGAATACACGACGCATTCGTGAGCCAACAGGCAGAAGTGACCAAGAAGTGACCAAAAAGAGAAAGGGGGTGAGGCGGTAATGAAGCGAGCTGTTTTGCCGATTCTGCTGCTGGTTGTGGCGTTCTTCCTTGCACAGTGTGCGTCCACGGAGGAAAGATCCATGCCGGCTGCTCAGACGGCTGCTTTCGGCGGAAGCCCGGTGGCGGAGTTTCCGGAAACGGATCATGACCTGGGCAAGATCGACGACGGCCAGGAATACTCCTATGTGTTCCGGGTCAGGAACACGGGTGCCGGGACGCTCGAGATCAAGAAGGTCCTTCCTGGCTGAGGCTCCGTGGCCTACTGGGACAAGGCCATCTCTCCTGGCAAGGAGGGAAAAATCAAGATCGTCGTAATGCCTTCCAATTGCGCCGGCGGTTACAAGAAATCCATCGTGGTCACCACCAACGATCCCAAGAATCCTTACAAGATTCTCAACCTGACCGGTCATCCCTGAGTTGCATCCGGCAGTCTGCAAGTACAGAGCTGGTCGAGGCGCGCGAGCTTGGGTCTCGGGGTTCTCCATGGTGTGATGAATGAGATCCCCGAGGCTTCTCTGAAAAAACCGAGAGTGAATGGTGCCCATGCGTTTTCCATGCACACTGTTGTTCTTCATTGCACTGGTAGCATGTTCGAGCGGATGCGCGACTGTGCAGGTCAGGAATCCCGAGGCCGAGGGCCGGTTGATCGAGGCGAATGCGGCACTGGGCGTCCTGCAGGATCGTATTGAACAGTTCTATGCGGATCTGGAGATCGTCCGGCTTGACCTGAAGGCCTTCTATCGGGAGCCCGGATGGCCGGAAATGCGCCAAATCATTGTGACCATCCTGTCGACGGAGAGCTCGGAGGTTGACGATCCCGAACTGCAGGATTTGGTGGAGTCGTCCACGGCCGAATGGGCTGCGGCGTGGCAGAGCCCTTGGGAGGAACGGTTCGGGGAGTATCTTGACCTGGTTCGCCGCTGCACGGCCCTCGAGGCTCGACGGATCGGTCTGCAGGCCGAGCTGTTCGGCGTCCAGGGAAAGTTCCTGGGTGTTTCGGTCTCGGAATACTCGAAGGGACGCTACGATGAGGGCAGGGCTTCCGACGAGGTCGTCGAGCTCCTCTCGCGCTCGGCCGAAGAGCTAGGTTCCTACTCCATCGACGACGTCGGGCTCTATGAAGTCTATTGACATTCCCCTCATTCACCTTTTCGTCGTGATTCTTTCAGTCTGGCAAACCGATCTCTGGCCATTTTCTGGTACAGCTCCATGAAACTGGCGGGTGGAACAGTGCGCTCGCTTTCCGGTTTGGGCTCGAGGGTGATGGCCTCCGCAGTGCAGGTGGGCACGCACAGCCCGCATCCAATGCAGCGGCTCCTCTCGAGAACGGCGACTTCGTCCTCCACCCGTATGGCATCCATCTGGCACCGCTCGAGGCAGGCACAGCATCCGATGCAGAGGTCGGCATCGATGTTTGCGACAAAGTTGGAGGCTACGTAGCGGGCCGGGTTGGGCAGGGACTTCAGGTTTTTCAGAATCTGGCAGCAGCAGCCGCAGCAGGTGCAGATGTTCACGACCTTCTGGGCGTTGGAGGGCTGGAGCACCAGACCGGTTTGTTCTGCCTCCTCAAGGATTCGCAGGGCCTCCTGTTGGTCGATGAAACGGCCAAGCCCGTTCTCGTGGTAGTACTGAGCGCCGGCTCCAAAAACGAGGCACGATTCCATGGGGCGGTCGCAGCCGTCACCCACCATATGGTGCTCCTTGCGGCAGATGCAGGGCGCCACCAGAATCAGTTCCTGCTCAGTGATGATTCGGCGGGCTTCCTCGTATGGCATCACCTTCTGATCTGCGGACAGTGCCACAGGGATTGGAATGGTTCGAAGCTGGCTCGTATTGATCTGGTGAGGCTGTTTGAAAAAGTGAGGGAGGTACTCATTCACATCGCGAATGAGCTCGGGGTCCAGATCGTTGACGTGGTACTCCCAGATCCCGATCACGAACTGAGCCGCCATGTACCGAACCTTGTCCCCTTTCCGAATACGAAAAATCAGTCCCTTGCGGGACATGCCCTCCAGCTTCTTCGACAAATCCTCAGCATTCCTTCCCTCCCTCGCCGCTATGGCCTCGGCGGATTCAGGCCTCTGGGTGACCAGCTGGGCCAGCTCCGCCTCTTGGGGTGAAAACAGCCGCCGGAGGATTCGGAGCTCGACGCCGGATTCCGTTCGAGGGAAACCAGCGGGAAGCCGGTCGAGATGCGCTGCAAGAGATTCGTAGACACTGCTGGATTCGGTCATGAGGGTTTGTCCTTGTGCTCGTGGGAAAATTCCCTGTCGACTCAACGTTCAGATGGTAGTTACAAGAGTGGCAGAGCCCGGCATGGGGCCGCCGCCTCTTCATTCGACACAATGCCACCGGTTCAGTCAAGTGCTATCCACCGGCCATGCCCTCGCATTATGCCGGGTCGGCCCGGTTGCCAGGAGAAAGCGTCCGATCTCCGCCCCATCAGATGTGCGAGGTGCTCCTTTCAATTTACCCGACGGAGGTCGCGGTGGCCATCCGTTGCTGACCGGCTAACGGTGATTAAAGTTAATGGTGGATAGCCGAAAGGATTTGTACTTCAAGTACAAGGTTCCCCGGAATGCATTCGATCAGTCATGATTCTGAAGGCGTTCATCGACTTCAGCAACTCGCCAAACGCGGAGCGGATTGGAGAACGGATATGGGAGAGCGTGAAGAGATATTGACCTATCTGCATCAATTGATTGGAGAAGAGGGATGCGGGATGTCCTGCAGCGAGGCGGAAGTCTATCGGGATGAGGACGGCTGGAAGCTCAAGCTGGAGGGGTTCATGGAGCCCTGGAACATTGGGAAGGGTGTTGATGAAGCCAAGTCATCGCTGAAAGAGTATGCCCACATGGGATTCGGGCTTGCGTAGCCGCTGGAATGCCATGATGTTGCTGTCGAGCACCCGCCTGCACTCGAATAAAGAGGATAAAACCATGAGTGAAGAACGTTTCGATTGCTCGTCTTGCGGTCAGGATTATGATCGTGAGTCTGCTGTTAAGGAATGTCGCATTTGCCATCGAACTTACTGCGATGAGTGTATCAGTGACGAAGGAATTTGTGTGCCCTGTCGCGAAGAATAGAACGATTGGGGCGGTCTGAGTTAAGTGAGGCGAAGCTCTCGAGAAGGTGGACTTCGCCTCTTCCTTTGGTTGTGAGCTCTGGAGGGGAGGTTGAATGCCAGGGGAGCCTGTTCCTTCTGTATTCTTCACAGGGGAAATCATCATTCGAAGGAGTCCCTTGTGCCCTTTCGGGCGACCCTGAGCAATGACAAGGTCCAGGGATGGGCTGGTTTTCGACTGGAAACTCGCACCCCGTTACTTTTCGCAGGAGGAGGGATGTAATGGATGCAATTGAAGCGATCATGACCCGAAGGAGCATTCGCAAGTTCAAGGATGACGGGATTCCGGAGCAGACCATCCGCCTGCTGCTGGAGGCAGCCATGAGTGCGCCTTCCGCTGGAAATGAACAGCCCTGGCAATTCGTCGTCATTGACGATCGGGCAATCCTTGATGAGATTCCCGGCATTCATCCCCACACGGCCATGCTGAATCAGGCGCCGATGGCGATCCTTGTATGTGGAGATATTTCGTTGGAGAAGTACAAAGGTTTCTGGGTGCAGGATTGCTCAGCAGCTACCCAAAACCTCCTCCTTGCGGCTCATGCCGTGGGACTTGGCGCGGTTTGGACGGGTTTTTTCCCCATGGAGGACCGTGTGCAGGGGATGCGAAGGCTGCTGGGGCTCCCCGAGCACGTGATCCCGCTCGCCCTTGTACCCCTCGGATATCCGGACCAGCCATCCGGTCGACAGGAGCGGTTTCGCAAGGACCGTATCCATCGCAACTGCTGGGGAAAGGCTTCGTAGCTGAGTGCCGAATGTGAAGAGGGAGTTCTGCGAGCGTGGAGCAGGCTCCGGGCGGCCGTCAAATGAACGGAATATGCCCGGCCGGGGTTGCTTGTTGCAGAACAGCGTTGGCACTGAGCATGATGCAAAGGGCAAAAAAAAAAGCCAGCCGGCGGGGCAGTCCGGTTGGCTCTGAGGAGGAAAGAGCTTTCTTCTCGTTGGTTGACTTTGACATAGAGCAATCCGTGTGCCAAGACATCTCTTGCAATGCAGCAGCTCGCTGAACCCGCAAGAGACGCGGATCCAGAAGAATGCCTGAAAGAACCCGTATCAGAAATGGCCGACTTAATCGCGCCAATCCTTCCATTAATCCAGCCATATTCAGGACAATGCCGCCCGGCCGCTTCTTCAAGTTTCGCCATCAGGATTAAAGCGTCTGATGTTTACAAATGGGGTCCCGCCATTACTTTTATCAAGAGGTCAAAGGGTCCGCTGAGGCTCCGGTATTGAGGGTAGCCGCCGTTGTGGACCATGGGAGTTGCTCTTTCCGGACGGGGAATGGCTTGCGGCCCATGCGTGGAGAGAGCTGATTTGGACAGGGTCCTTGTGAGACGGGAGTTTGAGCGGGGTCCAGGTCCGTTGATCTCAGATGAGAGGGAGTGTGGAAATGCATGACGTGACAGTCGAAAAGGCTCTGGCCAGGTTGGAACTCAACGGCCCTGCTCCGGATTTTACCGCCAACACCACCCATGGCCCTATCCGGTTGTCCGAATGGGCCTCGGGAAGCTGGGTGATCCTTTTCTCTCATCCCGCAGACTTCACTCCGGTTTGCACGACGGAGTTCATCGCTTTCGCCAGGAGAGCGGCCGCCTTTGAGCAGAAGGGGGTGAAGCTGATGGGTACCTCCGTGGACAGCACGTACAGCCATATTGCATGGGTCAGGAACATCGAAGAAAAGTTCGGGGTCAAGGTTCCCTTTCCAATCATTGCCGACTTGGACCAGAAGGTGGCTCGACTTTACAACATGATCCACGAGCCCAGTGCCACTACTGCAGCCGTGCGTGCGGTCTTTTTCATCGATCCCCAGATGCGGATTCGAGCCATGATCTATTATCCCATGAATGTCGGGCGAAATTTTGACGAGATCATGCGTGTCCTGGATGCCCTCCAGACCGCGGATCAGCATGGGGTTGCTTGTCCTGCGGATTGGCGGCCGGGCGAGGCCGTCATCATTCCACCACCTGGAACCGTGGAGGATGCCGAGAAACGGATCACGGATACCTCGCTTCAGGTCACCGACTGGTACTTCTCGAAGAAGGATCTCTAGGGCCCGATCCGTGCCTGTGTATTCCTCCCGCAGACGCCTGGGCTAGGGTCCGCCTGCATATTTTCTCGTAGAACCGCATTGTGCAAAGAGCACTTCCGAGGGTTTGTACCCGGCTTCTTTCTTGCATCTCAAAGTGCTCATTCCCGTACGGCTCAGGAATGGGATGTCCGAGCCTGACTGGTCCGACACCGGGTTGAAGTCTACCTGAAAACACCTGGATTCTTTGCCGACCGGTTGCTGTGCGGCACGGCAGGCTGCGGGAGTTTCCAGAAAATTATCAGGCATCATGTTGATTCATCGTAGTGGAGCGGGTGCATCGATGGAGCGCTGTCCCCCAATGGCGATTTTTCAGGAAGAATTCACTTGATCTCGAAAGTGTTCACTCTCAGCCTTCTGGGTGTTGAGGCCTTCCTCGTAGAGGTTGAGGTCGATCTTTCCGCGGGTTTGCCGCATTTTGCCACCGTTGGACTCCCCGACAGTATTGTCCGGGAGAGCAAGGATCGGGTTAAGACTGCCCTCCAGAACAGCGGCTATCATTTCCCTGCCGAGCGGATCACCGTGAACTTGGCGCCGGCCCACATCAAAAAGGAAGGCGCTGGTTTCGACCTTCCCATAGCTGTTGGTATCCTGGCTGCCATGGGCATGGTGGACGGCGGGCGGTTGGAGAAAACCGTGATGGTGGGGGAGCTCTCTCTGGATGGTCGAGTCAAGCCCGTGATGGGCTGCCTCCCCATGGCCATCCAGGCTCGGCAGGCCGGTTATACGGAGTTCCTGGCGCCCGAACCCAACGCTTGCGAGGCCGCCGTAGCCGGAGAGCTTTCGGTGATTCCGATCCGCCTGTTGTCGGATGTGGTTGAGTATCTCAGGGGGAATCTGGCTATTCCCTCCTTGTGTCACGCCTCTGACTCTTACGAGGCGGCCCATGGCCTTGAGGATTTGGATTTTGACGAAGTGAAGGGGCAGGAGCATGCCAAGCGCGGCCTCGAAGTGGCAGCCGCTGGAGGGCATAATGTCCTGATGATTGGCCCTCCCGGGTCGGGAAAGACGATGCTGGCTCAGCGGATTCCTTCGATTCTTCCGGATCTGAGCTTTGAAGAGGCCCTGGAGACCTCGAAGGTCTACAGTGTGGCGGGGCTGCTCGATGGCCGGCCCCTCATGAACCGCCGCCCTTTCCGTTCGCCCCACCACACCGTCTCCGACGCCGGACTCATCGGGGGCGGCCACGTTCCCCGCCCGGGTGAGGTGAGCCTGGCTCACAATGGTGTGCTCTTCCTGGATGAATTCCCGGAGTTTCGCCGCAATATCCTGGATCTGCTGCGGCAGCCTCTCGAAGACGGGCGGCTGACCCTCGCGCGGGCGGCCGTGTCGCTGACTTATCCGGCTCGCTTCATGCTCGTTGCCGCCATGAACCCATGCCCCTGCGGGTACTTCGGATCACCCGATCGAGCATGCAACTGCGCGGCTCACCAGGTGCAACGCTATCGAGGACGTATCTCGGGCCCCATTCTGGACCGCATCGACCTCCACATTGAGGTCCCCGCCGTGCGCTATGAAGACCTGCGCTCGACCCAGCCCTCGGAATCCTCGTCAGCCATCCGAAAGCGGGTCATGGAGGCCAGAGAACGGCAGGTCGAGCGCTACGCAAAGGATGCTCTGTATTCCAATGCCCTTATGAAACCTCGGCACGTCAAGAAGCACTGCAAGCTCGATCAGGCGGGAGAGAATCTCCTGGCCGGAGCGGTCAGGCAGCTGGGGCTGAGCGCCCGGGCCTACCACAGGATCCTCAAAGTAGCGCGAACGGTGGCGGACCTCGAAGGCTGCGAATCCATCGCTTCGCACCACCTCCTCGAAGCCATACAATACCGGTCCCTGGATCGCGGGATGTTCTGATGGGTCAAGGGGATTGGGGTCAAACCTACACTCGTGACACACCGGGACCGGTCTGGCAGACGCCCAATCTGTGAAGACTAGGTTTATTTGCAGGTTTATGTGAATGAGGAAACGAACCAGCGGGGGAACAGACGATGGCTCGGTCACTTCGCATCGAATATCCTGGCGCATTCTACCACGTTACATCGAGGGGAAACGAGCGCAAGGAGATCTTCTGCAACAGAGGAGATCGGGAGCAGTTCCTTTCGTACCTTGAGTCGGCAACGGTCCGCTACGGGGCACGAATCCACGTGTACTGCCTGATGTCGAACCACTACCATCTTCTCTTGGAGACCCCGCACGGAAATTTGTCTCAGATAATGAAACATGTAAACGGCGCGTACACCGGCTATTTCAACATAAAGCGTCAACGAGCGGGTCACCTGCTTCAGGGACGCTACAAAGCCATCCTGGTTGAAAAAGATGAGTATGCACAGGAACTCTCACGTTATATCCACCTCAACCCGGTGCGGGCCAGGATGGTCGAAAAGCCCGACCAGTACGAGTGGTCCAGCTACCGGGCATACGCAGGGCTTGCCGTTGTCCCATCTTGGCTGCACCGGGAGCTTATTCATTCCTCTTTCGGATCAGAGGAAAACACTTGTCACAAGAGGTACCGGAGTTTCGTGGAGGAGGCAGTCGTTGGCATATGTCCGAGCCCATTCGACAATGTGGTCGCATCGACACTCCTGGGAAGTGAGTCTTTTGTGGAGTGGGTGCGGGAGAGATTCCTCAAGGAAACGCCGAAGGATCGCGAACTGCCCGCCCTTCGGCAACTCGCCGACAAACCGACATTAGAGGCGATTCGCCGCGCGGTCGAAGGACTGTACGGGAACGACCGTGCAAAGGCTCGACGGCTCGCCATGTATCTATCCCGGCACCATACCGGGCTCAAACTGAGAGAGATCGGTGCCGAGTTTGGTGTGGGCGAATCGGCCGTCACACAGGCGAGCAGGCGGGTTGCGGATGAACTGAGATGCAGTGAATCCATGGGTAAGTGTGTCGAACAAATCAGGAGGGAACTAGGCTTGTGAAAAGTGTAGGTTTGACCCCTTCAGTAAATTGACATTCCGATTGAGGCTATGCTAGTTGCTCTTCTTAAGGATAGAGTCTACCTGACGGTTTCCCTCCCGGTGACGGTCCAAGCGGAGGATCAATATGAAGTGCAATTCCTGTGGCCGACAGATCTCTCCCAGCGCCAACTTCTGTGGCCACTGCGGCTGTGCAGTCAGGTCTTCCATCGAATGTCCGTTCTGTTACCGTTTGAATCCTCCGGATGTGCAGTTCTGCATCAATTGTGGCGCCAGTCTCGGCCGTGGGCAACCCCTCCGGTATCCCCAGCCGGATTCCACTGTCAGCCAACCCAAGGTCATGCCAGCGGAAAGCGAAAGGCGTCACATCACGGTGGTGTTTTGCGACCTGGTCGATTCCTCCTCGATCGCTGAACGACAAGATCCCGAAGATTTTCATGAAATGGTGCGCAGTTATCAGGAAACCTGCTCGCGGGTGGTGAGTAAGTATGAGGGGCATATTGCACAGCACTATGGGGACGGAGTGCTGGTCTATTTCGGGTACCCCCAGGCCCACGAGGATGATGCGCAGCGAGCGGTCCGGGCGGGGTTGAGGATCCTCGATGACCTCGATCATCTGAACATCAGATTGCAGGAACGATATGGAGTGGAGCTTTCGGCACGCATTGGAATCCATTCGGGGTCCGTCGTGGTTGGGGAGACCGGGGGAGACGATACGGGCGAAAAACTGGCTTTTGGGCACACCATGAATGTGGCGGCGCGCCTGCAGGGGATTGCCGAAGCCAATTCCGTCGTCATGAGCGACGCAACCTATCGCCTGGTGAAAGGCCTTTTCATTGTGCAGGACCTGGGTCGGCAGTCTCTCAAGGGCATTGCCGGTCAGATCAATGCATGCAAGGTTCTTCAGGCAAGTGGTGTTGAGAACAAGTTTGAGCTTGTCGGTACCCATCGTCGGACACCGCTCATCGGCCGCCGTGAGGAGGTGGGTGTCCTTCTCGACTGTTGGAAGCAGGCTCGGGAGGGCAGGGGCCAGGTGGTCCTGGTATCCGGCGAGGCAGGGATCGGGAAGACACGGCTGGCCCTGGTGCTGCGTGAGCAGCTCGACCAGCATCCGCACACGTGGATGGAGTGCCGAGGCTCTCCCTTTCACCAGGATTCCGCACTGCACCCGGTGATCGACCTGTTGAGGCGCGGGCTGTTTTTCACCAGTGAAGACTCACCAGGTGACAAGGTTGCGAAACTGGAGCTGGGAATCTCTCGCATGGGCTTTTCAGTCAAGGAAACGCTTCCTCTTCTCACCTCACTCCTACTGCTTCCACTCCCTGCGGGTTATCCTCCCTTGCCATTGAGCCCCGAGGCACAGCGAGTCAAGACCCTGGAGCTGCTGTCCCGTTGGCTGTTTGGTCTGGCGAAGCTTCAGCCTCTGGTGCTCGTAGTGGATGATCTGCACTGGATCGACCCCTCCTCGGTGCAGCTGCTCAGCCTTCTCATCGAAGGGGTCTGGTCACTGCCTGCTCTGCTCGTTTTCACTTTCCGTCCTTCTTTCCGGCCGCCCTGGGATGGCGAACGCCGCATCACCCACATTCGATTGAGCCCACTTGCCGATCATCAGGTGAGAAGCATGATTGTGGGAGTGGCAAGCGGAAAGCCCATGCCGCGGGATGTGGTTGACTATCTGGTGGCGAAGACGGATGGCATTCCCATTTATGTTGAAGAGTTGACGAAGATGGTGCTCGAATCGGGCATCCTGCGGGAGAGGGACCCGGACGACGGGATCGCCGAGCCCATCCAGTCGCTCGCCATTCCGACGACGCTTCAGGATTCGCTCATGGCGCGTCTCGATCGCCTCTCCCATGTGAAAGGGGTGGCTCAGCTCGGCGCCTCCCTGGGACGGGAATTCCCCTACGAGCTCCTCCAGGCGTTGTCCCCGCTCCGGGAGGCGTCCCTGCAGGAAGCGCTCTGTCAACTGGTCGAAGCGGAGATCCTCCATCAGCGCGGCACACTGCCGCGTGCGACGTATGTCTTCAAGCATGCACTCCTGCAGGAGGCTGCCTATGGCACGATGCTGAAAAGCAAGCGTCGCGAAGTACATCGGAAGATCGTGCTTGCTCTGCAGGAGAAGTCCCCCGAGGTCGTGGCGGATGAGCCTGAAGTACTGGCCCATCACTGTGAAGCGGCTGGGCTGATGAAGGAGGCCGTTGGTTACTGGTACCGGGCCGGTCAAAAGGCCCTCACGAGCTCGGCGACCGTGGAGGCGGTCAGCCATCTCACAAAAGGGATGAGGTCTCTGAAGAGCCTTCCGGCAAGCCCGCAGCGCAGCCAGCTGGAGCTCAGTCTCCAGATGGCGTTGGGCATCGGGCTCATTGCAACCCATGGCTACTCCTCGGAGCAGGTGCTCAACACCTTTGCCCGCGCTCATGAGCTTTGCAGTGAGCTGGGGGAGAGCGCTCAGCTCTTTTCGGTCGTTTTCGGGCTCTTCATGTTTCATGCGGTGCGCTCGGACAGGAAGGAAACCCGGGAGACCACGAGCCAGCTCCTGAGGTTGGCCAAGCGCTCGGGAGACCCCAACCTCCTGGTCGAGGCCCATGCGGCCATGAGCGTGTCCGAGCTGTTGCAGGGCGCACAGCCTTCTGCTTACGAGCACATTTCTCAATGTCTATCTGTTTACGATCCCGCTCAGCACCGATCGCACGTCTTCGTATACGGGCACGATCCCGGCGCAGTGGTCCATGCCTACTCCGGTCTGAACCTGTGGTTTCTCGGCTACCCCGACCAGGCTTTGGGCCGCATGGAACAGGCGCTGAGCCTGGCTCAGGAGTCCTCCCATCCTTTCACCCTGGCTCATGTTCTCAGCACCTCGGCTGAGCTGAGACATTGCCGGCGGGAATTCAGGGAGGTCAGCGAGCTGGCAGGTCGAAATGTAACGCTGAGCATCGAGCAGAGATTTCCGCTGTGGATCGGCGCGGGATACTGCGAGCAGGGATGGGTGCTGTCCTGCGAGGGTCATGTGCGGGACGGCATCAACAGGATGAAGGAAGGGATGGCTCTGGTGCGCGGCACCGGGTCCCGGGCAAGGAGACCGTACCATCAGCTGAACCTCACCGAGCTCTACCTGCAGGCTGGAATGATCCGGGAAGGCCTGGCTGAAGTCGACGAAGCGTTGAGCGCGAGCTACGACAGTTTGAGTCACTACTACCTCGCCGAGCTTCACCGGTTGAGGGGAGAGCTGCTTCTGAGGTCATCCCGGGAGAAGAGGGCGGAGGCCGAGGGCTGCTTCCGCCAGGCTCTCGATGTGGCGCGCGACCAGAGCGCCAGGTCGCTCGAGCTTCGCGCCGCCATGAGCCTTGGCAGGTTGTTCGCGGCAAACGGGACAAAGGATGAGGCGAGGGAAATCGTTGCCCGGGTCTTCGGCTCTTTCACCGAGGGTTTTGAGACCGCCGACCTCAGGGAGGCGAAGGCCCTGCTGGAGGAGTTGTCCTGAGAGGTTCCACGAGGGGTCTCCTGCGAGCGGGCAGGCGAGAGCCCAATGAGGCAATTCAGGATGCGATGCCTTCTCGACCGTGGACCGTGGACCGTGGGCAGTATCCCGGGGCAGAAATAGATCCGAGACGTCATAACACGAGCACCCGTTCCTCTTCCGTGACTGCTTCTGTCCCTGAGACCTGGGAAGGAAGTGAGCCAGGCTGTTCACCTCCCTGTGAGCAAAATGATGCTTTTTGCAGAAGTCCGAGTAATATCACAGCCATTTCAGATAGAACGAAAATACACGGTGTCTGGAAACATCCTCCGGCTCAGATGGGCGATATATACCCGGGGAGGATGAGATCTTGGGTTTTGGGAAGATCGGTAAGACCGGAGAGAATCTGTCGCGCCTCGTCACGGCATGTCCTGCAGGCGAGAAGGCGATAGAGGACGAGGAAGTGATCCGAGATCTGGAGGCCATTGCGAAGAGGTGCCGAACTTCTATTTCCAGGCGACTCTTCTGCGCAGGGATGGCTTCGATCGCCTGCGGATCGAAGCTGCTGTGATGAAGCAGGAGCAGCTGAGGTGAGGTGCGTGAGCTTCTTCAAGAACATAGCGGATTTTCTCAGAAGCGGGGAAAACCTGGTGCTGGCCACCATCCTCCAGCGTTCGGGGTCGGCTCCCCGGGCTGTGGGGTCACGGATGGCCGTTCGCTCGGATGGCTCGATCCTGGGCACCATCGGTGGGGGCTTCCTGGAGGCCCGGGTCGTGGAGCTGGCCGGAGAGGTCTTCAAGAGCCGCTCGTGCCTGGTGCGCGATTTTACCCTGACTGCCGAGGATGCCTCGCACATGGGCATGATCTGCGGGGGCCAGGTGCAAGTCCTCATCCACTTCGTGGACGCATCGGAAGACGACGAGAGCCAGCTGTACGCGGAGCTCGGGAGAATTCAGGAGCGGCATGGGCGGGGATGGCTCATCACGCGTCTGCCCCAGCGCGGAGGAACGGGAGAGCGACCGGAAAACGGGCTGCTGGGGAGAGACGGGGCGCATACGGGAAACCTGAACCCCGTTCTTGGCCGGGAGGCGGTCGCTCAGTTCAAGGGCCGACAGCCCGATGTCGTCTGGCGGGGTGAGCAAGGTTTTCTGGTGGAGCCCCTCAGCACGGGAGGGTCGGTGGTCATCTTCGGGGCGGGCCACGTTTCACTGGAACTGGCGGCACTGACGGGGCGAGTGGGCTTCAGGACGGTCGTTGTCGATGACCGGGAGGAGTTCGCCAACCGCTGTCGTTTTCCCTCGGCTGAGGAGATTCGTGTCATCGAATCCTTTGACAGGGCGATGGATGGTCTCGAGATCAACGAAGAAAGTTACCTCGTTCTGGTGACGAGGGGGCACGCCCACGACCGGACGGTGCTCGCGCAGGCCCTCCGCACCGGAGCCGGCTATATCGGGATGATCGGCAGCCGCAGAAAGCGGGATGCCATCTACGAGGCGCTTCTCGGGGAAGGGTTCAACCGGAGAGACCTGGAAAGGGTGCACTGCCCAGTTGGGCTGGACATCGGAGCGGAAACACCCGAGGAGATTGCCGTGAGCATCCTGGCGGAGCTCATCCAGGTGAGAGCCCAGAAACCCTGATGGCGGCAATCCCTCGAATCGTGGCGCTCATCCTGGCCGCCGGATCCTCCTCCCGCATGGGGAGCCTCAAGCCCCTTCTGCCTCTTGGAGATTCCACATTCATCGAAGAAGCCATCGCCCGGTTTCGACAGGCGGGCATCGCAGACGTGCGGGTCGTGATCGGGCATCGATCCGAGGAGCTCAGGCCCGTTCTCGAAAAGATCGGTGTCGAATGGGTCTTCAACCCGGACCATGAGAGCGGGATGTTTTCTTCGGTCCTGGCGGGAGCCGGGAGCTTCGAGCCCGAAGTGGAGGCCTTCTTCCTCCTGCCGGCGGATATTCCCCTGGTGAGCCCTCGTACCATCCGGATGCTGTTTGAGGCCTATGCCGGGCAAGATCCGAGAATCATCTATCCCCGCTTCCAAGGTGAGCGCGGTCATCCCCCCCTCATTCCCAAATTCGTCCTGGAAGCAGATTTCCCCCCGGATCTGCCGGGGGGGCTCCGATCCGTCCTGGCCCGCCATGAGGCGGAAGCCTTCGACGTGGACGTCGTCGACGAAGCCATTCTTTTGGATTGTGACACAACGGCGGACTATCGGACCCTGCAGAAGCGCGTGAACCTGGAGGGCATCCCGTCGGAGCGGGAGTGTGAGGCCATCCGGTCCCGGCAGGGAGTATCAGACGAGATCGCGGCCCATTGCGACCTGGTAGCGCAGGTGGCCCGGCTGCTCGCGGTGCTTCTCAACCGCGCGGGCTTCAACCTGAATCTGGCCCTGATCGAGGCAGCGGGCCGACTCCACGACATGGCCCGAGGGGAGCCGGATCACGCCCGAGCAGGGGCGGACCTTTTGGCACAGATGGGGTATCCGCAGGTTGGGGCGGCGGTGGCGAGCCACATGGACATTCATTCCCCGGCTTCATCCCTGGGCGAGGCCGAGCTCATCTATTTCGCGGACAAATGCGTCGAAGAGGACCGCCTGGTCTCCCTGGAGGAGCGCTTCGAAAGGGCCCTGAGCCGCTACGCGGGACGGGCTGAAATCTCGAGCGGCATCCGAAAAAGATACGAGGACGCTCGGCGCATCGGAAGCCGTATCGAGGCCGCCATCGGCTCTTCGGTGGACGATGTGGTGCTGCGCCACGCCAGGTGCATTCGGGGGGCGGCCCTGGGGGGGCGCAGGACAATTTACCTGGTGCGCCACGGGGCCGTTCAGGAATCCCATGAGCCCAGGCGCTTCATCGGGCAGCTCGACCTTCCGCTGACCGCGTGGGGGCGGATGCAGGCCGACCGCCTGATGGAAGCCCTGAGAGATGCGCCCCTCACGGCGATACTGTGCAGCGACCTGGTGCGCTCCGTGGATACGGCCGAGATCATCGCGGCGCCCCATGGTCTCGCCTGCATCTCCAGGGGCGATTTGAGGGAGATCTCCCTCGGGGAGTGGGAAGGCCTGAGCTTTAATGGGATTCGCCGGGATCACCCTGATGAGTTTTCGGAGCGCGGCCGGGATATGCTTCACTACCGGACGCCGGGGGGCGAAAGCTTCCTCGAGTGCACTTTTCGGGTGATGGGGGCCTTCTACGACATTCTCCACTCCACGCGCGGCGACATCGTCATCGCAGGACACGCGGGCGTCAACCGGATCATCCTTTCGCAGGCCCTGGGCCGTTCGCTGGATGAACTCTTCGACATCCGCCAGGACCATGGGTGTTTGAACATGATTGTGTTTCGAAATCAGACGTTCGAGGTGAAGCTCCTCAACGGGTCCCCCGGCTCACTGGAGCCTTCGTCGTCGCGCCATCGCCGGAAACCCGCCCTGTGGGAGGAGGAGTTCAGATGAAGATCAAGCAGGTCCTGATCCCGCTCGGGGATGAGAAGACCGTATCGGGAGCCATGACCGTCCCTTACGGCTCGGCTATGAGGACATGCCGTGGATCATTCTTGCTCATGGGGCCGGAAACGATATGAATCAGCCGCCGCTCGGAACGAACCCGGGGCGAGGCCATCAGGCCTGACGCTTTCATTGGCAAACCAGTTCATCTCCCCGCCATGCTTTGAGGATGGATGCGCAGATATCAGCCACGGTCAATCCAGTGCAGTGGATGGTCAAGTCTGCGTAGCGCGAGTAGAGGCTCAAACGTTCGGTGAAAAGCTCTTCGAAGGTCTGGTCCGGGCGTTTGGCCAGCCCCCTTGTTTCATAGTCGTGGATTCTGGCTCTGAGCGTGCCGAGGTCAACCTCCAGAAAAACCGTCAATGCATCTGTTTTGAGGTGCTCCATGGCAGGCCGGCTGTAAACGGCGCTGCCCCCTGTGGCGATGACGTGATGGCGGCATTCGAGCGTCAGCAGCACCCTTTCCTCGATAGCGCGCAGAGCCATGTGCCCCTCGTTATCCACGATATCCTGGAGGGAGCGGCCTTCTGAGCACTGGATCAGGATGTCCGTATCCACGAAATCCATCGGCACGCATTTGGCCAGTACAACGCCGATGGTACTCTTGCCGGAGCCCGGCATGCCGATCAAAAGAATGTTGGAGGGTTTTTGTTCCATAATGGATATCCTGTGTCGACCCGTCTGAAGGTCCTGGTTTCAAGTCTCAGGTTTCAGGTTTCAAGTTTCGAGCATCGAGTTTCAAGTTTCAAGTCTCAGGTTTCAGGTGCCAGGTTAAAGCCCGTAGTTTTTGGCTGGGCTCTGTCGTATTTTGCGACAGCAGGTTGAAAGTCTCTGTTCGCCCGCTTCACGGGGCGATGGAGGTGCGCTTGCTTCAGGTCAAGGGGCACCCCCACGTGCCCACCTCGACAGTGTTGTTGACTGAAGGGTTGCACGGGCCAAGCGATGTTTGCCCGTGGTTGAAAACCCCCGCATGGGCATTCTCCGATTAGCCCATGGCACCCTCCCGGCCTTATCCCCTGATCTCAAGTCAAAATAACAATTTTGTTTCGGCTTTGCAGACCGGCTCGTCAGAAATTCTTGCCTCGCCCCTTCCAGAAATTATCAAATAAGCATTCAATATTTCTTAAATTATTTGTTTGCCATGCCATTCAATAGATCGGGCTGTGTCCGCCCTGGTTGACAAAAGTGTTGACGGAATTGTGGACAAAGTTGTGGCGGCCACCCGAAAAGCAACAAGATTGTCCAGGACGAGCAGGGCCCGGTTGGCTCAGAGAATCCTCATCAGAACGATATCATTAATATTTCAGTGATCAACCTCCACTGGCATGTGCGTTGCTCAAAGCCCATGAGGTTTGCCGGAATGGCGACGACGGCGTCTGCGTTTCAAGGCTTTGCATCCAGGAGGTGTCGTCGCGGGCAGGGGGAGGGAAATGGATTCTGGGACATGGAGAACAGAGGAGGCAGCATTGTTTCAGTCATGGACGAGACGAAAAGTGGCTGTGTGCACGGGGCTTCTTGTGCTGGCGGTGACGAGGGGCGCCATGGCCGCCGAGGCAGATCCGATCAACAACGGAGACACGGCATGGCTTCTGGCCTGCTCCGCGCTGGTGATGCTCATGCTCCCCGGCCTGGCTCTTTTCAATGGGGGGATGGTCCAGAGGAAGAACGTCCTGAGCTCCATCATGCACTCGATGGCGGCGCTCGGCATCGTCGGGCTTCAGTGGGTGATCATCGGCTACTCGCTGGCTTTCGGCCCCGGCAACCTCTTCGTCGGTGACCTGAGCCAGTTCTTCCTGTCCGGGACGGGAGTGGACTCCACCAGTGGCTCCGTGCCCGCCTATGCCTTCATCATGTTCCAGGGGATGTTCGCCATCATCACGCCTGCCCTGATCAGCGGTGCCATTGCCGAGCGCATGAAATTCAGCACCTATCTGGTCTTTGTCCTTCTCTGGTCGTTGCTCGTCTACGATCCGCTGGCCCACTGGGTATGGGGTGGAGGCTGGCTGGCCAAGATGGGAGCTCTGGACTTTGCGGGAGGATTGGTGGTTCACCTCTCTTCGGGAGCGTCCTCGCTGGTGCTTGTGCTGCTTCTGGGGAAGCGGCGGGGGTTCCCAACGGAAATGTTCGTTCCCCATAATCTGACTCTGACCGCCTTGGGCGTCGGCCTCCTCTGGTTCGGGTGGTTCGGCTTCAATGCGGGAAGCGCCCTTGCCGCCAATGCCAGTGCGGCTTTGGCCTTCACGAACACCATGGTTGCGGGGGCGGCTGCGGCCACCTCGTGGATGATGGTGGAATGGTGGGTGGCGGGGAAGCCCAGCGCACTGGGGCTGGCTTCGGGCATTGTGGCGGGCCTCGCCTCCGTGACTCCGGCTGCGGGATTCGTTACCCCCGCCTGGGCCATCCTCATCGGTCTTGCGGGCGGGATCATCTGCTTCTATGGAGTCAGGATCAAATTCAAACTGGGCTATGATGACTCCCTGGATGTGGTTGGCGTGCACGGTCTGACCGGTGTGTGGGGACCCATCGCAACCGGCCTCTTTGCGTCCGTCGGTGCTCAGGGGCTCATTGCAGGCAGCTGGCAGACCTTCGGCATCCAGGTCCTGGCGGTCCTGGCCGTGGGCGTGTATTCCTGTGCAGTGAGCTGGATAATCGGAGTCTTACTGAGCAAAACCATGGGCCTGCGTGTGGAGGACGAGGAGGAGATTGTCGGCCTCGACCGGGAGCTTCATGGTGAGGTGGGCTATAATCCTTGAGAGATCAGGGCCGTTGTTGCGGGCGGAAGGAAGTGCGGAGACCCGCACCAAGGGCAGAGAGAAGCCGAGGGCACCGTGTCCCCGAGAGAGGACGGTTCTTTTCGCCCGATTTGACTTGTTGAAACGCATTTCATACCTCGAGCCCGGACCCAAGGCTTCGCGCAGGGCGCCGGGCTTCCAGTTCGATTCCCTGCCATGACCTTCCCGTCAACAAACTGAAGGCACTGCCTCCTGACTCGCAAGCACAATCCCCGGCGGGTTCTCTGACCCGCTGTTTCATCAATCTTAATGTAATTCTAGTTGACCAGACTCTGGATGGGGGCGGGAATGCGCCCTCCCAGGGAGATGAATTCCTCCGATCCACCGTTTTCGGGCACCCTGATGATGGTGGCTTCGCCCAGGAGCCCTCCAAAGAAGGCTTTTTCGCCCGCTTTCTTTCCCGGGACGGGAATGAGCCGTGTGGCGGTGGTCTTCTTGTTGATGACACCGATGGCCATTTCGTCCGCAATGATGGCGGCCAACGTCTCTGCCGAGACGTCGCCCGGAAGGGCCACCATGTCGAGTCCCACGGAGCAGACGCTGGTCAAGGCCTCCAGCTTCTCCAGGGACAGGTGGCCTTTGCGGGCCGCCTCGGCGATGTTCAGGTCCTCGCTCACGGGGATGAATGCTCCGCTCAAGCCGCCCACGTAGGAGCTGGCAAACGCCCCGCCTTTCTTCACCGCATCGTTCAGCATGGCGAGCACCGCCGTGGATCCCGGAACGCCGATGCATTTCAATCCCAGGCTTTGGAAAATTTCTCCCACACTGTCTCCCACATTGGGAGTGGGAGCCAGGGAGAGATCCACGACCCCGAAGGTGACCCCCAGCCGGTTGGCCACCTGCCTGCCGATGATTTCCCCCACCCGTGTAACCTTGAAAGAAGTCCTCTTGATGATTTCCGAAAGCTGCCCCAGGTCGAGCCCAGGGTTTCCTGCGCGGGCGCGGTCGATGGCCTTCTTGACCACCCCTGGACCGCTGACCCCCACGTTGATGACGGCATCGGGCTCGCCCACCCCCAGGTAGGCTCCGGCCATGAACGGTACGTCCTGGGGAATGTTGGCGAAGACGCAGAGCTTGGCGCACGCGATTCCGTCGGAGTCTGCGGTCATCTCAGCGGCATGCTTGATGGTCCGGCCCATGACGAGCACGGCGTCCATGTTGATCCCCGCATGGGTGGATGCCACGTTCACCGAGGCGCAGACCCGGTCGGTGGACGCGAGAGCTTCCGGGATCGCTTCGATGAGAGCCCGATCCCCGGTGGTCATGCCCTTCTCCACGAGAGCGCCGAAGCCTCCGATGAAATCGATGCCGATCTCCCTGGCGGAGTGGTCCAGGGTTCCGGCGATCTCGACCATCTCGGAGGCCGAGAACGGGCAGGCTGCCACGGCCATGGGACTCACTGCGACCCGTTTATTCACGATAGGTATGCCGTATTTGACGGCCACTTCGTCGCACACCCCGACGAGGCTCCCGGCCAGGCGGTTGATTTTGTCGTAGACGTTCTGCTTGAACCTTCGGAGATCGTCGCTCGCGCAGTCGAAGAGGCTGATCCCCAGCGTGATGGTGCGCACGTCCAGGTGTTCGTTCCTGAGCATCTCAAAGGTGGAAATGACTTCTCGATCGGTCAGCATGGTGTGTTCCTGTGTTCCTATGCCCGGTGGGCCTATACCCGGTGGATCTGCTCAAAGATATCCCTGTGCTGAAGGCTGACGTCGAGCCCCAGTTCTCCAGCGCGCTGGACGAGTGCCGAGCGAAAGGCGGCCTGATCCGTCTCGACGGGTATGTCCACTTCATAGATCATGACATTCCGTCGAGGGTCGTCGCCTCCTCGAAAGGCGGCCTGCAGGTTGGTGATGTTGATGCGAAAAGCGGCCAGAAGACCGGTGACGCCAGCCACGAGTCCCAATCTGTCCGGTCCCATGGTGGTGATGACAAAAGGTTCCGTTTCCACCGGGGGGGAGGCCGCTCCAGGCTCCATTTCCTTGAGGAAAACCGAGAGACCCTCCGGGATGAGCCTTTCTTCCAAGGCTTTCCGCAACTTATCCTTCTTCATTCCCGGTGGCATGGTAGTGATGAAGATACCGGCAAATTCAGTCTGAAGAATGGTCTGGCTCACGTCCTCGATGTTGCACCGGAAGTCGTAGAGGGCTTGGGAAACTGCGGCCACGATCCCCGGCCTGTCCTGACCCAGTACGGTGATGATCAATTTCTTCATGGGATTATTATCCTCGTTCAATGCCCGACAGGTCCCACCTTTTCGCCCTGAAGATCCGGCTCCATCTGCAAAGCGGCCAAGGCGCCGCCGGCCGCATGAAGACAAAGGATGCTTGCATCTGGGCCTCGTTCACATGAAGCTTTCATTTATTGCTTTTGGTGCAATTGAGCAACAGACAAAAGGTGATTGGAGAATATTTAGAGGCTTCGGTTTGACTTTCTGAAACCAGAATGCTTAAATGGTTCACAAGATCCTGGCGGGAACGTCTCGGGGCTGATGGAATTTTCTCCTCCCCTCCTCGCGCCCGCCTTAAGCCCCATCGATCACTGACCTTTTTCGTTCAGCACCTAGATCGTCTGCTGCAGCGTGTCCGGTCGGAGGCGATGTATCTGGCCGATCGTGGCTCATGTGCTGTGGCGAAAGCGTTGGGACGAGTAAAACCTTTCAGCGTTTTGCGTCGCAAGTTTCAACCCACCACCCGCCTGTTCGAACCTGCGTGGCCGGCTCGTAGAGGGACGCCTCCCGGGGTGCTTCTGCAGCCCCATGGTCGAATCCGGCAACAGGAAGGATTCAGCTTTTGATGTCTTTTGAAGAACTGCAACTGGCACCATCCATTCTCAAAGCTCTCGCCCGATGCGGGCACAAAGAACCCACCCCGATACAGTCCCAGTCCATTCCCAAGGTCTTGGACGGCCACGATCTCATCGCTTCGGCCCAGACGGGCACGGGCAAGACGGCAGCCTTCGTCCTGCCGGCGCTCCAGCGCCTGGCCACTGCACCTGCCGGCCGCAAACCCGGCCTGAGGGTGCTGGTGCTTACCCCCACTCGGGAGTTGGCCACTCAGATCACCACTTCGACGCGTACCTATTCGAAATACCTCAAGGTCCACAGTGTCGCCATCTATGGCGGCATGCCCTTTGGCGACCAAATCAGGGCTTTGGCCCAGATGCCGGACATGATCGTCGCGACCCCGGGAAGGCTCATCGACCACATCTGGCGAGGCCGCATCGA
The DNA here is from genome assembly GCA_964557955.1 of uncultured Syntrophobacteraceae bacterium. Classification (GTDB taxonomy): domain Bacteria; phylum Desulfobacterota; class Syntrophobacteria; order Syntrophobacterales; family Syntrophobacteraceae; genus JALOOX01. Next base: position 99,607 of record CAZLCS010000004.1, read on the forward strand.
CCTGTCTCAGGTCGAAATGCTCATCATGGACGAAGCGGATCGCATGCTCGACATGGGATTTATCGAAGACATGGAGTTCATATCCGATTCCATGCCGCCCGATTGTCAGACCCTTCTGTTTGCGGCCACCATGGGGGATGCCACGACTCGGTTGGCCGGGAAGTTCACAAAGAACGCCGAACGGGTCGAGATCGCTCCGGGCAAGGTGACCCATGAGCGGATCGAACAGCGGTTGCACCTGGCTGATGGGCTGCAGCACAAGCATCGACTGTTGCGCAGTCTTTGCGAGGATTCCACCATGACCCGGGCCATCGTTTTTTCCGCCACCAAGCGGGATGCCGATAGCCTCGCGCAGGAGCTCAGCACCGAAGGACACGCTGCCGCTGCCCTCCACGCCGACATGAATCAATCGGCCCGCAACCGGACCCTGGCGGATATGCGCCGAGGCAAGATCCGGCTCCTCGTGGCAACGGACGTGGCGGCCCGCGGCCTGGACATCACGGGGATCAGCCATGTCATCAACTTCGATCTGCCTCACTCCGCCGAAGACTACGTCAACCGCATCGGACGCACGGGGCGAGCCGGCGAGTCCGGAGTGGCCATATCCCTCGCGTCGAGGGGGGACCTCCCCTATCTGGACCGCATTGAACGCTACCTTGGAGAGAACCTCACGATCCACGTCATTCCGGGTCTGGAGCCGGTGCATCCCGTAAGCCGTGGAAACGGTACGCGAAAGGGGGGAGCAAAGGGCCCCGGTCATGGAAATGGCAATGTAGGCAGGAGCGGCAAGAGGTGGTCTGGAAACAATCATCAGGCCCCGCGAGGACCCAATGGCAGCGGAAACCAGGCAGCGGGAAAGGTGGGCCATGGGACTGCCTCGAGGCCGAAAGAGGGGAATGCAGAAGGCAGGGGAAGATTGTCGACTCCAGCTGCCGGCCCGACGAGCCGCATGCCTGAAAGGAAGGGATCGTTGCAGCGTCCTCGGGAGGCCGTCAGGAAGCGCTTCGTTTCATGAGTCGGGTCAGTTCCCTGTCGAAGGCATCTGCGAATCGCTGTTTGTCCCTCTGACTAAACTGTTTGGGGCCGGGCGTGGTCGCACCGGCCTCCCTGATATCTTGCATGAAGTTCCGAATGGAGAGCCTCTCCCCCATATTGGCTTCGGTGAAGAGCTCTCCACGAGGAGTCATGACCACCACCCCTTTCGGAATCAAAGCCGATGCGAGGGGGATGTCCTGAGTGACGGCCAGGTCATTCTCCTGTGCACTCTGTGCGATGTGCTCGTCCACTGCTTCCGGATCCTTGGGCAGGCGTACTGTCGAGAGATACGTTGAATCCGGAAGTCCGATGTGCTTGTTGGCCACGAAAACCGCTTGAACTTTCAGGCGTCTCGCTGCCCGGACGATCAACTCCTTGATGCTGCCGGGGCATGCGTCTGCATCCACCCATATTCTCATCTATCGTTTCCCCCTTGAGCCGGCCTCCCGAAAACAAAGAACCGCGACACGCAGCTGTGTGATCGACCACAGCCCTTCATATCAGAGATGGATAGCCGTCGCGAGGGCTTCGGATGCTGATCCCTGAACTCTCGCCGGCTCAGTACTGCGCCACACAAGAAGGTGTCCATTATCACGTCGTAAAGCCGGCAGTCTTCTGGCCGGCATCCAGGGTGTTTACAAGAACGCCGATTCTTCCCCTCAACGAGCATGCAGCACCCGGGCGTGTCGTCTCAGCTCGGTGGTTTACCGCAGGCATCGATCTGTGCTATCCGTATGGAGCGACCATTCCCAATGCCATATCTCGAAAATCACGTGGAGGTTGAGGCATCATGTCTGAAGAGATTCGCTGGTTCAAGACTCACTGTGCGCGTATGGATCATGGGGGCTGTGCCCTGCGGGTCGGGGTTCGGGACAATCAAATCGTTCAGATCAAAGGAGACCCCGATGGATACCTGAACCGGGGATATACCTGCTACAAGGGAAGGGTATCCGCCGATCGGCTGTCGCACCCGGATCGACTCCGACATCCGCTCAGACGGGTGGGTGAGCGCGGCGAGGGGAGGTGGCAGCGCATCTCCTGGGAGGAGGCGCTGGACGAGACCTCACGCAGCCTCTTGCGCATCAAGGAGGAGCACGGGGCTCGGGCGGTGGGATTCGGGGTGGGCATGCCCAAGGGACTGGAGCATTTCGTCCTGATCCGCCTGGCCAACCTCTTCGGTTCACCCAACGTCATCGCGAGCCAGGATGTGTGCCACGCTCCCCGGGAGATCACGGGAATTCACACCTGTGGGTTCTATCCCGTGGCCGACCTCCACAATCCCACCCGGCTCATCCTTTCGTGGGCCAGCAACCTGCTTTCCACCAGCGAGGAGGGGCAGATCGCCAGTCTTCTTCTTGAGCAGGTCAAGAATGGGGCCGGGCTCATCGTGGTCGATCCCCGTCGGACGGAGCTGGCCGAAAGGGCCGATCTGTGGCTGCAGCTGCGCCCGGGAACGTCGCAGGCCCTGGCCCTCGGCCTCCTGCACGTCATCATCGAAGAGGGGCTTTTCGACAGGGAGTTTGTGGAGCATTACACGCACGGGTTCGAGGAGTTGGCCTCTCACGTGAAATCTTTCTTCCCTGAGGCCGTGGCCGAGATCACCTGGGTACCGGCTGACCTGATCCGCCAGGCAGCGAGGCGTTACGCGGAAGCGAAGCCCGCGGCCCTCCAGTGGGGGAACGCCATCGAGCACTCCGTCCATGTGTTCGATGCGACCCGATCGCTCATTTGCCTGATGGCCGTCACGGGGAACCTCGAGGTGCCCGGCGGCAACGTCAACGCCCACGATCCCAAGATCATGGGCCTGGCCGAGTTCGTGCGTGCGGATCTCATTCCCGACAAGCGCAAGGAAATGATCAGCACCTATCACGGCGTCATCCCGAGACTCATGACCGTCGCCCCGGCCTTCTTCCGAAAGGCGGTGCTCGAAGGTACGCCTTACCCCGTTCGGGGCTACTACGGCATGTGCACCAATCCCCTGGTCACCTGGGCGGACAGCCCGGTAACCTACGAGGCCTTTAAAAGCCTCGATTTCGTGGCGGTGGCGGACCTTTTCATGACGCCCACGGCGACGATGGCGGATATCGTCTTTCCCGTGGCCCACCAGTATGAAATGAACGATATCGGCCATTACGGCATCGGACACGGAATCATCCTCGCCCGTCCGAAGATCGTGGATCCCCCAGCGGAGTGCTGGCCCGACATGAAGATCATGAACGAGCTCGGCAAGCGGGTGTCGCCGCCCGACCTCTGGCATGCCGACCACGAGGCTTTTCTGGATGATGTCGTTAGACCTGCGGGGCTGACCTACGGCCAGTTCGTCGAAAAGGGGTACTTGAAAGGACCGGATCGATTCAAGTCATACGTCGAGAAGGGTTTTCGAACGCCCACCGGAAAAGTCGAATTGAAGCTCAGCACGGCCGAGAAGCTCAAGCTTAAGCCGCTGCCCGACTATACCGGCCTGCCCGAAGAGGAGGATACCGAGCTTCCGCTGATTTTGACGGGCACCAAAAGCCGCTACTATCTTCATTCGTCTTACCGGTGGATGGACAAGCTGCGCGAGAAGCGGCCGTACCCCGTCGTACAGATTCATCCTCAGACGGCGGCGGCACATGGGATAAGCGATGGGGATGCCGTCGTCATCGAGACACGTTACGGTTCCATAACGCAGGTGGCGCGCGTGACCGACATCGTGCATCCGCGCGTCGTGAATGCAGCGATCGGCTGGTGGTTTCCGGAAGGGGATCCGGCGAAGCAGTTCGACTGGCAGAAGTCGAACTTCAACATGCTGACGTCCATCGGAAAGCTCGGCAAGGAGTTTGGGACTCCCAACATCAAGAACCTTCCCTGCCGGATCCGCAGAGGGTGAGGTGGGAAACGGGATTTCGTCGGACCCTGGGTAGATTCAGGGCCGTTGGTGAGCCGAGGGGCTCGAAAGCGGGCGCCATTCGTGAAGGAACCGCCAGACGAGAGGAGATCAGGCAATGGCAGACATGAGCGTGAAGGAAATGGCCGATTTCATTCGAAATGACGTAAGGATCAAGACCCTTCCCATTGCGGTGAAGTTCCTGAAGGACAAGACGGAGTTTCCGGAAAAGACCCGTCAGCCTTCCGTTGCCCTCGGAAAGAGGGTGACCATCTGCCAGGGCGTCACCATGGCGCGGAACTACGGATGGACGGTGGGGCTCACCCGTGAGGATCTCGTCTGCGTGCCGGCCATGATCGCCTTCGGGTTCACGGATTCTCCGGATCAGGTCGAGTCACTCACCAGGCTTTTCTGCGAAATCGACTTTTCCTCCTCCGAGGAAGGGGCGCGCAAGGAGATGGCTTCCATGCACCGGCTCGAAAACCGGGAGTACGAAGCGATAGTGCTTTCACCCCTGGCCAAGAATCTCTACGAGCCCGACACCATCGTGATTTTCGGGAATCCAGCCCAGATAATGAGGTTCATCCAGGCCTGGACGTATGTCAAGGGAGGCCGCGTGGCCGGGAATTTCGGGGGGAAGGTGGAGTGCGACGAGTACCTCATCGCTCCGTTCAAGTCGCAGGCGGCAAGGGTCTCCATTCCGGGAAACGGGGACCGAATCTTTTCCGGAACCCAGGATGACGAAATGGCTTTCTCCATCCCGGGACGGGATCTGGCCGATCTGGTGCGTGGTCTGGCTGAATCCGGCAAGAAGATCGGCGTCCGGTATCCCGTGCCGCCGTACCAGAACTTCCAGCCCGATTTCCCCAAAGCCCACATCAACATGGGAAAAGAATTGGGGATATTCTGAGAGGCTGCGGGCAGGAGAGGCTCAACCCAACCCCGGGGCGATGCGCGGGATCAGGCGGACCTGCTCAGTGATGTCCTCCTTCAGAGGGCAGGGGGGTGTGCGTTGGAGAATGTGGGCAGCACCCAACCTGTTCCCCTGGATGAGGGAATGGAGCATCACGCCCGACATTTCGCGAAAGGGTGCGAGCTGATCAAAGGCCCTGCCCCTGCGACTGCTGCATGGCTTCGGCCCGCCGCGCCAGTTCATCGGGTTCCACATCCTCGACGTGAGTGGCGATCCACCAGGTATTCCCGACGGGGTCCTTGACCGCTGCCGCCCGGTCTCCCCAGAAATGATCGGTCGGCTCCATGACGGACTCCGCTCCGGCTTCCACAGCGGCGCGGTAGACCGCGTCCGCATCGGGAACGTAAAGGTACAGTGCTGAATACGATGGAGGCATCTTGTCGTCCATCAGCTCGCCCATCATATAGGCAGAGTCTCCAATCCTCACCTCCGCATGCATGATGCTGCCGTCCGGGACGGTGAATCTCATGGTCTCAGTGGCGCCAAAGGCTGCTTTGAGGAACTCGATGAGCCGGGGCACATTCTTGAGATGCACCATGGGGGTCAGTGAATGGTAGCCCTCGGGCATTGGTTTTGCGGACATTGGGAGACCTCCCTTTTGTGATCGTTAACCGTTCGATGGCAATGTTGGCAACCAGCTTTTAGAAGAAGGTAAGCGGGCTGCAGCCGTCTGTCATCATGCCGTGCAGCCCGGAGGCTGCGAGGCTAACCGAGAGGGGCTGGCTCCCCCTGGCCCGTGCCAACCCCCCTCTCAACCGTATAGGCCCTGTGCGGATATCAGGAAGGACATCATGCTTCGGAAGGCGCTCCTCCTCAAGCTCTTCAGCGCAGCCAGCATGCAGCGATGGAACGACAAGATCCGGCCCGTGAGCCTGACCGAGCTCGACAAGCAGGCCCACAAGATGATTCTTGCGTACTTCATTGCCAGGTGCGAGGAAGGGAGAACGGTTGTGGACTGGATCAAGCTGATTGAGGGTGGGCTTTTCGAACTCCTTCAGCGCGTGGTGCTCACCGACCTCAAACCTCCCCTGTTCTATAGGATCAAGTCGGACCCACAAAGGTATGCACGGCTCAACGACTGGGTAAGCGAACAGCTTCGCGCCGTCCTTTCTCCTCTTGGGGCGGACTTCCAGAACCGGTTTCGAGGCTATTTCGAGGAGACGGAGGATCTGCTGCACCGGAGAGTGCTCGACGCTGCGCACATCTCGGCCACCCGCTGGGAGTTCGACATCCTCTATCGAATGAATCCCCATGGATTCGAGATGGAAGCCATTCATGAACGCCTGTCCAACGCCCAGCAGGGATACCGTGATCTCGAGGGCGTGGCACGGATCCTCGAAGACGATGCCTCCGGGCGTTTCGTCGATCTCTGCGGGCAGCTGCGATTCCAGGTTCGCTGGGCCAATATCCACCGCACGCCGGCCACCTCCGTCCTCGGACATTCGCTGATTGTAGCGTTCTTGTCGTATCTCTTTTCCGTTCAGGTCGGGGCCTGCAGGCGGCGGGCGGTCCAGAATTTCCTCACCGGCCTCTTTCACGACATCCCCGAGGTGCTCACCCGAGACGTCATATCCCCTGTGAAACGCTCCATCGAAGGCCTGGACGCTCTCATCAACGAATACGAAAGGGAGATGATGGAACAGGAGTTCTACGGCCTCCTCCCACCCGACTGGCGTCCGGAAATGCGGCTGTTTGCGGAAGATGAATTCGAAAGCGTCGTCATGATCGAGGGAGAGCGGAGGCGGGTGAGCAGCGATGAAATCGGGAGACATTATAATGAAGACCGCTTCGCCCCCCGGGACGGGGAGCTGGTCAAGGCGTCGGATCGACTGGCCGCATTCATCGAGGCTTACCTGGCCATCCGGAACGGGAGCGCTGCACCGGATCTGCACGAGGCTCTCTGGGCCATAAGGAGCGAGCAGACTCAACGCGGTGTCGGTGGGATCGACCTGAGCGGCATCTACGCCGATTTCGACTGATTCAACCCTTGCCGGTCTTGCGAGCTCCTGAATGACCATTCATCTGCCGCGCGTTGCTTTCCGATGGCCTGCACGTCTCCAGCATCCGTCGAATGGTGCTCATGAGCTCACGGGCGTTGACGGGTTTGTGCATGACCCTGTGACAGCCGACCATGTGTTTCCGAGCCTGGAGCAGGGCCTTCTGATCCCCTGAGCACAGGATAATGGGAACATCGGAGCGGAGCATCCGAATCTCGGTCGCGAGGCGCAGTCCCGTCATTCGGGGCATGTGATGATCGGTGATCACCATGTCGAACTGTGAGGTTTTGGAAGAAAACAGATCCAGCGCCTGCAGACCGTCCTCCCCGGTGGTGACTTCATAGCCGCAGTCCTCAAGGATTTCTCGTGTCAGAGCGAGCGTCGGCGAGTCATCATCCACCACAAGGATGCGTCCTCGTTTGGTGCGATTCTGACCCAATTCGGAGTGCGGGGATTCCGGCTGTCGGTTCATCATACCGGGCCAAGTGGGGTTGAATGTGGCGTTCAACATCTACGGTTCTCCTGATGACCTGGCATAACATGCCTTGGTTCACGCTGCTTCAGTAAACGTGCTCCGTCTGTCTATTGTATACACATCACCAGTTGGGAAAGTCACTTCATCAGGAGAGGCGCTTTGAGCTCGTGGGACCGGCGCTCAGGGGCTGTATTGACAACTGCGCAGGGTTGGCGCACCATGTCCCATGAGACCGTGCGGCAATGCGGGTGCCGCCGGCCGGGAATTGATTCACCCACGGGCAGATCACGGATGGAATGATGCTCAACCCTCAGTCACCCATACCCCTGTACCATCAGCTTTCGGAGATCATCCTCGCCAAGATTCGCTCGGGCGAATACCCTGCGGGACATCGCATCCCCTCCGAGCCCGTTCTTGCAGCGACGTACGGCATTGGTCGCCCTACGGTCAGGCAGGCCATCGACGTCCTCGTTCGCAGGCGGTTCCTGATGAGGCGAAGGGGATCGGGCACCTATGTCAGGCCGGAGCCGGAGGAAGTGGATTTGTTCTCTCTTGCGGGGACCATGTCGGCTTTTGAGAAGAAGGGTATCTCGGCCGCCTCTCGGATCTTGGAGAAGACAAGACTGACATCGATCCAGGCAGATCCTGAAAACCCCTTCTCAGCGCGCAATGCCTTTTACTTTTCCCGCCTGAGCCTGGTGGAAGGGATGCCGGTGCTTCTCGAAGAGATCTTCATGCAGCCGGAGCTCTTTCCGGGGATTGATGAAATAGACCTCTCCGGACGGTCTCTCTCGCGAATCGTGGACGAGCGCTACCACATGCGGCTTTCCGGCGGACGGCAGAACTTCCGGATTGGATATGTGGAGGGGCAGAGGGCTCGCAACCTGCATGTGTCTTCTTCGACACCCATCCTGGTGGTGAAGCGGTTCCTCACCCTTTCCGGGGCCGAAAACGCCATCTATTCCCAGCTCTTCTGCCGAACCGATCAGTTCGTATTCTCCCAGACCATCGGAGGGCTCTCGGGTGAATGAAGAGAATGCTCGAAAGCCCGAGGCCTCTTTGGGGTCGCTGAAGCTGATGTTTCAGCTTCAGCGAAGTCTCACGGAAAATATGTCCGTTTTCACCCCGTCATGCCGGCAGTCTTTTGGACGGCATCCGGTTTCTTTGTGGATTGCGGCTTGAGAACTGCCGGCATGACGACCCAGGTTTTGGACACTCAACTGTGTGGAGATGTAGCGAAGCATCTTCGCTCCCAGGCCAGTCATGCCGCTGTCGAATGGAGCTCGAAGGTCTCCGGCCCTGCACTACATGAGGTCGAATCCAGGTAAAGTCGGATGCTGCCCTCCAACCGGTCCATGATACGCTGGAGCTCCGTTTCGTCGGGCTCGAGCAGGGTCATGCGGAACCCCTGAAGCGGCGTGTTGAACGAAGAGAGCGGCACCACGCAGATCCCCGTGGCGGCCAGCAGATAGTAGACAAATCGCTTGTCCAACTGCATTTCAGGATCGGCGGTGAGCTCTTCCACAAGGTTCCTGGCTTCGCGGTTGTCGATGGGAAGGGTCTGTCGATGGTTCAGGGCTCCCGTCTCGAACACGACGCTCATGTAAAAGGCGCCGTTGGTGCGGTTGATGAGGACACCCGGGATATCTTTCAGCTTCTCGTAGGCCAGGTTCGAGAACCGCTCGTATCGCCGGCAACGTTCATTCAGGTAAGCATCATAGGCTGGATGACGAAGAATCCGGGGGATGGCCCTTTGGGGCAGTGTGGTGGAACAGACTTCAACCATCTTGGCATTGATGATGGACTGGATGTACCGGGAGAAGTATGGGTCCTTGTCACCATTGTAGATTTCGACCCAGCCGCAGCGTGATCCCGGCCAGGGCAGCTCCTTGGAAATTCCCTTCATGGCAAGACCCGGCACCTCGCCGATGAGATCAGCCAGAGGCCGGGTCTTCTGGTCGTTGTAAACCAGGTTCTGGTAGATCTCGTCAGCGATGAGGAAAAGGTCGAACTCGCGGGCTATGGCGACGATCTCACGCAGGATCTCTTCGGGGTAGACGGCCCCCGTGGGATTGTCCGGGTTGATGATGAGGATGCCGGCTACGGACGGGTTGTACTGCACTCGCCTGCGCAGTTCGTGGAGATCGGGATACCAGTGATTCTGCGGGTCCAGCGGATAGGTCACCGGGGGCTGACCGGCGTGGGCCGCCTCGGATGATGAATGGGTTGTGTAGGTGGGCGAGGGGGTGATGACTCGGGCAGTGCTTCGGAGAAGCCCGTAGATCTTGGTGATGGCTTCCCCGAGGCCGTTGAAGAAGACGATGTCATCGGGGGAGATATGGACACCGCCGTTCCGGTTCCGGTGGGTTGCCAGGAACTCCCGGGTCTCCAGGATGCCCTGGGTGTGGCAGTATCCGTAAGAGCAATCCTCCATGGCGAGCTCCGCAACGATGCTTTTCATCCAGGCGGGGATCTTTTCGCCCTTGGCCACCGGGTCCCCGATGTTCTCCAGGTTCACCTTGATGCCCAGTTGCTGCAGCTTCTCGACCACCCGGATGATGTTTCTGATTTCGTACGTCAGCTTGCCGGCGCCCATGTGTACAATGTCGGTTCTCATTCTCTCCCTGGCCTTCCCTTTCATTCTGTTGATTTGTCGCACGAACCTCGGGTCCGAAACAAAAAGGGCCGCGAGTGGTTCGCAGCCCTTAAGCGAAAAGAGCTGCGGTGCACGCCCGCAGCCCTGAGTTTTCAATCCTGGAGGATCAGATCCTCACCTCTCCCTCAGACCCGCGGGCAGTTGGGCCGCCGCCGCCGCGACTGCTGCCGCTGCGGTGTTGCTGGCACAGTAACCTCTGCTGACTGCGAAACCTGGAGAAGCCATGATCTTCCTGATAAACTTGAGTATCTTCAAAACAGCACCCTGGCTGAGTGACGCGAATACTAACCGAAGCTGATCTCTGCTGTCACGAAGAAAATCGGCGTGATGGCGGATCTCAATGAAAAAAACCTGTTGAGGTCTCATGCCATACTATGCTGAGCGCTTGTGCGGTCCGTGTTGCTGCTTTCCTGAGAACCCTTCAGGCGCGTCTTCTTTTCGACCCTCATCGATGTAGTGGAGGGTGGCTCCCACGGGTGCGAAGGACAGGAACAGTATATTCGCCAGTGGAACGAGGAAGCAAAGCCCGAAACCCAGGTGAAAGAAGAGATTTGCCTTGAGAAACCTCATGCGATCCCTGAAGGGCATGAGCTGGCGCGCCGGGATGATGTCCGTGTTGTCCCAGGCCAGGAAAACAGCCGTAGCCATGGATGAGAGGATCGCGATAATGGGCCCCAGGGGCGTCAGCCAGCCGAAGATCAGGAGCAGTGTGCTCACGGATATGGGCAGGATGGAACGTGGAATCTCCTGCCCGATGAGGTAAAGAAACTGCCTGGCGACAGACATGTTCAAAGGTTGGGTGACCGTCCCCGTGATCATCTTTTCGGTCGTTCGCGACATCACATCCATGATGACCGCCCCGAACAGGATTTGACCTGCCAGGTAGGAGAGAAGAGAGGAACACGCCACCAGGGCCAGGGCCAGGAACCATGAAAACAGGTGCCACAGCCACCTGAGCCAGAGGCTCTCGGGCCTGGTCCAGATCATGCCCGACCATTCGTCATGGTAGGCCAGGACGAATCCCGCGATGAGGACAGTCAGCACCACCATGACCAGGAACCGCAGGAGCCCCAGAACCAGAAGCCGCGGCTTCATGATCCCCAGCCACAATCCCCGCAGGTTATAGATGATTCCGCTGAACATCAGCATCACCTCCCATCCGCTTCAACCCCAAGCGCTCGACAGTGCGATTCAGTGAACTCCCTCGGGCAGTGCCGCCGGTTCACCCCGGTGGGTTTTCATCAGAAGGGTCAACGGGACCAGTGCGGCCGTGAGCCAGGCGAAAAGCCAGAAGACATCGTTGAATGCCAGCATGTTCGCCTGCCTCAGCACTTCGCGATAAATGCCGGCCAGGAGCAGCTTCGAGTGGGTAGCCCCTTCGGCAAGTCCCGGCACGGCCTGGGAGATTTGAGCGGCATACTCCCGGAGTGCCGGATTGAAAGGCGTGACATGCTCAACGAGAAAGTTCTGGTGGAGCTGGGAGCGCTGTGACAGGAGCGTAGCGCTTACGGCCACTCCAAAGCTCCCCCCCAGGTTTCTCAAAAGATTGAAGATTCCAGACGCGTTTCCCATCTGTTCCCTGGGGATGTTCACGTAGGTTGAGCCGGCCAGCGGCACAAAAAAGAGCCCGATGCCGAAACCCTGGATGAACCGTGGCAGCGCAATGGAGGTGAAGTCGGCGTTCAGGTTCAACCCGCCCATGAGCCACAAGGAGTAGGCCATGGTGAAGAGCCCCACGGAGAGCAGCGTTTTGGGCCGGACGCCTCTCTTCATGAGGATGCCGGCAATGGGCATGATGAAAAGGCTCGCGATGCCCCCGGGTCCCAGGACATATCCCGCCCAGACCGCTGTATAGCCCATGAGCGTCTGGGCATAGAGAGGCAGCAGCACAAAGCCCCCGAACAGGCAGAAGAAGCCCATGAACATGATGATGTTTCCAGTGGTAAAAGTCCGGTCCCGAAAGACCCTCAGGTCCACCACCGGATGCTCGGCCTTGAGTTCCACGATGACGAAAAGGGTCAGCGCGACGACACAGATGACACTCAAGGTGACGATAAACGTTGAGTCGAGCCAGTCCTCACGCTCACCCTTGTCGAGCACGATCTGGAGGCAGCCGAGACCCACGGCGATGAGGAAGAGACCCCATCGGTCGATGTGGAGCCTGGCGCGCCGGATGTACGCAGGATCGTGAATGAGGAGAGCCGCCATGGCCACCGCGAGGATTCCGAAGGGAAGGTTGATGTAGAAAACCCAGCGCCAGGCCCAGTTGTCGGTGATCCAGCCCCCCACCACAGGGCCGAGAATGGGAGCAAAAACCACCCCCATGCCGAAGACCGCCATGGCCACGCCATGCTCCGCTACAGGGAAGGCTTCCAGGAGAATGGCCTGGGAGAGGGGTTGAAGTCCGCCCCCGCCGAGCCCCTGGAGGATTCGGGCAATGATAAGGACCTCCAGTGAAGGGGCAGCGCCGCAGAGCAGCGAGCTGAGGGTGAACAGGGTGATGGAGAAGATGAGGTAGCGTTTGCGCCCGAATATGCCGGCAAGCCAACCGGTGATCGGAATGATGATGGCGTTGGCCACCAGGTAGGAGGTCAGCACCCAGGTCACTTCGTCCAGGCCGGCGCTCAGGCTCCCCTGGATGTGCGGCAGCGAGACGTTCACGACGCTCGTGTCCATGACCTCCAAAAAAGTGGGCAGGATCACCGTCAGGGCGACGATCCATTTGCTCGTCTGGGGGGCCGCAGCGGGAGGGTTCATCCAGGTAGCCTTCGAGGAGGACCGGGGATTCGACGGGTCGGCGATGGCGGGGGAAACAGGCGATGCATGGCTGCTAGTCTCGTTGAGGTTGGAATCTTTCCCTTGAAGTTAGTCTCAATATCCTTACCTGGGCAATGTCAGGAAACGTCCGCCGCACAGGAGCGCTCTCAGGCTTTGGCGTCTTTCCAGTTCCACCACTTCAGGAGCTTCGGATCCGGGTTTTCACAGGAGGCGAAATAAACGGCACAGCGCAGGACATACAGCATGCAGCGATCGATCCGAGTCCCCTGATGCTCACAGAGTCTCTTATAGATGGCCTCCGGGTCCTGCTCCTTCAGCTCGTCAACGGATCGATACCCCAGATCGAAAAGGTCTTGAGCGATTCTGTCTCCGACTCCAGGTATTCTTTTGAGGTTGCGCAGAGTGGCCCTTTTGTCGTCTTCCTTCATGGCTGCTTTCCTGGCATTATCGGCATGCTCATCTGAAGATGTCCATGATTCTGCGAAGAAGGCTTCTGGTGAAGCCGTTGATGCCGCTCCGTTCGAGCAGAACGGCTGTCCAGATCATCAGCAAGGCAGCAGGAACAATGAGAAGAACTGCAAAGCCGGACCACTTCATGAACCGTCTCCTGAAGATCATGGGAACAGTCTTTGCCGCGCCGGTTGCCCGGAGGAACCGGTCGAAAAGGTTTCGGGTTTCGGGTTCAAAACCAGCCCGGCTGCAGAGCTTTTCATTGTTCATGGAGGTCCGCAAGGGGCATGAAGGGTTCCTCTGCTCTTGCACACCTCCCCGCGTTCGATGTTAACATGAAGACCGAAAAAAAGGGTGTTCTATGTGGATCGGGCGGTCTGCAGGACCCGCCCGGCCGATCGGACGCAACGAATTGCAACTCTTACAGGGTATGCCTCCCGGGTTGTGTTCCGACGCAGTCATGAGCCAACGGAGCTGAGCATAATGGATGCCGACCGATTGATGAAACAGATCGAGTTTATTGTGGAGATCGACAAGCTCAAGTCCATCGTCCGCCAGAACCTGCTGGTCGACGGCTCTCGACAGGAGGATTCGGCGGAACATTCATGGCACATGGCGGTCATGGCGCTTGTGCTGTCCGAGCATTCCAGGGTGAAGGGTATAGACCTCTTTCGGGTGCTCAAGATGATCCTGGTCCACGACATCGTGGAAATCGACGCAGGCGATGCCTACTGTTATGACGACAAGGCCAACGAGGGCAAGGGGGAGCGGGAGGGCGTTGCGGCAGACCGGATCTTCGGAATGCTGCCGGAGGATCAGTCCAGGGAATTCCGTGCGCTCTGGGAGGAGTTCGATGCCAGGAAGACGCCCGAGGCAAAGTTTGCCGCAGCCCTAGACCGGCTGCAGCCGCTGCTGAACAACTACCGGACCCACGGTCGGATGTGGCTGAAACACGGGGTCCGAAGGGAAAAGGTCATCGCTCGGAACCGGCCGATGGAAGAGGGTGCGCCGGCCTTGTGGGAGTTTGCTTCGGAAATGATCCGCGACGCAGTCGAGAAGGGCTGGATTGCGGATTAGTCTTCGAATATGGAGGGGTTCGCCTCAACGATCCGGTCGATGACCTCCTGAACGTCGTCCCAGGTGTCTCTCGGCTCGGCGTGCCGGATCTCATCAAAGCGCAGAAGAACGGCGGTCCAGTCGATCCCTTCCCTCACGCACTGCTCGATGACCGGTATCGGCAGGGAGCTCAGGGAAACGCTGTCCCACAGCACCGTGATTCTGGGCTCTTCGTCTTCAAAGACTGCGATATCCGAAGTCCTGCCCTGCCAGCCGGAGAAGTCGACCCCGAAGTCCTGTGCCCGCACGCCGCTTTTCACGACAACGGTCTCGTCATAGCGGAAAGGCGACAGGTGGATGAGGTCATCTTCCACATGAAAGAGACCCTGCTTCCCCTTGACGGGAAACGGGATGACCGGACGAACGTCCTGCAGCATCCATGAATAGGATTCGGGATCGAAGGCATCCATGAGTGCCTTTTCCTCGTCACCCTTTCTCATGAGGCGGATTTCAGCCAGGCGGACAACGCAGAGAGCGTAGCCGTAGAGGAAGACGCAACCGTACTCTTCTTCCAGCTCCTCCATTTCCTCTTTGGGAAATGCCGGCTTTCCGGATGAACAGATGAGCAAATCCCCTCTGTGCAGGGTGTCCCAGGTCCGGACTTCAATGGCCTTTTGGCCGCTGAGGATTTCCAGAGCAAAGGGTTGTTGGACACTCAAGGCCTTCATCACTATCCTTTCTGAATACGGGATTCGATTCAATGGCGCTTGCCCTTATGCTAACAGATCACAGGGTACCTGTTCGAATGGAAAAGTGAGAGCGCCCTGTTTCCGGGACTCGCCAGCTCAGCTGCGAGTGCTCAACCTTCTTAACATCTCAACATGCGAGGAAAGGCGAATGACGGAACACATACCGGGCAGAAACGAAGCATGGGAGCTCCTGAACCAATTCAACAGCAATGATTCGTTGATCAAGCATGCCCTGGCTGTTGAAGGGGTCATGCGTCACATGGCTGAGAAATCGGGTGAGGACGCCGATGTGTGGGGCATCATCGGACTGGTGCACGACCTCGATTACGAGCGCTTTCCCGATCAGCACTGTATCAAGACGGAGGAGCTGTTGAGGGAGCGCGGCTGGCCCCGGGAGTACGTCCGGGCCGTTGTGTCGCATGGATGGGGTTTGTGCTCCGATGTCGAGCCCCGGTCTTTGCTCGAAAGGACGCTGTACGCCGTGGACGAGCTGGTGGGTTTTGTCACGGCCTGCGCCCTGGTGCGACCGTCCAGAAGCGTCATGGATATGGATGCCAAATCGGTCCTCAAGAAATGGAAGCAGAAGAGCTTTGCCGCCAGCGTCAACCGGGAAGTGATAGAAAAGGGAGCGGCCATGCTCGATGTGCAGCTCAGCACTTTGGTCCGGGATGTCATCGAGGGCATGCGAAAAGTCGCACCGCAGATCGGGTTGTAGATCAAGCGGGCAGCCAGATTCCCCGGTGCGGATTGTGGCAGGCAGTTACAGGCGAATCGAGGGTTGAGAGCAGCTGAAGTCTTCGCTATCCTGCCTCGACCCGGCGGCAGCGTTTGACGCTGGATTCGACCTCCAAGGGCCCCAGGCCATTCCTTTGGTGATTGGATGTTGGTGATGCAGGAATCCGTGGTTTTCGCCTTTCTCCTCACCCTGTTTGCCGGTTTGTCCACGGGTGTGGGAAGCGCCATCGCATTTTTCGGCAAACGGACCAACAAGACCTTTCTCTCCGTTGCCCTGGGTTTTTCGGCCGGAGTGATGATCTACGTCTCCTTTGTCGAGATCCTGCGGAAGGCTCAGGACAAGTTGATCCTGGATTACGGGACGGTCAAGGGGTCCTGGATCACCGTGGCCTCATTTCTGGCCGGGATGATGTTCATCGCACTGGTGGATCGACTGGTTCCCGGCCCCGAGAATCCACATGAAGCCCGGGCGCTGGAGGAGATGAGGCATCCGACCGATGAAAGCCTTCACCGAATGGGGAGATTCGCCGCCCTGGCCATTGCCATCCACAATTTTCCCGAAGGCTTGGCCACGTTCGTCTCGGCGCTTACGGACCCCCACCTGGGGATTTCCATCGCCGTTGCCATTGCGCTCCACAATATCCCCGAGGGGATTTCCGTTTCGGTACCCGTATACTTTGCAACGGGAAGCAAGAAGAAGGCCTTCTGGCTCTCCTTCTTGTCGGGCCTTTCCGAACCTCTGGGAGCTATTGTCGGCTACTTCATCCTGCGGTCCTTCTTTTCCCCCCTCGTCTTCGGCGTGCTGTTCGCTGCCGTAGCCGGGATCATGGTGTTCATCTCCATTGACGAGCTGTTCCCCACGGCCAAGGAATACGGCAAGGGTCATGCGGCTGTCTACGGACTGGTAGGGGGGATGGGAGTGATGGCGCTGAGTCTGCTGTTGTTCATCAGTTGAGCGCTGTCGCATGACCTTTTCGGGGCACCCGGGCAATGAAAAAGACCATGATCGCAGGGAAATCTTCGACTTGAAACCGGAAGCTTGAGGGCCTATTCGGAAAAGCGGCACAGCTCAAGGTGAGCATAGTGCTCTTTCGTCATCCCCGCGAGCTTCTGGCGGGGATCCAGCCACCTGAAAGCCTCTGGATTCCCGCCACGGGCATGCGGGATGACGATCAAGACGGTCAGCCGAATGCGTTAAAATGCACTCGGCACAGTTGCAGACCGGTCAGGGGATTTCGGTTCTCAGGCGGGTCGCAGTCAAATGGGCCTGCCGCAGGGGTTCCGGGATGCGATAGCGGCGCAGGCATTGACGGACGATCCCCACCGAGGAGGGAATGTCGGCCAGGTGCCCCGGCGAGACATAGACCGGCTTCACGCCGTCGCGGGTGCAGAGCACACTGCCAACGGCCTCTCCGTCGAGGGTCAAGACGCTGGATTCTCCCCTCTTCCACACGAAAGGATCGAAATCCCCGCACAAGCGCTTCTTCGCGCAGCCGACTGTCGGAATCCCGAGGCATAATCCCAGGTGGGCGGCCAGCCCGAACCTCCTCGGATGGGCGATGCCCTGGCCGTCACAAAGGAGCACATCGGGCGGGCGTTCCAGGCTGCTGAAAGCGTCCAACAGGGCTGGGATCTCGCGAAAGGAAAGGAGTCCCGGGACGTAGGGGAATCGGGCCGGAGCAACGGTGTGGGCCGTCTCAAGGATGGCCAGCTCAGGCCAGGTGAAGGTGATCACCACCGCCACCAGCCGATTCGAGGACTTCACATAGCCGATATCCGAAGCGCCCAGCACGTCGAAACGCTCGGGCAGCGGCCGCAGTTGAACCTGCTTCACAAGCTCGATCTGCAGTTCTTTAGCTTCGCGTGGAGTCAGCTTCCAGATTTCCCCGCAGGAGCTCATCACTTGCCGAGGCAGCCCTTATCAGTACAGTTTCACAGGAGAATATGTCCGTTTTCACCTCGTCATGCCGGCAGTCTTGTGGCCGGCATCCAGTTTCTTTTGTGGATTCCGGTTTGAAAACTGCCGGAATGACGACCCAAGCATTGGACACTGAATTGTTTGGAGATGTACTTAGGCGCAGCGCGAAAAGCCGCAGGCCCTGCAGACGATGCATCCACCCTCGTGCTCGACGGAGGCTCCGCAGTCGGGGCAGGCACCCATCTCGTCTCCCACATGGGCGATGTTGGTACGGGCCTGGTGGTTCAGCACCTTGGCAATCGCGTCCGAGCAGGAGACCACCTGTTCGCCGTTTCTCCAGACCGGGGAGGGACAGCGGATTCCCATCAACTGCCGGATGATGGCCTCCGCTTTGACGCCGGATCGCAGCGCCAGCGAGATGAGGCGACTCGTCGCTTCGATCTGGGAGTAAGCGCATCCGCCGGCTTTTCCCATCTGGGCGAAGACTTCGCAGAAGCCGTATTCATCGGTATTGATGGTCACGTAGAGCTTCCCGCAGCCCGTATTGATGCGCTCGGTGACGCCGGTGGTCATCTCCGGGCGGGGGCGGGGCTCGACCTGCGGATACTGCGGTTTGCGCTGGATGTTCAGGACCTGGACGTCTCGGCTGCCGTCCCGGTAGATGGTGATTCCCTTGCAGCCCATGCTGAATGCCATGAGGTAGGCGTTGGCCACATCCTCGACGGTGGCGCTGTTTGGGAAATTGATCGTTTTGCTCACGGCGTTGTCCGTGTGCTTCTGGAATGCCGCCTGGATGCGAATATGCCACTCGGGGGTCACGTCATGGGAGATGACGAAGACCCGGCGGATGTCCTCGGGGATTTCGGAAAAGCCTTGAATGCTGCCTTTCTCGGCGATACGCTTCATGAGCGTTTCCGAATAGAATCCGCGCTCCTGGGCCACCTTCTGAAAGAGGGGGTGGACCTCGACCAGTTCCTGATTGTCCAGGACCTTGCGCACGAAACTGATGGCGAAAACCGGTTCTATGCCGCTGGAGCATCCGGCGATGATGCTGATGGTGCCGGTGGGAGCGATGGTGGTTGTGGTGGCATGGCGCATGAACGGTGTGTCGGCGCGATCGTAAAGGGAGCCCTTGTAGTTGGGGAAATTTCCTCGTGTCTCCCCGTAGTGCGCCGAAGCCGCCTTGGATTCCTTCTGGATGAAGCCCATGACCTCTTCAGCCCTCTCCACCGCCTGCTCGGAGTTATAAGGAACGCCCAGTGCGATGAGCAGATCCGCAAAGCCCATGACGCCGAGGCCGATCTTTCGGTTGGCCCTCGTCAGTTCCTCGATCTGGGGCAGCGGATAGTTGTTGATCTCGATGACGTTATCGAGGAAGTGCACCGCATCCCAGACCACCTGCTTCAGTTTTTCGAAATCGATGGCGCCATCGACTACCATATGCGCCAGGTTGATGGAGCCCAGATTGCAGGATTCATAGGGCAGAAGAGGCTGTTCGCCGCAGGGGTTCGTGCTCTCGATCCGGCCCACATGGGGAGTCGGGTTGTCGCGGTTCATGGCGTCGATGAAGATGATCCCCGGTTCGCCGTTGTTCCACGCGGATTGGACGATCTGTTCGAACACCTGGCGGGCCTCCAGCGATCGAACCTTCTCTCCCGTCCTCGGGTTGATGAGATCATAGGTCGCATTGGCTTCCAATGCCTGCATGAAAGCGTCGGTCACAGCCACCGAAATATTGAAGTTCGTCAATCTCTCGTTCAACGTTTTACAGACAATGAACCGCTCGATGTCCGGGTGATCGATCCTGAGGATGCCCATGTTCGCACCGCGGCGTGTGCCGCCCTGTTTGACCGTCTCCGTGGCGGTGTCGAAGACGGTCATGAAAGAAATGGGGCCGCTCGCCACTCCCTGTGTGGACAGGACCTTGTCGTTCTCAGGGCGTATCCTCGAGAATGAAAAACCCGTCCCTCCGCCGCTCTTGTGGATCATAGCCGCGTGCTTGATGGCTTCGAAAATCGAATCGATGGAATCTTCGACGGGAAGGACGAAGCAGGCCGACAGCTGTCCCAGCCTTCTTCCGGCATTCATGAGCGTGGGCGAGTTGGGGATGAAGTCGAGAGATGTCATGAGCCGGTAGAATCTTCGGGCCGTCTCTTCCACTTCGGTTTCGCCTTCGAAGGATGCGTCCGCCCGTGCGACAGCTCGGGCCACCCGCCAGAACAGCTCCTCGGGTGTTTCGATGGGCTCGCTCTGGTCGTCCTTCTTGAGGTAGCGCTTCTTCAACACGATCAGCGCATTGGGGGAAAGCTTCGGCGGTGGAAGGTCTTGGTACGGCGGCATGGGCCTGCTCTCTTCCTTTTCGAAAATTTGCGTTGACTCGTTGGCTTGTGCAATGCTTGTGTCTAACATTTGGATTGTATCCTCTCATGAAACGAGGGCAAGCTCCCCGCCGGTCCCTCCGGACCACTTGTTGCCGTTGTTCTTCCGGTTCGGATGTCTTAAAGGTCAGAATCTGGCTCATCATAGGAAAAAAACAATGAGTGTCAAAAGCTAATTTGTCATGGGAAAAGGGGAGGTTTGCCCCAAGGGCAAGATTTCATGACAAAAAAAGGGCCATCGAGCTCTCAGCCATCTGGTAAGTTCATCATGAATGATTAGTTTCGACATGGAAAAAGTCCAAAATTGTCCATTACAAGATCTGCCCGACATTGCCGGGTTCCGGTGCGAGGTCGGTGAATCGTTCCTTCGTGTATGCTGGGAACGATGAAGTTCCGTGATGATTCAGGAGATGGAAATCATGGCCAGGGCAGTAGGAATTGATTTGGGAACCACCAACTCCGTGGTGGCCGTATGGGAAAACGGCAAGGCTGCAGTGATTCCGAGCGCGGAAGGGGCTCGAACGACCCCGTCTGCTGTGGCCTACACGGAAGACGGTCAGCGTTTGGTGGGGCATGTGGCGAGAAGGCAGGCCATTCTGAATCCCACCGGCACCATCTATTCCGCCAAACGCTTCATGGGTCGCAAGTGGGGTGAGGTGGACGAAGAGTCGAAGATCGTCTCATACCGTGTGGATCGCGGTCCGAACGACGCTGTTCGTTTCGATGTCAGCGGCAGGATGGTCGCGCCGGAGGAGGTTTCGGCACAGGTTCTGCGCAAGCTCGTGGACGATGCGTCCAGATACCTCGGTGAGAAGGTCACGGAAGCTGTGATCACCGTGCCCGCCTATTTCAATGACGCCCAGCGCCAGGCGACCAAGAATGCCGGGGAGATCGCCGGTCTCACGGTGCTCAGGATCATCAACGAACCCACGGCAGCGGCGCTGGCTTACGGGTTCGAGAAAAGCCGGAACGAGACGATCCTGGTCTTCGATCTGGGCGGTGGCACCTTCGATGTGTCCATCCTCGATGTGGGCGATGGAGTCTGCGAGGTTCGCTCAACCGCCGGCGATACGCACCTGGGAGGCGACGACTTCGACAAGCGCTTGGTGGATTGGGTCGCGGAGGAATTCAGAAACAGCACGGGCATCGACGTTCGAGGCGACCGACAGGCGCTCCAGAGGTTGTACGAAGCTGCTGAGAAGGCCAAGTGTGAGCTCTCGTCCTCGTTGGAGGCTCAGATCAATCTGCCCTTTATCACGGCCGATGCATCGGGTCCCAGGCATATGGCGATGAAGGTCACCCGCGCGAAATTTGAGAGCCTGACCCACGAACTGGTTCAACGGTGCCTCAAGCCCGTCGAGCAGACGCTGGCCGATGCGAAGCTCACTGCCCGCGACATCGATGAGGTGATTCTGGTTGGCGGCTCCACGCGGATCCCCGCCGTCCAGGAACTGGTGAAGAGCCTGACGGGTGGAAGACAGCCCATTATGAGCGTCAATCCGGACGAGGTCGTGGCTGTCGGTGCTGCGGTTCAGGCGGCCATTCTCCAAGGCGACGTGGCGGATGTGGTGCTTCTGGACGTCATGCCTCTCTCTCTCGGGGTGGAAACCCTCGGAGGGGCCATGACGAGGCTCATTGAGCGCAATACGACCATACCTTCCCGACGCGAGGAGATCTTTTCAACGGCCGAGGACATGCAGACTGCGGTGGAGATCGTCGTGCTGCAGGGAGAACGGGAAATGGCCGGGGACAATCGCGTACTGGGCCGCTTCCGATTGGAAGGGATCAGGCCTGCCCCGCGCGGCATTCCACAGATCAAGGTGACGTTCGATGTCGATGCCAACGGCATCCTGAACGTCACTGCAAGAGACCAGGAGTCCGGCCGCGAGCAAAAGGTGACCATTTCGGATTCCACCAATTTGTCCAGGAACGAAGTGGATCGGATGGTCCGGGATGCACAGCATCATGAAGCGCAGGATCGTGCTCGACGCGAAACCGTGGATGCCAGGAACCGGGCGGACTCGCTGGCCTACGAGCTCGGGCGGTTGCTGAAAGACCTTGCGGAAAAAGTGCCTTTGCATGAAAAAGCTCGTTGCGAGCAGCTCATCCAGGAGACGGCCGACGCCGTCAGGGATGAGAGCATGGGCAAGGAACGTTACCGGGAGCTTGCAAGTGACCTGCAGCAGGCCTTGCAGATCCAACGTCTGAAGGCTGAGAGCTGAAACAAAGTGACAAGCAACCGCTGAGCGACAATCGGGACGAGAGACCATGGCAGTTACCTTCAGAGATTATTATGAAGTTTTGGGGGTGCCCCGCACGGCTTCCCAGGAAGAGATCCAGCGTGCTTACCGGAAACTGGCCAGGAAATACCATCCGGACGTCAACAAGGCCAAGGACGCCGAGGAGCGCTTCAAGGAGGTCGGAGAGGCTTACGAAGTCCTGAAAGACCCGGACAAACGCTCCAAATATGACCAGTTGGGAGCCAACTGGAAGGATGGCCAGGAGTTTCGGCCACCCCCGGGGTGGGAGCAGCATTTCGGATTCGGCTCGGGTATGGGCGGCCAGACGGAATTCAGGTGGAGCTCAGGTACCGGTGACTTCAGTGACTTCTTCGAGATGCTCTTCGGCGGGCGCGGATTCCGCTCGACGGGTGCTCGTGGCGGAGCCGGCCGAGGTCCGGTCTGGAGCCAGGCGGGTGCCGATCAGGAGGCCGTTGTCCGCATCCGTCTGGAAGATGCCTTTCATGGTGCGACCCGCTCCATCTCCCTGCAGTCCCAGACCGTGACACCTGAGGGCAAGGTTTCCGTCCAGGAGAGGAGCTACGAAGTCAAGATCCCGGTGGGTATTCTACCGGGTCAGAAGATTCGATTGAGCGGACAGGGTGGGGAAGGCATGGGGGGCGGTCCCAGGGGGGATCTGTATCTCAAGGTGGAGATCGATCCCCATCCCATCTATCGGCTGGAAGGACGCGACCTTCACATGACGCTCCCCGTTTCACCCTGGGAGGCCGTGCTGGGGGCCGAAGTCCAGGTCCCGACCCCGTCCGGACCGGTGACGCTGAAGATTCCGCCCGGAACTCAAACCGGCCGGAAAATGCGGCTCCGGGGGAAGGGCATGCCGAACCCTAAGGGAAGTGCAGGGAACCTGATCGTTGTCATCAACATCATGGTTCCCAAGGAACCTTCGGCGCGGGAGCGGGAGCTGTTTGAGAAGCTCCAGCAGACGTCGAGCTTCAACCCGCGGGTCTAGATGGTGGAGGTGTGATCTCCATGGCTGAGAGAAACTATTACCTGGTCCATGTGCGAACGACTTCAGGATCGTCTCCCTACGTCTCCCTGACGGAGCTGGCGTGTCGATGCGGCGTTCACCCTGAGCTCATTGATCGTTTTGTTGCCCTGGGACTCCTGGACTATGCCGGGCGCCCAGCGGGCGGCGAGGCCCATTTCCACTCCGAGGCAGTGGCTATCGTGCGCAGGATTCTTCGACTGCGCAATCAGCTCGGGGTGAATTATGCCGGCATTGGGGTGATTCTGGAGCTGATGTCTCGCATTGAAGAGCTGGAGGATCAAATCAGGGAATTGGAGAAAAGGCTCCTCGGAAACGACTGAGTGCGGGGGCTGACCATGGAAAGAAGAGGAGATGACAGCGTATGGATTTCAGCAAATTCACGACCAAATCCCAGGAGGCGGTGCAGGCCGCTCAAAACAGGGCTATACGATACGGACATGTTGAAGTGGATGGCGAGCATCTGCTTCTGGATCTGCTGGAGCAGCCGGAAGGCTTGATTCCAAAGCTCTTGCAGCGCATGGAAGTGCCTGTGGATGCCGTCAAAGAACGCCTGGAGCGGGAGCTCGAAAAGAAACCCCGGGTGAGCGGGCCGGGCATCGAGCCTGGAAAGGTCTACATCACCCAGCGTATGAACCGGCTCTTTCTCAAGGCGGTCGAAGAGGCCGGCAGATTGAAGGACGAATATGTTTCGACCGAGCACCTCATGCTGGCGTTCATCGAGGAGGGAATCGGAACACCCGCCGGACGAATCCTCAAGGATTTCAATATAACCCGCGACGCGTTTCTGCAGACCCTCACGGCGGTGCGCGGCCATCAGCGTGTCACCAGCGCATCGCCCGAGGGTTCCTATGAAGCCCTGCAGAAGTACGGACGGGACCTGGTCCAGGAAGCCCGGAACAACAAGCTGGACCCCGTCATCGGACGCGACTCCGAAATCAGGCGGGTGATTCGCATCCTGAGCCGCAAGACCAAGAACAACCCGGTCCTCATTGGTGAGCCGGGTGTTGGGAAGACGGCCATTGTCGAGGGACTCGCCCATCGCATCGTGAGGGGTGACGTGCCGGAGGGACTCAAGGACAAGTCGCTCTTCGCCCTCGATATGGGTGCGCTTGTGGCCGGAGCCAAGTTCCGTGGGGAGTTCGAGGAGCGGTTGAAGGCGGTGCTGCAGGAAATCAAGGAATCCGAAGGCCGCATTCTGCTTTTCATCGATGAATTGCACACCATAGTCGGTGCCGGGCGTGCCGAGGGATCCATGGATGCCGGCAACATGCTGAAGCCCATGCTGGCCCGTGGAGAGCTGCATTGCATCGGGGCCACCACGCTGGATGAGTACAGGAAGTACATCGAAAAGGACGCAGCCCTG
Source organism: uncultured Syntrophobacteraceae bacterium (assembly GCA_964557955.1). Classification (GTDB taxonomy): domain Bacteria; phylum Desulfobacterota; class Syntrophobacteria; order Syntrophobacterales; family Syntrophobacteraceae; genus JALOOX01. The sequence goes on from CAZLCS010000004.1 coordinate 124,324, forward strand.
GAGCGCCGCTTCCAGCCGGTCCTGGTGGATCAGCCCACGGTGGAGGACACCATTTCCATTTTGCGGGGTCTGAAGGAGCGGTTCGAAGTGCATCACGGGGTGAAAATTCAGGACAGTTCTCTGGTTGCGGCTGCAGTCCTTTCGAACCGGTATATCTCCGACCGGTTTCTGCCCGACAAAGCCATCGACCTGGTGGATGAAGCGTGCGCCATGATCCGCACGGAAATCGACTCCATGCCGGCGGAGCTGGACGAGGCCACGCGCCGGGTCATGCAGCTTGAAATCGAAGAGGCCGCCCTCAAGAAGGAGCGGGACGAGGCGAGTCAGGAGCGGCTCGAGGCTATCCGCAAGGAGATCGCGGAGCTGCGCACCAAAGTGGATACCATGAAGGCTCAGTGGGAGTCCGAGAAGGAAGGAATCAAAAGCGTTCAGGCTTTGCGGGAGGAAATCGAGAAGCTTCGCCGCGACATCGAAGTGGCCGAGCGGGAGTATGACCTCCAGAAGGCCGCCGAGCTCAAGCACGGGCGGCTGCCCGACCTGGAACGGCGCCTGAAGGAGGAGGAAGGGAAGCTTTCGGAGCGCCAGGGCGGGAATCGGCTGCTGCGCGAGGAAGTGACGGACGACGAGATCGCCGAGATCATCTCCCGCTGGACCGGCATCCCGGTGACACGGCTCATGGAAAGCGAGCGCGAGAAGCTCCTGAGGCTGGATGAAGTGTTGCATCGCCGGATCATCGGGCAGGATGAGGCGGTGCAGCTGGTCGCCGATGCGGTGATCCGCGCCCGGTCCGGAATCAAGGACCCCAGGCGCCCGATCGGCTCGTTCATCTTCCTGGGACCTACGGGCGTGGGCAAGACGGAGCTCGGAAAAGCCCTGGCGGAGTCGCTCTTCGATACCGAGGACAACGTGGTTCGGATCGACATGAGCGAATACATGGAAAAGCATACGGTCTCACGACTCATCGGTGCGCCTCCGGGCTACGTCGGCTACGAGGAAGGAGGGCAGCTGACGGAGGCCGTTCGCCGAAAGCCCTACAGCGTCATTCTCTTCGATGAAGTCGAGAAGGCGCATCCCGACGTGTTCAACGTGCTGCTGCAGATCCTCGATGACGGACGTCTGACCGATGCCCAGGGGCGTACGGTGGATTTCAAGAACACGGTCATCATCATGACGAGCAACATCGGCTCTCCCTACCTGCTGGAGGGGGTGACGGACCGTGGGGAGATTCGGGAGGAGACGCGTAAAAAGGTCATGGGAGAGCTGCGGCATCAGTTCAGGCCCGAATTCCTGAACCGGGTGGACGATATTGTGCTGTTCAAGCCTCTCACGCTGGAGGAGATCCGGAAGATCGTGGACCTTCTGACGCGGGATTTGGCCAAACGGCTCAAGGCGCGCCGCATCACGCTCGAGCTGACCGATGCGGGGAGGGACTTTATCGCCGATGCCGGCTTCGACCCCGTGTACGGGGCGAGGCCGCTCAAGCGCTATCTGCAGCATTCTCTGGAGACTCGTATCGGCCGGGCGCTCCTGTCCGGGAATGTTCCCGATGGCTCAACCATCGTGGTGGACAGCCAGGGCGGTGAATTGGCGGTCACGCACAAGCCTGGGGCTTAGGGTCACAGCATGAAGCCAAACATTGGCATAATGTCGAAGCTCTTTTTGTGGTATTTTGTATTGGTTTCTATTTTCTACGGGACCATTTTCATACTCTTCATCCACATTCAAGAGATCGTCAGGATATCTGAGGATGTGGTCAACGAGAATTACAGGATCTCGAAGGCATCCAAAAAATTGATCGATAGCCTGCTTTGGATGGAAGAAAATGAAAGCAAATATGACTTGCTCAAAAAAGAGGATTACAAAGAATACTTTGTCGCGGCTCAAAGGGAGTTCGAGGAGAATCTCAACAACATCCTGACACTGCCATCGGAGCGTCAGTCGACCGACAGCGTGTGGCGCAAGCTCTATCAGGACTACCTGGCTGAACTGCCGCCTGCTTATGGCTCCGTGGAAGAGACGGACAGCTCGAAGGCGCTTTGGATCCCCGAAGAGATCCTCAACGACTGGATCCAGAGGATTTCCAGGGCGCGCGCCAACAACGAGCAGGAAATCGAGTCGGAAATGCTGCGCCTGAACCGCCGCGGCCGAACCGCAGTGCATTTCGGTATAGTGGGCCTGGCCATTTCCATCTTCATCGGCCTGTTGGGGACTTTCTTTCTGACACACTCCATGAACCGACCCTTGAGGGAGCTGCGCAAAGGGATCAGCTCCATCTCACGAAAGGGGCTGAGCGACCCGATTCCGATTTTGACCAGGGACGAGTTCGGCCAGCTGGCCGGGGCCTTCAACGAAATGGCCCAGCGACTGAAGGAGGAGGAGCGGATGCGGTCGGACTTCATCTCCATGCTCAGTCATGAAATCCGCACGCCGCTCACGTCCATCCGGGAATCGGTGAACCTCATCGTTGAGGAAGTGATGGGTCCTGTCAACGAGCGGCAGCAGCGGTTCCTCTCCATCGCCAGCGATGAGATCGCCCGGATCTCAGAGCTCTTGAATCATCTGATGCAGATTTCACGGCTCGAAGCGGGGCTGGTGAAGATTGATCCAAAACCTTTGGATCCTCGTGCATTTGTGATAGGAAGCGTACACCGGATGACGCCCGCAGCCGAGGCCAAGGAGATTTCGCTTGAAACGGACCTGCCGATCAATGTTCCACAGGTGCTCGGAGATGCCGATCATCTGCAGCAGGTGCTTCTGAACCTGGTCGGCAACGCCATCAAGTTTTCTCCGAAGGGTGGAAGCGTTGCCGTTCGGGTGAAGCCCGTTCAAGAGGGCAACGAAGTGATGGTGAGTTTTTCTGTTTCAGACCTGGGGCCGGGAATCCCTGAGGACGAACAGGGGTTGATTTTTTACAAATACTACCGTGCGACAGGAATCAGGCAGCAGGTCGACGGGGTGGGTTTGGGACTGAGCATCTCGAAGCAGATTGTGGAGGCCCATGGAGGGACGATTTGGGTGAACAGCCAGGTCGGGCGCGGGAGTACCTTCGGATTCACGCTGCCGGCGCTTCGAGAGGGATAAGGAATGGAGATGACGTCGGTTCGGGAGAAGTGCGTTGCACCAAGGGGGTTATTGTTTTTCGTGTTTTGGACACTAACGATGGGGCTGCCAGGTTGTGCGCCCCTCCCGCACCCATCTCGGGAAGCCGAGCCTGCGAAACCGCTGCCGTCTGCAGAGATGATGCTCTGGGAAGATGGCCTGCAGAATTTCCGGGCCGGTGAATACGATGAAGCGCTTGTTGATTTCGATGCTCTCAAAAATGTTGCACGGAGCGATCGCTATACCCGCATGGCCGTTTATGCTTCAGCGTGCATGCGCTTGATCCTGGCTCACAGCGCCGAGGAGTTCAATGAGGCCCTGAAACAATGGGAGACCTGGGGCGAGGGGGATGCGCTCATGGAAACAGAGGATCCCAGGCTTCTCTGGCCCCTGTTGCAAAGGATCGCCCTCTCGGGCGCTCCGATGATATCCGAGGAGGAGTCCGGGAAACTGCCCAAGTCAAAAATACGACCGCCCTATAGAGTTGAGCTGGTGAACAGAGACCTCGCGGCCTACAAAAGTCAGGTCCAGGCGAAGGAAAAGGAATCGGAACGCCTCAAGACTCGCCTGGAGGCCAAGGACAGAGAAATCCGTCGGCTCAAGCAGCAGATTGAATCCCTGGAGGCCATACACCTCAAGTTTCAAGAGAGGCAGAAGGAGGTCTCTTCGCCATAGCTTCGGTTTCAGGTTACAGGTTTCAAGTTTCATGTTGGGAGCTGCCATTACTGCCTGCCGGGGTGCTCAGGGGCCTGAGTGATGCGGAGTTTAGAACAAACTTCAAGGAATACCATCCACCGGATCGACTGATTACATGGATAAAGCAGCAGGACACAAGGCCACGATACTGGTCGTGGACGATGATGCTCACATTTTGGAAGTTCTGGAAGCGAGGCTCAGCTCTGCCGGTTACCGCACATTGACGACCACCTCCGCCATGGCGGGCCTGGACATCGTTAAATCGCAGGTCGTGGACCTGCTGATTTCGGATGTTCGGATGCCGGGCATGGGCGGCATGGAGCTCCTGAAGGAGGTCAAGGAACTCCGCCCCGGGCTCCAGGTGATCATGCTCACGGCTTATGGAACGATCCCGGACGCCGTCGATGCAGTCAAAGCAGGGGCTCTGGACTACCTCACCAAGCCCTTCGAGGGGCGCGACCTTCTCAAGAAGGTCAGTGAGATCCTCAAGCGGCCGGCTTCATCCCGGCCTGCACAGGAGGGCCTTCCGCCCATCAGCAAAGTGCTTTGGGGTGGGAAGAGTGCTGCAATGGCGGAGCTTTTCGATCTGATCGATCGAATCGCTCCCAGCGATGTCAACGTGCTCCTCCTGGGTGAGAGCGGAGTGGGCAAAGAACGCGTCGCACGTCTCCTCCACGAGCGTGGCCCTCGGAGAGAGCACCCCTTTGTGGTCGTGGACTGTGGCTCGACGCCGACGGGACTTCTTGAAAGTGAACTTTTTGGTCACGTGCGGGGGGCTTTTACCCATGCCATCCGCGACAAGAAGGGGCTCATCGAGGCGGCCGACCATGGAACCCTGTTTTTGGATGAGATTGGGAACATCTCCCAGGAAATGCAGGTTCGCCTGCTCAGGTTTCTGGAGGACCGAAAGATCCGGCGCATAGGGGATCTGAAGGAGATCCCCGTGGAGTGTCGGGTCATTGCGGCCACCAACGTGGATCTGCCGGCCGAGGTCGAGGCGGGGAGCTTCAGGGAAGATCTATATTACAGGCTTCGAGTAGTGACACTCAAGATTCCCCCGCTGCGCGATCGGAGGGAAGACATTCCGTTATTGGCTCAGCATTTTCTGGAGTCGTTTTGTGAAGGCCATTCGATGCAATCCATTAAATTGCCCCAGGAAACCATCAAATGGCTTGCCGATTACCCCTGGCCCGGAAATGTGCGCGAGCTGAAGAACGCCATCGAGGCGGGTGCGGTGCTGTGCCGAGATGGAATCCTGCGCCCCAGCGATCTGCAGCTGAGCGGTTTACCCGAGCGGCCGCTCAAGGCGGTTCACGAAAGCGACTCACTTTCGCTGGAGGAAAGCGAGCGCAACGCCATCATCCGTGCTCTCCAGCAGGCGGGGTGGGTGCAGAAGGATGCGGCACAAATCCTGGGTATCAGCCGTCGGGCCATCCACTACAAGATCAAGAAATACGGGATCGAAACAGCCGGCAGGCGCTCCGCCCCCGAAGAGCTGAACGGGGATGAGGAGCCGTGATTCACTCAGGCTCCGGATCGTTTCTGGGCGCGGGCTGAGAGACGCCCAGCCGCGCCTCCAGCTTTTCCACGCGGGCCTTCAGCTCTTCAAATTCCTTCATCCGAACCAGGTCGATGCTCTCGACACCCTTTCGGATACCCTCAGAAATCTTGCCGCTCGCTTCATCCCACTTTTCTTCGCCGCTTTTGATCAGTTCATCGGCCAGCTTTTCCGCCTCATCGGTCGAGAGTTTGCCCTCTACCACGAAGCGCTTGGTCACCTCATGGACCTTCTCGGTGGTCAGGACAACCGCGCCAAGTCCTGCCATTATGGTTTTCTTGATTAATTCGATCATCGCCAAATTCTCCTCTCTTTCAACGGGAACGCTCGGTCAGTGTGCGCTTAAGGATCGGGATCGAGGCTCTGTCTTTCTCTTGTCCCAGTTCCTCCTTGACTGTGATCAGGGTCTCGAGGTCAAGGACGCGCAAGATGTGCTCACCGATCTTCATCTCCACAGTATGCTGAATAAGCTCCTCGTATCCTTGGTTGATACCGATGGTTCCAAGCAGATCGAGCGGTCCATGGCGTGTCATGAGAAGCTGGTGCCCGGAAGAGGTCAGATGATCCGGACCTGGTTTGAGCCTTCGATCCCCCACTCCTCGATAAACGGCATCGAGCTCATCGAGGGCTGACAAAAGGCGATCGATGTTTTTCGGACTTCGACCGTGGACCAGATCGAGGTCGAAGGTGGAGATGGGGGCACCTTGAAGCACAGCTGAGACACCTCCGACAACGATGAATGCCACTCCGTGCTCTGCCATGATTCGCAGTATGGTCAGAAAGTCAGCTGCGGCAGTTTTCATCCAACAACTCTCGAATCGACTGGATGTGCTGCTGAAGAACCTGCAGACGCTCGGTAGGAGTCAGCGAGAGCATCCATCGGATGAGCGTGACATCAACCCCGTCTTCGGCGCAGCCACGGTCACTTTGAGGCGCCTGATCACCCTGGTTCCTGATCGTTTCGTCTGAATCCATCTACACTCACTCCGCTGTGGCGATCTGCCCGCCAAGGTCTCTTACTTCTGTAAGTACCACGCTCTCATGCAACTGACAACGTGAACAATCCTCACATCCAGTCACCGGCATCCTTTTCGGGGCGTCCTGGTTTCTGTTGTGAATGGTCCTGAGGAGGGGTAAAGAGTGCGTTGAAGAAGATCAGGGTGTGCTTCAGGCGGGTCACACGGCAGGCAAACCGGGAGGAAGGTTGACGATGGTTGAGGTCTTGTGCAAGCGCGCGTCCTATGACGACTCGATTCTAAAAGGAGTGGTCCGCGACTGCCTGGCTACGCTGGGTGGAGAGGGAATTCAGCCTGGAAACCGGGTGCTGGTCAAGCCCAATCTCCTGGCTCCTGCGCCGCCCGATCGGGCCATGTTGACTCACCCGTTGGTGGTGAGGGCGGTGGTGGAGTATGTCCTCGACCGGGGTGCTCGGGTGCTCGTAGCGGACAGCCAGGCCATGGGGTCCTTCGAGAAGATTTTGAAGGAAAGCGGCATTGCAGAGGCTCTCCGTGGGTTGAATGTCGAGTGCCGGGAGCTCAAGGCTTCCGTCCAGGTGGATGTGGGGGAGCCTTTCGGGAAGATCGAAATCGCCGAAGATGCTGTAACGGCGGATGTGATCATCAACGTGCCAAAGCTCAAAACGCACAGCCAGATGTTATTGACTCTGGCGGTCAAGAATCTCTTCGGGTGTGTGGTGGGACTGAGGAAGCCCCAGTGGCATCTGCGAGCGGGTGTGGATCGTGAACGGTTTGCCGCACTGCTCGTTCGGATCTGTGCCACGTTGAAACCTTCCTTCAACATCCTGGACGGTGTTTTGGCCATGGAGGGGCCGGGGCCGGGCAAGGGAGGAATCCCTCGGCATGTTGGGGTGATCATGGCCAGCCGCGACGCCTTCTCCCTGGATGCTGCAGTGTGCCGGATGCTCGGTGTGCCGCCCGGAGAACTCTTCACTCATGCGGTTGCGGTGAAGTCGGGGCTGGTGGATGGTGCCCCGGAGGTCATGGGCGAGCTGCCTCCGGTACGAGGCTTTCAGTTCCCGGAGATGGCCTCGATGCTCTTCGGCCCCAAAGCGCTGCACGGACTCATGCGACAGCATCTCATTCAGCGGCCGGTCATTGATGACGAGGGCTGCAAGTCTTGCCGGGATTGCGCCAGATACTGCCCCGTGGAAGCCATCAGCTTCAAAGGGAAGCGCGCCACGTTCGACTATGATCGATGCATCCGATGTTACTGCTGTCTCGAGGTCTGCCCCCACGGAGCCATGCGTGCCGAAGAGCCTCGCCTTGGAAGGATCTTCAGCAGGATCATCAAGAGGAAGTAGGCATCTTCTGCCGAGGACGGGTGCTGCCTGTTCGGCGGCGCACGGCGCAGGGAAACTCTTGCCGCCCCATATTTACAGGTCGACAGATCTGCAGAAATGTCTTGACTGGATGGAACCCCGGAGGCTATAGATGGCGCGACATCAACCCAAGGAGAGAAATGTGCAGGCCCTGACTGACTGCAGCTATTATTATTACGCTGGCCATTATCGGTAGCGTTCGGGGTATGCAACGAATGTGACTCTCCCCTTGGAAGCCGAAACATCGAGCCGTGGGAACCCTGAACAGCCCCCACGGCTTTTTTTGTGGCAGGTGAAACAACCTGCGGGCCGTGGGCGGGACAACGCTCGCGGCCTTTGTCTTTGTGAGGTCCCCTCGTCCATGGAGTGCCGCAGATTCTCTGGCCGGATGAGGGTGTTTTCCCCACCATCAGGACGCAGGAGGTTGAGTTTACCATGATTGTCGGGCTCAAACCCGATCGCAGCGAAGACGAACTGTCGGTTGTCGAGGTGCTCGGAGATTCTGCGGCTACGCCCTTCCCCTGGGAGCCACCCGCCCGCGTCGGGATCGTCGGAGGACTCGGGGAAATGGGACGGCTCTTTTCCCGTTTCTTCATGGAGCAGGGCTACCAGGTTTCTGTTGCAGACCTCACAACGGCGATGACGGCGAGGGACCTGGCACAATCTTCGGATATCCTGCTGTTTTCCGTTCCGCTTCATCGGACTGAGGAGATCATCCGGGAATTGGTTCCACTGACCGGGCGCCGGCAGCTCATCATGGATCTGACGAGCTTGAAGGTGGGGCCGGTGCGGGAAATGCTGCAGTCTTCGGCCTCCGTGGTCGGGCTGCACCCCATGTTCGGGGGGCGCGTCTCCTCTTTCAGGGGGCAGACCCTGGTGGCATGCCCCGTGCGCGTTGCCGCCGCAGACTGGGAGAAGCTCAAGCAACGGTTCCTCTCCTCCGGGCTCCTGGTCAAGGAATGCACGCCTGAACACCATGATCGGATGATGAGCATCATTCAGGTCCTTTTCCACATGACCACGATGCTCACGGGAAGGGTCCTGAGGGAGCTGGGTGTTGATATTGCCGAAACCATGGATTACACAAGTCCGAGCTACAGGCTTGAGATCAACCTCCTGGGGAGGATGTTCGCCCAGAATCCTGCATTGTATTCGGCCATCACCCAGAAGAATCCATTCACGGGAGAGCTCCTGGATCGTCTCCAGGCAGGACTTGAGCTATACCGTTCCTGGTATGAGGCCGAAGACCTGCAGTCCTATATTGATGATTTTCAACAGAGTGCCCGCCATCTGGGGCAGGGTTTCTGCGAGCGAGCCTACGGGGAAAGCTCGGCGCTTCTGGATTTTGTGGTGCAGTTTGCACTGCAGAACGGGATTCCGGGAAGCTCGGCAGGGGATGATTCCCGCAATGTGGAGGGATGATTCGAGGCAGGGGACGGCCGCGAGAGTTTTCAACAGCAGGCTTTGCCCTCTGATTTGGGGGTGTTGAGGCGTTCGAGGCATTCCTGCAAGCAGCTCAGGCAGTCTGAAGAGAGCGAGCCTTTGGCACAGAAACGGGCGAACCCGTCGGGCCAGCCGAGGCCCGTTCGGGGGCAGAGCTTCATGAATTCGAGGAAATGAACCAGACGATCGATGGCCACGGGGTCGATGGCATGCTCGATCCGGCATGCATTGGCCTCGGCCTGCTCCGGATCCAGCTGGAGCGTGGTCATGAAGAATTCTTTAAGGGTATCGTGGCGGTGAATGATGTCACTGGCGATGCGCCGCCCCTCGGGCGTCAGCGTGACGTAACTGTAAGGGCTGTAGTTGATGAGGCCCCGCGAAGCCAGTGCTTTGAGCGCACCCGTAACGGAGGCGCGCTGGACGTTCATCTGGTCTGCAATGTCCTTGGCCCGGGCCACTCTCTGAGATTGCTCCAGATGATAGATCACTTCGAGGTAATCTTCCAGGCTGGCGGAGAGGCCCTCCATTTGATCCGTCGCCATCGCGGTCACCTTTCGTTCGATTGAGTTCATTCACCTTATCTGTTTCGCCCTTTATCGTCAAGCATCCAACCAGCATCCATGGCCCGTGTTCAGGAGCTTTCACCAGCCCGGTCATGGTCAGGCTCCGGTTGGAGCCCCGGCAATCAGCGGTTCGAAAAGGGCCTTGACAGGAGGGATTCCAGGGGCCAAATTGCGATGGTTGTTCTGAGATATGAGTGTGTTGCACCAGCGACCGAGCTCGTGACATCATGCCGACGATTCCCTGATTGCTGCCGTGATTCGAATCGAGAATCTGAAAAAGGACTATGGATCTGTTCAGGCCCTCAAAGGGATCAATCTCCGGGTCGGTGCCGGTGAGCTCTTTGCCTACCTCGGGCCAAACGGTTCGGGAAAGACCACCACCATCAGGATTCTCACCGGTCTGGCCCGCGCCACCTCGGGAGAGGCTTATCTGCACGGGTTTCATATCGAAAGGGACACGCTTCAGGCCAAGCGGCAATGTGGCCTGGTCCCTCAGACGCTCAACCTGGATCACGAATTGACGGTCTACGAAAACATGGACATCCATGGCCGTCTGTTCCAGATGGACCGAAGGCAAAGGGTTCAGCGCATCGAGGAGCTTCTAGAATACGTGGAGATCGCCGACCGTCGGGACAGCCCGGTCAAGGTACTCTCGGGGGGGTTGAAGCGGAGGGTTATGGTGGCGCGGGCCCTCATGCACAATCCCAAGATCCTGTTCCTTGATGAACCGACTGTAGGGCTCGACCCGGCCATCCGCAGAAGGATCTGGTCCCTCATCAAGCGCATCCAGCAGCAGGGCGCCACGATCTTTCTGACGACTCATTACATCGAAGAGGCTGAATTCCTGGCTGAGCGCGTGGCCTTCCTCCATCAGGGTGAAATCGTGGCGCTCGATTCCCCCCAGAGTCTCATGTCTCGCCTCGGGGTATGGGCGCTGGATGAGGTCACCAACGGGGACATGGATACGCTGTACTTCGGGAGCCGCGAGGAAGCGAATCGGCACATTGAGCACCAGCAGGGCAGTTTTTCGCTGCGGCGCGTCAACCTGGAAGATGTTTTCATGGCGACGACCGGCAAGAGGGTCCAGCAGTGAAGCGGGGACCTGCGCGATGAGGGGGTGTTTCGCCATCTATTATCGTGAGCTTCTTATCCTCAAGAAGAAGTTCACGAGGCAGATTGCCTCCATGTCCGTGGCTCCGCTTCTGTACATACTGGCTTTCGGCTACGGCATGGGTAAGGATGTTGAGGTGGGTGGCCGTACCTACCTCGAATTCCTGATCCCCGGTCTGGTGGCCATGAACAGCATGACCCAGGCCTTCGCCATCGCCAGCGAAATCAACATTGCGCGCTTCTACTGGCGCATCTTCGAAGAGTTCCAGGCTGCCCCCATTCGGAACCGAGCCTACGTGACGGGTGAAATCCTGGCCGGCATCACCCGGGCGGTCCTTGCGGTGACGGTCATCCTGGTGATCGGTGCAGTATTCGGGGTTTTCCTGTCCTACAATGCGCTTTTCTGGCTGGCAGTGGTCCTGAACGGATTTCTGTTCTCTTCACTGGCGGTCTGTATGGCCATGGTGGTGAAGTCCCACGCCGACCAGGCGCTGCTCACCAATTTCGTCATCACTCCCATGGCTTTTCTGGGGGGCACGTTCTTCCCCGTGGACCGTATGCCGAACTGGGTCCAGGCTCTGCTTCAGTTCCTTCCCCTGACCCATGCGGCCGGCGCCATTCGCGGGGCATCGTTCGGGCAGCCGACGGATCCTCGCTCTTACCTGCTGCTGGCGGGGCTCGGTTTGGTCGCGTTTGTGGCTGCCTTTTTCTGCGTCAACAAGGCGAAGGATTAGTCCGGAGGTGGGCGGCCATGAGAAGTACATGGGAGCGGCTCCGTCGGCTGTGCTGCGTCCGTATGCTCTGCGTTCTGACACTGTTTCCGTGCGGGGCGGGTGCTGAGGTCGTGAGGTCGCTTCCAACGGACGAACCGCTGGTAGCGCTGACCTTTGACGCGTGTGAGACCAGGAGCCCCTCCCGGCTGGACGCTTCCATTCTCGACTATCTCACGGAGGAGCGTATTCCCTTCACCATATTCGCCAGTGGCCGGTTCGCTGAGAGGAACAGAGAGCAGCTGAGGGACCTTGCGTCAAGCCATGGCGTGGAAATCGAGAACCACTCCCTTTCCCATCGCCAGCACATGGAGCGGTTGCCCGATGAGGCCGTCAGGCGGGAAATCCTGGGTGCGGAGGAGATCATCTGCGGCATCACCGGCGTCCGACCGCGTTATTTCAGGTTTCCGGCGGGCAACTACGACCGCAGAACCCTGGGGATAGCCGAAGCCATGGGGTACACGGTGGTTCACTGGACCTTTGCCAGCGGAGATCCCGTCAAAGAGAGCAGCGCAGCCCGTTTGACGAAATGGGTCCTTTCGCAGGTGCGGCCGGGAAGCATTCTCATCTTTCATGTCAACGGCCGGGGCTACCACACGGGGGAGGCATTGCCTTCCATCGTCCAGGGAATTCGGGAGAAGGGGATGCGGTTGGTGAAGCTGGAGGATGTGCTCGGGCCCGCATCACGGGCTGGAAACTGAGACGGAGAGGTTGGCGACCGTGAGCCCGTCCACAACAGCATCCAGCTGTCCAAAACAGCCTTCCCGGAAGCTCCGGGAGGATCTTTTCTTCGGTCCGCTCCTGCCGGATGATATTGAACGCATCGCAAGGCTTCTTGTGGAAATGGATCCGTGGCGGACCCTTGGCTACACCACCGGGGGATTGGCGCGATACCTCTCTCGGGGAGATCCGGCCCTCTGCTGCCACGTTGCGCGAGGGGAATCCGGATTGGCCGCCGTCCTGTGCGTGCGGGAGCCGTGGTTGATGGGGCCCTTCATCGAGCTCCTGGCTTGTTTCGATCCTTTTCGCGGAATCGGGCTCGGGCGGGAAATTCTGTCCTTTCTGGAGCGGAGGCTGAAACCAGGGACCGCGAATCTTTGGACGACGACATCATCTTTCAATAAGCAGGCGTTGGATTTCTACCGTCACATGGGCTTCGAGGTCGTCGCGGAATTGAAGGATCTGGTTCGCAAGGGGTACGATGAAATCCTGCTGCGAAAGAGACTGGCGGATGAACAATCGCTGTTCGATCACTGAGAGGGTCCCCTGAAGCACGGTCAGGAGGGAGGCGAGGGCAGGCATGGCATGGTCGCGAAGTGTTTCGGGAATCAGGGGGGTTCGAAGATTCGGGGCGATCACCCGTATCTTGTTGAAGCATGGGCTGGGCGACGTGGCCGAACGGCTGTTCGGCAAGTCCGTGGGACGCGCCAAAGCGGAGTCCGATGAGGAATTGGTCTTCCGGGCTTCCTTTCCATCCCCCCGTCGCATTCGGCTGGTGCTGGAGGAGCTGGGGCCGAGCTTTGTAAAGCTTGGTCAGCTCATGAGCACCCGTGCGGACCTTTTCCCGCCGGAGCACATCGAAGAGCTCAAGAAGCTGCAGGACCGGGTCCCCCCCATCCCGTTTCAAGATGTCAGGGCCGTCATCGAGAGGGAGCTCAAGAGGCCGTTGAACGCCATGTTCGCCGAATTCCCGGAGGAATGTCTGGCTGCGGCATCGGTGGGCCAGGTACATCGGGCGAGGCTTCTTTCAGGTGAAGATGTGGCTGTGAAGGTCATCCGGCCGGGGATCGACAAGAAGATCCGGGAAGATATCCGGCTCATGTATGCTCTGGCCGAGAGAATCGAGAGCGCATTCGAGCTGGGTCGAGTCCTGGGGGCCGTCAACCTGGTTAAGGAATTCGAGCGCATCATCTTCCGTGAGCTGGATATGCTCATCGAAGCCGGCAACATTGAGAAGTTTGCGCTCAACTTCAAAGACGTCGACGAAATCTACATCCCAAGAGTGCACTGGGACTTCACGACCCGGTCGGTCCTCGTGATGGAGCACATCGACGGGATCAAAATGGACCAGGTGGAGGAGATCCGGGCTGCAGGGCTCGATCCCAGGGAAGTGGCCATGATCGGCCTGCGCTCCTTTTCGAAGCAACTGATGGAGTTCGGTTATTTCCATGCCGACCCGCATCCGGGAAACACCATCGTCATGTACGACGGGCGGGTCAGCCTGGTGGATTTCGGCATCATCGGGTATCTCGACGAAGAGACCATGCGGCAGATCGCCAATCTTTTTCTGGGCTATGCCGAGCACGACTACGACATGATTATGGACGCACTGGCGGATGCAGGGCTCATCGATGAGGAAAGCATGGATCTTACGACCTTCCGCATCGACCTCAAAGATATGAGCGAGCCGTTCTACGGGCGGTCGCTCCAGAATATTTCCGTGAGGGATGTGTACGACCAGCTGATGGTCCTGGTCCTGAAATACCACATCCGGCTGCCCCGGAACCTCTTGCTGCTGCTGAAGACGTTCATTCAGACCGAGGCGTTGGGGAAGATCCTCAAGAGTGACGCCAGCATCCTGGAAGTGACCAAACCCTACGCCAAGAGGCTGCTGCAGCGTGGCTACGACGCTCGGAGCCTCCTCAAGAATCTCGGGAGGGACAGTCGCGCCACGGCGGCGTATCTCAAGACCTTCCCCAAATACGTCACCGATATCCTGAGGCAGACCGCGAGAGGGACTCAGAGGCTGGAGCTGCGGCACACGGGGTTCGACCCCATCGATCGCCAGCTGGAAAAGGGAGTGAACCGCCTGACGGTGGGCCTGGTCATTGCCGCCTCCATTGTCGCTGCGGCCATGGTCCTCAATTCCGAGCAAGAGGTCATGGAATTCACCGTGGATTTCTTCGGAGCCCGGACGCTCTCACTCACCTCGATCCTGGGCCTCACAGGCTACGTGATCGCCACGGTCCTGGGGCTGTGGCTGATCTTTTCGATCTTCCGGTCGGGCAAGCTCTGAGCAGCCATCCGCAATCCTCAATCAGAATTGAGTGGGGTCACACCTACACACTTGACAATGTGAAATGTGTAGGTGTGACCCCTCTGCACGAAACCTGAAACTCGAAACCTTTCATGACAATTCCTGCAGGCACATGAACAGGGGGGCCGGCCGGGAGGCCCATTCCTGGGGCGGAGGGCTGCCCGGATCGACGGCCTCTTTCAATCCGGCGAGGGACAGGCCCGAGAGACAGGTGAGATTGAGCTGCATGACAGTGGCCTGCGGATCGGCCGCTGTATCGAAGGCGGTCTCAATCGCCATCCTGAAGATCTCCGAGGTTCGACCGACGGCTTTCTGCGCTTCCTGGTTCAAAGGGTCGGAAATGAGGGCTGCCAGGGTCCGTTGATATTCCTGGAACGCTTCGGTTGGCAAGATGGAGGCCAACCTGCTTGAAAAATCGTCGGCAGGCAGTTTCGGGAGGGGCGGAAGAGCAGCCAGCGGAAGCTGGAGCAGATCGGTGGGGGAGGCCCGATGCCGAGATGAGGCTTCGACCTTGTCCACGATTTCATCGGTGATTTCCTGGTTGACGGTCAACAGGACAAAAGGTTCGGCTGCCAGGTGCGTGCGTGAAAACAGTCGGAACCAGGATGTGATGCGTTTCGGCAGCATGAAGGAGAGATGCGCCCTGGTGGCGATGAGGGAAGGGCTCAGCGTTTCGAGGCTGTCCTCGGGGATATCCTCTTCTTCGCTGATGCCCAGGATTTGGCGGAACTCGGTTTCGAGATGGGCTGCCTGGGCCAGGTCGGCTTCAAGATCCGTCTGCTTCTGATCCAGCTCCCGGGCCATTTCGAGGAAGAGGGCTGCCTCGAGAAATCTCCGGGTCTCAGGGTCGGGCCCCTCCATCCCCCTGCCTCGTAATGACGTCTGGATATCGAATCGGCTCTCCCAGTTCTGCCGCAACTGGGATTCGGCACTGAAGGACGCCTTCAGGCAGTGGTCCTGGTGGACGGCGGCGAATTCGCCGAAGCTGGCCAGTGCCTGGCGAATCTGCTGGGCCTCCCCGTCGTCCAATCCCGCGGGCAGTATTTCGAAATGGGAAGCGCCCCATGCCGGAAGCACAATGCGCTCGAGGACCTGAAGCACGTGAGTCCTGGGGATGAGCAGAGCGAGAGTCCTGAAGTCCTGCTCCGAGAGGACCTGGTAAGGGAAGAGTGCAAAAGGGGTCTTGACGTTCTCCATGGATATCCATCCTCGCTGGGGGATCAGAGTTTTTCGGAGCTCCAGAACAGGGGCAGGGGCGGGAGCGGCCGATTCTGTTGCCGGGCGGCCGCCTCCAGCAGGGTTCGGATCGCTCGCTCACCTTCCTTCCCCGCCTCGAAGCTGAAGTCGTTCACGAACATCTCGATGTGGCTCCGGATGACATCGGGGGCCATCTCCTGGGCGTTCTCCACGATGTAGGGCCAAACCTCATCGGGATGAGCGCGGGCGAATGAGAGGCTCTCGCGGACCTTCTCTTCGAAAAAGGATGCAACCTGGGGGCCCAGGTCCCGTTTGACGGCGATCCCGCCCAGCGGGAGGGGGAGCCCCATCTCCCGCTCCCACCATCCCCCAAGGTCCAGCACCAGATGCAGGCCGTAGAGCGGGTAGGTGAATCGGCCCTCGTGAATGATCACGCCGGCATCCACCTCTCCGCGAGCCACGGCGGGCATGATTTGGTCGAAGACCATCTCGTGTACGGGGCCCCGGTGCACGCCCGAGAGCCGGAGGAGAAGGTTGGCCGTGGTCATGCGTCCGGGAATGGCCATCCGCCTGTTCCGAAGATCTTCGGGTGCGAGGGGCTCCCTGGCAACGACGAGAGGGCCGCACCCGCGCCCGATGGCCCCCCCCGATCCGAGGAGCCGGTAGGATTCCAGGAAGTGAAGCATGGCGTAGATGGACACCTTGGTGATGTCCAGAGCTGCTCCCATCGCCTTCTGATTGAGGAGCTCCACATCGGCGAGTGTGATCTTCAGGTCGTACGGATGGGTGCTGACTTTGCCCGAAGCCAGGGCGCAAAAGATGAAGGTATCGTTGGGGCAGGGCGAATAGCCGAGATGCAGGAGCTGGGTCATTTTTCTGGGTTCCTGATGGGACGCCGGTTCAGCGTGTCCGGTTCAGGGTTCTATTTCGAAAGGCCGCTCATTCGTTGCTCTCCATCCAGCACCGGACGACGGCGCAGCAACGAGCGACAGCCAAATCGAGCTTCCAATGCTTCTTGTCACGATCGCCGGCCATGTTGCTCATGCCACGGCATTCCACAACCGGGATCTCATAACGGAAGCATGTCTGGGCTATGGCGCTCCCCTCCATGTTTTCGGCCATGGCCCCGTAGCGCTCGAAGCGCTTCCTTGCGGTCTTGCGGTCGCCGCTGACCAGGCTGACCGTGAGGCTCGGCCCGTGCAGGGTCTGGAAAGCGCCCTCCTTTTCCAGCCGGTCAGCCTGATCGGCTCCGCGGGTACCCTCGATGAGCTGGAGCCGTCCACCATCAGTCCGGTAGAGTCCGGGAGGGGTGATTTCGCGGATTCGGTCGTGGACCCAAGAACCCGCCGACACCGGCAAAACGTCGAAAAAGGGCTCGCTGCCGCGCCGTACGAGGGGGATTCCGATGACCCGCAAAGAGTCAATACCTTTCTTGGAGAGAACCCCCTCATCTCCGCACCAGATGGCCTGAGAAATCAGCACGTCCCCTATCCTGAGAGGACCCTCTTCATAAGCTCCGGCGCAGCCGATGTTCCAGACCTGCGCGGCCCCGAAGGTCTCGAGAACGGCGGCCGTGGTGATAGCCGCGTTGACCTTGCCCAGGCCCGTAGTGCCGACAAGGATGCTCATCGGACCACAGGTCCCCAGGTGCAGGACCTCTCCTCTGAAATCGAATACCCTCGAATCGTCCAAGACTTCGAGAAGGGGCTCCACCTCACTCTTCACGGCCCCCAGAATGGCCACGTCGACGCCATCGCCACCATTGACTGACATATTCCTCTTCCACCAGCTCGTCGGAAGCGCTCCAACCCATCGGCCTCATTATCCGGGCCCCGGATATGGAAGACCATCGTTCAACCCATGAATAGCTCTGTTTCGCACGAAAAACAGGCTAGCAAAGCGCTCCACACCTGTCAAACGCGATGCGACGTCCCGGAAGGGCTGAAAGATGCGCTGTTGTCAAGGGCCGGCTAAGTTGCTACGATTCCTGCCTTCAAGAACCGAGAGATTTTGCACTGGGAGGATTTTTCATATTCCATGAATGAATCTTCATGTACTTTTCGACCCCTTCCCCTCCTGATCGGTCCCGTCCGGATCGACCCGCCGCTGATTCTCGCCCCGATGGCGGGGGTCACGGATGCGGCTTTTCGCAGGGTTGTGGCGGATCATGGCGCCGGAATGGTCACATCCGAGATGATCAGCGTAGAGGGTCTGCGCCGTGAGATGCCCGCTACCTGGAAGCTGGCTCGCCAGGAGCCCCCGCTTTCAGTGCCCCTGGCCGTTCAGATTTTCGGGGCAAACCCGGGGGCGGCTGCCGAGGCAGCCCGAAGGCTCGAAGATCGCGGAGCTCCCATCATCGACATCAATGCCGGCTGCCCGGTGAGGAAGGTGGTGAAACAGGGAGCTGGAGCGGCCCTGCTGAGAGACCCGGTCAGGCTGCTCCAGGTGGTCGAAGCCGTCCGGAGGAGTGTCCGTGTCCCGGTTACGGTGAAGGTTCGGCTCGGCTGGGACGAAGGTTCGATCCACATCCTCGATACCGCCAGACGGCTCGTGTCGGCAGGAGTCGACGCCATTTCGGTTCATGCGCGAACGGCGGTTCAACACTACAGCGGCCGGGCGGACTGGTCCTGGATCCGGCGCATCAAGGAGGTCGTGCCGATTCCGGTGATTGGCAACGGTGACGTGACGGATGTCGTGGGCGCTCAGTCCTTGCTCAGGGAAACGGGGTGCGATGGGGTGATGATCGGAAGAGGCGCCATGGGGAACCCCTGGCTGTTTGGGGTGTTGGCGCATCGGTGGAGGGCTGGTAGCGGACAGCGATACCAACCGGGCTGGCACGACTTCCGCCGGACCGTCCGGGGTCATGTGGAGCAGTTCCTCGATGGTCCCCCTCGGCCGGCGGGGCATCTCAGGAAGATGCTCTCCTGGTATTCGAAGGGGTGCCCCGAAGGGGCCGGGCTGAGAAACCGGATCACCGAGGTCAGGGATGTGCATGAAATGCTGGCGGTCTTCGAGCATTGGCTGGAGTCGGTTGAAGCCGGCGGTGCGGAATTGCTCGCGGTGAAGCTCGGTGTTCACGGAAATTCGGAGCCGTTCGCTGAATCGGAAGATGAGGTTGGAGCAGCATGAAGGTTTTCGTTGCCAAGACAGCCGGATTTTGCAAGGGCGTGAGAGACGCCCTCGATATCACTCTGGAAGCCATTCAGAAGCGGACCAACAACGAATCCATCTGCACGTATGGGCCCTTGATCCACAACCGGCAGGTTCTGGCGACGCTGGAGGACAAGGGCATCCGCTCCGTGGAACGCATCGAGGACTGCGCGGAGAAGAAGGTGGTGATTCGGGCTCATGGCATCCCGCCTCATGATCGGCAGACTCTCCACCAATTGGGGGCGACACTTCTCGATGCCACTTGCAAGCGTGTGGCCAGGGTGCATGCGGCCATCAAGCAGCACGCCAGGCGCGGATTTCACACCATCATCGCCGGCGATGCCGATCACGCCGAGGTCATCGGGCTCATTGGGTATGCCGAAGGGCGTGGGCATGTGGTCAACAGGCCGGAGCAGATCGATGAGCTCCCCTCGGAATGGGACAAGGTGCTGCTGGTCGCCCAGACCACCCAGAATGAAGAGGTGTTCCAGAAGATTCAAGAGCAGTTCCTCAGGCGGTATCCGGGAGGAGTGGTCAAAAACACCATTTGTGGTTCGACACACGAACGGCAGGCGGAAGTGAGGCGCCTCTGCAACGAGGTGGAGGCCATGGTGGTGGTGGGTGGGTATCACAGCGGGAACACGTTGCGGTTGGCTGAGGTCGCACGGGATGCGGCCGTACCCACTTATCACATCGAGACCGAGGCGGATCTGAACCGCCAGGAAATGGCCCGGTACAGCCTGGTTGGGGTTTCGGCGGGCGCGTCGACTCCCAGCTGGATCATTCGCAATGTGGTTCGATTCCTGGAGTCCATCGAGCCCGAAAACGGGGATATGAAGTTCAGGTTCAGAAGGTACCTGGGAACCATGGCCTACGCCAATGGCTGGGTGCCTCTGGGGGCGCTGCTGCTGTCCAATGCTGCACCGGCGCTGACCGGATTGGAAGGGGCGTTTGTCAGCAGTCTCATGGCTGCGCTCTACCTCTTCGCCATGCACTCCCTCAACAAGTACCTCGATCGCGGAGCGGTCGAGCTGAACGAGCCGGGCCGGGCCGCTTTTTACCAGCGCTGGAAGAAGGTTCTGGCCGCTTTGAGCATTGCGGCTGTTGTGGGGGCGCTGTGGCTTTCTCTGAGTCTGGGGATCCTGGCATTCCTGGCGATGCTGGCCTTCGTAGCCCTGGGACTCCTGTATGCCGGCCCGCCGGCTCTTCCAAAAGCGTTCAGGGAGATGCCCATTCTGAAGTTGAAGGATATCCCGACATCCAAGACACTCTTTGTACCGCTTGCCTGGACGGTCATGCTGGTCGTCCTGCCGCACCTGCCGAATCTATTCGATGCCTTCGGTCGGATGGTTTTTGGGTCATGGATCATCTTTCTGTTTGTCTTCCTGCGTACAGCCCTCCTGGATTTGGCCGCGGTGCGGGGGGACCGGCTGGTTGGCAAAGAGACTTTGACGGTGACCATAGGTGAGACCCGAACTGTTTGGGTGCTTTGGGGGGTCGTGGGTTTGCTGGCCCTCTCGCTTATTGCGGGTCCACTCATGGGAATGAGCACCGGTTTTGCCGTATTCCTGCTGCCGGCAGTGGTCGCCTTCGGATGGACTCTCAGGGAATCCTGCTCCTCGAAGTTCAAAGAAGAGCCCCTGTTCGAAACCTTTGTGGAGTCTATTCTCATGGGGGCCGGCTTCCTGGGCCTGCTGTGGAATGCCCTTACAGGATGACGAGGGATGCTGTCAGACCCTGTCCAAGAGCGCCTGCCGGCTGCCTCATGACGGTCTCAAGAAGACGGGGCGGCTGCGGTTGAGGCATGAGCCTTCGAGAGGCAACGGATGAGCGAGCAGCAGACAAATTGCCTAAATATTCTGGTGGTGGACGATGAGGTCAATATCCGCAAGACACTCTCGTACTGCCTCGCAACTGAGGGGCATACCGTCATCGCTGTGAGCAACTCTGCCGATGCTGCCTACGAGGCAAGGATGCGCTCCTTCGACATGGCGTTCATAGACCTCAAGCTGGGCAACGAAAACGGAATGGACTTGATCCCCATCCTGCTGGCGGACTCTCCCTGGATCAAAATCGCCATCATCACGGCCCACGCCTCCATTGAGAGCGCGGTGGAGGCCATCCGGCGCGGGGCCACGGATTACATCGAAAAACCGTTCACACCCGATCAGGTGAAGCTCCTGACCCGACGGGCCGCCCGGATTCGGGCATTGGAAAACGAAATCACTTCCCTCAAGGACGACATGCAGCGATTCGCCCCGGAGGCGCGGGTTCAGAGCAGAAACCCCGGCATGCAGCGGGTCATGGAGACAGCCAGAAAAGCCGCTGCTTCGGAGGCGATCGTACTGCTCAGGGGGGAGAGCGGCACCGGGAAGTCGGCGCTTGCCCGGGCGATTCACTGCTGGAGCGCCAGGGCTGCCAAGCCCATGGCGGTGGTGGCGTGTCCGGCGATGCCTGCCGACCTGCTCGAAAGCGAGCTTTTCGGTCATGCCCGGGGTGCCTTTACAGGGGCGGTGCGGGACAACCCCGGCCGGATTGCATCCTGCGAGGGTGGGACGCTTTTTCTGGATGAAATCGCGGACATGGCCCCGTCGGTTCAGGCCAAGCTGCTGCGCTTCATTCAGGACAAGGAATATGAACGCCTTGGAGAGTCGACGCCCCGCAGGGCGAATGTGCGGATCATAGCCGCAACCAACGCCGACCTCGATCGACGCGTAGCCGAGGGTCTCTTCCGGGAAGATCTCTTTTATCGACTGAATGTGATCAGCCTCACGCTGCCTCCGCTCCGGGAAAGGCCTGAGGACATCAGGCCGCTGGCCGAGGAATTTCTGGCTCATTTCTGCCGCGCCAACCACAAATCGATTCTTGGCTTTGCCGATGAGGCGGCTGAGGCCTTAAGCGGCTACGCATGGCCGGGAAACGTCCGGGAGCTTCGAAACACCGTTGAACGGGCCGTTATCCTGGGCTCCGGCAAAATGATCGGCAAAGGCGACCTGCCCGACACCATCGCCCCTATTGCAGGGTCTCCCGCGCTGGGCGACCTGGTCTCCCTCTCCCTCATCGAAGAGCTGCATATCAGGAGGGTCATCGCCAATACCTCCTCCCTCCAGCAGGCGGCCGATGTCCTGGGTATGGACCAGGCCACGCTTTGGCGGAGGCGTAAATCCTACGGCATCTGACCCTCGTCTCACGATAACCGACCTTGCAAAAAGCAAGGTCCCCCTCACCCCTGTCTTTCATTTTTCAAGGCCACCCCATCGCCGTTAAACAATAATCTCTTGAAATATCATTGATAAAAGTGTGGCGTAACGATTGCTTTGGTTACTGAACCGGAAGGTGTGATGGAGGACCGATCGCATGACATTGAAAAAGAAGATCCTGCTCGGATACGGTGCAGCCTTTGCCTTCATGAGTGTGGTGATTGCGTGGGCCGTGATGAATCTGGTGTCCCTGGGAAAAGCGTCGGATGGCATCCTGCGCGAGAACTACTGGTCGATTCTGGCTGCTGAGAACATGCTGGACGCTCTGGAGCGGCAGGACAGCGGCGTTCTGATCCTGCTGCTGGGGGATACGCGAAAAGGGACTTCTCAGTTCAGGGAGAGCGAGGCCGTCTTCCTGCAATGGCTGGCTCGCGCCAAGGATAATGTGACGATTTCGGGGGAGGCGGAGCTCGTCCAATCGCTTGAAGTTCAATATGCAAGGTATCGCCGGCAGTTCTCCGAGCTGACCGACATTCTCGGTGCTCAAAGGTTGGTCCCGGAGCAGGCGCTTGGCACCTATCAGCAATCCATCTATCCTATTTTCATCAATATCCGGGACGAGTGTACTCACCTGCGCAGCCTGAACGAGGAGACCATGTACGCCGCCAGCGTTCGCGCCGGTGGAGTTGCGAAGCGCGCCATCTGGTCCACGGTTTCCGTGTCGGCTTCGGCGCTGGCCATCGGGCTCATCTTCAGCCTCTGGCTTGCCGAGCGCATCACAAGGCCCCTGCAACGCTTCGTGGAGGCCTCGCGAAAAATTTCCACAGGCGACTACTCCGTGGAGGTCCCGATTGAAGGCGCCGATGAGCTCGGCCATCTGGCCGGGGAATTCAACCGGATGGCGGCTCAGCTTGCCTGCTACCACGAAATGAACATCGAGCAGATCATCTCGGAGAAGAGCAAGGGAGAGGCGATCCTTTCCAGCATCGAGGACGGCCTGCTCGTATTTGATACGGAGCTCAGGGCAACGGGCATCAACCCGGCCGCACGCCGCATGTTGGGCCTCGAATTCAGGGGATGTGAAGGCCTGCCATGTGCCGACATCCTGTCTGCTCCCAATGTGTGTGACCTGATCAGAAAGACGGTCGAAAGCGGCCTTCAGCCGAGCGTCCCCGAAGAGCAACGGATCATCACGATGCCCATGGGGGATCGTTCGCGCCACTACCTGTTCGCTGTCACGACCATTCGCACCAAGGACCGGCATCTCTCCGGAGTCGTCCTGTTGCTCAAAGATGTCACGAGGCTCAAGGAAGTCGAGCAGCTGAAGAGCGAATTCGTCATGGCGGCATCCCACGAGCTGCGCACACCGCTGACCAGCATGGGGATGAGCATCGATCTGCTGCTGGAGCATGCCGCCCAGAAGCTCGGCGATGCAGACCGTGAGCTCCTTCGCGCGGCTCATGAGGAAGTCCATCGGATGAAGGCTTTGGTCAACGACCTGCTGGACCTCTCCAAGATCGAGGCCGGCCGGATCGACCTCGAATTCGAGAGTGTGCAGGTTCAGACGCTTCTCGAATATGTGCAGACCATCTTCATGAACCAGGTGGAACAGAAGCATGTCGAGCTCACATGGGAGCTGCTGCAAGATCTGCCAGACATCCGTGCCGACTCGAACAAGATCACCTGGGTCCTCACCAACCTCATTTCCAACGCGCTGCGGTACGTGGACGAAGGCGGGCACATCCAGGTAGCGGCAAAGCGCATAGGCCCGCACGTTCACCTTTCGGTTCGCGATGACGGTCCGGGCATTCCCCGGGAATACCAGGCGAAGATATTCCAGAAGTTCGTCCAGGTGAAGGGCCGTGAAGCCGGGGGGACGGGGTTGGGGCTCGCAATCTGCAAAGAGATCGTGCGCGCCCATGGCGGAACCATCTGGGCGGAATCGGAGTCCGGGCAGGGGAGCACTTTCACCTTCACGGTGCCGGTGGCTCTCTAGGAGGAACCTATGGAGCAGAAACAGATCCTTGTGGTTGACGATGAGAAGAACATCCGCCTGACCATGGCCCAGTCCCTGGAGCCTCTGGGCATGCCGGTCAGGACTGCGGTGAATGGCGAAGAGGCCCTGCAAGTGCTCGGGGAGGATCTCTTTGGACTGGTGTTTCTGGACCTCAAGCTGCCCGGAATGGACGGTCTGGACGTGCTGCGCCGGATCAAGGACAGGTGGCCCAAGATCCGGGTGGTCATCATCACGGCGCACGGAACCATTCAGTCCGCCGTCGACGCCATGAAGCTCGGGGCCGTGGATTTCATTCAAAAACCGTTCAGTCCCGGCGAGATCCGCGAGATCGCCACCAAGGTCGTGGAGCGCGAGGCGTTGGACGAGGAGAACGCCACCGATTACGGGGCGTTGATGGAGCTTGCCAAACGGCACATCACGGACAGAAGTTTCGATGCCGCGCGTGAAGTGACCCGGAGGGCCATCGCCAACGATCCTGCCCAGCCTGGGGCTTACAACCTTTACGGGGCGCTTCTCGAGATCAAGGGGGACCGGCTGGAGGCCCAGAAGTTCTACCGGGCCGCCCTTGACATCGACCCGACCTATAAGCCGGCGAGGGCCAACCTCGATCGAGCCTCGTCTTGGCAGAAGTTTGGACAGATTCAACTGGAGCCCGGGCAGGAACGGTTGAAGTCGGCGAAGGAAGAGCGGAATGGTGAAGGGCAGGAGGGATAGTCTCTACACAACTTTAACAGTCATGGAGCGCCCTGTACGGGAAGGGAACCGAGGGGTTTCGTCGATGAAGCGATGGTGCGCCAGCTCCCAACCCTTGCTTTTCCTTACCGGAGTTTTTCGTGGTGAGCGTGAGCCCGCTCAAAATCATTGGAGTTTGCGGGCGGCTGATGGCGCCGTCAATCCATGGACCGAAAGTTGACGCAAATGGAAGGTTGTACAAAGAAAAGACGGGGCGAACATAGCGCCCAGGTTCTGTTTTACGACACTTCCGGACGATCGAGGCTGAATTCGGGCGGTTTCGACCTGGCCTCAAGCCCGGTTGAATGCCTGGCGAAAGCCATAGACGATAAACCGTCCATCATCGTGATTCATTTCGCCGAGCCAGCGATGCGGGAGCGTGAAGCTCTGGTTGAGTTGTGCGGCGTGTTGAAGTGCCGTTCCTTCACCCAGGGTACACCCCTGCTGGCGCTGCTGCACTTTCGGCATCGCAGGCTGCTCGAGAATCTGAGCCAGGCAGGGGTGGATTACGTCAAATACATAGACGAGACACCTTTGAATTCCCCCCTCATGAATGGACTGATCGAGTCCCTTGGCCCCAATGACCTCATCGAACGGCAGCTGGCGCGGGTATGCCCCTACCTACGCTACACCCCCATCGATGCCGAGCGGGAGATGGTTGTGTGTGGTGCGTACCTGGATCGGCTGGTGCTCGGCAGGAAGTGGCTCCGCGACCTTTGCGAAGTCGAGACTCACCAGCGTTGTGAATACTACCTGAATCCGAGGGTCGGCTCATGAGGTTCATGCGCTTCGGCATTCTTGGGGATTTTGCTTCAGCGGGATGGGTCCTGTCTGCCACGGGTGAAACCCTGAGCGCAGCTGCACTCAGGCTGAAGAAGGTGAAAATCGGCCTCTCCACGCTCATCCTGCTCAGCTATCTCGCAGCCATAATGATCGGGACGACCCTCCTGCTTCTGCCTTTCTCAACCGTCTCAGGTGAAATCTCCTTTGTGGATGCCCTGTTCACCGCCACGTCAGCCGTCTGCGTGACGGGTCTTAGTGTGGTGGATACGGGATCTTATTTCACCACCCCGGGCCAGGTCATCGTTCTTCTTCTGATTCAAGCGGGAGGGCTCGGGATCATGACCTTCTCCGTCCTCTTCTTCCTCGTCGCCGGAAAAAGGGTCTCCTTCAGGCACCGGATGATCATGCAGGAGGTGTTCGCTCACACACCGAGAGAGGACATCTACCGGGTTGTTGGAGCCATATTCCTCTTCACCGGAATTGTCGAGGCCGCCGGCGCGTTATCGCTCTTTCTATTCTGGATCCAGAATCACTCCGTATCGCAGGCAGCGTACCTGGCGGTCTTCCACTCCATCTCGGCTTTCTGCAATGCGGGATTTGCTCTCTTTAACGACAGCTTCATCGGTTGCAGAGCGTCGCCGCTGTTGAACCTGACGATCTGCAGCTTGATCGTGCTGGGCGGCATTGGATTTCCGGTGGTCTACGAGCTCCACGAAAGAGTCCGAGGGCGAACGACGCGAAAGGCGAAACCGGCGCGACTCAGCATTCAGACCAAAGTGGTTCTGATTGTCACGGCTTTGCTCATCATTTCAGGCATGGCGTTCTTCCTGTGGGGAGAGTACGGGAACGCTCTCAGGGGGGTTCCGATGAGCGAGAGGTTGTGGCTCGCCCTTTTCCAGTCCGTCACATCGCGCACGGCAGGGTTCAACACCGTGGATCTGGCACAGCTCAGCAACTCGACGATCATGGTCATGATATTCCTCATGTTCTGGGGAGCCTCTCCCGGGTCCTGTGGCGGGGGCGTCAAGACGACAACTTTTGCAGTCCTTGGAATGTTCACCTGGGCCCGGCTCCGTAGAAGAGCACATGTCAATGTTTTCAGAAAGAGCATTCCCCAGGAAACCGTGTCCCGAAGCGTATCCCTTTTGATTCTCTCGATCAGTTTGATTCTGGCCATCTTTTTCCTGTTGCTGTTGACCCGGGACGCGGAGCCCTCAACCGCCGGGGAAAGATCTACCTTCGTAGAATACTTGTTCGAAGTGATCTCGGCATTCGGAACGGTCGGCCTTTCCATGGGAGCCACTGCAAAGCTCAACACCTTCGGCAAGCTGCTCATCATCGCCATGATGCTCATCGGAAGGGTGGGGGTGCTCACCTTCGCTTACGTCATCGCTGGAACGGAAGCACGCGGCGGAGTCCAGTACTCTCAGCAAAACCTCATGATTGGCTGACAGGAGCGCGTCCCTTGAAAAGATTTGCTGTCATCGGTTTGGGCAAGTTCGGATTCCATATGGCCAGGGTCCTCTTCGAGGAGGGGAACGAGGTCATCGCCATCGACAAAAGTCCGGATCGGGTCCAGGAAATCGATCCGTACTGCACAGAAGCCATTGTGCTGGATATATCGGAGAAGGAAAAGCTCCGATCCCTGGGACTGGATGAGACGGATGCTGTGGTCGTGAGCATCGGTTCAGATGTGAGCAAGAGTGTGCTCCTCACGCTTTATCTTCAGGAGATCGGTGTGAAGAAGGTCCTGGCCAAGGCGATCGATGAGGATCATGCAAAGGTCCTGGTCAAGGTGGGAGCCACGGAAGTCATCCACCCGGAAAAAGCCATGGCCATCAAGGTTGCCCAGGGGCTGTCCCGACCCAACATTCTCGACTTTATTCCCCTGGCCGAAGACTACAACCTCCTTCAAATCGCCCCTCCTTCCGCGTTCATTGGGAAATCCCTGAGGCAGCTCGATCTTCGGGCAAAGTACAATGTCCATGTCATTGCCGTTGAGGAAGTCCTTACCGAGAACATCGTGCTGGTTCCCCCCGCGGAGTTTGTCATCAAGGACAGCGACATCCTGATCGTACTGGGCAAGATCCAGGATGTGAGGCGCATCAAAGACCTGAACGGACCGGCAACGTAAGTCGGCACGGGTCATTACAGCATATTCTTCCTGTATCCAGGGAGCCAGAAGATCATGTGGGGAGTACGCGAAAAACTCAGTTTGGGATTCGGCGGCCTGCTTCTGATCATCGTGGTGATCGGGGTGCAGTCCATTCGACAGCTGAACACCCTGGGGCACTCAATCAACGTGATCCTGCAGGAGAACTACCGGAGCGTCATCGCCTGTCAGCAGATGAAGGAATCCCTGGAGCGTCTGGACAGCGGGGCGCTGTTCATCCTGCTGAGCAACGGCCATGCCGATGAGGGCAGGGAGCTTTTGGCCAGACACGTGCCCCTCTTTGCGGAGGCGCTGCACACGGAGCTCACCAATATCACCCTGCCCGGTGAAGCTGAAAAAGGTTTGAGGATCAAAGATCTCTTCGAAAGCTACCAGGAAGCCCTTCGCGATGTTGAGGATCCCCTGGTGCCTTTGGATGATCGTCGCGGGACCTACTTCCAAAAGCTCCTCCCGCTGTTTCTGGAAATCAAGACGACCGCTGACGAAATCCTCCGGATGAACCAGCAGAACATGATCGATGCCAACGGCCGGGCGCGAAGCACGGCTGCTGCCGCGAGAGAGCGCATGTTCGTGCTGCTCGTTTGTGGGGCCCTCATGGCGGCGCTTTTCATCCTCTACACCGAGTGGCGGGTTCTTCGACCCATCCGGCGGCTCACCCGGTCCACCGACGAGATCAGCCGGGGCAATCTCGACCTGGTGTTGCCCAGCGATTCGCGCGATGAGATCGGCCGCCTTTCGGAAGCCTTCAACGAAATGGCTTCGTGCCTGCGTGAATTCCGGAGAAGCGACCGCAGCCAGCTGGCTCAAATCCGGCGCTCCACCCAGCAGGTTTTCAGGAGCCTGCCCAATGCCGTGGCGGTAGTGGATCTGGAGGGCCGTGTGGAAGTCTCCACCGAAGCGGCTGCCGAGATTTTCGGGCTGAAATCTGACGTGCAGATCCGCGCACTCGCTTTCGACTGGCTCACCCCACTCTGCCAGGAGGCCTTGGAGAACGGACCTGCCATGGATTCGGAGAGCAAACGGCCGGTCATTCAGCGTCTGGTGAACAACGAAGAGCGCTTCTTTCGCCCACAGGCCGTGCCGATCCTGGACAGCCGGAAGCGACCTGCCGGAGTGATCCTGCTCCTCGAAGACGTGACCCGTGAGCTTCACCAGGACGAGCTCAAAAGAGGTGCCATCTCGACCGTTTCCCACCAGCTGAAGACCCCGCTCACCTCACTCCGTATGGCCATCTACCTGCTCCTGGAGGAAAAGGCCGGCTTGCTCACGCCTAAGCAGATGGAGCTGCTGGTGGCGGCCCGCGAGGAAAGCGACCGGCTCCATTCCATTCTGAGCAGCCTCCTGGACATCAGCCGCATCGAATCCGGGAGGATGCGAATGGACCTGAAGCCAACCGATCCCCAGGGGATGATTCTGGAGCAGGTCGATGCGTTTCGCAGTGGGGCGCGGGATCGTGGCATCCATCTCCGGGTGGAGCTCCCGGACGAGATTCCGCAGGTCATGGCTGATCCTCCGCAGATCGGGCATGTCCTGGCCAACTGCATTTCCAACGCCCTGAAGTACACCGAGCCCGGGGGCGCGGTCACCATCTCCGCACGGGCGGGCGAGTGGTCGGTCTGTTTTGCGGTGAGAGACACGGGCCGGGGAATACCCCCGGAACATCAGGATCGCATCTTCGAGCAGTTCTTCCGTGTTCCCGGGCAGGAAAGCTCTGCGGGAGAGGGTCTCGGCCTGGCCATCGCCCGCGAGATCGTGGAAGCCCACGGCGGCACCATCGAGATTGAAAGCCAAGAAGGCGAGGGAACGTGCCTCACATTTTGCCTCAGGCGGGCCGACCGCCCCGTGGTGAAGGAGGAATCAAGGTGATGGATGTGGTGGTTGTGTCGGTGATCGTATTGTTCTTCTGCACCTGTCTGTTTCTAGCCAAAGCACTGGAGAGACTGTGAGCCTGTTCGAAGCGATTGTGGGCGTGGTCGGGGTGCTGCTGATCCTTTACCTCCTTGCCACCGTGCTGCGGCCGGAGCGGTTCTGACCCCAAAGCAGTCTCAGGACGGCCATCCCGACCATCCTCCTTCGGGATCGAAGGCCGGATGGGATGCGCATGCGCAGCGGCCTTCCAGGGGCACTGCGAAAGGAGTTGAAGGCTTCATGGACTTCCAAGGCTGGATTCAACTGACGCTTTTCATGGCCTTGCTGTGGGCTCTCAACCGGCCGGTCGGGAATTACCTCGTCCGGGTGCTGGACCCGGAGGGGAAAACCCTCCTGGACCGCTTTCTGGGTCGCGTCGAGCGAATGGTCTATCGTCTCTGCGGTGTCGACCCTCGAAACGAGCAGAGCTGGCAGCATTATGCCGGATCCCTCATCGCCTTCAGCATAGTGGGCTGTCTCTTCACGTACGCGGTTCTGCGCCTTCAGGACATCCTGCCGCTGAACCCCGAGCGATTCGGCCCGGTCGATGCCTGCCTGGCTTTCAACGCGGCGGTGAGCTTCACCACCAAC
This sequence comes from uncultured Syntrophobacteraceae bacterium, assembly GCA_964557955.1. GTDB lineage: Bacteria > Desulfobacterota > Syntrophobacteria > Syntrophobacterales > Syntrophobacteraceae > JALOOX01. The sequence goes on from CAZLCS010000004.1 coordinate 154,689, forward strand.
ACCAATTGGCAGAACTACGGGGGAGAGTCGACCCTCTCCTATTTTTCGCAGATGGTAGGGCTCGCCTTTCAGAATTTCGCATCTGCCGCTGTCGGTATAGCCGTGGCCGCCGCCCTCATCCGGTCCATAGCCCGCCATACGGCCAGGACCATCGGGAATTTCTGGGTGGACCTCGTGCGGATCAACCTCTACCTGCTTTTGCCCCTTTGCGTCCCCTACGCCATCTTTCTGGCCTCCCAGGGCGTGGTTCAGAATTTCAGCCCGCCGGTGACTGTGGACACTGTCGAATCCCGATCTGGAGATCCTGAGACGCGCTTTCAAGTCATCGCCCAGGGGCCGGTTGCGTCGCAGGTCGCCATCAAGATGCTGGGGACCAACGGCGGCGGCTTCTTCAACGCCAACGCTACGCATCCCTATGAAAACCCGACGCCCCTTTCCAATTTTCTCCAGATGCTCTCCATATTCCTGGTCCCGAGCGGCCTGACCTACACTCTGGGACGGATGGTGGGAAACCAGAGGCATGGATGGGCCGTCTGGAGCGCCATGGCCATTCTCTTCCTGGCGGGCCTTTTCATCACCGTGTGGGCGGAGTCGGCCGGAAATCCCAGGCTGGCTGCCCTGGGGCTGGATGGGGCAGACGGGAACATGGAGGGAAAGGAGGTTCGATTCGGCGTTTTCAACTCGGCCCTTTTTGCCGTCATCACGACGGCGGCCTCGTGCGGCGCCGTCAACGCCATGCACGACTCGTTCACGCCCATCGGAGGGTTCATCCCCCTGCTCAACATCCAGCTGGGGGAGGTGGTTTTCGGCGGCGTGGGAGCCGGCCTTTACGGAATGCTGGTGTTTGTGATCCTCACGGTCTTCCTGGCCGGCCTCATGATCGGGCGCACGCCCGAGTATCTCGGGAAGAAGATCGGGGCCTACGACGTCAAGGTGTGTGCCATCGCCGTGCTGGTGCCCATATTCTCCATCCTGGGCTTTGCGGCCTGGGCTTCGGTGAGCGAATGGGGGACTGCAGCCCTTGGGAATTCGGGTCCCCATGGGCTGAGCGAAATTCTCTACGCCTTCTCGTCAGCTTCCGGAAACAACGGGAGCGCCTTTGCGGGGTTGAACGGAAATACACCCTGGTACAACTTCAGTCTTGGCATCGCCATGCTCGTAGGTCGTTTCTTCATCATCATCCCCGTGCTGGCTCTCGCCGGAAGCCTGGCGGGAAAGAAGCGGCTGGCCGAGAGCGGGGGAAGCTTTCCGGTGTCCGGCCCCACGTTCACCATTCTTCTGGTCGGGACCGTACTCATCGTAGGGGCCCTCACATTCGTGCCGGCGCTTTCCCTTGGGCCGGTGGTGGAGCATTTTCTCATGATCGGATCGGACCGGCTTTTCTGAGCAGGCAGGCCCGGCGCTGGTCCGTTAACCAGCCCATCGGTCTGCACCCAGGGATGACAACCATGGCTTCAAAGAAACCTTCGCTGTTTGATCGACGCCTGCTCCGAGAGGCGGCCCTCGATTCCTTCAGGAAGCTCAATCCGCTTGCATTGCTGCGGAATCCCGTCATGTTGGTCACTGAGGTCGGAGCCGCCATCACGACGCTGGGGCTTTTGGTGGGAGGGGACGGAGAGCGGCTCGGATTCCGGCTGCAGGTGACGGTCTGGCTCTGGTTCACCGTACTCTTCGCCAACTTCGCCGAGGCTCTGGCCGAAGGGAGGGGGAAGGCCCAGGCCAGCGCTCTCAGGAAGTCGCGCACCCAGGCGAAGGCCAACCGCATGCGGTCCGACGGTTCTCTGGAGATCGTTCCGGCTGAAGACCTGCGCAAGGGTGACCTGGTCCTTGTGTCCGCCGGCGAGTCCATACCGGCCGACGGCGAGGTGCTGGAAGGGATCGCCACGGTGGATGAATCGGCCATCACCGGCGAGTCCGCTCCGGTCATCCGGGAATCTGGAGGGGACCGCAGCGCGGTGACGGGCGGCACGAGGGTTCTCTCGGACTGGATCCGGGTGCGCGTGACCGCCGATCCGGGCGAAAGCTTCATGGATCACATGATTGCCCTGGTCGAGGGCGCCAGACGACAGAAAACCCCCAACGAGATCGCCCTCACCATCCTCCTCTCGGCCCTCACCATCATCTTCCTGATGGCCATCATGACGTTCAAGCTCTTCGGGCTGTATTCCCAGGTCACCCTGTCCGTCACGGTGCTGGTGGCGCTGCTGGTCTGCCTCATTCCGACCACCATCGGCGGACTCCTGAGCGCCATCGGCATTGCGGGGATCGACCGGCTGGTTCAGAAGAACGTGCTGGCCGTCAGCGGCCGGGCCGTGGAGGCGGCAGGGGACGTGGACGTCCTGCTTCTTGACAAGACGGGTACCATCACCCTCGGGGACCGCCAGGCCACGGAATTTGTTCCGGCGCCCGGCGTGGATGTGAAGGACCTGGCGGATGCGGCCCAGCTGGCATCTCTTGCCGACGAGACACCCGAAGGGCGCAGCATCCGTGTGCTTGCCAAAAGCTACGGCCTGCGAGGACGGAGCATGAGCGACATGCCGTCGGCAACATTCATTTCCTTCACTGCGCAGACCCGGATGAGCGGTGTGGACCTGGACGGCCGCCAGATCCGAAAGGGGGCGTTCGAATCGGTGAAAGGTTTCATCTCGGCGTCGTTTCCGGCCGAGACCGAATCTGCCGTCCGAGCCATCGCCGAGCAAGGAGGGACACCCCTGGTGGTGGCCGAGCAGCAGCGGGTGCTGGGGGTCGTCCACCTCAAGGACATCGTCAAAGGGGGGCTCAAGGACCGCTTCGAGCGTTTCAGGGCCATGGGCATCAAGACCGTCATGATCACCGGGGACAACCGGCTCACGGCAGCCGCCATCGCAGCCGAAGCCGGGGTGGACGACTTTCTGGCGGAAGCCCGGCCCGAGGACAAGCTGGCTCTCATCCGGCAGGAGCAGGCGGCAGGGCATCTGGTGGCCATGACGGGAGACGGGACCAACGATGCCCCGGCTCTCGCCCAGGCTGATGTGGGGGTGGCCATGAACACGGGCACCCAGGCAGCCAAGGAGGCCGGCAACATGGTGGATCTCGATTCCAACCCGACCAAGCTCATCGAGATCGTGGAGATCGGCAAGCAGATGCTCATGACCCGCGGGGCCCTGACGACCTTCAGCATCGCCAACGACGTGGCCAAGTACTTCGCCATCATCCCCGCCATGCTCGTGGGGGCCTTCCCGGTGATCGGGCCGTTGAACCTGATGCGGCTGGGGTCGCCCGCCAGCGCCATCCTGAGCGCGGTCATCTTCAACGGGCTCGTCATCATCGCCCTGATCCCCCTGGCGCTGCGCGGCGTGCGCTTTCGTCCCCTCAGCGCTCTGGTCCTGCTGCGCCGCAATCTCATGATTTACGGCCTGGGAGGACTGGCGGCCCCCTTCGTGGGCATCAAGCTTATCGACCTGGCGGTGAACGCGCTGGGGCTGGTTTGAGGGCGGGTTCGAGTTTTGAGTTACGGGGTTCGAATTTTGTGCTCGTGGCTTCGGAAGAGTCTCGGGCAGGCCGGGAGCGATGGAGAGCCCTTGAGGAGCAGGTATGGGCGCACTGAATGATAGGAAAGGAGCGGAGGGTCTGGGCTGGACATGGATAGGAGGTGAGCTCCGCAGGGCCCTGACGGTCACGCTGGCGCTTGCCTTGCTGGTCTGCGGTCTCTATCCTTTGGCCGTTTGGGGGCTGGCCCAGGCCCTGTTTCAGCAGAACGCCGGTGGGTCGCTCATCTTGAAGGGCGAAAAAATCGCAGGATCCCGTCTGGTAGGCCAGCCGTTCACCGGAGCGTCCTACTTCCACCCCCGTCCGTCGGCTGCGGGCGAAGGCTATGACGCAACCCATTCGGGAGGCAGCAACCTCGGGCCCACATCTCGGAAGCTCCACCAAGAAATTGGACGGCGCATTCTCGAGTACCGCGGGGAAAACGGCCTTCCTTCGGATACCCCCATACCGGCCGATGCTGTGACGGCTTCGGGAAGCGGCCTGGACCCTCACATCAGCCTGAAGAATGCGCTTCTCCAGGTGCGGCGTGTGGCAGCGGCCAGGGGCACGAGTGAGGAGGCCGTGATCCGACTGGTTCAAGAGGCAACGAGCGGGCCCGACCTCGGAATTTTGGGGGAGCCCCGTGTGAACGTGCTTCTTTTGAACATTGCAATGGATTCGCGGAATTGAAAGGCTTGTTGTGGTTGAAGAGCGGCCTTACAGCTTCCTCCGGTTGATCCGCCGCGCCCAGCTGGGGCGCCTCAAAGTGTACCTCGGCTATTGCGCGGGCGTCGGCAAGACCTGGCAGATGCTCGAAGAAGCCCACCGACTGAAAGCTGAAGGCATCGACGTGGTCGCGGGCCTCGTAGAGACGCACGGGCGTGCCGAGACGGCGGCGCTCCTGGATGGCCTCGAAGTCGTTCCACGGCGCAGCATGGAATATCGTGGAATCCGTATCGAAGAGATGGACGTGGACGCCATTCTGGAGCGAAAGCCCCATGTGGCCCTCATCGACGAGCTGGCTCACACCAACGTGCCGGGCAGTCGAAATGCCAAGCGCTACCAGGACGTCCAGGAGATTCTGGCAGCCGGCATCCATGTCATCAGTACTCTAAACGTGCAGCACCTGGAGAGCTTGTACGACACCGTCGAGGGTATCGCGGGAATCAAGGTGCGGGAACGGATCCCCGATGCGATCGTCGCGGATGCGGACGAGATCGTGAACGTGGACCTGACCACGGAGGATCTCCAGAAGAGACTGGAAGAGGGCAAGATCTATTCGAAGGAGCGCATTGATATTGCCTTGGTCAATTTTTTCAAAAAGGTGAACCTCGAGCAGCTCCGCGAGCTCACACTGCGCGAGGTCGCCGCCCAGATCGATCTGAAGAGCCGTGAAAACGTCGAGACGGAGATCTCGGCCACCCCTGACCAGGTCCTGGTCTGCCTCAGCTCACGGGGCCCCAACAGCGAGAAGCTCCTGCGATACGCATCGCGGCTAGCGGGAAGGCTCAACCGCAGCTGGTATGCCGTATATGTCCAGACCCCCTCGGAGGAGCCCACTGCCATCGATTCGGACACCCAGCGCGTGCTGGCCTCCACCCTGACCCTTGCCAAACAGCTGGGCGCTATGGTCTTCACTTATCAGGGCGAGGACGTCGTCGAAACCGTCCTGCGTTTCGCCAAGGAATACCGGGTAGGTCACATCGTGATCGGGAGTCCGGGGCCACTGCCGTTCTGGAAAAAATGGCTGGGCAAGAAGAACGTGGTCGAACAGCTCATCGAACATGCAAGGGGGATCACCGTGGTCGTCCTCGATACACGAAGGCATTCTTGATCGTGCCGGGCACTATCCGGGATGTGAGACACAACAAAGACCTGAATGGAGTGGAGGTGAGATCGTGACCCCAGGTGCGCGGGCGATGGCATAACAGAAGCCAGTTCATCCGCACGCGGAGTGGACCTGTAATCTGAAGTACTGCAGCCGGATAGCGGAGGGGTTATTCAGCGGCAGTCGATGACCGCGAGGCGGTCATGGGGCCGACTGCCGGTCGAGGTGTGCTGAGGGAGCAGAGGAGGATGCCTGTTGCCAGGGTGATGAGGCCTCCCGCCTTGTTCCATGAAGGGGCTTCTCCGAAGACCAGGTAGCCCAGCAGGGTGGCTCCGATGGGCTCACCCATCAGGACGACGGCGACAGTCGTTGGGGGAAGGAATCGCAGGGCCCAGTTGAAGGTGGTGTGTCCGATGAGCTGTGGAATCAGGGCGAGGATGCCCAGGATCAGGTAAGTTCGGCCGCTGAGTACACCCAGTGAAAGGTTGCTTGCCGTGCAGAAGAGGAAAAGCACCAGGGCGGCCGCGCCGTAGACCAGGAACGCGTAGGAAGTGAGGTCCATGGAACCCCTGGCCGAACGGCCGAGCACCAGGTATCCGGCAGCCATCACGGCGCCGGCGAGGGCCAGCAGGTCCCCCCAGAAAGCCTCTCCGGAAACCGAGAAATCTGTACCGGCAACCCACATTCCCCCCAGGCTGGAGCACAGCACTCCGGCAATCATCCATCGGTCGAAGGATTCACTGAGCCAGAGACGTGAAAGAAGTGTTGCGAAGAGCGGCGTCGTGCTGACGAGGGTGACCGAGCTGGCGATGGTGGTCATCCTGAGCGACTGAATCCAGCAGGCAAAATGAAGGGCGAGGAAGACTCCGGAGAGCAGAGTCACGGTCAGTGTCCTCTGGGAGAGCGGCACGCCGGCCGAGCTCCTCAATCTTCGCGCGAAAAGGGGCCCCAACACCAGGGCTGCCAGGGCAACCCGGTACCACGCGATGACCAGGGCCGGAGCCTCCGCCATCCGGATCAAGATGGAGGCTGATGAAACGGCTGAGATGCCCATGGCGACCAGTAGCCAGAGAATGTGAGCTTGGGGACGATTGTGCGGAGCAGGCATCTGTAGAGCTTTAAGGGCGGGGTGGAAATGGGGTTGACCGACATGGCCGTGGGCAAGCCTTTTTCGCCTGTTTCATCTCCAAGTTCCCTCTTGACAAATGGAAACCTCTTGAAATATGTAAAGACGTTTCATACCAGTTCTTTGAGAGGAGACTTCCTGATGCTTAAGAGCCCTTGTATCAATTGTGACAGAGCCAAAGAAGACAAGAACAAGTGTTTGGAAAACTGTGAGAAGCTAAAAGAGTATCAGGAAATGATCCTGAAGCAAGGGATTTATGCTACGATGTAGCGGGTTGCTCCAAGGGATTCTCTGAAGGCGGCTGGCCGTGCCGCCTTTTTTTTCTCATTGGTCTTCTAGGCTCACTCGTGAGCCGAGCGGAGGAATGTTCTATGTACGCTATTTTTCGGTCTGGCGGAAAACAATATCAGGCGGCGCCGGGTGCCGTGCTGAGGCTCGAAAGGATTCCCGGCGAGATTGGGGAGATGGTGACTTTTGACCAGGTACTGGCCGTTGCTGACGGGGACCGGGTGGATTTCGGAAAGCCTGTACTGGCGGATCACTCGGTGGTGGGGCGCATCGTCGAGCAGGCCAGGGCGCGCAAAATTGTCATTTTCAAGCACAAGAGACGAAAAGACTACCGCAAGAAACAGGGACATCGGCAACATTACACAGCCGTTAAAGTGGAATCCATTTCGCTGCCGGGGTCGGAGATCCCAGCAGAGGTGGTACAGGCTTCCGAGGAATAGCTCTGTTTTTCTGTGGTATGGGAGGGATGACCGATGGCTCATAAGAAGGCGGGAGGAAGCTCCCGAAACGGCCGCGACAGTGCGGGGCAGCGCCGGGGTGTGAAGAAATTCGGTGGGGAGATGGTCCAGGCGGGGAACATCATTGTCCGCCAGCTGGGTACCAAGTTCCATCCCGGGAAGAATGTCGGAATGGGGAGGGATTACACGATCTATTCCCTCATCGAGGGCCAGGTGGCCTTCGAATACCTGGACAAGAGGCGTCAGAAGATCAGCGTCTATCCGGCGGCTCCCGCTCAATGATTCTGACCGGATTCTGCCGGTGAGGGAGAGGCGGTCTTTCGGCTCCGTCCCTTACCGGGCAGGTGTGTTGACACCTAGACCAGTCGATCTTGTAATCAGGTTTGACAAGAACCCTTCCTCGGCAGTGGAAGGGTTCTTGTCGTTTGCGGCCTGAAGGAAAGCCGGAGAGGACGGGCATGAAATTTGTGGACGAGGTGCGCATACGGGTCCAGGCGGGAGACGGTGGCAACGGATGCGTGAGCTTTCGTCGAGAGAAATACGTGCCGAGAGGCGGTCCCGATGGCGGCGACGGCGGGAGGGGAGGGGATGTGATCCTTGAAGCCGTATCCAATAAGCACACGCTTCTGGACTTTCGCTACCGTCATCTGTTCAAGGCCCCCCCGGGCAAGCACGGATCGGGACAGAACCGGCATGGGCGCAGCGGTGAGGATCTGAGGCTCGAGGTTCCCGTGGGGACCGTTGTGAAGGACCCGCTGAGCGAGGAGGTGCTGGCCGATCTCACGGAGGCAGGCCAGGTATGGACGGCTGCCAGGGGCGGATCGGGCGGTCGCGGGAATGCGCGCTTCGTTTCCTCGACGCGTCAGGTGCCTCGATTTGCCGAAGAGGGACGGCCGGGCGAGGAAGCAGAGGTGGTCCTCGAGCTCAAACTCATGGCCGATGTAGGGCTCGTTGGTTTTCCCAACGCCGGCAAATCGACACTCATTGCAGCCGTTTCTGCAGCGAAGCCCAAAATCGCCGACTACCCGTTCACGACCCTTGTTCCCAACCTGGGCGTGGTGGCGTTCGGCGACAATCCGCCCTTTGTCATGGCGGACATCCCGGGCCTCATTGAGGGAGCTCACGAAGGTGTCGGGCTGGGCTTACGGTTTCTGCGGCACATTGAGAGAACCCGCGTCCTGGTTCACCTCATTGATGCGAGCGAGTTGGACGAGGATGACCCGCTCAAACCCCTGCGGCAAATCGAAAGCGAGCTGAGAAGCTACTCAGAGGAGTTGCCCCTCAAGGAGAGCATCATCGCTCTCAACAAGGCGGATCTCATTGCGGACGGGCCGAGATTGGAAAGACTTGCGAAGGCATTCCGGGAGACGGGGCGCCCCACCGTGGTCATCTCGGCCCTGGCCCGAAAAGGGCTTCAGGATCTCCTGCTGCTGCTGACGAAGGCTCTGAATATGTCTGCATAGACAAAGCTGGAATCCCGGATTTTCTCTCGGGTCCCAAACGCCTTGCCCTTGGGATGCCTTTCCTGTAAATGCCATCATGAAGTAGAAATGAGTTTGGGTCATGCCGATGCTCGAGCTCGGTTCCTTCGTACTCTTTGAGAGTGGGACATGCCGGAAGTGAATTTCGATCGCAATGAGCTTTTTCAAAGGTGCCGCAGGCTGGTCATCAAGGTGGGAAGCGCCGTGCTCACGGGGTCTCGGGGTTTGAATCGCGTGATGATTCATCGATTGAGCGATCAGATTGCCGAGCTCAAGGAGCGCGAAAAGGATCTCAAGATCGTGGTCGTCTCCTCGGGGGCCGTGGCGTCCGGAGTGCGCAAAATCGGTCTTCAGGAGAAGCCGCGGACGATACCCCACAAGCAGGCCGCAGCGGCCGTGGGGCAGGGCGTCCTTATGGAGGCCTGGGAAGAGGCTTTCGACAAGTACGGCATCCTCGTGGCGCAGGTCCTGCTCACGGGTGAGGACCTGGCCCAGCGGCATCGTTACCTGAATGCCCGAAACACCCTGGAGACACTCCTGGATTGGGGGATTCTTCCCATCATCAACGAGAATGACACGGTGGTGATCGAGGAAATCAAGTTTGGAGATAACGACCAGCTCTCGGCCATGATCGCCGGTCTCATCGGGGCGGATATCGTCGTGAACCTGACGGATACCGACGGCCTCTACGACTGCGATCCCAGGGTCGACTCCTCTGCCCGCCTGATCCCCCTGGTGCAGCGCGTGGATTCCAGGATCCTGGCCTGTGCAACACCTCAGGCGGGTACGGTCGGAACCGGTGGAATGCTGAGCAAGGTGAGCGCCGCGAAGAAATGCCTGGCTTCGGGTGTGGCCATGATCATAGGGCCCGGCCGGGAGCGCGATGTTCTGCTGCGCCTGTTTCATGGCGAGCCCATCGGCACGCTCTTCATGCCGCAGCAGAGGCAGTACCACGGCATGAAGCTCTGGTTGGCGAATCTACCCAAACCCGCCGGCGATCTGCAATTGGATGACGGCGCGGTGACGGCGCTTCAGAAACGCGGGAAATCCCTGCTGCCCATCGGGGTTCGAAAGGTCATCGGGACCTTCGGTGTGGGGGCTGCGGTGCGTTGCGTGGATGAAAGAGGGGACCTGGTCGGTGTGGGCCTGACCAACTACAAGTCTTCAGAGATCGAGCTGATCAGGGGGCATCGATCGGAAGAGATCGAGTCCATCATCGGGTACAAGCACTCGGATGAAGTGATCCACCGCAACAATTTCGTCCTCATGGGAGAGATTTCGGATGTGTCCGAAGGAGAGATCCATGCTTGAAGATATCCTGTCCATGGGCAAGAGGGCTCGCTGGGCGGCACAGCGAGTGAGTGTGGCCGACAGCACGGCCAAGAGCGGCGTTTTGCTCCGCATGGCGGAGGCCTTGTCTGAAGAGCAGGGGCTCATTGCGGAAGCCAACGAGAAGGATCTGACCGAGGCGTCGGCGCGAGGCCTGTCCGGTGCCAAGTTGGACCGGCTGCGCATCAGTGAGAAGGTGCTCAAGGAGATGATCGACGGGCTGCGCGAAGTGGCCGTTTTGCCCGATCCGGTGGGTGAGATCACCCGAATGTGGCTGCGCCCCAATGGGCTGCAGGTGGGGCGCATGCGAATTCCGCTCGGCGTCATCGGCATCATTTACGAATCACGCCCCAATGTGACGGTGGACGCAGCCGCCCTGTGCATCAAGGCTGGAAACGGAGTCATCCTGCGGGGAGGGTCCGAGGCTTTCCATTCCAATGTATGCCTGGCTTCCATCCTTCGCCGATGCCTGGCCGAGGGGGGGCTGCCCGAGGACGCGGTCCAGCTTGTGGGGACCACCGACCGCCATGCGGTGCTGGACCTTCTCAAACTGGAAGAATACATCGATGTCATGATCCCCCGTGGGGGCGAGGAGCTGATCCGCTTCGTCTGCGAACATGCGAGCATGCCGGTGCTCAAGCATTACAAGGGCGTTTGTCACGTCTTCGTGGACGAGTCGGCGGACCTGGACATGGCCGAGAACATCTGCCTCAATGCCAAGGTGCAGAGACCGGGAACCTGCAACGCGATGGAGACTCTGCTGGTGCACCGTGCGGTGGCGGGGGCTTTTTTGCCCAGGATGGCCGAGGTTTTTCGGAGGGAGGGTGTCGAGCTGAGGGGATGCCCGGAAACCCGCCGCCTGATTCCGGAATGCAAAGAGGCCACCGAAGAGGACTGGCATGCGGAATACCTGGATTACATTCTGGCCGTTCGCATCGTTGCCGGTATGGAAGAGGCCATTGAGCACATGGCGACCTATGGTTCTCAGCACACCGAGGCCATCGTGACGCGGGATTTTCAGCGGGCGCATCGCTTCATCAGGGAGGTTCAATCGTCTCTGGTGCTGGTGAACGCCTCGACACGGTTCAATGATGGCTTTCAGTTGGGTTTGGGAGCCGAGATTGGAATTTCGACGTCCCGGCTGCATGCATTCGGCCCCATGGGAGTGGAGGAGTTGACCACGACCAAGTTCATTGCTTTCGGAGACGGTCAGCTCAGAAGTTGAACCGCTCGAGCATGAATCCCTGCATGGCGCGATCGCTGCTTATGATCCGTGTGAAATGAACAGCGGGATGACTGGGAAGATTGGCATTATGGGCGGAACATTCGATCCCGTCCACTATGGTCACCTGCGCGCAGCCGAGGAAGCCTTGGAGGCCCTTGGCCTGGATCGGATCCTGTTCGTCCCGGCTGCCTCGCCCCCGCACAAATTTCAGGCGGGAATCCAGGAATTCGAGCACCGGATGGAGATGCTCCGACGGGCGGTTGAGGACCATCCGCAATTTGAGGTGTCGGACCTGGAGCGGCAGATTCCCGGCAAATCGTATACAGCCGTGACACTTCGCAAGCTTCACGGCCTGCTTCCAGAGGAGTCGCGACTCTTCTTTCTCCTTGGAATGGACGCCTTCCTCGAACTGAACACGTGGTGGCATTATCGTGAGCTTTTTGCACTCTCGAGTCTTGTGGTCTTGAGGCGTCCGGGCCATGAAGAGGGACAGATTCCGGTATTCCTGAAAGAGCATGTGTCACCTCTCTATGAATTGGAGGCTGGATCGGGGGTATTTGTGCACCCCGAGCTGCTGCCGGTGGTTGTGGTCCAGAATACCTACCTCGGCATTTCATCGACCCGAATTCGATGGTTGGCCGCCCATGGGAAATCAATCCGGTATCTGGTTCCTCATGAAGTCTTGCGTTATATTGCCAAGGAGCGACTGTATGAACCGGGGTCACAGAGGAATATCTGAGGATGCCGGGCATAGTGAGGGCCTTCACGCGGAAGCACCGAAGGTCTTTTTCGGGATAGGGATTTGAGGCCCATTGGAGTGATCTGTGAAGAATGCCGAGGGAAACAAATTTGGTGAGTGAGCTCGTAGAAAGCCCCAAGGCCATGAGCTCCAGAAGCAGGGCGCTATTATTCGCAAGGCTGGCTGTTGACTTCAAAGCTCTGGATCTGGTGGTTCTTGATGTGAGCGGCCTATCCTCTTTTGCGGATTTCTTTGTGATCTGCAGCGGCAAATCGAGCCGGCAGGTGCAGGGTATCTCGGATAACATCCAGGAGAGTTTGCGGAAAGAGGGGATCAGGCCCCTGGGGGTCGAGGGGAATCGTGAAGGCCAATGGGTGCTGATGGACTATGGCGATGTGATCATTCATGTTTTCTACGAGCCCGTTCGGCTCCTCTACGATCTGGAAAGCCTATGGTCCGAGGCCAGGCGGGTGAGATGTGATCACGAGGATGTGCCTGAGAGCACGGTTGTGCCATGAGGTGAGGTCCCATGAGACGCGCGGCATGGTTAAGAGCTCTTGAAAAAGTTGTCTGCTTGGCGACGCTGCTCTCCTTTGTGGCTGTTTCGTGCCACTTCCAGGTGGAATCCGCCTGGGCGTTGAGTCTCAGCGAAGAGAAGGAGCTTGGCAGGAAGACTCTCGAAATGTTTCGGGATCACCTTCCCCTCATCGAGGACGGCGAACTCATCACGTACGTCCAGTCGGTGGGGGAGCGGGTCGCCAGACAGGTCGGGATCACGCCGTATCAATTTCAGTTCTTCGTGGTCAATGAAGGGGTCCCCAACGCATTTGCCATACCGGGCGGCTATGTTTTCATTTACAGGGGGATCATCGAGCTGATGCGAAACGAGGGGGAGTTGGCCTCCATCCTCGCCCACGAAATATCCCACATTCAGGCGAGACACATCCACCGCAGGCTGGAAGAGTCAAAACTCATCAACATTGCCAGCCTGGCAGGCGTGGTCGCGGGTGTACTGCTGGGTCTGGGCGGCGGCAGCGGAGCCAAGGCGTCACAGGCCATCACCATGGGGACCATGGCGGGAGCCAGGAGTTATCAGCTTCGTTACAGCCGGGAAAACGAAAGGGAAGCAGATCAGATTGGGCTCAAGTACTTGACGGCTGCGGGATATTCACCCCGCGACATGGTCACGATCATGGAGCGGCTCAACCAGGACAAATGGAGGGTGAGCTCCAAGCTCCCGTCCTATCTGTCGACCCATCCCGCCCTTGGTGAGCGTGTTTTGTACCTTCAGGAGATGGCCGAAAAGGAGATGGCTTCGAAAAGCTCTCCACAGGTCATCCGAGAGGGGGACTTCGATATGATGCAGGCGGCCATGGTTGCTGATTATTCGGACCTCAAGGTTGCCATGGATCGGTTTCAGAGCGAAGCGAAGCAGGCGGGCAAGAAACGCTCGCCAGTTGCGGAATACGGCATGGGCCGGCTCTATTTGCGACAGGGAAAAGTGGAGGAGGCTCTGCCTCATCTGCAGGAGGCTGCGCGAATGGCATCCGCAAGCCCCTACGTGATGAGCTCTCTCGGGGCGGTTTACTTTCAGATGGGAAAGCTCGATGAAGCGAAGAAAGTCCTGGAGACGGCGCTGGTCCTCAACCCCTCGTCTCCCATTGCTCATCTGCGGTTGGCTCAGGTCCTCCAGGATCTCGGACAGAAGGCGGAAGCGCTCAAGCATCTGCAGCAGATCGAGGAGTTGGCTCCCAGTTTTCCGGAAATCGACCGCCTTCTCGGCGTCCTTCTGGGACAGGTGAACCAGCTTGGCCCCGCCCATTATCATTTGGGAAGGTACTACGAGCAGAGGCGTGATTGGAAGCTCGCCGAATTTCATTATCAGAAGGCCAGGAGCTTGACTCAGGATTCACCCCAGAGGCTGGCCGAGATAGACCGATCGTTGAGAGAAGTGGTGCAGCGGAGCAAGAGGGCCGCGTGGGAGAAATCGAGGGACAGGTGAGGAGACTGGTGAGGGGAATGCCTGTCAGCAAGGGATACCTGATTCATCTGAATCCGGAACGCACGATTCGGAATGGCAGTGAGCCCCTCGGAGACGAGAAGGGTTGACATGTTGAAGGGAAGACGGAAGATTCTTTTGGGCTCTCTGGGTGGATTGGGTCTGCTGTTTGCGATATTGGCCGGATTGGCGGAGCACGTGCCGTGGCTCCACTCACTTTGCGCGGGCTTCGGGGATGGCTGCAGAGAAACGGCGACTTACGCCCTGTTCACGGTGCCTCTCTGGATCTATGGGGTTGTCTGCTACACCGCCATCGGGGCTGTCGTGTTGATTGACCGGTTGCAGCCCTCTGTGGACTGGCTTATTGCACTGCTTTTGGGGGTGGAGGCCACGTTGGTGTTGATGATGGTCGAGGAGAGGCTCTTGTGTGTGTACTGCCTGGGCAATCTGGTGGTAGTCCTGGCCATGTTTCTGGTGGCCATTCATCGAGAGATCTTCTGGCGTACCGTGTCTCTCAGCCTGGTTGCCTTTCTGCTTTCCTTTCATTTCATTGTCAAGCTCGATGCAGCCGGCAGTGGGACGATGGCGACTCCTGAGTCCCAGCGGATAGTGGCGAAGGTGGGGGAACAGGAAATCAGTATGTCCCAGCTGGAAGCGCCTTTGGTAACCAAGCTCTTTGACCTCAAGCGGGAGATGCACCGACTGAAGCGGGAGAAGCTGGATGATATGATTGTGGAGGCGCTGCTGCAGCAGGAGGCTGCCGCCCGGAAGATACCCATGCAGCAGCTCATCAACGATGAAGTAGTCTCCAAAGGGGTTCCTGTAAGTGATGCCGAGGTGGATCAGTACTATCTGGAAAACCGTGCCAAGCTTGCAGAGTGGAAGGGTTCCCTCGATGAGCTGAGAAATCGGATCAGGTCAGCTTTGCAGCAGCAGAAAACCTACCAGAAGGTCGTCGAGTTTGCCAGGACCCTCGAGAGCAAATACCCGGTTTCAGACTTTCTCGATGAGCCCGTCTCGCCCTATGCTGCCATTGAGACCGAGGGGAGCCCCGCCCTCGGCCCCGAAGATGCCGCTGTTACCGTCTTCGAATTCTCGGATTATGAATGCCCCTCGTGCAGGCAGGCGCACGAGGTCGTGAAGAAGGTTCGTGCCCACTATGGGCAGCGGATTCGTTGGGTGTTCAAGGATTACCCGCTCAGGATGCACGAGTATGCCAGGGACGCGGCCGTGGGGGCCAGGTGCGCCGGGGATCAGGGGAAGTTCTGGGAGTTTCAGGACCTGCTCTACGGCTCCAAGGAGGCTCTGACGAGGGATCACATGCGCAAGCTGGCGGCTGATTTGGGATTGGATATGGAGCTTTTTGGAAGCTGTCTCGATGGCGGCAAATATAAGGATGCCGTGGAGAGAGACCTTGATGAGGCCAAGAAGGCCGGTTTGGATCGCACTCCGAGTTTTCTCATCAACGGAGTTCTGATCACCGGAAGCCACAGTTTCGAACGATTCGTGCAGATGATTGATGAAGAACTGAAGATGGCCAGGAAAGGACCGTGAATTTGCAGGGGATCTCGCTTGACCGGTTTCCCCGGGTGATGGTAGAGAAGCTGCGGGTGCGAGGGCTGTGGGGCTGGTTCCTGAAAATTGAATGATAACTGAAAGATGAACAGGTGTGGCTCTCTATTGGCGGAGGGTGCAGAATGGAGAGATCGAGCAGTGCGGCGAGGTAAGAGATCGCGGGAGCAGGAGGAGTCGTTCGCAATTTTCGGCGAGGGGTGTAGCTCTGTGCAGAACCCGGGTTCTGCAGATGGCCATTACGAACATGGGACTCGGGTATGAGTCCTGGGGAGAAGGTTAGGAGAGGGTTTATGAAGGTTCTGGTCAGTGACAACCTGGCGGAGACCGGCGTCGAGGCTCTGATGGAGGTTCCTGAGTTCGACGTTGAAGTGAACACAAGCCTCACGCACGATGAGCTCAAGCATATCATCAAGGAATACGACGCGTTGATCATTCGAAGCGGAACCAAGGTGACCGCTGACATCATTGAGAATGCGGACAACCTCAAGGTTGTCGCCCGGGCAGGGATTGGGCTGGACAACGTGGATGTCGAGGCCGCCAGCAAGCGCGGCATCGTAGTCATGAACACCCCCGAGGGGAATGTCATCACCACGGCGGAGCACACCATTGCCATGCTGCTGGCGGTAAGCAGGAACATTCCTCAGGCCACGGCTTCGTTGAAGCAGGGCAAGTGGGAGAAGAAGCGGTTTCGAGGCAAAGAGGTTTTCCACAAGGTTTTGGGGATCATTGGAGTGGGTCGCATTGGCAGGGTGGTTGCTGAGCGCGCCGCCGGCCTCCAGATGAATGTGATCGCCTTCGACCCGTACATCAGCTCGGATGTTGTGGAAAAGCTCGGAATAACGGGCGTGACGCTTGACGAGCTCTATGCCCGTTCGGACTATATTACCGTCCACACTCCCATGACTCAGGAGACGCGGGGCATCATCAATGCCGAGGCTTTCCAAAAGATGAAGAAGGGAGTCTATATCCTCAACTGTGCCCGTGGGGGGATCGTGGATGAGGCGGCCCTTTACGACGCCATCCAATCGGGGATCGTGGCCGGCGCCGCATTGGATGTTTTTTCGAAGGAACCGCCTGTGGATAACCCGCTCCTTGCGCTGGATCAGGTTGTGGTCACTCCCCATCTTGGGGCATCCACCGATGAAGCGCAGGAAAACGTGGCCATCGCTGTCTCTGAACAGGTCATCGATTATCTTTTGCGGGGGACCATCCGCAATGCGGTCAATGCCCCGAGCATCGACGGGGCGGTGCTGGCCACACTGCAACCTTATCTCACTCTCTCCGAAAAGCTCGGCAGTCTGCTCACCCAGATCACGCCGGGAGCCATTCGAGAGGTGTCCATCGAGTACATTGGCGAGGTGACGTGCGTGGACAATCGCCCTCTCACGCTCTCGGTCCTGAAAGGGATGCTCACGCCGATCCTTGGGGAGATGGTGAACTTCGTCAACGTTCCCATTCATGTCAAGGAGCGCAGTATCAAGGTGAGGGAGTCGGTTCGCAGTGAGGCCGAGGACTTCACGAATCTCATCACTGTCCATGTGAAGACCTCGGAGGGTGAGAATCTTGTTGCCGGCACCATTTTCGGGAAGAAGGACCTGCGGGTGGTGCGCATCAACGATTTTCGGCTCGAGGCCGCTACCGAGGGTCACGTGTTGCTGATCTACAACATCGACACGCCGGGTACCATTGGCGCCATCGGGTCCTGCCTCGGACGCCACAATATCAATATCTCCATGATGAACGTCGGACAGATTCTGGATCGTGGTCAGAACATCATATTTCTCAGGACGGATACCCCGGTTCCCAAGGACGTCGTGCAGGAATTGCTCGCCATGGACAATGTGAACGTTGTGCAGGCGCTGAGACTCTGATCTTCGGGAGAAACAGAATATGGATGAAAAGGAAGACAAGGGCTTTGTAATCAAGGATCGCCGCAAGATTTCCCTGGACGATGTGGAAACGGAGGCCGGGTCCGTTGAAGACCGGCAGCAGCCGCCCAGTGAGGAGCAGGCAAAGGCCGAGGCTCGATTCAACGAGGCTTCCCGGAAGGCCGAGGCGGAGGGGAAACGTGAGCTGCCCGCTGTGTCGTTTGCTACCTTCGTCTTTTCATTAAGCTCCTCCGCTTTGGTGTACCTGGGGGAGATGCCCGAGCTCGAGAGTCAGGTCAATCGCGTGGATCTTCCTCTTGCCAAACAGATCATTGATACTTTGGGAATGTTGCAGGAGAAGACCAGGGGGAATCTGGATGCTGATGAAGATCGGCTTCTGAAGAATCTTTTGTACGATCTGCGGCTTCGCTACGTCCAGAAGAGCGGTTCGTGAGAGCTTCCTTGGATGTGAGGGTCCCGGCCAAGATCAATTTCTGGTTGGAGGTGCTGAGCAGGAGAGGGGACGGCTATCATGAGGTGTCCAGCCTCATGCTCCCGATCGGGATTTATGACGAGATCCACCTTGAGGTTCTCCATGAACGCCAGATCAGGCTGGAGTGTGACCATCCCGAGGTTCCTCGCGACCGAACGAACCTGGCGTGGCGGGCTGCAGAGCTTTTCCTGGGCGAATCAGGAGTGCAGCCGGCTCTGCGCATTGGCCTGAAAAAGCGCATCCCTGCAGGGGCTGGCCTTGGCGGCGGGAGTGCGAATGCTGCGGGGGTTCTCCTGGGTTTGAATGAGCTGTATAAGGGGAGGGTCACTCCGGAAGCGCTTCACGCCATGGCGTCGAAGTTGGGCGCCGATGTGCCGTTCTTTCTCTATCAACTGCCGGCCCTGGCCACTGGGATCGGTGAGAAGCTCCACGAGGTCTCCGGGGTTATGGAGTATCCGCTTCTGCTTGTAAAGCCCCCCGTAACTGTTTCTACAGCTTGGGTTTACGGAAGTTTGAAGTTGACAAGGGGTGAGAGCCGCATTAAGGTACCAAGGCTTTTGGCCGATCCCTGGAACATTGCCCAGTTATTGGAGAATGACCTCGAAAGTGTCACGCTGAAAGCTGTCCCTGTCTTGTCTCGACTGAAGCAATGGCTTCTCGAGCAGGGAGCGATCGCCTCTCTGATGAGCGGGAGTGGTCCGACGGTATTTGGGGTATTTGCGGGGATGGAAGAGGCTGGGAAGGCCGAGGCGTCTGCCGCGGAGGTTTGGCCTGATTGCTGGGTGGCCTGCACAAGGGTTTTGGGTGGGCACGGAGTCCAACACCCACCCAGGGCGTGTGTTTGATGATTGGGGTGTCGCCAAGCGGTAAGGCACGGGTCTTTGGAACCCGCATTCGGAGGTTCGAATCCTCCCACCCCAGCCATTTTCGAGGGGTCATTGAGGGGTTGGTTTTTGCATGCACGGTCAATTGAAGGTTTTCTGCTGCAATTCAAACCCGTCCCTTGCCCAGAAGGTTGCCGCGCTTCTGGATACAAAGGTGAGTCAGGCGCTGGTTGGAAGATTCAGCGACGGAGAGATTCGCGTCGAAATTCACGAAAACGTCCGTGGCATGGATGTTTTTGTCTTTCAGTCCATATCGCCGCCTGTGAACGACAATCTTCTGGAATTGCTCGTGATGGTCGATGCCCTGAAGAGAGCCTCGGCAAACCGGATAAATGCTGTCGTTCCCTATTATGGCTACGGCCGCCAGGATCAGAAGGAAAAGCCCCGAGTGCCGATAACGGCCAAGGTGGTTGCCGACCTGCTCACGGCTGCCGGGGCTCATCGTCTGGTGACCATCGATCTGCATTCAGCGCAGATTCAGGGTTTTTTCAGCATTCCCGTCGACAATCTGTCGGCGACCGAGGTGTTGTTGGAAGACCTGAAACTGCGGCTTCAAGGTGGCGAGATTGTCGTGGCGCCGGACGTCAATGGCGTCCCCAGGGCTCGATCATTCGCCGATCGACTCAAGATGGATCTGGCGATTCTGGATCATCGCCGAACAGGGGGAGAGCCCTATGTCCGGATTGTTGGAAATGTCAAGGGGCGCCGGGTCGTCATTCTTGACGACATGATCAACACGGGAAGAACGCTGGAGCGGACCGCGAGTGGAGCGATGATGGCCGGGGCCGCCTCGGTGGAAGCCTACGGGATTCACGCCCTCCTGTCCGAGAATGCGGTGGGGCGTCTTGAGGAGACTCACCTGGATATGGTGACAGTGACGGACAGTGTAGCCCCGTCCGAAGCCGCGACGACGTCCTCCATATTCCGTTCGGTTTCTATTGCGCCGTTGTTGGCGGAAGCGGTGAGAAGAATACATTATGAAGAGTCGCTGACTTCGATGTTACTGAAAGTATGTTGACATGTGGAGCCCCGGTGGCCGATGTGCCGATCCTGTTCGGATCGGGGTCCGAGCGGTCTACGGGGCAGACGGCGGTTTTGCTGAGACAGCCTGAAACAGTGGATGGCCAGGTGAGCCCAAGCACACGGCAGCGTGTGCTTTATGATTTTACGGAGGTGAGAGAGTTATGGAATACCAGATTTCTGCATCGGTTCGAAGCATGACTGGCAAAGGAATTGCGCGGAGTTTACGGCGTGAGAGTCAGGTTCCGGCGGTTTTGTACGGTCCCCATACGAGTCCGATGCCGCTGAGTGTCTCGTCTTTGAGCCTTGAGAAATTGCTGCGTTCAATGGAAGGGGAGAGTCGACTTGTGACGCTCTCCATTGAAGACGGTGGGTCCAGTCAGACGCGAAAGGTGCTTTTGCGCGAGGTACAGGTCCATCCATTTCGACGACGCTTTCTGCACGTGGACTTTTTCGAAGCGCCCCTGGATCGTAAGATTGTGGTCGATGTGCCCATCGAGCTCAAGGGTGATTCCATCGGCGTACGGAAGGGTGGCACTCTCAATCTCATTCTCAGGACGCTTCCCGTGCGATGCCTGCCCGCCGAGATCCCCGAAAGAGTTTACATCGACGTCAGCGCCCTCGACCTTGGAGGAACCATAACCACTGCAGGCCTGTCTTCACAGGTTACACAAGAGTTGATGGGCGAGCCGAACCAGGCGGTGGTCACCATCATCGCGCCCGAAGCCAAGGCCAAAGAGGGAGAAGGAACTCGCGGCAAGTAGTCCTCCCCATGAAGATCATGAGCTCTCGACTCAACAGCTGGGAGAACGAGCTATCTTTGTCGTAGTGGGATTGGGAAATCCCGGAAAACAATACGAAGGAACTCGGCACAACGCCGGTTTTCTTGTGGTAGAGGGTTTGGCCCGCAGGTTTTCGATTTCACTGGCGGAAAAGAAGTTCAAAGCGCGCTGGGGAGTTGGAGAAATTGCGGGAAAGAAGATCGCTCTCTACGAGCCCCTGGCCTTCATGAATCGGAGTGGGGAGCCCGTCGGCCAGTTTATGCGTTATTTTGGAGTGCCGTCGGACCAGATGCTGGTCGTACACGACGATCTCGACCTCCCGTGTGGCCGAATCCGGCTTGTGCGAGGCGGGGGTGCGGGCGGCCATCGCGGCATCTTGTCGATCATTGAGCATTTGGGGCATCAGGATTTTGCGCGCTTGAAGCTCGGCATTGGGCGACCGATTCACGGTGAGGCAGTGGAGGCTTTCGTTCTGAACGGACCTTATCCCGCGGAGAGGTCTGTTTTTGAGAATATGATTCAGCTCGGTCTCGACATAGTGGAAGGCGTGCTGGATTGGGGATTGGACGCCGCCATGAATCGATTCAATGCCACTCCCGGCAAAACTCGAAATCCTCCGTCCTTCTCAGACTGAGCTGATGGAGCCTCCAGCAACTCCCCCCCGGGATTCGAATACCGCAGGAATGCGCCGGAACCGGATGGGTGAGCAAAGACCTGGCTTTCGGAAGATCCCGAGATTCTCCGGCACCTGCATGAAAAGCTCTGTCTGTGGCCGGTCCAAGCTGGATTGCCGTGCAGGATCGGTCTGGCGCTTCGCGTCCTCGAGTCAACCCTCCCTCTTCCTTTCAGCTTTGCAACCGCACAAAGTAATGATAAAATTTTAAATCTGGGAGAATAGACTTAGAATCCCTGCTTAGCCGGGAGATTGGAGGTCTTATGTTTAGTATAGGCGATTTGGCGGTCTATCCTGCTCACGGGGTCGGAAAGATCGAATCCATTGAGAGCAAGAGCATTGGTGGGCAGAGGCAGGATTTTTACATCATCCGCATTTTAGAAAATGATATGAAGATCATGATCCCGATTCGGAATGCGGAGGCCGTCGGGTTGCGTCAGTTGATCGACTCCAACGAGATTCCAACGGTTTACGATATCTTGCGATCCAGAGAGATTTCCGTCAATGGGGGAACATGGAACCGTCGGTACCGCGAGTATATGGAAAAGATCAAGACCGGCTCCATCTACGAGCTGGCGCAGGTTTTGAGGGACCTGACTGTCTTGAAAGGAGACAAGGAGCTTTCCTTTGGAGAGAGGAAGATGCTGGATACAGCTCGAAGTTTGCTGTTGAAAGAGATCTCTATTGTGCGGGAAATGAGCGAAGTGGATGTGGAGAAGGAAATCTTCGAGCTCTTAAAGTGATTTTTCCCGTGATGTCCGTGAACATGAATGTATCTCCCCGCCCACCGATTGAACGGCCCCTGTGAGCCTTGGTCTGACTGTCATTCCCGACTGTTTTTGCCCAAACACCTCATTGGGGGCGCATTGAATGGCTGACAGGTCAACCCATCTTCTTGTTGTGAATGAAACCAAGGTGTTAAAGTCCGGGAGGGCGTCATTCGACCTCCTCGAATCTTTCAGATCTCTCCCTGATGGGAGACAGGGGTGAGCCACATATGTTCTGCTTTCCTCTTCTGGTGAGAGTGCGGGGTGGTTCGGTGTTATGAGTGAGCGTGGAAAAAGAGCGCAGCTCTGTGGGATGTGTTCGAACGAAAGGGGGTGAGCGAGAGTGAGATGGGCTTGGTTGCTTTTGAAGATCATGCTATTTGCCGTTTGCAGTGTTGGTGGGTACTTCATCGGAGCTGAGCTCGAGAGTTTACGGCAGATCCGGTGGGCACCCTGGATCGGGCTGATGATCGGCATGTTTGTTGCCGTCCTGGCTCTTTCCGTTGAAAAGATCATCAATCGGATCCCCCTCAAGGTCCTTGTGGGGGGAACACTCGGGCTGGTGCTTGGCCTTTCCATCGCCAAGTTGATTGCCTACGGCTTTACGCTCCTCGAAGATACTACGATCCGGGTTGCAATCTTTATTATTTTATCTTGTATTTTTGGATATATCGGTATGGTTTTCGGTAGTATCAAGATCGAGGAGCTGCGTCTGCCCAACTGGTCCTGGCTGACCCGTGGAGTGAGTCGCGGAGGTCACAGCTCGAAGATTCTGGACACCAGCGTCATCATCGATGGGCGTATTGCAGACATCGTGGAGACGGGCTTCATCGGAGGGGTTCTGGTGATCCCAGAATTTGTGCTGCAGGAGCTTCAGCACATTGCGGACAGCTCAGACCCGACGCGGAAGGTGAGAGGCCGGAGAGGGCTGGACATCATCAAGCGGCTGCAGCTGGAAAAGAGAATCGAGGTTCGCATTGACCGCCAGGATTTCGACAATATCACCGATGTGGATGCGAAGCTGGTTGCACTGGCCTTGAGCATGGGCGGCAAGATTGTGACCAACGATTATAACCTGGCGAAGGTGGCCGAGGTTCAGGGGATTACCGTCCTCAACATCAATCAGTTGGCGAACGCTCTGAAACCTGTGGTGCTCCCGGGCGAAGTCCTGCGTTTGCAGATCCTCAAGGAGGGGAAGGAGCAGGGGCAGGGGATCGCCTACCTGGAAGATGGGACCATGGTCGTGGTTGAAAATGCAAGCAGGCATCTCGGGAAAGAGGTGGAGGTATCAGTAACCAGCATTCTTCAGACCACAGCTGGTCGACTGATCTTCACGATCATGCGGGATGCCGACCAACAACGACAGCAGCACTGAAGTGCCGCCTGGGCTGTTGAAGGCCGGAGCGGTTGTTCAATGATTCCATGAGTCTCGAGTGCAGCGGCGTCGACGTGCCGGACCTCGTCTTGAAGGCTGATCAAGCTGAGGAGGGGTTGCGGCTGGACGTTTTCTTGAGCCGGCGCGTGACAGACCAATCCCGAAGCCAGATCAAGAAGTGGATTCAGGAAGGACGGGTGAGGGTTGAGGGGCGCCTGGTCAAGGCAAGCCAGGTCATCGATGCCGGAGATGAGATCCGGGTGCGGTTCCCGCCCGATGAACCCGACGAGGGTCTTCTGCCGTGCCCCATGCCCCTGGATATCCTTTTCGAGGACGACCATTTGATCGTCATCAACAAAGCGCCCGGTATTGTGGTGCATCCGGGTGCGGGGCATCGAGAGGGGACTCTCGTCCACGGCCTGCTGGCCCACACAAACAGGCTGGCGAAGCAGGGTTCGCCGCTGCGTCCGGGAATCGTCCATCGACTGGATCAGAATACCTCGGGAGCCATGGTTGCAGCCAAAAGCGATGCTGCCTATCTGGGGCTGGTCAGGCAGTTCAAGGATCACCAGGTGGGAAAGGAATACCTGGCGATCGTCTATGGAATCCTGAAAGATCGGCAGGGTGAAATCAGGACGGGCATCGACCGCCACGCCACAGATCGGAAGAGGATGGCGGTGGTCTTTTCACGAGGTCGAGAGGCTGTTTCCCGGTGGAAGGTCGAGGAGGAGTTTGGAGAGGTGAGTCTCGTTCGGGTTTGTATCCGGACAGGCCGCACGCATCAGATTCGCGTTCACTTCAGCCACATGGGGCGCCCGATCGTGGGGGATTCGACCTATGGCGGGGGCAGGCGACGTGCTCGCTCGGTCCGTTCCAGCGATCTGCAGCAGCTGCTGGCTCCTGTTGAAAGGCAGATGCTGCATGCCTGGCGCCTTTCTTTTCGCCATCCGGTGACGGGGGATCCAGTTTCTTTTACAGCGGAGCCGCCGGCTGATTTTCTGAGTTTGCTCGGAGGGCTTCGCCGCTTGGGTGGCGACAGCGGCTGAGCTTGGTATCGGTGGGTGCCGACGGTGGATGGCCGTGGTTTGAAGTCCACGGATGTGAAAGGTTTGTCATCGCTCGCGGGTTGATCTATGCGGGAGCATTCTTGATCATTACTATTCCACATCTTCCTCCTCATCCATTTCCTCATCAGTCTCTTCATCAGGGATTACAGCCCTCGGAGCAGGATTGGCATTGGGTCGTCTGCGGGTCATCCGGGGTGAAGGCTGACCAGTGTCCGCCGCTCCTGATTCGGGGCTGATCGCTCCCGGTGGGGTCTGGCCGGGCGCGGCCCCCGGTTCGGGCGGTTGCCCCGGCCTGCCTCTGGGATCCCTTGGGCCGCCCGGAGCATTTGCGTTGCCCGCAGCATCCTGGGGCGGCGGGGTTGGAGCCAGTGGAGGCAGGACCTTCCCTGTGGCATAGAGGTAGAGCTCAAAAGTCTCACCGTCTTTTTCAACGGAGATGCTTTTGAGGCCAATCTTGTTGACAACATAATCGCTGATCTTTTCTCCCTCTCGCACGGATACGAAGGGGGAACTCTCCTTTCCCTTGTCCTTTCCCGGCATCTGGCCCTTGACGCGGATCAAAGCTTTTCGGGTTTCTCCATGGATGATGATGCCGTCCAGCTGGAGCGCCTTGGGGGGGACACTGGGTTTTGAGCTTTTGGTCGTTGACGTCGCCTCTTCGGGTGAGGGAGGCTTCCGATCCGGGGAAAACAGGTTGCGCTCAACAAGTATGGGGCTCGAAAAGGACGGGACTGAAAGTCCAAAAACGCATGCCAGACAGGGAACAGCGACCAATGGGGTCCATATCTTCGACAACTTCATCTCATCTCCTCTATCATGACATCAAGCCATGCCACTGAATTCATACTATACATCCTTTCACTTTATCGGGAAACTGCTTAAGTTTTTGTATGATGGAGATGCGGGGAACCGCATCGATTCTGAGGCGTCAATGAGCGATCCGAAGGCCGGGGCTTTTGAGGTGGTTTTGAGAGCTGTGAAGCGGCAGCCATTCTGCTGATGTGTGGACCGATTCTCAAGCCTGTCGCTGAACGGGGCTGAAGTTTACATTCAGCCGGGGATCTGTTAAGAATCCCCCGCATCAATGGAAGCCACTTATCCCAGGAGCATATATGCAAGAAGAGACTTCTATCCTGCGCACGTTTCAAAGAGAGCTCAAACTTGCGGACGACCAGCTCAGGCAATTGCAGAAGACATACTTCACGGGCGGCCTCTCTTTTGTGGACGCCTTTGAAGATATTGGCATAACCGATGAGGCCCGTGTTCTGAAGGTTTTGGCTGACTATCTTCAGCTGCCTTTGCTCAAAAGGGAGGACTACCCCGAAAAACCAGTGCTTCTCGAAGGGGTGTCCATGTTCTTTCTTCGGAAACATGCCGTGCTCCCCATTCAGGTGGAAGCGGGTCGGGTGAAGGTGGTGGTGAACAGCCCCCTCGACATTCCCTTGCTGAATATTCTGGGGAATTACTTCCAAGGAATGGAGGTCAACCTTTGCCTGGGACAGAAGGAGGAGATTCGGACGGCCATTGACCGCCTGTATGGAACGGCGGCCCGTGAGGCGGAGGCACTCTCCAGGGGCGAAGAAGGAGCGGTGATTCACGGGGATGCCTTCGAGGAGGACCTTGAGCATCTGAAGGGGCTGGCCCAGGAGGCACCCATCGTGCGCTTGGTGAATGTTCTGATTTCGCGGGCTCTCGACATGAGGGCCTCAGACATTCACTTCGAACCCTTTGAACGATCGTTTCAGGTGAGGGCGAGGGTGGACGGCGTACTTTTCGAGCTGGATGAGCCCCCCAAGACGATGCAGGCGGCTATCGTCAGCCGTTTGAAGCTGATGGCCAATTTGAATATCGCCGAGCGAAGGCTTCCCCAGGATGGAAAAATCAAGCTGAGGTTCGGCAACCGGGAAGTGGATATCCGTGTTTCCACCGTTCCAACCATCTATGGTGAGAGTGTCGTCCTGCGTTTGCTGGCACAGGAAAGTGTGGAGTACAATCTCAATTCGCTGGGGATGGAGCAGCGTCAATATGAGTTCATTGAGGGGCTCATCGAGAGGCCCTACGGGATGATACTGGTCACCGGCCCGACGGGGTCGGGAAAGACCACGACCCTCTATGGGGTGCTGAAAAGGCTCAATTCAATCTCCCGGAAGATCCTGACCGTTGAGGACCCCGTGGAATACCAGATCAACGGGATCAATCAGATCCAGGTCAAGCCCCAGATCGACCTGACCTTTGCGAACGCTCTCCGATCTCTGGTGCGGCAGGACCCGGATGTCCTGCTCATCGGCGAAATCCGTGACAAGGAAACGGCGGACATCGCCATCGAGTCGGCGTTGACCGGTCACCTGGTCCTTTCGACACTTCACACCAATGATGCCCCCGGTGCCATCACCCGCCTTCGGGATATCGGCATCGAATCCTTTCTCATGGCGGATTCGCTGCTTGCAATCCTTGCACAGCGTCTGGTTCGACTTCTGTGCCCCAGCTGCAAGGAGGCCTACGAGGCCAGAGATGCCGACTATGCACGGTTGAGGGAACTGATCGAGGATCTGCCTCCGACGGTGACGCTGTACCACAACAAGGGCTGTGACAAGTGCGGAAACACAGGTTTTAGAGGGCGTGAAGCCATTTTTGAAGTCCTGCCGGTGGGCGATGCCGTGCGATCGGCCATTGTAGCCGGCAAAAGCGCCGGCACCATTTCACAGGTGGCTTTTCAGGAAGGTTATCGTCCTTTGCTTTATCATGGATATCGCAAGGCGGTAGCGGGTCAGACGACGCTCTCCGAAGTGCTCCGAGTCACCAGCCTCTCGTTGGCTGCTTAGGAGATCGTTCGATCATGGCGGTTCGGAGGTCCTGCAGCCCGAAGCGGTCTGCAGCGGGAATGGGTCGCTTGAGGGCGTGGGGACCTGTCGGACAAGGTTCCGAACAAACGCACCAGCTCAAACCGGAATGAAACGGGTTATTCCATGGCATATTTTCAGTATCAGGCGCGCGACCTCCAGGGACAGACTCATCGGGGGGTGATGGAAGCCCTTTCGGAGACTGATGCAGCCCGCAAGCTCAAGTCAGGCCGCCTCTACCCGCTCAAAGTCAAGGCAGTTCGAAAGAGCAGACCGCGGCGGGTACCGGAGGAGCATGTCATACGTTTCTTTTTCGACATGTCGGATCTGTTGTCCGCCGGCCTGCCGGTGGATCGCGCCCTGGCGTTGATCAGCACCAATCAGACCCACAAGGTCTTTCAGAAGGTCGTGCGGGACCTGCTTGAAGATGTCCAGGGGGGAAGTGACCTTTCGGGCGCTATCGGCCGATACCGTGATGTCTTTGGCGATCTCTCCGATCACATGATCCGGGCGGGAGAGGCCAGTGGGACCCTCGGACCGATTCTGAAAAGGCTGGCCCAGTACCTGGAGCAGCGCCGGGTCTTTCGCCAGAGCCTTGTATCGTCCATGATCTATCCCATCATCCTGTTCAGTATCAGCATTGTCTCCATGGTGATCCTCCTGGTCTATGTGATTCCCAAATTTGCACAGATCTTTCATGATCTGAATCAGAAGGTCCCGCTGCTTACAGAGATCCTCCTCCGGCTCGGCATTTTCCTCAAGGAGTACGGATGGGTATTCCCGATCCTGCTGGGTGTGTTTTACTGGGGTGGACGTTATCTCTATCGACAGCCACCCGTGCGGCGCTCCGTTGACCGGTTGATGATCAAGATTCCCTTCACGCGCTACCTGGTGATCCACAGCGAGTTGACGCGCTTCTGCAGGACGCTCGGCACCATGCTTCAGTCCGGCGTGCCTCTCCTGAGGGCACTGAGCCTGGGTGAGCAGGTGCTCATGAACAGCTTTCTGAAAGATGCCATGGTGCCTCTCCACAGGGAGATCAAGGCAGGCCGTTCCATGAGCAACTTTTTTCGTGCCGAGCAGACGTTTCCCCCCAGGATGGGGACCATGCTGCGCATTTCCGAGGAACAGGGAAACCTGGGCGACGGACTCCTGGGACTTGGGGATCATTTCGAGGGGGAGCTTCAGAGGAGCCTCCAGCGGCTGATGGCTCTCATGGAACCGGCTGTGATCATTGTCACGGGCCTCATCATCGCCATAATGGTCATGAGCATGTTCACGGCAATTTTCGGAATCAATGAGATTCAGTTCTAATTGGGCGCGGCCTCCGATGGCTCTCATCAACCCTTGCGCGGAACCGACTTCGACGACGCATCCGGTGTCGCCTCGCACGCCCGGGGCCGGGTCCGAGTTGGGCTTCACCATGGTGGAATTGGTGGTGGTCCTGGTGATCATCTCCATGGTCGCCGCCGTCGTGGTTCCGCGGATCGGGGCGGGATGGAGAAGGATGGAAGACCGTGAGTTCCTGCAGGAATTTGTGCATACCTTGAAGCGCGGTCGACTGATCGCCATGAATTCGGGGGAGATGGTTGCCTTTCGCATTCGCCCCTCGGAGCGGCTTTTTGGCATCGAGAATCCGCTGAGCCGCCCGATCCCCGACCACGTAGACATCTACGCCGATCACCTGGAGCGTGATCCGCAGACCCAGGATCATCTGGTGGTCTTCTATCCCGATGGAAGCCTTTCCGGCGGCGACATTGAGGTGGTTTTCGACAGGGAGCGGGCATTCCTGATTTCCATACATCCCCTGGTGGGAAGCATTCGGGTGAACGCGGTCGAGAGGCGATGATGGCCGACATGTCAAGAGGCAAGCTGCACGAGATGGCCGGCTTCACTCTGCTCGAGGTCATGGTAGCCCTCACCATAGGGGTGCTCATTCTCGGGGGAGTCATGGGAGCCATTTCGTCGTCCCTTCAATACAGCTACCGGGTGAAGGAGAAGAGCCAGGTTCAGCCTCTTCTCGAGGCGGTGGCTCAGGAGATCCTCATTCAGCCCGAGAGGATTCGTGAGGGTCAGATGGTTGTCAAGGCCTTCCGGGATGCACCTCCGGTCTACATAGCGGCCGTCAAGGTTCCGGGCATGGATGATTTTGGAGAAGCGCATTCGGCAGGGGAGCTTCATCGGGTGCTTTTGAGCTGTCAGGGACAGCGGCTCGAAATGAGCGTGCTGGTTCCCAAGGCGGTTCTCGAATGATGATCGGATATGCCAGCAGAGTCACACGATGCCGACGGGAAGCACACAATCATCAGTGAGTGGGAAGTTATCAGGTCCAGGGTGCCTGGGGCGCCGGGATTTGCAGCACCTTTCAGGGGCTGTTCCGGGGTCTGGGCAGGAGCACCGGAGAGCCTCATCCCGCCTGGACTCGAAAGGGTTCACCCTGGTGGAGCTGGTGATCGCCACACTCATCTCCACCCTGGTCATGGGGATCATCGCTGTGGCCCTCGGTTTCTCGCTGCGGATCTGGGAGAGGCAGCAAAACCAGAACCCCAGCGACATGCCAGCGGTCATGGAGCTGCTCAAATGGCAGCTGGCAACCTTTGAACCTCAGCAGGTCCGAATCGATCAGGAATCCATGCCTGTATTCCAGGGAGATGCCCGTTCGTTGACTTTTGCAACGGCACATTCGGTCAAGGCCATCACCAAAGGGGCGCCCGTGGTGGCTCGATATGTCTTTGTCCCCAAGGACAAGGCGCTTTACTACGCGGAGATCCCTCTCGATCCTTATCATTCTGAGCAGATCGAGGAGTTTCTGAAGCTGGCTCCGGGAAAGGACAGGAAGCGCAAGGGGTTCTTTGCGACGGCTGCGGCCGATGTGACCTTCTCTTACGCTGAAGACGGCGAATCCGAAGATTTTGATGAGAAGTGGGGGGAGGATAAGTCCATCCCCGGAATGGTGGTGGTCAACTGGAGTCCCGACGGTCAGGCGAAATTCACCGCAGCCATCTTCCCCAACTCCCTGTTCCCCAAGTGGACTGATGAGGGTGGAGCGGGCGGTTCACTCTTCGGAGGGAATCGATGACAATTCTTCACCGTGAAGATGGGGTTATCGTCATTGCCGTCCTCTGGATTTGCGCGCTGACCATGTGGTTCGCCCTCCAGATTGGGACTGAGAGTCGATTGCAGGGAGAGGATCAGGTACACGCCCATCGGAAATCCCAGGCGCTCTATCTGGCCATAGGTGGGTGCTATGAGGCCCTGGGGCACATGGGCGAGCCGTTGGATATCGGCCTGGGGCGTAAGGCAAAGGAAAGCTGGCAGCCAGATGGGAGGCCTCACCTGGTGCAATATGAAACCGGTCAGGCTCTGGTCGTCATCGAAGCCGAGGGCAGGAAGGTCAATGTCAACGTGACTCCGCCCGAGCAGCTTCGCCTGGTGCTGGAGCGCACAGGAATGGCCGAATCGGACGCAGAGCATCTGGCGGATCTCGTGGCCGATTTCACCGACCCGGACGATCTGCAGCGTTTGCATGGAGGCGAGAAAGACTATTATGAAAGCCGGGGCATTCCCTATCCGCCTTTTAACGGCCCTCTGCTCAGCCTGGATCAGATGCTTCTGATTCCGGGAATGACACCCCAATTGTTCTATGGATACCAGAACGAACCTCCCGAAAACAGCCCTTACGGCGAATTCTGGGATTCGGCTTTGCCGGCAAGGAATTCTCTCTTCGGTCTGCTCACCGTTCATGGGAAGAATCAGCTGTTTGTTGAAGAAGACCCCTGGGATGACTTTGAGCAGAAGATCATCACCTGGGAAATCGGTGGAGTTTATCGTATTCTGTCGTTGGGGAGATCCTTCAATGGTCCGCCTTCGGTGTTGATGTGGCTGATTGTTCGCTACACTTCCGATGGGGACCAGCCATACGAGGTGTTGTACCGAAAGATTCTTTAGAAGTGGAAGGACCGAGTCTCCCAGCGCACTGTGACCCGATCGGGGGGAAGAGGGTAGTTTAGAGGTCATTGGAGATGATCTGCGATGCTGAAGCGCTTTGTTAAGCAAAGAGTGAATCATATTACCGCCGTTTATGTCGAGCAGGACCGGGTGGAAGTCTTGACGGCCCACCGGCAGTGGCGCAAATGGCAGGTCAACCTGGTGGAGCGTGTGGCTGTAGGTGAAGAGGAATCGATCTTCGACTGCCTGTCCCGGCTCAACCTGCGGGGCAGGGGCCGCAAGAATGCGGGCCTGCTGCTTCTCCTTCCCCTGGAGTTCTACAGCTTTCATCGAGCGGTGTACCCGGTAGCTCTCAAGGATCAGCTCGACGAAGCCCTGAGCTTCGACTGGCAGGAGAACATCTTCCACGAGTATGAGGATACCCTGCATTTTGCGGGGCCTCCGGTCCAGGTGGAAGATCATCTTTCGGTCCCCATCTTTTACATGCACAGGGAAACCTATGAGAAGCTCCACCAGGCTCTCTCGGCCGGCATGTTCCGCAGTTTCGCCGCGTTGCCTGCCGCCCTCTGCTACAGTGTTTTTCTTGACCCTGAAGGTGCTTCATCCCGGGAAGAACTTCCTGTCCAGCTGGTTGCACGGCTCACCAATCGTTCCCAGTTGGAGGTCCACAGCTTCTATCGGGGCTTGCTCCTGGATTCCACCTTGGTCACGGACGACTCCCTGAGTTTACGGCTTCTCCATGAAAAGACGCGCTGCCTGGAGGGGATCGATGACGCACAGTGCCCCGCCATCGAATTGATCGAGGACATGGACAGTATTGAGCGCAGAGCGGAAACCAGCTGGGTTTGGGATCATCTGCCCGTTCGCGTTCAGGCGGTTCGAGGGAAGCTTGTCGAGCATTGGATGGAGTACCTGTTTCAACAGGATGAGATCAGGACCTTTGATGAACCGCTTTATTTGAAGCCATGGAAGGTTCCCAAGGTGGTTTGGCCTGTGGCTGCTGTCGCAGGCCTTTACGCCCTCTTCGCCCTTTACCAGGTGCACAGTCTCAACCAGCTCAAGGAGCATGCTCTGCGTTTAAAGAAGCAGACCGCCACGCTCGAAGCCCAATGGAAGCCCATAGAACAGCTTCAGACAAGGATTTCGAAATTTCAGGAGGACCAGAAGACGCTTTCTCAGTTCAATTCGGAGGGCTATCCGCTGATGGAGCTTCTGACCCTGCTGACGCAGATCACTCCTGAAGACACATCCCTGAACTACTTTTCGCTGAGGAAAGGGCAGGTCATCCTTCGTGGAGAGAGCAAGTCAGCCATCAAGTACCTGCCGGAGTTGTCGAAGATCGAAGGCTTTGGGGATGTAAAATTCGCGTCTCCCGTAACCCGGAACCCCACTTCTGACCAGGAGCGCTTCAATGTGCAGCTCCAGCTTGATGCGGAGAGATTCCGGAAGACCATCGGCGATTTGCAGCTGGATATCTCCCCCGCCAAGAGTACGCCCGACGCCACAGAGGCTCTTGCCGGTGCACAGGAAAATGCGGATGGAGCAGACCTCGAAGCCGACGATGAGACCGATGAGGAAGCTGAGGTTACCGAGGACGATGAAGAGTTGAATGAAGAGGAGCAGAAGTCATGAAATGGCGTGAGCTCAGCCTTGATGATATTCGAAAGTATCGCTATAGCCTGGCGGTCGGCCTGGTTTCGTTGCTGGTCCTGCTGGTCGTGCATTTTATCTGGATTGCACCTCTCTCGGCTGAGAAGGAAGGGCTGGAGAGCAGGTTGAGCCAGCAGCAGGAGCTTGTTAAGAAATACAACGAAAAGCTTCAGCAGAGCCAGAGCATCCGGGACAATCTGGCCAAGCAGGAATCGGATCTTAAGGAGCTTCAAAAGTTCCTGTTCAAAGGCAACGATCCCTACCAGCTGGCTGCAACGCTCAGCGAGATGCTTTCAGCCAAGGAAGGCCAGAAACTGGACATCAAGACCTATCAGGTACTGGCCAGCAAGGAGTATGGGCTGTATCAG
Source organism: uncultured Syntrophobacteraceae bacterium (assembly GCA_964557955.1). Classification (GTDB taxonomy): domain Bacteria; phylum Desulfobacterota; class Syntrophobacteria; order Syntrophobacterales; family Syntrophobacteraceae; genus JALOOX01. The sequence goes on from CAZLCS010000004.1 coordinate 187,979, forward strand.
GAAGTTCACCTCCGGTTCAATTTCATGACCACCATCGAAGGTTTTCACTATTTTCTCGAGAAAGCCAGAAACTTCCAGTCTGCTTTGCTGGTCCAGGAGATCAATATTCAGAAGGTTCAGCGGAAGGGCGGACCGGATTTGGTGGTCAATGTCATCCTGGCTGCTCTCATGGAAAAGAAAGAAAAATCATAGGCTTACTCATAAGTCCCTTTACAGCTTCCTGATATTGTGGAAAATGCTGCCAGATAAGTGTTGGCCGTGCGTTCTACGGCCTGCCTGAATGGCTTGCCGGAGGGGATGCCGAAATGGAGAGCCTGGCCCAAACGCTGCTTTGAGAGGCTGGTGTATGAGAGAGATCCGCATTCTTCCCTTAATGGGTCTGATCGTGCTGTTTGTTGGATGTGCTGCTTCTCCCCCTAAACCTGCCCCGCGGGAGATATCGCCCTTTGGTAAGATCTATTCGGGCTCCCCTGCCCAGGGAGACGAGGGGCGTGAGAACGAGAGGGTGGTCGATATCGCCGCCTATTCCAGGGGCGAGAAGAAGAGGGCCATGCCCCCCAAGCCCGACGCCGGTTTAAGCGGTCAGATCAAGTCGGGTCTCCTCACGGCAGCGGGCCAGAAGGTCATGGATGAGCCTCCGCTTCCCGCCGGGGATCGCCAGAAGATCATTCTCAATTTCGAGAAGGCGGATGTGGCTGAGGTCACCAACCAGATTTTCGGGGAGTATATGAAGCTGAACTACGTCCTGGATCCCAAGCTTCAGGGCCGGATCAGCATGTACCTGGACGGGGAGTACAGCAAGGAGGAGCTGCTTCAGATGGTGACGAGGGTCTATGAGGCCAACGACATCTCTGTGGTGCCTCGCTCCGGTGTTTACTACCTGCAGCCGGCTCAGCGCAGCTCCAGCAGCAGCCTGCCCATCGCCTCACCCCAGATGTTGAAGGAAGGCCCGGAGGGGGTGAAGCCTGTCATCGTCATGTACCGGCTGCGTTTCATGGATGCGAAGCAGGCCATCAACACGATCAAGTTCTTTTTGACTCCAGGCAGGCCCGTCACTTCGGAGAACACGACCAATACGCTCATATTCATCGAGAACACGGACAATGCCCGGACGATTGTCGAGGTGCTGAAAGCACTGGATGTGAATGTTCTCTCGGAAGTGAACATGGAGATCGTTCCGCTCACCTCTATTTCTCCCGAAGATGCGGTCCAAAGCATGGAAGCCCTGATGGGGAAGCTCGAGTTGTTCAAGGAGAGTGCCATCAAGGCCAACTACGCGTTCATCCCGCTTCCCAACTACGGAGGGGTTCTGTGCATGGCCCAGAGCCCCGAGCTGCTCAGGACGGCCAAATACTGGCTCAATACCCTGGACGTGCAGGGAGAGCAGACCGGCGAGCAGATCCACGTGTATTTCGTTCAGAACGGCCTGGCTGTGGATATTGGTTCCATCCTTAACGAGGTTTTTGGACTGGGCGGTGGCAGGGTGGGGGGAGCGAGGCCTGAGCAGCAGGTTGTCGGAGCTTTCGGTGCCAGGGGTACCGGGTACCGTGGAGGATTCGGTTCCTCGACTTTTGGGGGAGGATTCGGTTCATCTTCGAGCAGGGGCAGTTTCGGTTCTTCATCGAGGGGTTTGAGCTCCACTTCGGGAAGCAGTGTCGGTTCCACATTCGGATCGACCACTCGGGCAACGGGCACGGGGGCCACAACCGGCACCGGACTCGGCACTACGGCGGGCACGACAACGGGAACCACCGGCACGGCTGGCCGGACGGGGACGGGAGGATTGTTCGGGGCTCGCACGGCTGGCGGTGCGGGTGAAGCGCTGCCCGGCTACGGACTGACCGGTGATGCCATGATCATCCCCGACGAAGTCAACAACGCACTGGTCATCAGGGCCAACGCGGCGGATTACGCCAAGATCAAGAAGACCATAGAGACTCTGGACATTCTTCCTCGGGCGGTGCTCATCGAAGTCATGATTCTTGAAGTCACTCTCAACAAGGACCTGGCCTATGGCCTCGAGTGGCTGTTCAAGTCCGGGGATTTCAAGGCCATCTTTAACAACGGCATCATAGGGGATGCAGCATTCGATCCTGATACGCTCAGAATCGCCCAAACGGGGCTCCGCCTTTTCGCGGGAGATGTGTCCAATCTGGCTGCCCTCGTCACGGCCATCGCTGACCGGACGGACGTGAACGTGCTTTCGGCGCCGACCCTTCTGGCGACGGACAACAAGGAAGCCTCCATCACCGTCGGCGGGCGGGAGCCTGTTCCGACCGGCACGGCCATTGGGGAGGGCACAGGCGGGACTACCGTCAGTGCGATCTCGTACGAGGAAACCGGCGTCATCCTCAACGTGGTGCCTCATATCAATGCGGGTGGCCTGGTGAGGCTCGAAGTGGAGCAGACCATCCGCAGGACGGGACAGACAGTCGAGGTGGGAGCCGGGAACACCGCACCCAGATTCAACGAGCGCAATATCAAAACGACCCTTTTGGCGCAGGACGGATGCACAGTGGTCATTGGTGGGATCATCGAGGACAACGTCCAGAGGGAAAAAGATGGCATCCCGTTCCTTCAGGACATTCCCATCATTTCTCCGTTGTTCTCGGTAAGAAGCAAGCAGAGAGACCGGACGGAGCTGCTCATCGCCATAACGCCTCACGTGGTCGACCGCAGAAGCTCGGAGAAGACGCGCGAATTCCTCGATCGGTTGCGGCAGCTCAAGAGGCGGATTGACGTCGAGCGTCTATAGGATCAGCGCTTATAACCGGCGCGCTGATGCAAGGATCCATGACCTTCGGCACTTGTTTCACCTGACCCCTGTTCCGGCCTGGATGGACTGGACGAGGCGGGTTGTGATTTCACTGATCGAGTTCTCCTGGAGGGTCTCCAAAACCGTGTAGACCTTCCAGTTGTTTCCCGGGTAGAGCCTTGCCTCGTCATCGTTCCCACAGGATTTGGTGCCGCACCAGAAAACCTTGTAGTTTGCAAGGTCAAGCTCCCGGCACTTTTTCCTGCAATCTCTGCAGAAAACCCTGCCCGCTGACAGGTCGATCATAAAACTGCTGCGCTTTTTCATGGCAGCCTCCCCTCGATGCAAATCAGTTCATTGGGTCAGCTGGGACAATGCAGAGTTAATTGAGTGGGCAGAGGCAAAATCAGGTTCCAATCAAACAGCGTGGCCAGTCTCTCTCCCGTCCATAAACCGCCCAAGGCACAGACAGCGAAATGAGTGAGAACACTCTCGAAGCCAATGCTTCGATCATTTGAATCTTATGCTAGCCACGAGGAATGAAGACTGCAAGGTGAGGGAACCGGACCGGACGGGCTCGGACTGTATTCCTGATCGATTTTGAACGAGATTGCCAGGGCGTGTCGTCGCTCGAGCCTGCAGATGCCGGCGGGCAGGTGTTTTGGGTTGAATGATCGCTGAATACCTTCGCGCGAGACTCGTGTAAGGACCTGTCAATCGAAATCCCTGCTTCGACTCCGATCCTGTTTGATCCGTCCTCTGCGTTTCTTGGATTCCAGCCTCCGCTGTTCGGAGCCGGCGGTGGGGCGGGTGGGAATGCGTCGGCGGGGCCTTTTCCATGCCCTGACGATCAACCGAATCAACCGTTCCGTGGCGTCGTTGCGATTGCTCTCCTGGGTTCGAAACCGCTGTGCTTCGATCAGGAGCACCCCTTGTTCGGTGACTCGACTGCCTGCGAGGCGGATGAGGCGCACCTTGACGTCTTCGGGCAGCCACTGCGACTGAAGCACATCGAATCGCAGTCGAACGGCCGTGGAGACCTTGTTCACGTTCTGGCCGCCGGGTCCCGAGGAGCGGAAGTATTCGAACTGGACCTCTCCGGATCGCAGGATCTCCTCGGACGTGATTAGATTTGGATCCATACATACCTCCGGCCTGGCCATGAGCGCGCTTTCCACTCCATTCAGAAATTGGAGAGCATCATAGATGGTCGTATCGCACCTTGTGAAGAGAAAAATCCCGCAGGATCACTGTTTGAGTGCTTCATCAATGGCCCGTGTTCTCTCATCGCCAAGGGAGTGTGTCATTCGAGCGCGATTGAGGGGCTGGTTGCGGTATTCCCGCACAGCATCGAGCGCCTCCTGGGAAATCTGAGGCATGGAGGCCGGTTCAACCGGGGCTTCCTCAGACTTCGAACACCCCGAAACGCATAGAATCCCAAGCACCAACCCCATCGTGGCCATCTTCCGGGTGATTCCATTGAGGAACATTCCATTTCTCCTTGGGAATGGTAGGTCAGATCATAGTCCAGTCACCAGGACCGCCGGGCGCAAATGACTGCCCAGATCAGCCGGTTCCCAAGCTGGAGATTGGGAACCGGCAACCGGAAATACTTGCGCCCGGCGGTCCTGAACTCCGGAGACTTTTCCCGAATCCTTCATCCCAATCTTCGGTCAGCAATGGGCAATGGCTTGAGCTTTTCAATGCATCGGGGGACGGCGGTAAAGCTGAAGAACGTTTTCGCGGAGCATGAATTCGCAGCGGTCGCAGAACGCCAGCGTGATGTGGTCCAGATGGGCCATTTTAGGGCTGAAATGCATCAGGCACCGGGGATCGTCACAGTGGTAGAGAGAGAAGGTGTGCGCCACCTCGTGCAAAGCCACCTTGGCCAGCCTTTCGTAATAGCGGTCCTTGGCGGTCGGACTGCCGTCTTCGTTCTGACTGAGGCGGTAGGTGGAGACTACGGCGACCTTGCCCCCGACTTCCGCCTCGCCATACACGTAGGTCAGGATAGGGATGCACAGGTCTGCGGTGACGATGCCCAGGATTCGGCTCTGTGGAAAGTTCGCGAGCCCATTCAGATGCTTGATGACCAGCCCTGCATCATACTGCTGCCGGTGGTGCAGAAAGGCCTCTTCCGGGATTTCGACGGGATTCAGGATGTCTACAGGAATGCCGATGAGGGTTTGAACGTGAGCGGCAACCACGCGGACTGCGAATTCCCCGATGCGGCCCATCTCGATCAAGCCCAGATGAAACATCGACCGGGGCTTCTTTTCGTCTGCGGCCTTCGAGTCATGGACATGGCGGGGAAGACCCGTCGGCGAGGCGGTGGCGTCCCGTCCGGCTGGACTCGGGGCGCTCCCCGGTGATGGAGATAGTGGGCCTGCGTCTTTTCGGGTCTTCTTGCTCATTTCATCGATGGCTGGAGGCCGTATTTCTTGATTTTGCTGTGCAGGGTGATCCGGCTGATTTCCAGGACATTGGCCGCTTTCGTGATATTCCATTTGCAGAGCTTGAGGATCCGATCGATATGCTGCTTCTCGTTGTCCTTGAGAGATTGGGGAGCCCCTTGGGCGGGTGTGGCCTTGAAGAGAAACGAGAAGTCGTCCCGCGTGAGATATCTCCCTTTGGCCAGCACCACGGCTCTTTCAATGGCGTTCTCGAGCTCGCGAACATTGCCCGGCCAGTCGTAGCTCGAAAGGATATCCAGGGCCGGCTGTTGGATGCCGAGAATGGGCTTGTTGGTCTCTCTTCGGAAGCGCTCAACGAAATGCTGAGCCAGGACCGGAACGTCCTCATCCCGCTCACGCAGGGGGGGGACCTCGATTTCGATGACGTTGAGACGATAGTAGAAATCCTGCCGAAAATTGCCCCGCTCGATTTCCCGCAGCAGGTCTCGATGCGTGGCGCAGATGAGCCGGAAATCCACCGGAATCTCGCGGTTGCCGCCGATGCGATGCAGGGTTCTCTGCTCCAGAACGCGCAGCAGATCCACCTGCATTTTCAACGGGATTTCCCCTATCTCGTCCAGGAACAGGGTGCCCTCGTGGGCCATTTCAAGCCGGCCCTTTTTGGCCCGCACGGCCCCCGTGAAGGCCCCGGTTTCATGCCCGAAGAGCTCGCCCTCCAGGAGTGTCTCCGTGAATGCCCCGCAGTTGATGGGAATGAAGGGCCCATAGCAGCGATGGCTCCGGGAGTGGATGGCCTTGGCCACGAGCTCCTTCCCCGTTCCCGTCTCGCCTCGAATGAGGATTGGAGACTCGACCCCGGCCACCTCTTCGATGAGCCCGAACAGCTGGTACATGCACTTGGAAGCCCCGATCAGGTCATCGCAACGGATTTTTGTCCGGACCTGCTCACGCAGCATGAGGTTCTCGTCCAGGATCTTCTTCTGGTTGAGCAGTTTCTCGACAAGCAACGCCAGGCCTTCAGGCTCGAAAGGCTTCATGAGGTAATCGTGAGCGCCGAGCTTCATGGCCTCAACGGCTATCTGAATGGAGCCATAGGCCGTGATCATGACCACCATGGTCTGGGGATAATTGGCCTTGATCTGCTCCAGAACCTCGGTGCCGCTCATCTCCGGCATCTTGAAGTCCAGAAACACCAGATCGTAGTCCTTTTCGGCCAGGATGGAGAGGGCCTGACGTCCCCCTTCGGCCCCCGCCACTTCGTATCCTGATTTGCGGAGCCAACCAATGAGGGATTCGCGGACGATCAGTTCGTCGTCAACGACGAGGATCTTGATGCGACCTGTCATGGTGCAGCCTCTTCTGGGTGGTCGAGGGATGGATAGGCGAAGAAACGAATGATGAAATTGGTTCCCTTCCCCTTTTCACTCTTAACGTAGATGACTCCCTGGTGCTCCTTGATGATGCCGTAGACGACCGAAAGCCCCAGCCCCACGCCCTTCTCCTGGTTCTTGGTGGAGAAGAAAGGCTCGAAGATCCGACTCATCATCTCCTGCGGTATCCCGATCCCGGTATCCTCCACCTCGAGCCGGATCATATTGTTGGACTGCTCCCAGTTGGTGCGAATGGTGATGATGCCCCCATCCGGCATGGATTCCATGGCGTTGAACAGGAGGTTGACCAGGCATTGCTGGATCTGCCCCGGGTCTCCGAGCATTCGTGGCAGCTCCTCGAGAAGCTCGAGGCGCAGCTCCACCTTCTGGAGCTCCATCTTGTGGCCGAAAAGCAGTGCGATCCTGTGAACCAGTTCGTTCAACTGGAAGTAATGCATTTCGGTCTTCTGTTGCCTGGCAAAAGACAGCAGGTTGCTGACGATGGCACTGCACCGGGCCGACTCCGTATCGATGAGCTGCAGGTAATAGCGGTATTGTTTGAGGTCCTCTTCACTGGGGGTGCCGGCTTCGAGTCCCTGCTGCACCAGTCGGGCCAGCGCATGGATGCCGGAGAGGGGATTGTTGATTTCGTGCACGGAACTGGCCACGAGCTTTCCCAGGGCGATCATCTTGTCCTCGTGGATGAGCCGTGCCAGGTTCTCGGTCAGAAGCCGTGTGCGCTGTTCCACCCGGCGCTCCAGTTCGTCGGTGATGTCTCTCATGATTTCGAGAAACAGTTCAACCTCGCCCTCGCTGTTCTTGAGCGGGACGACCGTGACCTCACACGTCCTGGCCTGATTGTTCAAGTCGAAGTGCTCGTGGATGGCATAAGCGGTCCTGCCCGTCTCGCGGCTCTCCGTCAACGGACAGCTGTGCCCTTTTTCGTTGCACGGACTGACCGACCAGTGGCTGACCTGGTAGCAGTATCTCTCCAGGACTTCCTCCTTGGTGAGTCCGAGGGATTCGAGCATTGCCTCATTGGCGTCCAGAATCTTCATGTTCGGATGGAGTACCAGCACGCGATCCTGGATGCTTGAGAATATGGTCTCCACGATTCCCTGTGTGAGCTCCAGCTGATGTTTGTCGAAAAGATACTCCTCCATGAAGCGAATGGTGTCACTGAACAATCGGGAGATAGTGGCTTCCAGAACCCTCACATGGGGAGGCTTGAGACGGAGGAAGTCTTCGAGCAGCTCCTCATTTCCCGTCAACTCGATCACGAGGTCCAAATCGGGGATCTTGAAGAAATCAAGAAAGTCATTGGTGGTGGTGATCCCTTTCCTGCGAGCCAGCTGCATGCCGGCTGCATCCGGGTTGAGGTCGGCCACGGCCACGATCTGGGCTTTCAAACGGGGAAACCGCATGGAGTCCAACATCTTCAGGAAGCCCTCACAGCGCTTCCCCCCCCCGATGACGGCAATCTTCATGATTTTGTCTTTATGCATGGCCGATGTTCCCACCAGGAGTCCGAGTGTACAATTTCCTTACAGGAAGCAAAAAACCTTAACAGTGCGCGGGGACTTCCAGGTTCTCTGCGATGGGGAAGCAAAGCCGGATCGAGATATTCAGATTCTTTACAGTGGCGAATACTTCCGGACGAACATGGGTGACTCCCGGCTCACTGCCGCCAACTCTCTCATCACCTGAATTCAAAATACACAAATCATCAGAGTCTCTATTTGTCAATGAGGATATGAGGAGGCGGGAAACAATGGACTGGCAATGATCCAGCAAGACACCGCGGTCCCCGGGCAGGCTCTGGCGGGGTGCCGCAATCCGGATGACTGGCTGTGGGATTGCGACCCCCATCGGCATCAATATCTGAGATTACCTCCCTTTGGCATGGAAGTTGATCATAGCTATGGCCATCTGTTGAAACGAAGTCCACAACCGAGGAGGCAGTCATGAAAGCCAAAGCCGATAACAGGAAGAAACGCGGTCCCCAGGTTTTCTCGCTCACCGACAACCAGTGCATCTGGATGAAGGCCGGGATCATCAATCTCAAACTGTGCGACAATGCCTACGACTGTCTCAGCTGCCCTTTCGACAAGGCCATGGTTCGGAGTCTCGAGAAGAAGGGAGATGGCGCCAGCTGGGAACAGGTGATGAGGGCCAAGGATCAGCATCCGAGGGAATGTCGTCACATGCTGACGGGGCGAGTCCAGTATCACTTTTGCGCCAACGGATATCGCTGCAATGTCTGCGAATTCGACCAGTACCTGGAGGAATCCGACCTGACGGCAGCATTCGGCTCCGTGCATACGAACCTGGTGTCCGGGTTCCAGGTGGCCGACAGCTACTATTACCACCGGGGACACAGCTGGGCTCGAGTTGAGCACGGTGGTTTTGTGCGCATCGGCATGGACGATTTCGCGCTGAAACTGGTCGGACGGCCTTCGGAGATCGATCTGCCCAAGATCGGGGCTCAGGTGGGTCAGACCGAAGTGGGATGGCAGATCCACAAGGGGAAGAAAGAGGCGGCGGTGCTCTCGCCCGTGAAGGGGATCGTGGTGGCGACCAACCAGAAGGTGGCCGGCCAGCCCGAGCTCGCCAACAAGGATCCTTACGGAAATGGATGGTTGATGGTGGTTGAGCCGACGGACCTGAGACCCAACCTTAAGAATCTGCTCTTCGAGCGGGAGGCGGCAGCCTGGGTGAACGCCGAAGCCGCTCGCCTTGAGGCAAAAGTCCTGGAGACCTACGGGATGTCCCTTGCAGCCACTGGTGGTGAGATCGTTGAAGATATCATCGGGAATCTCCCCAATCTCAACTGGGAAGATGCGATTCACGAGTTTCTCCTGACCTGACGGAGAGGGGATGCCTTCCTATCCCCCGATTCAGGGTCCCACGTATCACGTGGGGGAATCCTGATACCTTCACCGCATGATGGAAACTCCGGAGGTGGACACAACAAAACAGTGTCCACCTCACCCCTTCCTGTCCACCTCATTCCTCACCCGCCGAACGAACGATTGAATGGTTTGCTCGATCCGCTTCAAACATTCATTCCTTCAAATGCCTGCCGTGTTATGAACGATGCCTTTGTCGCGCTCCCCTGGTGAACGAGCACGACCTCCGAATCAATCGGCAGGAATGCTGGTGGAAAGGCCGACACTGCAAACGTCTACGTTTTCAAAGTGCAGGCAGGCTTGTCTCGATAGGGCGGCGCTTGACACGAATTGTGGCAGTGCGTATGGATTGTTAATTATGGATTGTATGGAATGGGCTCACACGAAGGAGGTTTGTATGCCGTTTCGCAGTGTTGGCGGGGTGATTGATCGGAGGGAATTCATGGTGAGTGCGGCGGCGGGTGTCGCTGTTCTGGGTTTGGGAATGGCGGGTCTCAGCGGCTGCGACTCACGGACGGGAGGGGCGTCCGCAGTGGCTCTTCCGGATCTTCCTTACAAGCAAAGCGCACTCGAACCGTACATTTCCAAGAAGACCATGGAGTTTCACTACGGAAAACACCACAAGGCCTATGTGGATAAGACCCTCGAGCTCACCAAGGGCACCAGTCTTGCCGGACTCTCACTCAAGGATATCGTTCAGAAGACCTCGGGGTTTGGCGACAAGGTATCCACCTTTAACAATGCTGCCCAGGCCTGGAATCACGATTTTTACTGGAACAGCCTGGCACCCGGCGGTGGGGGGAAGCCCGAAGGCGAGCTCGCCACGCGATTGGATGGAGCTTTTGGAAGCTATGAGAACTTCGTGAAGGAATTGACGGGCGCAGCGATGGGTCAGTTTGGCAGCGGCTGGGCCTGGCTCGTCCTGGAGGAGGACAGGCTCAAGGTTGTGAGCACATCCAATGCCGATACCCCCATCGTCCATGGTCAGGTGCCTCTTCTGACCATCGATGTCTGGGAGCACGCCTACTATCTCGATTACCAGAACAAGCGGGCCGACTACGTGAAAAACGTGATCGAGCACCTCATCAACTGGAAATTCGCGGCATCGAACCTGCCCGCAGCTTGATCGGGTCGGGTTCTTGAAATGAGTGACCGAGTGAATTGTCATTCTCGGGTGTTCCCGGCGGGAATCCAGAGGTAATGAAATGCCTGGATCCCCGCCTGAACCACGTGGGGATGACGTCCAGGCAATATTCAGAAAGTGACGATCTCGAAGCCCGCCTTACGGTAGTTCTCCATGGACGGATGCCCACCCATTTCGTCCAGGAGGGGCAGCCCCTCCTTTTGCGCGGCCTCCAGAGTTCCCATCTTGTTGGAGCAGGCCCTGCACGCACCTTCCATGAGTCCTCGCGATTTCACTCTCTCGTAGAGCTTGACCAGAGGACTGCCCTCGCGCGTGAGCTCCGGAATGAGCTTCGTGGAAGCACCCTCCAGGATGATCCTGGCTGTGGTGCCTCTTTCTTCCATGTCCAGCGCGTTGAGCATCACATGCATGAAACACATGGGGTCTCCGTTGAAAGCAAACAATGCAACTCGGCTCACGATTTCTCCTTTGCAGTCTCTGGGTGTGAGGGCTCAGTCCTCCTCGGGGGGGCAGGGAGGCGGGTGCCAGTCCTTGTGCACGAATTGGCGCATGCGCTCCATGAGTCGTTCCAGGGCCGGGATCTTCCTTTCAAACCAACACAGAATGCGGCCAAAGAAGGGCAGATGAGAGGCGAGTAGAAATACACCGATCGTGAGAAAGAGAACCCCCTGGAGAATCGGCAGAAACAGCCCCAGAATCCCCAGCACGATGAACACAATCCCCAGGATGATTCGAACGATTCGCATCATGGCGAGACCATACGGGCAGGTTTGAGATTTTGCATGGAGGGAGAAACCTCCTGGCGTCGTGGATCGGGCGGGCGGCGTCCGGCCACTGTCGTGCTCCTGACGCCTTGCCGACACCTGATTCGCCGCTTCCGTTCCCTCACCTCCGACATCTGATCTCCGCCTTCCGCCTTCCGACCTCCGTCCATCAATGTGAATTGGCGAAGAAGCGGTTGAATGCGTTGAGATAGGCCCGTCCGCTGGCTTCGATGACGTCCGGGCTGGTACCGATGCCGGAATAGACGGCCCCCTCGATTTCCACGCGGACCATGGCTTCGCCCAGAGCGTCCTTCCCCATGGTGACGGCTTTCAGGTCGTAGTCCCGCAAAATCCCCTGCTGTCCGATAATGCGCTCGATGCAGTTGAAAACGGCATCCACGGGGCCGTTACCGGTGGCGGCGTCCGTGATCGTTTCGCCTTCCTTCTTGAGGCAAACGGAAGCGAGGGGAGTCATGGTGTTGCCGCTCATGATCTGGAGGCTGTGGAAAGTAAAAGTCTCAGGGACTTTGGTGAGCTCGATCTCCACGATGGTGGTGAGGTCGCGAGTGCCGATCTCCTTCTTGCGGTCGGCAACGTTGATAAACCGCTGATAGACCTTCTCGAACTGCTCCGCAGTGAGCTCATAGCCCAGTTCCGTCAGGCGATGGCGCAGAGCGGCCCGCCCCGATCTTGCCGTGAGGACGATGGCGTGCTCCTTAATGCCCACGTCCTCGGGCCTCATGATCTCATAGGTCGTACGGTCCTTGAGGATTCCATCCTGGTGAATTCCCGAGGAATGGGCGAAGGCATTGGCCCCGACAACAGCCTTGTTCGGCTGCACGGGGATGTTCATGAGACGGCTCACCATGCGGCTCGTACGATAGATCTCCTTCGTATTGATGTCCGTATGGGCCTGGTATACAGCCTGCCGGGTCTTGATCGCCATGACGATCTCTTCCAGCGAGGCATTGCCGGCTCGCTCTCCTACTCCGTTTATGGTGCACTCGACCTGCTGGGCACCGTTGCGGATCGCCGTCAGGCTGTTGGCCACCGCCAGCCCCAGGTCATTGTGGCAATGGACGCTGAGTGTCACCTTGTCGAGAGCGGGTACGCCCTCGCGAAGCCTTCGGATGAGATCTCCGAATTCATCCGGGGTCGCATATCCAACCGTGTCGGGGACGTTGATGACCGTGGCGCCATGGGCGATGACGGCATCGATGACGCGGCACAGGTACTCGAAATCCGTCCGGGATGCGTCTTCCGTGGAATACTCCACATCCTCGCAGTATTTCTTGGCATACTTGACGGCGTCGACCGCGCGCTGCAGGGCCGATTCCCGATCCTGGCGCAGCTTTTTCTGCAGGTGAATATCCGACGACCCGAGAAACACGTGAATCCGCGGGCGCTCAGCGTTCCGGACGGCATCCCAGGCGATGTCGATGTCCTGCTGCACGGCTCTGGCGAGGCCGGCGATGACGGGGCCTTTCACCTGCTCCGAGACGGCCTGGATGGCCTTGAGGTCCTCAGGCGAAGAGCAGGGGAAACCGGCTTCGATGACGTCGACTCCCAGCTTGGCCAGCTGTGTCGCGATTTCGATCTTCTGTCGCTTGTTGAGCTTCGCTCCGGGGATCTGCTCCCCGTCTCTCAGGGTGGTGTCGAAAACAATGATCTTGCGGCTCATGGGAGCTCCTTTGCTGCTCCAGCAGCTTGATTCGAGTATTGGAATAAATGAGAGAATCCTCGAAAAACATCCCGATCAGTCCTCCAAGGATCCTAAATAAATCCACTGGGCCAGCAAGCCCCATGATCCTCACCTCCTCTCAATCTTGCTTGATGTTCAGCATCCGTCCATTCCGAGAAAACAAAAAGGCCATGGGCGGGAACCCATGGCCTTTAGCACTCTCTCTGTCTGTGGGAGTCAGCTCATTGGGAGCTGCTCCGGTCGGAAGGCGCTGGGTTCCCGCGTCCTGGCCGCAAGGCTGAGGAGAAGTAGAACGAGAAGCTGATTCAACGCCGTTTCGAACATCACAAGCTCTTTGGGTCCCTCTTGAAAAAAGCTGTCTGATCCACCTCTGTGAATCAGGATCGGTCAATATGGCCTTGCCGGTATGCCTCGCAGTGCTAAAGAAGCTTCAGGCCAACCCAGAAGCAGAGACAGATTTGAATCGTGTAGATGGCAATGTACATGGCGAACTGACCCGGAGTGAAATCTTCAATGATCTTGTTTGCCTCTTCCATGACTTTGAGCGCGTCCATCGGTTCCCCCCGTTTTCAACCCCTCGTTTGTGAACATGATACGGAAAATCATGGATGTTCAACACGTTCAAAATAATCATATAGTGAAGAAACCCTCAAAGATCAAGCGCAAAACGTGACGCCAGAGATACATGCAGAAATCCGACGGCCAAACCCTCGCGCTTCCCGTTGCGCAACCCCCCTCCAATCGTCTACTCTTCAAGCGAAGGCGCTATGCTCGGGATCATTCATGACAAGCAAATACTCTGCCAAAAACTGCGGCATCTCCGCCGCCCCAAGGATTTCGGTCATGCCAGCTGAGACCGTGACTGCCCGGAATATCCCTGAAGACGTCCTCGAGGCCATGGAGCGCATCCGAAAAGCCGGGCATTCAGTGTGGATCGTCGGGGGAGCGCTCCGGGATCTTCTGCTCGGGCGATCAGTCAAGGATTGGGATCTGGCGACCGATGCGGCACCCGAGCGTGTTGCATCGCTTTTTTCTCGAGTGGCCCTGTTCGGTCTGCGGCATGGAACCGTTCAAATCCTGACCCCGTTCCGCGGCGTGGAGGTGACGACGGTTCCGAGGGCGGGTGCTGAGGGAATCCTGGCAGATCTGGGGCGCCGCGACTTCACCGTCAATGCCATGGCATGGTCCTATCCCGGGGCAGACTTTCTCGATCCCCATGGAGGAAGGGGGGATTTGCAGCTTGGCCTGCTGCGCGGGGTCGGGAGCCCGGTTCTCAGATTTCGGGAAGATCCGCTTCGAACGCTGCGTGCGGGCCGTTTTGTGTCCACCTATGGATTTCGCCCCGATGACGAGACGTTCGCGGCCCTGCAGCAGGAGGCGGTCGGTTTGTCTCGGGTGGCCGCTGAGCGGATTCGTGAGGAGTGGGTGCGGCTGCTCACAGGGCGTGAGGTTGTGGAGGCGGTGGATTGGATGCACCGCGGTGGTGTGATCCGTGAAACCCTGCCCGAGATGAGCTCGGAGAGGGGGAGCCTCGGGGACCACCCGGAGCCTGTTTTGCTTCATGCCGCTCGGACTGTCCAGTGCAGTCCGGCCCGGATCAGGGTACGGCTTGCTGCGTTCTGCCACAATCTGTGCCGTTCAGACTGTGGCGGTGCTGAATCTCCAGGGTCAGGCTTCTGTCCAACCGATCCGGAGCGAAGCTCGCGTGCTGCCGAGCAGATCCTCGTTCGATGGAAGGCCTCTGTTCGTGATTGCCGGAGCGTCGTTTCCCTTGTGGCCCATCAGCTCACGGCTGCTTCGTGCAACTGGTCGGATGCGGAGCTGAGGCGAGCCATCTCACGGGTAGGACGCAGTTTGCTCGAGGATTGGATCGATCTCGCTGAGGCCCATGCGGGAGCCCTTTCAGCAGTGTCTTCAGATTATCAGGCTCAATGGCTGAGCCTCCGCGGCAGGATCCTCGGGCAGCTGGAATCGGGGTTTCCGGTGGATGTCCGTGAACTGGCTGTGAATGGGTCCGACATCATGAGAATCCTGGGCATTCCCCCCGGTGAAGCCGTTGGCCGGGTGCTCAGCGATCTCCATGGGAAAGTGATCGAGGATCCCACCCTGAACCGGCACAACTTTCTTATGGATTTTCTTATGAAATCGTACCATAAATAGCTTGTAAGGTTAGGTTTTCCCATTCTCATCACACGGTGTCTCGATCAGGAGGATTTTCCATGCTTGTCAGGGATTGGATGAGCAAGAATGTTGTGTCCGTTGGTGAAGACGAATCCATGCAGCGGGCCACAGCCATCATGAAAGAGCATAAGATCCGGATGCTCCCGGTCATCAAGAACGGAAAGCTGGTGGGTGTCGTCTCCGACACGGATCTCAAACGGGCATCGGCCTCCGATGCGACGACGCTCGATGTTCACGAGCTCCTCTATCTGCTTTCCAAGATCAAGGTCAAGGACATCATGGCCAAAGATCCGGTCACCGTGCCCGTCGACTGGACGGTGGAGGAGACCGCCGAGGTTCTGCTGAAGAACAAGATTTCAGGCGTTCCCGTCGTGGATGCCAAGGGCCAGGTCGTGGGGATGATCACGCGCGACGACCTTTTCAATGTGCTCATCGAGCTGAGCGGCCTTGGAAAGCGAGGAGTGCAGTTCGCTTTCAAGACGGAGGATCATCCCGGGACCATCAAGGACCTGACGGACATCATTCGGGGCCACGGGGGGCGGATCGCCAGCATCCTGGGAAGCTACGAGCGCATGCCCGCAGGCTACCGCATGGTCTATATCCGGGCCTACGACATCGACCGCGCAACCCTGCCGCAGCTTCAGAGAGAACTGGAGCAGAAGGCCTCGCTGTATTATGTGGTGGACCATCGCGAAAACAGGCGTGAGATCTTTCGCGACGCCCCCTGAGAATGCGAAGCCGTATCGTGTTGCGAGCTCATCCCCATGGGACGCTGTCGGACCCCTCAAGGCGGGCGCTTAGTAACTTCGGGTTCCCTCATTCCACTGCAAACCCGGTTTGCGGTGGAATGAGACCATCCTTCCGAGTAACCTGTTCCAAAGCTTTTCCCAATGCTACCCATGGAGTCATCCTTATCGGGGCCTTGCATCCAGCTCAGGGGGTGACCTTTGCCGTGTGCGTTCATGGGAGCCTCTATTGAAGTGGAGCCTGAGTTGGACAAGGACGAACAGACCTATCGCAGACTGCAGCAGCATCTGGACAGGCAGGCAGTGGGATTTCCCGCAGCAAGTTCGGGGGCTGACATCAGATTACTGAAGCACATCTTCACTCTGCGAGACGCTGAGATCGCTTCCTGTCTGAGCTACAGACCCGAGCCGCTCGAAACGATCTTCGAGAGGGCTGCGCATCTGGTCAAGTCACCCGGGGAGCTGGCTGAGGCTTTGGACCGCATTCACAGGAACGGGGGAATTGAATCCAGCGTGAAGGATGGCAGGAGGGTGTACTGCAACGCCCCCCTGGTTGTGGGAATGTACGAAATGCAGCTGAACAGGCTGACCCCGGAATTCATCAGGGATTTCGACGCATATACCCGCGAGAGGAGGTTCGGAGTCGAGTTTCTGAGCACGGATGTTCCTCAAATGCGCACCATCCCCATCGCAAGGAGTATCCAGCCGCTCAGCCACGTCAGCACGTTTGATGAAGTGACGCGGCTTCTGAAGCAGGCTGAAAGTCCTTTCGCCATCGTTGAATGCATCTGCCGCAAAAAGCGGTCGTTGCAAGGCAAGTCCTGCAAATCCACGGACCGGAAAGAAACCTGCCTCGCCCTGGGCGGCCTGGCCCAGTCGGTGTTGCTGGGCTGCCACGGCAGGGAGATTTCCAGGAATGAGGCGGCGGAGATCATCGAGCAGAATCAGAGGGACGGCCTGGTCCTGCAGCCTTCCAACACCGAAAAGGCCGACTTCATCTGTTCGTGCTGCGGATGCTGCTGCGGGATGCTCGATCTTCACAGAAAGCTTCCCAAACCTCTGGAATTCTGGTCTTCAAACTTCCAGGCAGCGGTTGATGAGAGTCAATGCGACGGTTGTGGCGTGTGTGAGAGACGCTGCCAGGTCGGGGCGGTCAAAGTTGTGGCAAAAGGGCAGCCTGCCCTGGTGAGCCTGGATCTCTGCATCGGCTGCGGCCTTTGCGTGCAGACCTGCCCCAGAAGGGCCGTCTCCCTCCATAAGAAGCCGACTGAGGCGAGGCCGCCAAAGAACCGCGAAGATCTTTACGACATCATCATGGCCAGGAAAAAGGGTCCCTTGGGAAAACTCAGGCTGACCGGAAAGCTCTTCATGGACGCTATCCGGACAGGCCGGACCGATCTGCTCCGGTGATGATAAAGACAAGGAAGACTCATGGTGAATGCCCCATTTGTGGTTCAAGAAGGGGAAAGCGAAAATGCTTGGCGATGGATGGCTCTGCCTGCACTCTCTGTTGCGGGCAGACAAGAAAGGAGGCAGGCTGCCGTGGCTGTCCCTTCCTTCAAGCGCCTTCTGGGTTTGAGCTCTCTTGCGATGATTCCTTGGAATCACTGCCGAGCGCCCTGGCAATCGCTTCAGCGATCTTGGCCATAGCAGCATCCCGCTCTTCACTCGACAGGCCCCCCAACGGCCTGGCCGGATCCCAGGCCGCCTGAAGATCATTCAGCTTCTCAGGCTCGTAATCACAGATGTCCAGGGTGAACCATATGATTCGGACCCCCTCCTGCTGAGAAGCCCACACTAGGTAAGAACGCTCTTCCTCGGTGATGAAGCGGGAACTGAGGAAGTTTCTGCTGACCATGAAGACTGCGACTTTGGCCGATGCAAGGGCTCTCCGGATTTCGTCCTTCCATCTCTCACCCGGCCTGATGAGGGTGTCATCCCAAACAAGGAGAGATCGCGCTCTCGTAAAGGTGCGAAGCTTCGCCTTCAGCAGTTCCAGCCATGGCGCGTCCTCATGACTGTAACTGATAAAAACCTGCTCACGCATGAGCTTGGGCAGCTTTCTCTGGAATCCGGTAATCAATTTCGCCGCCTGCTGTTCCGCGAGATCCTCGGGCGTAGGTTTGCGCTGGAGCATCAAGGGCGGCGGATTGGTATCCCAGAGATCGTCTCCCATCCTTTGGAGCAGTTCTTCCGCCTTGTTCCTTCCCTTGTTCAGCAGTTCCCGCTTCTGTTTCATGGAGAGGTCGAACTGGTTGAAAGCGATATCCCTGCAGTCGATTTCGATCGGGCGAACCCTTGGCAGCTGCTGCATGTAGTAGTGATCGCGGCTGAAGACATCGGAAACGAAGACATCGATGATGAAGTGCAGGAAGGATCGGGGTGTTCGGGTCGAGGGTCGCGGTGGGGCAGCGGTCAAGGCCAGGATCGGCAACGGATCGTCGTGACCCGCCGCAATCCACACGGGGCATTGAGTGACGACCGCTGCATCGACGACAATGCGCTTGCCCGTTTTGTCTCTGTGGGGTGGATACATGGTCGGCACCGCGGTGGCGATCTGAATGGCTTCGGAGACTCGCATGTCCTCATGCTGGTCCTTTGAGTAGACCAGAATTCGATCCGTTGCGATATCCAGCCCGGCTATGGACAGCGGGATTTGAAGGTCTTTGAAGAGCGGATCGAGACCGTCCAGCAATTCCTGAAAAAAGGCCTGGAAGCCAGGCTTCCGGTACATGGCGAACGGCCACTTGAGCAACCCGAGACAATGGAAAGGTCGGGGAAGAATCGGTTCTCCGGCCAGCCTTGAAAGATCCGTGGACAGGATCTTCTCCTCCAGTTCGGAGCCGGTAATCCCTGCGCACAGCAAGGCCCCGATCAATGTGCCGGCAGAACAGGCTGAAACGCTGGCAAAGGATATACCCCGCTCCTCCAGGGCGGCGACAGCGCCGACGTAGCTGAGGCAACGTGCCCCACCGGCCGCCAGAACAAGGTGCACATTGTTCTCGCCTTGCTTCCCCGACATGATTCGCTCCTCTTCTTTAAGGCCATCCACCACCGCTTGCCCTGGCACGAAGCGCAGAACCTTCGAGAACCTGGAGACGGCTGTCGGCGCGAACCTTACCTGTTGTGAGGTGCCGTGGCACCCTGATCGGGAGCTTGTCCGGGATGTCAGCGATAATGTGCTGACGGTGAGGAAACGGCCTGTGTCAGATGCCCAGGAAGGCCTCCTTGACCTTGGGGTCCTCGAGCATGTCGCGGCCTTTGCCTTCCAGGACGATCCGGCCGTTCTCGAGGACATAGGCGCGGTCGCAGATGGCGAGGGTCTGCTTCACATTTTGCTCGACCATGAGGAGGGTCAGTCCCTCGTCGTGGATCTGGCGGGCGAGGCGGAAGATCTCCTGCGTAAGGAGGGGTGAAAGCCCCAGGGAGGGCTCGTCGAAGAGCACCATTTTCGGGCGCGACATGAGGCCCCGGGCGATGGCGCACATCTGCTGCTCGCCGCCCGACATCGTGCCGGCCAGCTGCTTCTGGCGCTCCTTCAAACGTGGAAAGAGCTCCAGCACCCACTCCAGGGACTGCTTGCGCCGGCCCTTGGCTCTCGGGCAGAGCGAGCCCAGCTCCAGGTTTTCCTTCACCGTCATTTCGGGAAACAGCTGGCGGCCTTCGGGGATGTGGGCGATGCCGAGGTCGATGATCTTGTATGGAGGCACCTGGTCAAGCCGTTGATCTTCAAAATAGACGGCCCCGCCGGACGGCTTGAGGAGGCTCGAAATGGTCTTCATGATGGTGCTCTTGCCGGCGCCGTTGGCCCCTACGAGCACCACGAACTCATTGGCCCTCACCTCGAAAGAGACATCCCACAGGACCTGGATGTCCCCGTAGCCGGCGTTGATATTCTCCACCCGCAGCATGCTCTATTCCTTTCCGAGATAAGCTTCGATAACCGCATGGTTGTTGGCCACTTCAGCGGGGTATCCGGAGGCGATCTCCTGGCCGTAATTGATGCAAAGGATGCGGTCGCAGATGTTCATGATGACGTGCATGATGTGCTCGACGATGATGATGGTGATCCCTGATTCGCGGATCCTGCGGATCAGCTCGACACCCTCCGTCTGTTCCTGCGGGGTGAGGCCGGCCATGGTCTCGTCCAGCAGGAGGAGCTCGGGACCCGTGGCCAAAGCGCGGGCGATCTCCAACCGTTTGCGGTCCCCGATGGTCAGCCCCTTGGCCGGAAAGTCCCGCTTCTTGATCAGCTCGCAGAATTCCAGCACTTCGTTGGCCTTCTTCTCAGCCACATCGTGGTCTCCCGTGTGATTGAACGCCGAAGTGACCACGTTATCGAGGACGGTCATGCGCCGGAGCGGCTTGACCACCTGGAAGGTGCGGCCCACTCCCATCTTGCAGATCTTCCAGGTCGGGATTCCGTTCAGCCGATCTCCCCTGAAAAGGACATCGCCGGAGGTGATGGGATAAAAGCCGGTGATCAGGTTGAAGACCGTTGTCTTGCCGGAACCGTTGGGGCCGATGAGCCCGAAGATCTCCCCCTTTTCCACCTGGAAGCTCAGATCGTTCACGGCGATGAGCCCGCCGAAGCTTTTTGTCAGATGCTTGGTTTCAAAGAAGCTCATATCAATTCCCGCTGCTGGAGTAGGACAGTTCACGGTCTTTGGACCAGAGGCGCCGGATCTTGGGCCAGTCTCCAATGATGCCGTTGGCCAGGTAGCGAATGACAAAGATGACGAGAAGACCGAAGACCAGCACGTGGGCTTCGCTGACCCACCGGGGCATGAGCCCGAAAAAGGCGCTGCGGAAGGTCTCCTGAAGCCAGACCATGATGAAGGCTCCCACGGCCGGGCCCCACATGGTCCCGACGCCGCCGATGATGGCCACTAGAATGGCCATGATCGAAATGTCGTGAAGGGAGAAGACCACGTGCGGATCGATGAAGGCCATGTAATTCATGTAGAAGGCGCCCGCGGTGCCCGTAAAGAAGGAGCTGATCATGAGGGAAAGGCTCTTGTACCGGAAGGCGCTGATGCCGATATGCTCCGCCACGTCCTGGTCCTCCCGGATGGCCACGAAGTAGTAGCCCCATTTGGACTTCATAACGTGGTAGATGGCGAAGGTGCACAGAATGGCCAGCCCGAACGCCAGGTAATAATAGGGCAGCTTGCTCCGGAACGTCTGGATGATCAGGATCCCCTCCATGCCTTCGGTGAAGCTTCTCCAGTCCGTGGCCACCAGCCGGAAGATCTCCCCGATGGCGATGGTCGCCAGGGCAAAATAGGGACCTCGGAGCCGGAAGCAGATCCAGCCGATGACCAGGCCGACCAGCAGCGATATGGGACCGCCCAGGAGCATTCCCCACCAGGCCGAGATGCCGAGCTTGGTCACGCACAGTCCCGCCGTGTAGGCTCCCGTCCCGAAGAATATGGCGTGCCCGAACGAGACCTGCCCGGTGTAACCGGCCAGGAGGTTCCACGACGACCCGATCACCACCCACATGAGGGATATGATGAAGATGTGGCGGTAATACTCGGAGGTGACCGCGACGGGGAACAGGGCGATGAGAGCCAGTATGATCAAAAAGGGCCAAAGAGATGATTTCATAAACGTATCCTGAAAAGATCCCGGAATGATGAACCGCTTGGCAACGATGTTAGACCTTGGTCAGCGTCTTCAATCCCCCGGGGAGGAAGATCAGCACCAGAAGAAAGATCACCATGGCCACGGCGTCCTTGAGCATCATGGAGATGTAGGTCGCGCCGAGGGATTCGGCGATCCCGAGGACAATGCCGCCCAGGATGGCACCCACCGTGCTCCCCATGCCTCCGAGCATGGTGATGACGAAGGCTTTGAGGGTGAAAGGTCCACCAATGTCCGGAAACAGGTAATAGATCGGCAGCAGCAGGGTCCCCGCGGCGGCCACCAGCGCGGACCCCAGCCCATAGGTCAGGATGGTGATCCACTGGGCGTTGATCCCCATGAGGAGGGCCGCATCGGTATTCTGAGCCGTGGCTCGAACGGATTTTCCCAGGTCTGTCTTGAGGAGGAAGAAAAACAGCCCCGCAGTGAGAAGCAGCGCCAGACCGAAGGCGGCTACCATGGGGACGTTGAAGGAAATCTCTCCCAAATACATGGCACTGGAACTGTATGAGGTCTTCACGGACTTGTAGTCGGATTGAAAGATGAATCGGATGACCTCGGTCAAGACCATCCCCACACCCACGGTCATGAGCACCTGGTTTTCAGGAAGGATGGAATCGACCTTGAGCAGGGGGTTGAGCAAAAACTTCTGGATCACCGCCCCCAGCACGAACAGGCACGGCATGGCAATGAAGAGGGAAAAATAGGGGTCCAGCCCGAAGGCTTCGAAGAGAACGTAGGTGATGTACATGGCCACCATCATGAGCTGCCCGTGGGCCAGGTTGATGATCTTCATCACGCCCATGATGAGGGTCATGCCGATTCCGATGAGGGCGTAGATGCCCCCGATGAGCAGTCCGGAAACCAGCGTCTGAATCAGCACTTCCATAAAGTGGTTCCTTCCGGGTCACAAAAATGGGGTTGCCCATTCACCAGCGCAACCCCAAAAGGCTCAACGTCTATTTCCAGACTTTTTCCCAGTCGATGGGGTAGACATACGGCTTGGAGGCAACATCTTTGGGCCAGACCAACTCGAGCTTCCCGTCGATCCACTGGACCAGGTAAGTGGGGAGCTTGTTCTGATTGGTCATCTTTCCATACGCGGTGAACTTGACCGGGCCGAAGACGGTTTTGAGATCCGTTTCGGAGAGTGCCTGCCTCAGGTCGTCGGGGGAGAGCGACTTGGCCCTCTTCAGGGTGTCGGCGATGACGTAGGCCGCGGCGTGAGCTTCCGCTCCGTGATATTCCGTTTCCTTGCCGTGCTTCTTCACGTATTTGTCGAAGTATTCCTTGGCGCCGGGATAGGGCAGGGTCTGGTACCAGAGGGTCGCCGAGAACACCATGTTGGCCGCCTTGTCGGCGTTCTTCTGAAACTCGGGCAGGGTGAAGCCCGCTCCTCCGCCCACAAAAAGCTTTGGTGTGAGCCGCAGTTCCATGGACTGGTTCATGAGAAGGGCGGCGTCCATGACGTACGAGATCATGTACACCAGGTCGGGGTTGGCCTGCTTCACCTTGATCAGGAGCGGCTTGAAGTCCACGCCGCCCTTGGAATAGCCTTCCTTGACGAGTACCTTGATCCCCAGCCGCTCACAGGTCTCCTCGAAGCTCTTGGAGCTGCTGGTGCCGAAATTGCTGTCTTCGTAGAGAATGGCAGCCGTTTTGGGCTTCACAACCTCGGTCAGGAAGCTTTCCAGACCCTCAGGGTAGTCACTGGCTGGCGGGTTGAGCCGAAACACGTAATCCCATTTCTGCTCGGTGATCTTGTCGGCCGAGCCCGTGTTAACCAGGAACGGCATGCGGCTCTGCTGCGCAACCCCTGCAATGGCGAAGGTCTCGGAACTGCCGTATCCGCCTCCCAGCATGACCACCTTGTCCTTGTTGATGAGCTTCTCGGCGGCCGAGCGCGCAACTTCAGGCTTTCCCGTGTCGTCTTCGAAGATGAACTCCAGCTTCTTGCCTTGTATTCCGCCCGCTGCATTGATTTCCTCCAGGGCCATCTCGAAGGAGTTCTTCTCAATTTCTCCAAAGGCAGCCTGCCCTCCGGTCAGGGGGAGAATGATGCCGACTTTGATGGTTTCCTGAGCCGAAACACCGGGGGCGAACAGCCCGACGATGGCGGCGAAACAGGCTAAAAAACAAAGAGTTTTCTTCATTCCACTTCCTCCATGCATGGGTTCGTGTTTCGAAGCACAGCTCTTCACTTCTGCCCCGTCAACCGACGGGCAATTCACACTGACTAAGCTTTGCTGGTCACTCGTCTGGATGGAACAGGATAGTCGTTCATGAACAGGAGCTGGAACCAGAGCGCGAAGTAAAGTATTATAATTTCATCGTAGAAGTCAAGCGAGGAAAGAATGAGTTTCGAATCATGAAACTTCACTGAATGAGTGAAGGGTGGCGAAGTGAAGGAATAAACGCCCCCCGAGGCGCTGCGTTCAAGAAAGGTGAAGGGCGGGTGAGCCCGGGTTCATCACCTCAATTTCAGGTACTGGAAACAGTCGAGTGGGTCGTCTCGCGCTCGCGTCTTGTATCCTTTCGTCCCGAAAGGATTTCAGCAGCCCTGGCGCAGTGGTCGCACATGCTGAATCTATCAGGCGGCTGGGATCATCCCTGTCATTTTCGGGATCACTCGGCGGAGACGGTACGCTGGATCTTTGTGCTCGACATCCTGAACCACTGCTTCTGGCCCGACCCGGGAGAGCCGACCTGGACCGTCCAGTATGACGGGCGGCCGTGGTCGGGCTACTGGGGACTTGCTGCAAGCCTCAAGCGGGCCGTGGAAGAATCGGTCCCCATCACCCGTGCGGAGTACCTCGCCCGCATGAACGAGGATCACTTGAAGAGCGTTTTTCGCGGAGAGGGCGAGATACCTCTTTTTGCGGAGAGGCTTGCCAATCTCCGAGAGGCCGGGCACATACTGATGCGGGACTGGGGAGGTGATGCGGCAAACCTGGTGGAATCCGTTCATGGAAGTGCAAAAGCACTCGCAGCTCGTGTGGCCTCATCTTTTCCCAGCTTTCGTGACGAGGCCCGGTATGATGGACGGACCGTTTACTTCTGGAAGCGTGCCCAGCTTCTGGCTTCCGACCTGTACCAGGCATTTGGCGGGAGTGGGCCTGGAGCGTTCTGCGACGTCCATGAGCTCACGGGCTTCGCCGACTACAAGCTGCCACAGGTACTCAGAGCTTTGGGAATCATCTCCTACGAGCCGGTTTTGGCGGAAGCCGTCGACGGCCTGCATTACCTTGCTGCAGGAGGTCCCGAAGAAGTTGAAATTCGAGCCATGACTATCTGGGCCGTCGAAGAGATCAAGAAGGCATTCAAGGAGACCGGCCATGATGTAACGAGTGCTGCAGTGGACCAGTGGCTCTGGCAGCTGGGCCAGCTCGAGCCCTTCCGACACAAGCCCTATCATCGCTGCCGGACGATTTGCTATTAGACTTTCAGTACGATAGCGAGATTTCTAAACGCCCTCTGAGTGACAACCCTTCTCAAGAGTGAGTGGATGACCCATGACGGAACGAAAATGGAAATACAGGCGTGAGGATTTTGGAGAGCTCCCGGTGGCGCTCCATCACCTGACCATTCACCTCAACTTTCTGGATGGGGTTGTGGAGGTCTGCAACACCCTCGAGATGACGGCCCGAATCTCCTTGGATCGGCTGGAGCTGGATGCCAACAGCCTGGAGGTTGTGCGGGTGGAGGCGGTGAGCGGCCCGGAAGTCGAGCGCAGCAAAGGGGATTCGCTTTCGTACGACTATCAGACGGACCGAAACAAGCTCATCGTCTTTGTGGGTCGAACGATCTCCGAGGGGGAGCGGTTCTGCATCCGGACGATCACGCGGTGCACTCCCTCGGACCACATCCTGGAAGGGATCTACAAGGACGTGACACCGCCGGGGGCGCCTCAACAATACATCTCCCAGTGTCAGCAGTGGGGATTCCAGCGGATCATGCCCATCTTTGATGACTGTCGCGCCAAGTGTACCATGCGCACGACCATTGAGGCCGATGCCGCCTATACCCACCTCATCAGCAACGGCAACATCGACCGCGTGCTCAATCCCGACGGGCGGCCGGTTCCCAAGCCGGGTGATCCCGGCCGCCAGGTGATCACCTTCGACAATCCCACACCCATGGCCCCCTACCTCTTTCTGGTCTGCGCGGGGACCTGGGATGTGCTGGCCGACGAGGTGGTCTACGACACGGGGCGTCGGGTGAGGCTGGAATACCTGGTGCCGCCCGGCTCCGTCGAGGGCGCCCGCATTCCCATGGAAATCCTCAAGGAATCCATCCCCTGGATCAAGCAGAAGCAGGATTACGAATATACGGGGGACACGTATCGCACCATCTGCATGAGCAAGTCCAACTTCGGCGGCATGGAAAACGTCGGCAACACGACCATCGTGACGGACGCCGCGCTGATCCACGCCCACACCCTGGACTTTTCGCTCCTTTATGCCCACGCGGTCATTGTGCACGAGTTCGAGCACAACCAGTGCGGGAGCGAGACAACCATGGACACCCCCTTCGATGTCTGGCTCAACGAGGCCTACACGGTGGACGTGGAGCGGCAGTTCATGGCGGATATGTTCGATCCGTCCTTCGTGCGGCTGAATCAGCTGGAGAGCATCCGGAATCCGCTGCTCGGCCC
The DNA here is from genome assembly GCA_964557955.1 of uncultured Syntrophobacteraceae bacterium. GTDB lineage: Bacteria > Desulfobacterota > Syntrophobacteria > Syntrophobacterales > Syntrophobacteraceae > JALOOX01. The sequence continues at coordinate 214,264 of CAZLCS010000004.1, forward strand.
CCTGGCCATCGAGGACGCCGGCCATGCGGGCCGTATCGTGCGGGAAGGCTTCAACGATCCGGATGAGCTCATCGACGGCGTGACCTATGTGAAGGCCGCCGAAGTCATTCGCATGCTGCGTCTGGTGATCGGGGATGAATGCTTCAAGGCCGGCAAGACGCTCTACTTTACGCGGTACCGAAACGGTAATGCCACTACGGACCAGTTCTTCCAATGCTTCGAGGAGACATCGGGGATCTCCCTCGATCAGTTCAAGAAGGGATGGCTTTACACCATTGGTTATCCCGGGGTGACGGCGAAAGGCGAGTATGACGCGGCCGCTCGTCGCTTTCACATCCGTTTTCTTCAAAGTGTCCCCCAAGGGCTCAGGCCGTTTCACCTGCCGATTGAACTGGCCCTGGTGGACGAGCAGGGCCGGGACATGGCCGGCACCGCTCAGATCTTCCAGATGAAGGACGTAGAGGCTCAGCTGGTTATTGAGGACGTGGCTGTTCCGCCGGCTTTCGCCTCCATGAATCGAAACGCCTCCTTCTACGGGACGTTCCGCGACAGCGGCGCCACGCCGGAATCGCTGCGAAAACAGGCCTGCCTGGATCCCAACCCCTGCAACCGGCTCGAAGCCATGCGGCAGCTCACCGACTGGGAGCGGATCAAGCTGTTGGAGCACACGGCGGAACTTATCAGCCCGGACTGGCTGGCGCTCTACGGGCAGATCATCGAGGATCGGACCCTCCCCCCCGCCCTGAAAGCTTATTTTCTGCGCATTGACGAGCAGCCCCTCGACCGGCAATATGTCACCTGGGTCCGCGAGCTGGTGCTGGCGCGCGAAAAGCTCATGCTCACGGTCAATCGGGCGTACAGGGACCGGCTCTTCTCGCTCTTCTCAGAGTTGGACACCTACACGATTCCCGGCGACGCCTCGCCCCGCTATGGCATCGAGGACCGGCTTCTGAAGCAGGTGCTCCTCGATCTCATCACAGTGGACGACTCCCCTGAGAGCCATCAGCTGATTCTCGACCATTTCCGCAGGGCTGCCATGGCTAATGACCGCGTGGCGGCGCTGCTGGCCCTCAACCGGAGCTCGAGTCCCGCCCGCCGCCCCATCATGGAGGAGGTTTACAAGAACTGGGTCGGCCACCTGAGCGGCTACGCCAACTACCTGCGGGTGGTCTCCAGCGGAACCTGTGACGATGTGTTCGACCGTATCGCCGAGGAGCGAGGCCGTTCCACCTTCGATGTGAACATTCCCACCTGGTCTCGGGCGCTGTTCCTCCCCATGGCTGCCAACAACAAGATGGTCTGGACCGACCGGGGCATCCATTGGCTTACGGAGACCGTCATCGAGCTTGCTCCCATCAACGCCACCACCACCAGTCGGCTGCTGAACACCTTCCAGCATGTGAACCGCCTCAAACCGGAGCTGCGCGAGAAGGTGACGGCTTCCCTCGAGCGCATCGTGAATGAGGTCCCCGAATCCGCCAGCCCGACCATCTACGGACAGGCCAGGGCTTATCTCGGGGGGTAGCCTGGGAAAATGGTTTCGAGTTTCGAGTTTCGGGTCTCGGGCTTCGAGTTGGGTGCCTCACCTTTCTGTCGGGATGTATGCCCCTGTGAGCTTCAGGGGGCAACAGGAGCAAGACCGGGGTCAATCTGAGAGTGGATTTGAAGTCGAAGACGGATTGAAGCATCAGGAGGTGAAATCATGCACCTGGTGTCGATGGATCTCGATTTCTTCCTGTCAGAAGGCCTTGAGCGGGATGAAGTCCTTGGCGAACTGTCGGGTTTGGAAATCGGCGCCAAGGTGATGAGCCAGACATCTGCTCACTGTGAGTTGATCATCAATGCCGTGAAGGTTGACTTGCTCCGGGAAAGGATTCCCCGCCATTACCCACTCAAGAGTCTTGACCTGGATTCCACAAGCATCAATATGGCCCATCCCGTGGATATCGGTCGCATGAAGCTCTTTTCGATTGCCGGTCGCGGAAGCAGGAAAGACCTTATCTGAAATGGAAGCAGCCCTTCTTCTCAAGTCCGCCGCTCACCAGGAATAAGACGCTGCTTCCAAGAATTGCATGCCTGCCTCCTGGAACCTTCCCGAGGAGGAGGGAGAGAGATTTTTGTTGACATTCTTGAACGAATGTTCAATACTAACGTTCAATACGTACGTTCAATCCCATCCATGGAGGTTATGATGGAAGACAATATGAAGAGAAGCGATGAGACAAAGGCAAAGCTGATCAAGGCGGCGGGAGAGGTGTTTGCTCAGCATGGATTTCGCTCAGCCACGGTCAGAGAGATTTGCAGCCGTGCAAGTGTTCCTCTCGGCGCCATGAATTACCATTTCCGGGATAAAGATGGGCTCTATGCGGCCGTCCTCGAGCACACACATCAGTCGGCTGTAACAAAGTACCCGCCGGAGTTCGGTATTCGGGATGGAGCGACACCCGAGGAGAAACTTCGAGCATTCATTCGCTCGTTTCTCTTGCGCCTTTTGGATGACGGAATTCCTGCCTGGCACGGAAAGCTCATGGCCCAGGAGATTGCACATCCGACCGATGCTTTGGGCCAGGTGCTGCAAATCTCGATACGTCCTCTTTACAAGCAATTGGCAGGTATTCTCTGCGAGCTGCTGGAGGAAGAGAAGCAGGCGGAGGGGGAGGAGAGAGAGGTGGTATTCCTTTGTGCCATGAGCATCGTTGGACAATGCCTGCACTATTTCACGTCAAGGCACGTCATAGCGGCCATTCGACCGAAGAGCTTCGATCCGGCCGATATCGAACGGATCGCAGACCACATTATGCGCTTCTCCCTCGCGGGTATTCGGGAGCTTAGAGCGGGGGGATCACTATGAACGTCTCTTCCTTGGTACCGGTCGGAGCACGAAGTATCGCCCCGATTGCTGCAAAAGACGAGAAAAAGAGCCTGCTTTAAAATCACGGATAAACCAGGAAAGGAAAAACGATGGAATCCAAAATCGCGAAAGCCCTGGGACTCAAGTACAAACCTGTTGCCGTCCTGCTTTCAAACGAAAAGCCTGAGAACGCTCTGCAGTTCAAGAAAGGAAAATGGGGCTGCGTCATGTTCATGTTCGCCAATGCCGCAAGAGGAAAGACTGCTGCCTTTGACCATGAAACCTACGGCTGTTGGGGCGGCGGTGTGGGACTAGGGTTTGGGAACGCCTACCTGCACTTCCCGGGTGGCATTCAGTGTTTTGCACACTTTCTCTCTTCCGGAAACATCCAGTGGGAAAAGGGAAAGGAAGTCGGCGAGGCCCTCGAGTCCACTGCCGGAAGGGAGTTCGCCGAGAATTTCCTCAAAGGGGAAGGCTACGTAAAGACACCCGAACTGGTAGAGCAATGGCTGAGAGAAATCCCCATGACAGAAGTGAAGTCGAGCTATGTACTCTTCAAGCCCCTCTCGGCAATAGACCCTGAAACGGAAAAGCCGGAGACCGTGGCCTTCCTTGCCAATCCCGATCAACTCTCTGCTCTGGTCATCCTTGCAAATTACGCAAGAGAGGGGATGGAGAACGTGATCATACCCTGGGCCGCAGGATGCCAGACCATAGGCATCCTTCCCTACAGGGAAGCCAAATCCGGAAAGCCCAGGGCTGTGGTGGGCCTGACGGATATCTCCGCCAGGAAGTACGTTCGCACTCTTCTGGGTTCGGAATACCTCTCTTTCGGTATGCCTTGGGAGATGTTCCTGGAGATGGAGGGAAGCGTTGAGGGGAGCTTTCTCGAGAGACATACCTGGCAGTCCCTTCAGGAATCGAAGCACTGAGCGCGCCTTTATACATGGCTTCAATTTCGCTCACCGTCAACTCGAAAGCCGAGAGCCAATGCTGTGTTGAGCCCAGGTTGGAAGTACCACTGAAACCCTTTGGCCGATCACGTCCCTGTAATAGGAGAGCTCATGCAGGTTTCAAAAGAGAAGAAAATCGAGATGCTTCGGTCCATGCTCCTCTCCCGCCGATTCGAAGAGGAGCTGACGGAGCTTTGTAAAATCCAGGGAAGAATTCCCGGGATGATGATCCTGTGTACAGGACAGGAGGCTGTGGGCTCGGGTGTCTGCGCCGCCCTTGCTCCTCAAGATATCATCATCTCAAATCACAGGAGCCATAACCACCTCCTGGCCAAGGGAGCCGACCCCAAAGCTCTCATGGCGGAGATTTACGGTAAGAGAACCGGCTGCAACAAGGGAAAGAGCGGCACGTTGCACCTTGCCGTGCCTGAAGTCAATGCTCCTTGCACTACGACAGTCGTAGGGGGAGGACTTCCCATTGCCGTGGGAGTGGCCTTTGCGCAGCAGTATCGGAAGGAAGATAGCGTGACGGTCTGTCTCTTTGGAGACGGTGCAGCCGATGAGGGCTCTTTCCATGAGGCCCTGAACCTTGCAAGCCTCTGGAGCCTTCCTGTCATATTCGTTTGCGAGAATAACCTCTATGCCGGTGCCCAACGCTATGAGGAGCACACCAGGGTGAAAGACATGGCCGAGAGGGCTGTCGCTTATGCCATGCCGGGTGAGATCGTGGATGGCAATGATGTGGTGGCGGTCTACGAAGCCACCTGGAGAGCCAGGGAGCTCGCCTTTTCCGGTGGAGGTCCCAGCCTCATCGAATGCAAAACCTATCGCTGCAGGGGACATGGAGAAAGCGACCAACAGCTCTATCAGCCCAAAGATGAGATTGCGGCATGGCTGGAAAAGTGTCCCATCCCAAGGCTTCGCGACGAGGTGATCTCTCAGGGGCTGGTCACCGCCGAAGAGCTTCAGGAGATGGAAGCAAAGATAAACGAGATCGTAGAAGAGGCTGTGCGTTTTGCAGAAGCGAGCCCCTATCCCAGTCCTGAAGAGGCGCTCGAAGACGTCTTCGCCTAGTCGAGAACCTCGGAAGTCTACGATCATCAGGAAAGGACTAGAACAGCATGCAGCAAATAGGAATGGGACAGGCAGTCAATCAGGCCCTCAGAGAAGAAATGAAACGGGACGCCGGTGTGTTTATTGCCGGTGAAGGAGTGGGCGTGGGCATAATGGACAATCCGATGCTCCCCACATTCGGTCTGCTCAGAGACTTCGGCCCCGAACGAGTAAAAGACACTCCGGTCTCTGAAGCCGCCATTGCAGGACTTGCCGTCGGTGCGGCAGCAGCGGGGCTGAGGCCGGTGGTCGAGATCATGTACAATCCCTTCTTCACTCTCGCATCTGACATGATCGTCAACCACGCCGCTAAGCTCAGGTATCTCTCGGGAGGGAAGTCCTCCTTTCCCCTGGTCGTGAGAATGAAGAGCGGAGCGGGCTTTGGGGCCGGATGTCAGCACTCGCACAACCTGGAAGCCTGGGTGGCGCACTGTCCGGGACTGAAGGTAGTGATGCCCTCGACTCCGGCCGATGCCAAGGGACTCCTCAAGTCTGCCATCCGGGACGAGAACCCCGTCATTTTCATTGAAAATATGATGCTCTACTTCCAGCCTGGACCTGTTCCGGACGAGGAGTATGTCATCCCCATCGGGAAAGCGGATGTGAAACGGCAGTGAAGCGATGTCACCGTGGTCACATGGTCCAGGATGCTCGGCGTAGCCTTGAACGCCGCGACAGAGCTCTCGCAGGAAGGGGTGGAGGTTGAGGTCGTGGATTTGCGCACCCTGGCTCCTCTCGACAAAGAGACCGTCCTCGCTTCGGTACGAAAGACCCGCCGCCTCGTGGTGCTCCATGAGGCCACCCGCACGGGGGGATTTGCCGGTGAGATTTCGGCAATCGTTATGGAGGAGGCGTTACCGAGTCTAAAAGCTCCCTTGAGGCGTGTCACAGGGCCGGACATTCCTGTTCCTTCGAGTCCCCCTCTGGAGGCCTTCTACATTCCCAATGAGGAGAAACTGGCATCCGCTATAAGGGAGATCCTTTAACCCAGTAATAGTCCGGCTGTGTTCAAAAGTGAGATTTTCAAGCTGCGGAAAGGGAATTGTGCCTCACGCATGTGGTTGTGTTTTGGAGGTTGTTTGATGCGATCTAACATAGGGTGTTTCGAACCACATAGATGCACCATGGTCTTGTTGGCTCTTTCGAGCTTTCTCCTGCTGGTGGGCTGTGATAGCGGGCATAGTCAGCAGGCCCCACCGGCCTATGTTCCCGAAGTGGCCACGGTGGTCATTACGCCGCAGCAGGTCGAGCTTACTACCGAGCTGCCGGGGCGAACCTCCGCCCACCTTGTCTCGGAGATCCGCCCGCAGGTCAACGGGATCATCCAGAAGCGACTGTTCAAGGAAGGCTCCGATGTGAAGGCGGGCGAGCTCCTCTACCAGATCGATCCCGCGCCGTTTCAGGTGGCATACGACTCCGCAAAGGCCTCCCTTGCCAAGGCGCAGGCCAACCTGCCCTCTATTTGCTCGAGGTCCGAGCGATACAAGGAGCTGCTCGTGGATAAAGCGGTGAGCCGGCAGGACTATGATGATGCCGCGGCAGCAGTGAAGCAGGCCCAGGCGGAGGTCGAGTATTGGAAAACGCAGGTTGAAGCGGCTCGCATCAATTTGGGCTACACCCGTGTCGTAGCACCCATTACCGGGCGCATCGGAAGATCCGGTGTAACCGATGGAGCGCTGGTGACCGCATATCAACCCACGGCGCTTTCAACCATTCAACAGCTCGATCCCATCTATGTGGACGTGACGCAATCGTCCGCCGAGCTGCTGCGTCTGAAGCGCGACCTGGAAACGGGTCAGCTCAGCGCCGATGGAAAAAACGGGAAGAAAGTCCGCATCCTCCTCGAGGACGGAACGGACTATCCTATGGAAGGCTTGCTGCAGTTCCGGGATGTCACGGTTGACCCGGCCACCGGCTCTTTTACCCTGCGTATCGTTGTCCCGAATCCGGAGCATCTGCTCCTGCCGGGCATGTTCGTTCGAGCCGTCGTGCAGGAGGGTGTCGCTCGAGAGGCTATCCTCGTTCCTCAACAGGGGGTGAGCCGAAATCCTAAGGGAGAGCCCATTGCGCTGGTCGTGGATGAGGCCGGCACGGTCCAGCAGCGGGTGCTCGCACTCAATCGAGTCTTCGTTGATAAATGGCTTGTCTCGTCAGGTCTTTCCGCCGGGGAGCGAGTGATTGTAGAGGGCATGCTGAACGTGAGGCCGGGGGCTGCTGTAAGGCCTGTTTCCCTCGATAACGGAGGGCAATAATGCTATCGAATTTCTTTCTGGACCGCCCGGTTTTCGCCTGGGTTATCGCCATCATCATGATGGTGGCGGGCGGTCTTGCCATATACAATTTGCCCATATCCCAGTATCCACCGATCGCTCCGCCCTCCATCGCCATTGACGCCTTTTATCCCGGCGCCTCCGCCGAAACAGTGGAAAACAGCGTGGTCCAGATCATCGAGCAGAAGATGACAGGATTCGACAAGCTGCTCTACATGTCGGCCACGAGCGATGCGTCCGGGGCGGGGAGAATCGAGCTCACCTTCGCTCCCGAGACCGATCCGGAGCTTGCCTGGGCGCAGGTGCAAAACAAGCTCCAGCTCGCCATGGCGAGTTTGCCCGATGTGGTACAACGCCAGGGTGTGAAGGTCAGCAAGTCCACCAGAAACTGGCTCCTCATCGTCGGTCTGACTTCTGAAGACGGCAGCATGGACGACTATGACCTTGGAGACTACGCGCAGTCAACCCTCCAGCAGGTGTTGGCTCGAGTGCCCGGGGTGGGTGAAGTGGAAGTCTTCAGCTCCCAGTATGCGATGAGAATCTGGTTGAATCCCAACAAGCTCACCGACTACCGCCTCACGGTGGAGGATGTCATCCAGGGGCTTCAGGCCTATAACGTCGAAATCTCGGCAGGCCAGTTCGGCGGGATGCCTGCGATGGACGACCAGAAGCTCAACGCCTCCATCGTTGTACAAAATCTTCTCAAGACCCCTGAGGAATTTGCCGCCATCCCGTTACGTATCAACTCTGACGGCTCCATCGTGCGGGTGCGCGATGTGGGACGCACCGAACTGGGGACAGAGCGCTACGAAAGCAAAATCCTTTTCAATGGCAAGCCCGCCGCCGCCATGGCCATCCGGAAGGCCCCGGGCGCCAATGCTCTGGATACCGCCGACGCCGTCAAGGCGAAGCTCGAAGAGCTCTCCGGGTACTTTCCACCGGGAATGAGAGTCATCTACCCCTACGACACAACGCCCTTCGTCAAAGTGGCCATCGAAGAGGTGGTAAAGACCCTTTTCGAAGCCATTCTGCTGGTATTCCTGGTCATGTACCTGTTCCTTGGAAACATGCGGGCCACTCTGATTCCCACCCTGGCGGTGCCCGTGGTGATCCTCGGGACCTTCGCGGTCCTCGGGCTGTTTGGCTTCTCCATCAACATGCTCACCATGTTTGCCATGGTGCTCGCCATCGGCCTCCTGGTGGACGATGCCATCGTGGTGGTAGAGAACGTGGAAAGGGTCATGCGAGAGGAGGGTCTTCCGCCCAAGGAGGCCACCCGAAAATCCATGCGGGAAATCACCAGCGCACTCATCGGAATCGGGCTCGTTCTCTCGGCGGTATTCGGCCCCATGGCATTCTTCGGCGGCTCCACAGGCGTCATTTACCGGCAGTTTTCCGTGACGGTCATCGCCGCCATGCTGCTCTCGGTCCTGGTGGCGTTGATCCTCACCCCTGTTCTTTGCGCATCGCTCCTCAGGCCCATCCCAAAGGGCCATGAGCCCGCGGACAACGCCTTCTTTCTGTTCCGCCCCTTTTTCCGGTGGTTCGACCGTATGTTTCGAAAGGCCAGGGACAAATACCAGGCCATGGTCGGTCATATTCTCGGAAAGAAGCTTCGCTATCTTGTTGTTTACGTTCTTTTGGTGGCTGCCCTGGGATACCTCTTCCAGCGAATGCCCACCGCCTATCTACCAAATGAAGACCAGGGCGTTGTGTTCGTCCAGGCGATGCTGCCCTCGGGCTCGACTCGGCAGCAGACAGACGAGATCATGACTCAGATCCGAAATCACTTTCTGGAGAACGAAAAGGAAGCGGTGGCATCCTGTTTCACACTCGCAGGCAGGAATTTTGCCGGGGTTGGGCAGAATACGGGAATGGCTTTCGTCCAGCTCAAGGATTGGAAGCTACGCAACAGGGAGGACCTGAAAGTCAATGCAGTCATCGGGCGGGCCATGGGACAGTTCATGCAGCTTCGTAACGCACGGGTGTTCGCCTTCCCTCCGCCCGCGGTCATCGAGCTTGGACAGGCGGGCGGGTTCGATTTCCAGTTGCAGGACCGCAGCGGAATAGGGCACGAGGCATTGATGGCGGCAAGAAACCAACTGCTCGGCATGGCCGCAAATGACCCGAGACTAATCCGCGTGCGGCCCAACGGCCTCGACGACGTATCCCAATACCGGATCGATGTGGACTGGGAAAAGGCCGGTGCTCTGGGAGCTCCCATCAGCTCTATCCACACTACCATTTCGGCCGCATTCGGGAGCGCCTATGTCAATGACTTCATCCAGGGTGGACGCGTGAAGCGCGTCTTCGTCCAGGCAGACACTCCCTACCGCATGCTCCCCACGGACCTGGAGCGGCTCTACGTCCGCAACAAAACGGGCTCGATGACGCCTTTCGCCTCCATTGCAACCGGCTACTGGTTCTACGGATCACCGAAGCTCGAGCGTTTCAACAGCTTCCCGTCCATCAATATCTGGGGGGAGCCGGCTCCCGGCAAGAGCTCCGGGGAGGCGATGAAGGCCATGGAGGAGATTGCATCCAATCTGCCCAGGGGCATTGGCTTCGACTGGACCGGCCTCTCATACCAGGAGCGGATGGCGAAGTCCCAGGCCCCGCTGCTCTACGCCTTTTCGATTCTGGTTATCTTCCTGTGCGTGGCGGCCCTCTACGAGAGCTGGACTATTCCTTTCGCCAATTTATTGATGTTGCCGCTCGGTTTGATCGGCGCGACAATCGCCACCTCTTTGCGCGGTCTGCCCAACGATGTTTACTTTCAGATCGGATGCCTCACCACGCTCGGGCTAACGACCAAGAACGCCATCCTCATCATCCAGTTTGCAAGGGAACGGATAGCCAATGGAGCCGAACTGGTGGAGGCGACACTGGGTGCGGCGAGAACCAGGCTACGGCCGGTAATCATGACGTCGCTCGCTTTCTTCTTCGGTGTCCTGCCGCTCGCACTGACTACCGGCGCCGGGGCGGGAGCTCAGAATGCCATTGGCACCGCTGTTGTCGGCGGGATGCTGTCCGCCACATTCATCGATCTGTTCTTCATCCCTCTGTTCTACGTCCTGGTATCGAGACTGTTCAGACGAGAACGAAGCCATCGGGTCATCGAGCATGATCCAGGCCTTGCAGTCAGCGGGGGGCACTGATATGGGAAGAGAAATGTTGTTGATCCTGGGTGTACTTGTCTGCCTTGGCGGCTGCACGATGATTCCGAAATACACGCATCCCGAGGCCCCAATCCCCGCCGTCTGGCCAACTGGTCCCGCGTACAAGGAGGCTGCAACTCCCCAGAACATCCCTCAGGCCACCGATCTGAAGTGGCGGGAATTCTTCATCGATCAGAGGCTGCAAGAGATCGTCGGGATGGCCTTGAAAAACAACCGCGATCTGCGGGTGACTGCCTTGAACGTCGAGAGGGCGAGGGCGCTCTACCGCGTCCAGCGCGCCGAGCTCCTGCCGAAGGTCGATGCAAACGTCAGCGGCATCAAGGAACGTGTCGCCGCCGACGTCTCCGGGACCGGCCGTTCGACCACTGTCGAGCAATACAGTGCCAGTGCAGACGTAAGCTCCTGGGAGATAGACTTTTTTGGCCGGCTCCGGAGCCTCAATAAAAGAGCATTGGAGGAATACTTCGCCACGGAAGAGGCCCGCCGCAGCGCTCAGATACTGCTCGTCTCGGAAGTCGCCAATGCTTACCTGACCCTCGGCGCAGACCGGGAGAACCTCCAATTGGCCCGCTCCACCCTCGAAGCCCAGCAAGCCTCCTACTACCTCATACGGCGGCGTCATGAAGCAGGACTCGCACCCGAGCTCGATCTTTGGCAGGCCCAAACGAGAGTGGACGCGGCACGGGTGGATGCTGCAAAGTTCACTGAGCTGGCCGCTCAAGACGAAAACGCTTTAAACCTCTTGGTGGGCTCACCGGTGCCCGGCCACCTCCTGCCAGAAGCGCTGAGGGCTGTTACATCGCTCCCGGACGTTTCACCCGGCATCTCGTCCGAGGTGCTCTTGAGTCGCCCCGATATTCTTCAGGCGGAACACACCCTCAACGCTGCCAATGCAAACATCGGGGCCGCCCGCGCGGCTTTCTTCCCCCGCATTTCGCTCACCTCCGCCATAGGAAGCGCGAGCGGAGACCTCTCGGGTCTCTTCAGCTCCGGCTCTTCTGGCTGGAATTATGCACCGCAGATCGTCATGCCCCTCTTCGATGCCCGGCTGTGGTCAGCCCTTAAACCGAAGTTCCATAAATAGAAATGCATAATATATTGATATGGCTGACAAATC
>CAZLCS010000005.1:0-218525 GCA_964557955.1 uncultured Syntrophobacteraceae bacterium
GGGCGACTTCGTGGGAGAGTAGGTCGCTGCCGCCCCTTTTCATATCGAAAAGCCAGGTCCATACATCCGGACCTGGCTTTTTTGCTTTATGTGCCTGCTACGAAGAGTTTCAAGTTTGAGATTTCGAGTCGACGATTTGCATCCACACCAATCTATGCAATGGCCGGGCAGAGCACTCAGCTGGCAGTACTCATCGCGGCGGGAGATCTCGAGAAGGCCCGAAATGGATGACCAGCTCATATTCTCCCGTCTCGGGGTGCTTGTGAATCTCAAAGCCGAGTTTTTTCCCGAGGGCGAGCATGCTCTGGTTTTCGGTCAGCACAATGCCCCTCACCGTCTGGAATCCCCGCCTTTCAGCGATCGACAGGCACCGCTCCAGAAGGGTCGAACCGATCCCCTTGCCGTGCCAGGGATCGCCAACCAGGACGGCAAACTCGCCCTCCCTCCCGTCGGGATCGCCCATGATCCTGGCAACCCCGAGCACCCGCTCCGCGTCGGGGTCGTCATCGAGGGCGATCAGTGCGATCTCCCGGTCGTAGTCGACCTGGCAGAAACGGGCCAGCATTTCCGGGTTCAACTCCCTCACGTATCTGAAAAAGCGTTGGTAGATCGTCGTGGGCGACAGCACCTGAAACAGGACCCGGAAAAGCGGGGCGTCCTCGGGCCTGACGGGCCGGACGAACAGCCTGGCGCCTTCCTCGGTGACCAGGTGAATCTCGTCTTCCACCGGGTAGGGGCTGATCGCCAGGTGCATGGGTGACGGTTTCGCCGGAGCCGAGACGAGGATGCGTGCGTCCACCGCGAGGGGCAGGCCGTCTTTGATCAGAACAGGGTTCATGTCCAGTTCGGCAACGTGCGGCAGGTCGATCAAGAGCTGAGAGAGCCTTATGATCATCTCCTCGAGGAGCTCCACATCGGCGGGCGGGCGGTTCCGGTACCCGAGAAGCAGATTCCAGGCCCTGGTCTCCTGCATCAGGTGGCGGGCCAGCAGTCGGTTCATGGGAGGCAGCCCCAGTGCCCGATCCTTGAGGACCTCCGTAAAAATGCCCCCCGTTCCGAAAACGATCACTGGCCCGAAATGTTCATCTCTCTTGGCTCCAAGCAGGATTTCATAATCCGGGCTGGAAAGAAACGGCTGCAAGGTGACTCCCTCGATGCGGGCTTCGGGGTTGGTGCGGCGGGCCGATTCCGTAATTTCTGCAAAGGCGGAGCGGACATCGGCCTCTGAACGCAAATCCAGGCGCACGCCGCCGACCTCCGTCTTGTGAGTGATGTCCGGAGAGCTCAGCTTCATGACCAGGGGGTAACCCATATCCCGGGCCAGGCGTAGGGCCTCCTCCTCGGTTTTTGCCGTTTCCGTACGGATCACTGGCAGGCCGTATGCCGAAAGGACCTCCCCGGCGTCCGATTCATTTATGAACCCCTCTTTCGATATGCCGGCGATGATGCGGCGGGCCTTTTCGGCGTTGAAGGCCAGGTGGCGGGTGAGCTTGGGCGGAATTTCCAGGAGAGTTTCCATGGTGCGAGCGTATTCCACCATGTAGACGAAGGCCCGTACGGCGCGTTCCGGGGTTTCGTAAGTAGGGATCCCCGCTTTGTTGAGAATCTTCACGGCAGGGTCGATGCATTTGCCTCCCATCCAGCAGGCGAACACGGGATACCTGAAATCCTTGACGATGGCCACAAGGGCCTGGGCAACCGAAACGGGGTCTGTGAGGGCCTGGGGTGTGAGGATAACGCAGACGGCATCGCTGTCCTTTCCTCCCAGACAGACTTCCAGAGTGCGGCGGTAGCGTTCCGGTGCGGCGTCGCCGAGAATATCGATGGGGTTGCTCCGGCTCCAAAAGGGCGGCAGGAACCGATCCAGTTCATGGATAGTGTCGGGGGAGAGGGATGCGGGTTCAAGGCCGAACCGGGCCAGTGTATCCGCCGCCATCACGCCGGGTCCGCCTCCATTGGTGACAATGGCCAGCCGGGATCCTCGCGGGCGGGGTTGTTTGGCCATGAGCTCGGCACAGTCGAAAAGATCCTGGATGGTGTCCACCCGCACGATGCCGGCGCGTTTGAAGGCGGCGTCGTAAACAGCGTCTTCCCCCGCCATGGCCCCCGTATGCGACGCGGCGGCCCTGGCTCCCGACGGGCTTCGGCCAGCCTTGAGGACAATGATGGGCTTTACCCGGGACACGGACCGTGCCGCACTCATGAACTTGCGAAAATTGGTCAGGCTTTCAATATAGAGCAAAATGCTTTTGACCGAAGCATCGTTTCCAAGGAAATCGATGAGGTCCCCGAAATCCACGTCCAACATGGAGCCGATGCTGACAAAATGGCTGAAACCGATATGTTCCTTGAAGGCCAGATCCAGAATGCCTGTGCAGATGGCCCCGCTCTGGGAGACAAAAGCCAGATCGCCTGCATCGGGCATCTCGGAGGCGAAGCTGGCGTTCAGCTTCGCGGCGGGGCGGATGATTCCCAGGCAATTGGGTCCTACGATGCGAACTCCACCCGCATAGGCGCGGGTTCGGATCTTCTCCTCGATCTCTCTTCCCTCGGGGCCGGCTTCCTTTCCGCCGGCCGAGATGACGATGGCTCCCCCCACCTTGTTTTCAGCGCATTCCTGGATGAGGTCGGGGACGGTGTGTATGGGAGTGGCTATGACAGCGAGATCCGCTCCCGGCTCGAGATGGGAGATGGACTTGGCGGCCGGCAAGCCATGGATGCTCGAATGCTTTGGGTTCACCGGAAGGATGGCTCCAGCAAAACCCCCTTCGATCAGGTTTTCCATGAGGGCGTTGCCGATACTGCCCGGTCTTTCACTGGCTCCGACGATGACCACCCGACGAGGCTCGAAGATGCGGTCCAGGTGATATTGACTCATGAAAGTGCCCCCCCTCCCGCTGCATCGCCAGCTGCGCCGAATATGTTCGTTTCGTGCCGGCCCGGGACATCTCACCGGATGAAATAGGCATCCAGGACGTACTCCTGCACCATCCGCTGGGTGTTGAAAAAAGAGCCGTTGATGGCGATGCAATGGACCATCATTTCAATGAAGCGCTCCCGGTCTCCATAGTAAAGGGGAACGATAATCTTTTCCAGTTTCTCGTAAAGAGACGGGGCGTCCTGGGAGTGGTCGCGATCCTCGCCCTTGCCCTGGACCTTCTCGCCGATGGACCACCCCGTCAGCCCTTCGATGTGGCCTTCGATCCACCAGCCGTCCAGGATACTCAGGTTGGGGATTCCGTTCAGGGAAGCCTTCATTCCGCTGGTGCCCGACGCTTCCATGGGGGGCTCCGGTGTGTTGAGCCAAATATCCACGCCGCTGGTGATCATGGCGCCCAGGGTCATGTTGTAATTCTCGAGGTACACGACGCTTATATGGCCCCTGAGCATCTGCCTGGCATGGAAGATCCTCTTGATGAGCTCCTTTCCGCCGCCGTCGCGGGGGTGAGCCTTGCCGCCGTAGATCACCTGGATCCTGCCGACATCGCTGGAGATCCTGCGGAGCCGCTCGATGTCCTGGAAGAGCAGGTCTCCCCTCTTGTAGGTCGTGGCGCGCCGGGCAAACCCGATGGTGAGGACGTTTTCGTCCATGCCCGCGCCCGTTTCCCGGTTGACGTGATCGATGAGCCGCCGCTTGCTCTGCATGTGAGCGTTCCACACCTCCTCCCGCGGGAGGCTCAAGGCATAGCGCAGGCTGAAGTTGTCCTGGCGCCACAGGGGGATATGCCGGTCGAAAAGCTCCCGGAACGGTCCTGAAACCCAGGTGGCTGCATGGACCCCGTTGGTGATGGCCTCGATGGAGTAGCCGGCGAACATGAGCCGTGAGACCTCGCCGTGCTTCTGGGCGACCCCGTTCACAAAGCGGCTCATGTTCAGGCCCAGGTAGGTCATGTTGAGGGTGTGGCCCTCGTAGAGCACTTCCTGGAGCCGAAAGAAATCATTACGATCCCCGATCACCTTCCGCGCGAGATCGACGGGGAACTTGTCGTGCCCGGCCGGCACGGGGGTGTGGGTGGTGAAGACGCATTGGCCGCGCACCGATTCCACGTCCTCCCGGGCGACGGTTTCCCTGCCGCTCCTCCTGGCCGCCTCGTCCATCAGTTCCAGGGTGAGGAGCGCGGCGTGCCCCTCGTTCAAATGAAAGCTCCGTATGTTGTTGTAGCCGAGGGCCCGAAGCATCTTGACCCCGCCCATGCCCAGGATCGCCTCCTGGGAAAGCCGGTAGTGCTCGTCCCCGCCATAGAGAGACTGAGTCAGACCGCGGTCCCAGTCGGAATTCTCGGGGAGATCCGCGTCCACGAAATAGATGGGGACCGAGAAGCCCCCGACGCCCATGACGTCGTACCGCCAGGCCCGCAGGTGAATGATGCGTCCTTCCACCAGCACCGATGTCCGCTGGGAACACTCCTGAAGAAGCTCTTCGACGGCCCAAACCGCCGGCTCTTCCACCTGCCAGCCGTCCTGCTCGAACCTCTGCCGAAAATAGCCCTTGCGGTAGAGGAGGGTAACGGCGACCATGGGGACCCTGAGGTCCGCAGCGGACCGGATGGTGTCGCCGGCCAGAATGCCCAGCCCACCGCTGTAGGTGCAGATACGCTCATCAATTCCAATTTCCATTGAAAAATAGGCTACAGACCGATCGCTGTTCGAGCCCTGTCCCATGTGAACCACCTCGTTTGAAAGTCTCGGGTTTCGAGCAGTTAAGGTTCGAGCTCAACTTTGAGCTCCAGGAACCTGAGCATGTCTTTGAGGCTGATGATGCCGACCAGTCGGTCTCCCTCCGTGACCATGAGGCGGCTCGATCCTGTGCGGTTCATGATGGACAATGCCTCCAGAGCATCGGTTTTCACGTCGACGGTATTGTCCCTTGAACAGCTCAGCGCGATCTGCCCGGCAGTTATGAGGCTCCAATGCTCCCTCGGCACTTCCTTGACCTGCTTCATGGTGACACAACCCTGCAACCGGCCTCCCTTCTCAACGACCGGGAAGAGCTTATGCTGGTAGCGGTAGATGTAGTCTTCCACCAGCTGTTCCACCGTGGTAGATGGGGTGACCGTCACGGGATCCGACTTCATGAAACGGTGGACCGCTTCCCCCTCCAGCGCCTTTCGTACGAGCATTTGTTGATAGGAGCCGCTGGCTGCACCCCGAAGAAAGATGCCGATGAAGAACCACCACATCCCTCCGATGAAATTGCCGCTAAGAAACGTGAAGATCCCAAGGATGATGAGCATCAGCCCGAATGCAGCGCCCATTGCCGCTGCAACCCGGGTGGCCCATCGCAGGTTCTTCTTCCACGCCCAGAGGATGGACCTGAGGATGCGCCCCCCATCCAGCGGGAAGGCGGGAACGAGGTTGAAGACGCCCAGCACCCCATTGATCCATGCAAGGTATTTGATGACTCCGCGAACAGCCTCCGGCCATTCGGCACTAGCGGGAAGCTGGTAGATTCCATAGAAGGCAGACGCCAGAAACATGCTGGAAAGGGGGCCCGCAGCCGCCATCATGAATTCCGCACGGGCGCTCGGCGGTTCGCTCTTCATCTCGGCCACACCCCCGAAAATGAAGAGGGTGATTCCCTTGATGGGCATTCCGAAACGCCTGGCAACGAGAGAGTGTGCTATCTCGTGAAAAATGATGGACAGAAAGAGTCCAAGGGCTCCAACAACTCCCATCGTCCAGTAGGTTTGAGGTGAGAGTCCCTCGTATCGAAACGGGAATAGTCCCGTTGAAAGGGACCATGCGATCAGTATCGCAAGGAACACCCAGCTCAGGTCGATCCGGATTTCGAAGCCGAGAATCCTGAAAAGGTCGATCCGCTTGCCGAACATGCTTCTCCTTCATACTCAACGGGATTGGGTCAACAGCATTGGCGGGGCGCAGGTGCGCCGAGGCTCAGCTCACCAGAATGGTGCTGATGACCTCCCGGACGCCATCGGTCTCCAGGGCCAGGGCCATCGCCTTGCCGACGAGCTCGGGAGCGGAGACCGTGCCGGAGAGCGTGACGCGGCCTTCGGTGGTGGCCACGGGTAGGGTGAAGACCGAAAGCTCGGGGTCCGTTGTGAACCTGGCCTTGATAGCTGCCGTGGTTCGCGCGTCGATGGCCAGGACGGCCGCTGCCTCTCCCGCCTATGCGACCGAACCCGTTGATTCCCACCTGGATGGCCTTGTGACTGCTCATCGACGCTCCTCCACTGAAAGGTTTCGAGTTTCGGGTTTCGAGTTTCGAGTTGAAAACAAGCCCCTCCGGGCGCCTTTTCGTTGGACGGGATGCCCAGGGGTCAATGAGGGACTGTGTGAACGTGTGAGCCGGCGCGGAGGAGACCGCCTCCATAAGAAATCATGAGGGAGCCACAGCGGGGTTTCGCACGATCCCCCGCAGCAGCCTCCCGAGAATGTCGGCTCCCGTGATGATCCGCTTTTCCTTGTCCCAGAGGAGAATGATGTCGTGGTCCACCACATCGTCCTGGCCATGCTCCGGCTTGACCCGGAGCGATGAAATGACATTTCCGATGGTGGTCCGACTGCTTCGGGCCACGATGGGGCGGTGGCAGTGCCAGTAGGGACTGAATCCCCCGGGGTTGAAGAGAGCGTCCCGGATGAGCTCGTCAGAGTCCATGACCATCCTCGGCTCTCCCTCGGGATCCACGATCACGATCCATTTCTTGCCCGACCGGTGGACCCTCTGCAGAAAGTCATCGGAAGCATCCGGTCTGATCCTGGGGAAAACGGGCCTGTTGTTCTGGAAATCCATCATCACGACGCTGTCCGGGTCGATGGGCTCGCCTTCAGCGGCCAGGGGCAGATCGTCCAGGGCGAGGAAATTCAGCGCTCCCTGGCCTTCGACCTTTTCGATGTCCGTCTGAGAGGATTCCATGTGCAGCCTGATGAGCGCGCGAATGTCCTTCTCCTTGAAGTACGCAATGGCCTCTGGCCCCAGCCACCGGTCCAGGACCATTGCCGTGGGCTTTGCCACCGGATAGAGAAACGCCTGGTAGAGGTGGAGGACGGGCTGCAGGGCCGAGGCGATGCGGAGGGCGTGGCGCGAAAAGTAGGCCTGGGGGACGATCTCCCCGAAGATGGTGATGGCGACCGTCGAGAAGAGAAAGGCCGCGACCCCCGAGAGGATCGAGTCGGAAAGCAGGGCCAAAAGCACATTGACCGACACGTTCCCCCAGAGGATGGTGACCAGGAGAAAGTTTGCATCCTCCCGCAGAGCCAGCACCCGCCGGGCATGCCGATTGTTTTTGGACACCTCGATGCGGAGCTCGAGCCTGCTCACCGTGAAGAACGCCAGGTTGAGCCCGGACAGCATGGCAGACTGGGAGATGCAAAGGGCAATGCCCATCCATGCTAAAAGGTTCACCGGCAGGCCTGTTTCCGGCATGATGTACTCCCTTGCCCGCTCCGGAAATGAGACGTGGGCTCATTTGCGGGTGAAATGTGATTTGAGGCGAGCAACGTCCTCGGCAGACCATCGCACATCCGTCACGTGAGTCCATGCGTGGATGTAGTGCTCGGGCGCGAACAGATGGCCGTAACCTGTCGGCGCGGTTGTCCCGGCCATCATGTCGACCGCCAGTTGCAGCATGGTGACCACGGGGAACCACCGAAACTTGTTCGAGACGTCCGGTCCGCGAGGTTCTGCAAGCCAGTCGGGACGTCGATGGAAGATACTCGGATCGAAGAAAGTGATGGGGTCGCTCGCATACTGGAGATAGACGATGCGGATCGGCCCCCAGCGGGCTCCTGGAACGTCTAGTGCATTCTCCTGGTTCGTGAAGCGGATGATGGACGAATCGCGGAATCGTGGAAGCCAGGCCGGAGAGCCGGGGACCCGGTCCTGGGTCGCCGATCTCCAGGTCCTGCTTTTGAAGGGCGGTCCCGCCCACAGTGCGCCCTGGAAGGGATCGGCCACGACATCGAACAAATCGACGGAGAGGTCGGAATTCAGTGCCCCCAGGCTCAATCCGAAAAGATAAAGCCTGGGCCTTTCGGCGACCGGCAGATTTCTCCAGTGGTCGTAGACCGCCATGAACAATTCGCGCGCGGACCTGGCGCCGTAGGTGGGCTCGACCATGAGGGTCAGCCAGCTCGGGAGGTAAGAGTACTGCAATGCCACGCTGGCAATATCTCCGCCGTGTAGGTATTCCAGAGTGTCAATGGCCGCGGGATCGACCCAGCCGGTGCCGGTCGGTGTCACGATGACCAGCACCGACCTCTCGAAGGCCCCCACGCGCTTGAGCTCCGCAAGAGCCAGCAAAGCCCTGTCGTGGGCCGTTTCGGCTGAATTCAAGCCGACGTAAACCCTGATCGGCTCGACTGCGTCGGCTCCAAGAAATCGCTCAATGTCCGACCTGGACGGCCCCGTCGACACGAACTGCCGTCCGGCTCGCCCCAGGGTCTTCCACGAAATGAGCGACGCCGCGCTCCCTGTCTGGTGATCCTCCGTGGGCTCCTCGAAGCCTTCCTCCTTCATGGCGTCGATTTGTTGGTAAGAAGCATCGGCCAGGCGCAGTGCCACCCGAAAGACGAGGCCGTTGATCACAAGCCAAAAGAGGAAGAAAGCTGAAGTGAAGCCGACGACGAATGAAACCCGCCGGGGCAGGAAGCTTTTGAGGGGGTGCGCCACCGAGTGGGCGATCCATCGAAAGAGGCGCCCGAGCATAATGAGCCCAGAAAAAATCACAAGGGCGATGGACCCCACTTTGAACGGGCGGGAGCTTTCCGGCGGTTCGAGCTTCATCAGCAGCATGACATCTTTCTGCCATTCAGAAGCCTGCCAGAGCGCCAGGGTTGCGATGGCGAGGCAGGCGAACAGGATCCCCAACATGACCCGGCTTCTGGCGCGCCCGCCCGGCACGGGAAGCTCGAGGTAGGACCAGAGCCGCAGCGCTGCCACCCCCAGGCCGTAGCCGGCCGCCATGGAAATGCCTGAAACCAGCCCCTGGGTGAGGGGCGTCCGAGGGATCAGGCTGGGTGTGAGAGACGCCGCAAAGAACAGTGTCCCGACCAGGTATCCCGTCATCGAGTCAAAACAGCCAAACCATTGGATCCAACGTGGAGACATGATCTTCCTCAAAAGGGCAAGGTACCGCAAAAGAGCGTGCCGACCCCGGTCATGCAGAGGCTCGAGTCACCGCCGCAGCCGGACTGCTCTTCCTCTGCATGGCCCTGGCGGGCTTCCGGCGGCTCCTGTGGCTCATTATGTCACTCAGCCTTTTTGGGCCCCGGCCGTCCGTCGCCCTCTCGGTCAGGACCGCAAAATGATTCCCAGGAAGACGGCTGGCAACTAGACCCGCAATACTCACCCCGACGTCTCAATGACTGCAGACCGATGCCATGGTTTACTCCCGGCTGGCGAAAACTCCCTCCTGCCCGGTCGAGGGCGAACCTGCTCGATGGCTGAGTCAGTGATACAGGGCCCGTCGCGCGTAGATGGCTACCACAAGGAGCAGGAGGGTGATCAACCAGACGGAGATGTAGGTCATCATGGCACGCTGCGCCATCCGCCTTTCCGGCTCCCGACGGGGCCGAACGCCTTTGAAGAGAAAAACCAGCTTGGCCGCCAGGTTGACGCAGACCAGGTTCACGGCCAGAAGCAGGCCGGCGCCCATGGCCAGGTCCGTCTCACGTACACCCAGCATGAGACCCAGGGCCACCGCCGGCGGAAGGAGCGCAACGGCCACCATCACCCCCACGAGAACACTGGAGAGTCCGGTGGTCAGCGAAAGGGCAGCGGCCGCGCCCGACGCCAGGGCAAGGACCACCGAGTCGAGCCCGACCACCGTGCGGGCCATGAGCTCGGGGCTGGCCTGGCTGAAAGGCAATGACATCCCCATGGCGATGGAAAGGAGGATGGCCAGCCCGATTCCGGCGAAAGTCGTGAGGAGGGCCTTCTTCATCAGGTGCAGGTCACCCAGGGCCGTACCCAGGCCCAGGGCGAGGTTGGGGCTGAGCAGAGGAGCGATCACCATGGCGCCGATCACCACGGCGACGTTGTTCTCCATCAAGCCGATGGCCGCCACGACCGTCGAGAGCACCACCAGGACGGCGTAGTTGAGATCCAGCGCCACGTTCCTCTCGACGGTTGCGTACAAAGCCTCGCGGGTCGCGGTCGGGGAAGAGGGCTTCTTCCTGTGCTCTTCGTCGATTCTGGGCAGGACGGTTTCCAGGGGAGCCACCACCACGCGTGCACAAGGTTGTGCGCCCAGTATGGCCTGGAGACTGTCCAGCACGTCCTGCAACCGGTCGTCGGTCACCAGGAGCTGCATGACCTGCCTCCCGTCTTCCAATCCATAGCAGACGTGCGTATCAACCGCTTTGAATTTCTCGGCAATCCTCGAGATGGCTTTGCCGCTGGAGGCGTCGGCAACGACTTCAACTCGCTTCATGTTCATGCATCCCAGGGAGGCAGCTCTCCGCGAGCTCAACCTGTATTGAAAGGGGAGCCTCAATCCGATTGGGTCTGATTCTAATCTTTCGAGGCTGGCCGGCGCAATTCCATTCCTCCATCGTTTTCATCTATCCCCACGCCACATGGAAGACGTACCCGATGAGCAGGTAGGTCAGGCCGGTGATGATGAAGACCATCAGAATGTTGAATACAAACCCGGCCCTGGCCATCTGGGGTATCGTGATCCTTCCGCTGCCGTAAACGATGGCATTGGGTGGCGTGGCGACGGGAAGCATGAAGGCGCAGCTCGCTCCAACCGTGGCGGGAATAACGAGCAGGAGGGGCTCCTGGCCCATGGCGACGGCCAGCGAGGCGAGAACGGGCAGGAAAGCGGCGGCCGTGGCCGTGTTGCTGGTTATTTCCGTGAGGAAGATGATCACCAACAGTGAGGACATGACCAGGGCGATCATCGGCAGGCGGTCAAGCCCTCTCAGCGACAGGCCGATCCATTCCGCCAGGGCGGTGTTGGTAATGGCCGCCGCGAGGCTCAATCCCCCCCCGAACAATATCAGCACTTCCCAGGGGAGACCCCTGGCGTCTTCCCACTTCAAAACAAAATGGCCCTTTTTGAAGTCCACAGGCAGAACGAACAGCACGACCGCCGCAAATACGGCGATCCCGGCATCCGAGAGGTTGGGAATGACCTGTTCGAGGAGCGGCCTGGACAGCCAGAGCAGGGCCGTGCCTGCAAAGACGACTGCCACCATGGTTTCCGCCCTGCTCATGGGACCGGCTCCCCGCAGCTCCTTCGCGATCATTTCCGCTCCTCCCGGGATCTCCTTCAGCCGGAGCGGAAAAACGACCCGCGTCAGCACGAAAAACACGGCAGGCAGCGCCACGGCCACGATGGGGATGCCGATCATCATCCACTGGGCAAAACCGATCTGGACCTGATGGTTCTCGAGCATGTAGGCCGCCATCAGGGCATTGGGGGGCGTGCCGATGAGGGTCCCGATTCCACCGATGTTGCACGCATAGGCCAGGCACAACAGCATGACCAGGGGAAAGCGCGAATCTCCCCGGCCCATTTGCCCCGCTTCATGGCTTTCAACCAGTGAAATGATGGACAGCGCAATGGGCAGCATCATCATGGCCGTGGCCGTGTTGCTCACCCACATGCTCAGAAAGGCCGCAGCCGCCATGAACCCGAGAATGATGGAGGTCGAGCGGGTGCCCACCCGGCTGACGATATTCAGGGCGATGCGTCGGTGAAGATGGGTTTTCTCCATGGCGAGGGCGATGATAAACCCTCCCATGAACAGAAATATCAAGGGGTTGGCAAATGGTCGGGTGGCATCGGCGATGGATCCCACCCCCAGCACCGGGAACAGGACAATGGGCAGGAGCGCCGTGGCTGGGATGGGAATCGCTTCGGTGACCCACCAGATCGCCATGAAAAGAGCGACGCCCGCCACCGCCCATGCCTGGGGCTTCATCCCGTCGGGTGCGGGAAACGCCAGAAGGGTGATGAGAGCCAACGGACCCAGAAAGAGTCCCATCCGCTGCCGCGTGCCGTATCCGGCAATCAGCTGTCCCGCCATCGATGGCTTCCTCTCGCTAAGACAGCGACCCTTCATCCACGAGCCCATGGATGGGAACCTCGGCCGGCATGGAAAATGTCAGACCTCATCCGGACTCGCGGAGCTCCACTCTAGGCGGTCGGAGCATGACTCCCCGCATCATTCTCCTATTGCCTGGCGCACCTTGACCGCCAGGTCCCGAAGGTTAAAAGGCTTCCGCGGAAAGTGAGCGCCCGCCTCCAGGATCCCATGGTGAACAATGCCATCGGCCGTGCAGGCGATCACGTGCAGGACCTTGCGGCGCGGTTCGCTGCAAATGTTCAGCGCTTCGCCCATCCCGCAAGGTCAACTACGCGCGGCGCAGGGTGTCCAGCACGGTGCCGTCCGCGCCGACCAGCCGCACCTCCATGGGCATGTCGCCGAAGGCATGGGTGGAGCAGCTGAGGCAGGGATCGTAAGCACGAATCACCGCTTCGACCCGGTTCAGCATCCCCTCGGTCAGCTTGTCCGCGCGCACATGGCGCCTGGCGACCTGGAGAACACTGCGGTTCAGGGCCAGGTTGTTGTTGCCCGTGGCGATGATCATGTTCACGCTGCGGATCAGGCCGTCCTCGTCAACCGTATAATGATGGAACAGGGTGCCGCGCGGAGCCTCGCTGACGCCGATTCCCTCCGGGGCGTTCACTCCGGCCGAGGCGCGCACGCGCTTATCCAGGATGTCCGGGTCGTCAATGATCAGCCGGATGCTCTCCAGCGAGTAGATGATCTCGATGAGCCGAGCGTAGTGATAGTGGAAGGAGCTCAGCACGGCCCGGCGATCCAGGGCCCGGAATTCGGCCCACTCCTGATCCGCCTTGGGCGTGCCGCAGCGGTCGATGATGTTCAGCCGGGCCAGCGGGCCGACGCGGTACATGCCCTCCGGGTAGCCGAGCGGCTTGTAGTACGGAGACTTGAGATACGAGTACCGCTCGACCGCCTCGCCAATGTAGTCCATGTAGCGGATCGGGTCCACTTCGTCGGCGACCACCCGGCCGTTGGCGTCCGTGAAACGGAGCCGGCCGTGATAGTGCTCCAGTTCGCCGGCGGGCGTCACCAGGCCCATGAAGAGGGACGGGAAATTGCCGAAGCTGCGCACCTCTTCCTGGTACCTTTCCAGGTCGTTTTTGAACCGGTCCAGAGTGCGCTGGGCGATGGTCATCGCCTCGCTCATCCCGTCCGCGATGGTCTCGCGCAAGGCGGGTTGGAGGGGGGCGCTCACGCCGCCGGGGACCACCCAGGTCGGGTGCACCCGCTTGCCGCCCAGCCCCTCGATGATGGACTGTCCGAACTGGCGCAGCCGGATGCCGTCGCGCGCCAGTTCCGGATGCTTTCGCATCAGCCCGAAGACGTTGCGCTCGGACGGGCTCGCGTCCATGCCCAGGACCAGGTCGGGCAATGAAAGGTGGAAGAAGCTGAGGGCGTGGGATTGGACGATCTGGGCCAGGTTCATCAGGCGGCGCAGCTTGACGGCCGTCGCCGGGATGCGCACCGCCATGATCTGGTCGCACGCCTTCGCCGACGCCATCAGGTGGCTGACCGGACAGACGCCGCACGAGCGCGCGGTGATCGCGGGCATCTCGTAAAAGGGCCGGCCCTCGACCATCTTCTCGAAGCCGCGAAAATCGGTCACCTGGAAATGAGCGTCGCTCACCCGTCCCTGCTCATCCAGGAACAGGGTGACTTTCCCATGGCCCTCGATGCGGGTCACGGGGTTGATGACAATGGTGCGCGTATCCATGTTCCTCTCGAATTCTATCTGCCGAAGCGCGTCAAAACGCCCGGGTCCGGCATCCTGCCGGCCAGCAGCTCGGAGACGACGTGGTGGATGGCATCGGCCGGTGGCGGGCAGCCGGGGATGAAGAGCTCCACCGGCACGAATTCATGGAGAGGCCGGGCGCGGGGCAGCAGCGGCGGCACGCCGTCCTCGCCGAAGGTCGGCAGCCCCTGGTTGACCGTGGCGTTCTCCACGTAGGCGCGGTGCAGCACGTCCTCGAGCGCGATCTCGTTGCGCATGGACGGCACATTGCCCGTCACCGCGCAATCGCCGAACGAGACCAGGACCCTGGTACGCGCTCGAATCTCGCGCAGCTTTTTCAGGTCCTCGCGGGTGTTGACTGCCCCCTCGATGAGCGTTACATCCACGTTTTCCGGAAACGTTTTGATATCCATCAGCGGGCTGTAGACCAGGTCCATCCTGGCGGCCAATTCGACCAACCGCTCATCCATGTCCAGAAACGACATGTGACAGCCGGAGCAGCCTTCGAGCCAGATGGTCGCCACCCGGGGTTTCACCGGAGCCCCCCTTCCTCGGGGCCGCCCGGTTTTCTCCGCCTTGCGGCCACTCTTTTCCGCCCCCCGGCTCATGTCCAATCCTCCTCGCGCATGATCGTGAGGTACGGAAGAAACTGCCGTTTCTTCGTCATTTCGGCGGTGGCGCGGCCCTTTTCGGCCAGGGCGCCGGTCGGGCAGACGTTCACGCATTTGCCGCAGCCCGTGCACGATTCAGAGGTGCCCCACGGCTGGTCGAGGTCGATGATAACGCGTGAGCTGGTGCCGCGGTCCCGCACATCCCAGGTGTGTGCGCCCTCGATCTCGTCGCACACCCGCACGCAGCGCGTGCAGAGGATGCACCGGTCATGGTCGAGAATGAAGCGCTCATGCGAGGCGTCGAACGGCAGCGACGGGTGGAGATAGGGCATCCGTACGTGCGTGACGCCAAGCTTCTGGGCCACCCGCTGGAGCTCGCAGTGCCCGTTGGAGACGCAGACCGCGCAAATGTGGTTGCGCTCGACGATCATCTGGCGGTATTTGCGCAGCCGCTCGTTGTCGGTGGTGACAACCATCCCTTCGGCGACCTCGGTGGCGCAGGCAGGCAGCAGTCGGCTCCGGCCCTGGACCTCAACCAGGCAGAGCCGGCACGCGCCGACATTCGAGAGCCCCTCGACATTGCACATGTAAGGAATGTAAATGCCCGCCTCCCGCGCCACCTGGATAATGGTTTCGCCCTGCCGTGCGCCGACGTCTCTGCCATCAATCCGCAGGGTCACGACCTTTATGGTTCGATCCGCCATCACTCCATCTCCTTGTCGGCATCGGCCGCGATCCGACACTTGTCCGCCGGGCAAACATGCTGTTCGATGTGCGCGAGGACCTCATCGCGGAAGTAACGCAGGGTGGATGAAACCGGATTGGGCGCCGACTGTCCCAGGCCGCAGAGGCTGGTATCGCGCACCATGTCGCAGAGGTCCTCCAGCAAGAGGAGGTCCCCGGGCGTGGCCAGACCCTTGCAGATGCGCGTCAGGAGACCGTGCATCTGCGCCGTGCCCACCCGGCAGGGGACGCACTTGCCGCACGATTCGGACATGCTGAATTCCATGAAGTAACGGGCGACATCCACCATGCAGGCCTTGTCGGCCATGACGATCATGCCGCCGGAGC
Source organism: uncultured Syntrophobacteraceae bacterium (assembly GCA_964557955.1). GTDB lineage: Bacteria > Desulfobacterota > Syntrophobacteria > Syntrophobacterales > Syntrophobacteraceae > JALOOX01. Next base: position 15,454 of record CAZLCS010000005.1, read on the forward strand.
CCATGATCGAGCCGAGCTCCGTCAGCGACTCGTAGTCCACCGGCATATCCAGATGCTGCTCGGGGATACACCCGCCCGACGGCCCCCCGGTCTGCACCGCCTTGAAGCGGCCGCCGTCGGAGACGCCGCCGCCGATGTCGAACACGATGTCCCGCAGCGTCAGGCCCATGGCCACTTCCACCAGGCCGGTGTTGACGATGTCGCCCGCGAGGGCGAAGACCTTGGTGCCCTTGCTGTTTTCGGTGCCAAGGGCGGCGAGCCATGCGCCCCCGTTGCGAATGATCGGCGGGATATTGGCGAACGTTTCGACATTGTTGATCAGGGTCGGCCTGCCGTGGAGGCCCGACTCGGCCGGATACGGCGGCCGCGGCCGCGGCTGGCCGCGCCTGCCCTCGATGGAGGCCATCAGCGCGGTCTCCTCGCCGCACACGAAGGCTCCTGCTCCCAGGCGGATGGTGATGCCGAAGCTGAAGGTGGTGCCGGCGATCTCCTTGCCCAGCAGGCCGGCGCGCTCCGCCTGACGTATGGCCGTGCGCAGCCGCTGGATCGCCAGTGGGTATTCGGCGCGCACATAGATGAAGCCGCGATCGGCGCCGACGGCGTATCCGGCGATCGCCATCCCCTCGAGCACCCGATGGGGGTCGCTTTCCAGCACGCTGCGATCCATGAAAGCGCCCGGGTCCCCTTCATCTGCGTTGCAGATGACATACTTCTGGCCGGCGCCCGCCTTGACCACCGTGCTCCATTTCAATCCCGTCGGATAACCGCCGCCGCCCCGTCCCCGCAGCCCGCTCCTGGTCACTTCACCGATGACGTCACCGGGGGTCATCTCCGTGAGGGCCTTGAGCAGCCCTTGATAACCTCCGGCTGCGATATAGTCATCGAGCCGCTCCGGGTCGATGAGGCCCGAATTCTCCAGCACGACCTTGTGCTGGCGCGTGAAGAAGGGCATCCCGGAGGGGACATGCAGACGCTCGACCGGCCGGTCGCCAAGGCGATCCATGATCTCGCCCGCATCCTCCGGAGAGACGTGTCGGCAGTAATGATCGTCAACCTTGATCAGCGGCCCCATGCTGCACAGACCGAGACAGCCGACTCCCTTCACCTGGCAGGCGCCGTTCAGCCCGCGCGCCTCGACCTCCGCCTGGAGAGCGGCCTTGACCCGGTCGCTGCCGGTGGAGAGACAACCGGCAGCCACGCACACGCGGATGTTGTGCTTGAACGCAGCCTGCCTTTCCCGTTCTTCCGCAGCCCATTGGAGGAGCTCTTCCGGCATCATTGCACCATCCACTTGCGCAGTCGTTGAACAGCACTGTCGGCATCCTGCCTGCCTGCAACCTCACCGTCATAGACCACCGCCGCGGCCAGGCCGCAGGCGCCCAGGCAGCGAGCCGTCAGCACGGAAACCCGCCCATCCGCCGTCGTTTCACCCGGCTTGACGCCGTAAGCCTGTCGGATAGATTCCAGAAGCACGCTGGCGCCCTTGACATAGCATGCCGTGCCCGTGCAGACGACGCAAGTGTGCTCGCCAGCGGGCTTGAGTCGAAAGAAGTGATAGAAGGTCGCCACACCATAGGTGCGGCTCAGTGGCACCCGGAGCGCAGCCGAAACGTAGAGAAGGGCGTCCTCGTCCAGGAAGCCGAACGATTCCTGGACCGCATGCAGGGTTTCGATGAGCGCATCCTGGTGATTTCCGTTGCGTCGCATGGTCGCCTGCACCACCTTCCAGCGCTTGTCGTCCGAAGGCGGGGTAGGTTTTGCGAGATTGAACGGCATAGGGTATTCCTCCAGGTCTGTTTACGGCTCATGGCTCGTTAAAGTCACCTGGACTGCTTGTAGCACAGCCCCTTGCCCGCGTCCACAGCCCCTTCTGGGTGCTCGATCGGCAGAAGGGGCATGCCGTCCGCCAGAGGACGGCGACGGACACTCGAACGATTCAGGAAGTCCGTGCCCGGAGAATTCGGGTTGTTCAGTCGCTCCCAGAAAGAGCGGGACAGGATCTTCAGGGCCAATTCGGGCCATTTGGCCCACAGTCGAGGAACGTTGTTTTTCGGTCCCCATTCGACCAATGGTTGAAGATCCCGCGCAAATGGACGTTTTCATCCTGCGGCGCAAAGATCTCGCGTCCTGCAAAGGGACCTGCCCGCCAGGTCACCGCTTGGGCTTGGAGCTGTTGAAAAAACCCCGCAAGCAGGCCAAGAGCGAAACTCAGCCCTGCCGTCAGAAGCAGCAACAGGATGAGCGGCATCTCCAGAGTCATCAGCAGAAAACGAGCTTGAACCGGGTTGCGGTTTTGCAGGATCACCGCTCCCAGCGTAAACACCAGGACCAGTACTGCCACGAGTTTGATCTTCTTCATGGTAGCTCGATGCTCCCTGCAAGTGGGGTTCATTGAGGATCCGTTTTTGGCTCACTGCGGGTGAAGGACGCGATGTTCGCCGCGGCGCTGCTCCGACTGCGCTCCACGGTCTCCCGGGTGTTGCAGGCGCCGTACGGACTTGTCACAGTCCCTTTTTCTCCAGCCACCAGAACAGCGGCAGAGCGCCGGCGATGAAAAGGGGAATGATGACCCGATGGCTGATCCCCAGGGCCTGGGGCAAGGTGATGCGGCCCAGATTGCCCCAGGTGTACACGGTTGTTTCAAGAGCCGGATAGACCTCCGCGAAAAGGCCGGCCCCGACGATCATGCCCAGAATGCCCCACAGGGCGTCCCATCGCCCTTCGCCGAGGGCGCCCATTGACGTGCCCGGGCAATATCCCAAAAGGCCCCAGCCAAAGCCGAAAATCAGGGCGCCGAGAATAACGGGTCCCAGGATGGTGGCCTTGATGGAAAGCGTGGCCAGACCCAGGTCATTGAGCAGATAGATTCCCACCATGCCGACGATGACGCTGGAAAGCATGAACTTGACGATGGTCATGTCCTTCAGACGCAAGGCACCAAGCTGCTTGTCGTAGCGCAGCACGCGCCCCTTTTGCAGCAGGAAGCCGAACAGCAGGCCGGTCACCAGTCCATAGGCAAGCTGTTTCATCGGTCACCTCCCCCGTACACGAGCCGGGCAACGATGATTCCGCCAAGAAAGAAGAAAACCAGGGCGATGAAGCCGCTGACTGCCAGTTGGAGCGAACCGCTCAACCCGTGTCCGCTGGGTCACCCATCGGCCAGCCGGGCCCCGAACATGGCGACGATGCCGCCGACAAAGGCGGTAACCGCCCTCAGGGAAACACTCCGCCCGCCGAAGCGGGCGGCCCACATGTCGGGCACGGCCTGCACCTTGAACGAGCCCGATGTGACCGCCGCGATCATGGCCCCCAGAAATATCCCCACCATGAACATCCATTGCCAGTCGATGCGGGGGGCGACCTTGATGAAATAGTCCATCCGCGCCACGCGCTCGGGCCCGAAAAGCTGCTCGATCATGCCGGCGGTGCGCACGAAAGAGGTGGACGCCCCGAAATACTGCCCGGCGAACCAGACCGAAAGAACCCCCACCACTCCGCTGAGAGCCCCCGCCAGATAGGGGCTCCAGCCGCCATTGTCCTGTTTCATGCTCTCCTCCTTTTGTCATCCGTCCAAAACCAATCACGACTCGAGTTCACAACCTTGCTTCGACCAGTCCTGTTCGTTCATGTTGGACCAGGTCCTTGCCGGTCCTTTGCGGCCCGGGGCTCCATCGGGTCATGGGACCAGGGGCTTGAGCATGTACATGATGTCGCTTTCGCGGGAAGGGTAGGGCGTCATGACGCACTGGCGGGCCAGTTTGTCCACCGGGATACGGTTGCGCATGGCCAGGGTGAACATGCTGATGAGACCTGTGGCATTGTCTGAGAGAATGTGAGCCCCCAGCACGGTCCCGTCGTCCGCCGCCAGGATCTTGTAGGCGGCCGATTTCAGGCCCACCCGCCGATAGGTCGGCCAGCTCAGCTCCCTGCCGAAGCTCTTTCGATAGGCCACCCCATCTCCTGCCAGCGCCTGCTCCGTCGCTCCCACCATCCCGTACTGGGGGTAGGTGAAAAGTACGGCTGGGACGGCCGAATAGTCCATGGTGGCAAGGGTGTCACGGTTTCCATGCCGGCCGACGATGTTTGCGGCCGCAACCCGCGCTTCGGCATCGGCCACCCGGGCCAGCTGCACCGTGGCGGCGCAGTCGCCGACTGCGTAGACGTCGGCGTTGGTGGTCCGCATGGTCTCGTCGACGAGGATGCCGCGCCGTTCATGCTGGATGCCGGCTTTCTCCAGGTCCAGCTCCTCGATATCCGGGGCCCGGCCGGCGCCATGGACAACCAGGTCGCATTCGAAGCGGCTTCCCGACTCGGTCCTGACGATGAAGGTCCCGTCATGCCTCTCGATGGAGGTGACGACCGCCCGGCTTTGAATGTCGATCCCCTCCGCCGCCGAAGCCTCGGTCAGCAGCGAGACCATTTCCTCATCGAAAGGCAACAGTGGACGGGGGCCCGCCTCCAGGATGGTGCAGCGGGTGTCCGCCGGTCCCAGCCGAACGGCAAAGTGTGCAAACTCAAAAGAGATGAACCCCCCGCCGATGAAGACGATCCGGCGCGGCAACCGGTCCAGTTCCAGGAACTGCGTACTGTTGATCATCCATTGAACGCCCTCCAGCGGCAGGGCCATGGGGACGGCACCGGTGGCGATGACGATGAAACGCGCCGACAGCCGCCGGTGGTCGACGGCGATGGTGCCGTGGTCCGTGAATCGGGCGCGCCCCGTGATGAAGTCGACGCCGGCATCCTTCATGCCCTTGACCGTATTGGCCGGCACCCGGTCCGTAAACCGGTTCTTGGCGTCACGGAGGTCGAACCAGTCGGCGGATGCCGGCGTGGTGATGCCGATGCCGGAGAGGTGACGGGAGCGGGCGACCGTTTCAGCGGCTTCGTAAAACCATTTTTTGGCCTGACATCCGCTGAGGGCGCAGGTCCCGCCCGGCCGGTCACTGTGCTCCACCATTCCGACCCTGAGACCGTTGCGGTTCAATTCATGGGCGGCGGTTTGTCCGGCGGTGCCGGAACCGATCACCAATGCGTCATATTCGCTCAACATACTTGTCTCCAGGCTGTCGGTTCAAGACCGGTTGATCGGGTTAGAACACACCCCGCGGGGCCGTTTGGGTGCTCTTTCCTGCAAGTCAAGCGTCAGCGTTTCTCCCGGCGCCAGGGGATGGATCGTGCCCCGGAACGAGATCTTCGTCGTCTCGAGCTCGCACTGGTCGCAGGTCACCGTCAGGGATTCCGAGGAGACGGCGATTCCGAGCCACCTGCCCCGGTACTTGATTCTCATACGCAGCTCCGGCAAGTCCTCGGGGATGCGCGGGTGGAGAAAGAGAACATCATCGTGAAACTCCAGCCCCGTGTAGCAGCGCTGCAGAATGTCCACCGTTCCGGCCATGGCTCCGAGATGGATGCCTTCATGGGTGGTGCCGCCCTGAATGTCGGAAATGTCGCTCTCCAGGCCCTTGCGGAAGAGCTCCAGCGAATGGGAGCGGTCGGCTCGGGACAGCACCCAGGAGTGCACGATGTTGCTCAGTGTGGAGCCGTTGGAGCTGCGCTTCACGTAATAGTCGATGTGGGCGGGGATGCTTTGGGGGTCGAAGTCGTAACCCATCAACCCGAAGAGCTCCTGAATCTCCTCGGCCGAGAAAAGGTAGAAGAGCATGAGCACGTCGGCCTGCTTCGAAACCTTGTACCGGTTGGGAGTGTCCCCCTCGGCCTCGAGGATCCGGTCCAGCCGATGGATGTCCCCATATTTCCCGCGGTACCCTTCCCAGTCAAACTCCAGGAGCCGCTCGTATCCCTCGAACTGGCTGACGATTCCATCTTCGTGGAACACCACGCGCATCCTGGCGATGATCTCCCGCCAGCGGGAGAGCTCCTCCCGCCCCAGGCTCAAGGTCTCCAGCAGGTCCTTCCTTCGGCCGGGGGCCAGCGCTTCGATGGCTTTGAGCGCCGTCCGCAGCACGTAGACGGTCATCACGTTGGTGTAGGCGTTGTTGTTCAGACCGGGTGCTTCCGAATCCGGATAGGCGTCGTGATATTCATCGGGCCCCATGACCCCGAGGATCTCGTAGCGGTCCAGCACCGCATTGAAGGTCGCGAGCGCGGCCAGAAAACGGGCGATTTCCAGAATCATCTCCGCTCCGCAGGTGGACAGGAACTCCCGGTCGCCGGTGGCCTTGTAATATTGCCACACATTGTAGGCGATGGCGGCATTGACGTGCCGCTGCAAGTGTGTGTGGTCCGGCATCCACCGGCCCGATTTCGGGTTCAGGTGCAGATGCTGGGTTTCCTCGCGCCCGTTGCTGCCGCTCTGCCAGGGATAAAGGGCGCCATCAAACCCTGCCGCGCGTGCCGCGATTCGAGCCTGGCCCAGCCGCCTGTACCGGTACATCAGCAAAGCCCGGGTGAGGTTCGGGATCCTCAGGTTGAGATAAGGGAAGATGAAAAGCTCATCCCAGAAGATGTGTCCCCGGTAGGCCTCGCCGTGCCAGCCCCGCGCGGGCACGCCGACGTCCATGTCGATGGAGTTTCTCGAAACCGTCTGAAGCAGGTGGAAGATGTGCAGCCTCAGGATCAGCTGGGTGCGGTCGCTGTTTTCAATCCGGATGTCGCATCGTTGCCACAGGTGGTCCCACTGCAGCACGTGGCTTTGAAGGAGCTCGTCGAACCCGCCGGCATGTCCCACGGCCTCCACCGCGTCCAGGGCCGGCTCGGAAATTGCCAAATCCCTCGACGTGAAAAAGGACACGATCTTTTCGATCCTGACGGCCTGCTTTTCTCGGACCTGCACAATGAGCTCCTGGCCGATGTATCCGGGACGCTCGAAGAGATCGCGCCGGGCTTCAACCCGATGCTCTCCCGAATAGACCCGGGTCCTGGCCGCTTCGGCCACCCGCAGCCGGGATTGGCTGGTTTCCACGAGCAGGCAGATGGTTTCCTCGTCGACCTCCTCGCTCGAAATGGGTGAAAGGTGCCTGCTGTTGAGCTGCCGATAGCGCTTCACCCCGGCATTGATCACCGTTCCGTCGAGGGCGGAGTGGACCCGGAGCCGCCCGCTCCAGTTCTCCGGGACAATGGTGATCTCCAGCCCGGCCAGATGCATGTGCTCCATGTGGACGAAGCGTTTTTGGATCAGCGTGGTTTCCCGCCCTGCCTTGTCTCTGAACCGGACCGTTCTGGAAAGAACTCCCCGCTTCAGATCCAGCTCCTGGCGACAGGAGAGAATATCAACGGACACCGGGTCGAGCCAGTCTCCCTCCTCGATCCTGAACCGGGTCAGCAGCCAGTTGGGCATGTTGACCAGGTCCTCGTTCTCGATGATGCGACCGGCGATCCCCGTCCTCAGCCGGTTGTAGCCTCCGGCAAGGTAAGTGCCCGGGTAATGAACGTCCCCGGCCCTGGCCTCCGGCGCCGCGCCGCGGGTGGCGAAATAACCGTTTCCCAGGGTGCAGAGCGCCTCGCGAAGGCCCTCCCCTTGGGGGTCGAGCCCTTCATAGACCAGCTTCCAGGAATTCATGAAGTCCTCCCGCAAAGTGGGACCAGTTGAAGGAGAAATCCTCGGACCTCGCCGGGGTCCCTCAGGCTGTAGGTGGCGGCGGTCTCGTACGGAAGGTCACCGACGACGATGCCGATTCCCCGTCCCCTGATCGCCCGGAAGGCGTCCTCGTCGGTCACGTCATCTCCGATGTAGAACGGCAGCACATCCGGTTGGTCCAGTTTCAGGACGCGCATCAGGGAGAGAAGCGCTTCTCCCTTGTGCCAGTCCATCCGGGGCTGGAGCTCGAAGACCTTCTTGCCGTAGGATTTGCGCAGCTCGGGGTGGCTTGCCGCAACCTCGTCCACCACCGCTTCGACCTGCTCGACCCTGGCGGGATCCACGCGCCGGTAGTGGACGGCGATGGCGAACCTCTTGCGCTCCACGATCAACCCCTCGATGGTGCCGAGGTTGCGCGACAGGCTCTGCTCGGCCCTGTCGAGGGCGGGAAGAAACTCCTCACCCACCGTATGCTCGACCTGCAGACCCTTGGGCCCCGTGATGTCGAAGCCGTGGCTTCCCGCGTAAATGATGGACCGGATGCCCACTTTGTCCTGAACGTCATGGAGGTCCCGGCCGCTGATGATCCCCACCGTGCAGTGTCTGGAAAGCTCGATCACCGCCTCGCGCATGTCCTCGGCCATGACCGCCCGGTCCGGAGTCTCGACGATGGGGGTGAGGGTGCCGTCATAGTCGAGGAACACCGCGATCCTTTTCCCCTCGGCCCGGCGGGAGATGACTTCGTACCCGTCCAGGGCGGAGGGCAGGGGCTCCACGGTTTCAACATCGCCAATGACGCACACCTCCGAGAGATCCTCGACAACCCAATGAGCCCCGTTTTCCAGGAGGGCTTCCTTCCGGCCCGTTCGGGCGATCCCGATGACCCGTCCGAAGTTGCCCGCCCTGCCGGCCTGGACCCCCGATATGGCGTCCTCGATCACCACCGTCCGCCCGGGCTTCACCCGCAACTGCCGGGCCGCCTCGAGGAACATGTCGGGGGCCGGTTTGCCCGCTATTCCGAGGAGCTCCAGGTCCACGCCGTCCACCCGGGCTTCGAAGACCTCCGACAGACCCACGGAATCCAGGATCATGGCGCAGCTCCTGCTCGACGAAATGACGGCGGTTTTCAGGCCGTGCTTCTTGGCGCCGTGAATCAAATCCACGGTGGAGGCATAAACTTCGGCCTCCTCTCGCTGAATCTGCTCCAGGAAATAGGCGTTCTTGCTCTTGCCCAGGCCGTGGATCGTTTCGGCTCCGGCGGGGTCCCCGGGGCCGCCTTCGGGCACATCGATCCCCCGCGACTCGAGAAAGCTCCTCAGTCCATCGAGGCGTGGTTTGCCGTCCACATGGGCAAGGTAATCGTTCTCGATTTCGAAAGGCCGGAAGGAGATCCCTTCCCGGGAGGCATGGCCCTGGAGAAAGTCGTCGAACATCCGTTTCCATGCCGCGGCGTGCACGGACGCCGTGTCCGTGATCACCCCGTCCAGATCGAAAATGATCGCATCGAAATCGGTTGCGGGTATCGAAAAGGTTTTTCGTTCGTGACCCATATCCTGCCTCCGTTTCCGCGAGTGATGAAGTGACGGTCTCTCCGCGCGCCGCTTCGAGGAGTTTCAAGTTCAAGGTTTCAAGTTTCAAGATAAAACAGCCCGACGCCGGTCATTGACATGGGTTCGGGTGGTCCAGGGGACATGGGGAACTGCTGCAAAAACCCTTGAGCTCCGGGGTCGCAGGAGTGAATATTGCTCTCGCACCCGCGGTTCACGGTAACGAGGATTTCGATCCTCAACGAGTGTATTATGCTTCTTGAAGTTGAGGGCTTGAGTTTTTAAGGGTTTTTCCGGCCTTCCATTTTTGAAATGTAGATCTTCACAAATGGCTGAGCAACCCGAATCGACCGAATCGTCGTTGCACATCCACATTTCAGCGCAGGGAGAATGTCCATGGAAAAGATGAAAGTTCGTGAACTGATGCGGCCAGTGGAGGAGTTCCCGGGACTCTCCAGTCGGGCGACTCTCATGGAAGCGGTGGAGGCGCTGGCGGAAGCCGAAAAGGAATTCCTTGCCGGGCGGGCCAAACAGAGAATCCTGCTGGTTTTCGACGAGGATGGGAGAATCGTCGGAAAGATCTCGCCCATGGACGTCGTCCAGGGGCTCGAGCCCAGCTACGAGGGCATCGAATCCCTCAAGACCCTACCCCGTTACCGGCTGGCTCCAAGCCTGGTGGAATCCCTGAAAGACGAGCTGAGGGTGTGGGAGCGTCCGCTGTCCGAGCTTTGCAGAAAAGCCGTTGCCGTGAAAATCAAGAACTTCATCAAGCTGCCGACCCCTGATCACATGGTCCGCGCCGACGACAGCATGGACAAGGCGTTTCACCTTTTCGTCGTGGGACGACACGACTCGCTTTTCGTGACGGAGGCCGAGGCCATCGTTGGAGTGATCCGATTCTCGGATGTCTACCGGGAGATCGTGCACACCATGCGCGAATGCTCATTGACTCAATAGATGGCGAATGGATCCTTTCGACGTCGGGCTCGTCTTTCGCCTGCTTCCGCGGTCGACGTCGGACGACGTTTTTTCTTACCTGGAATCCTCGGAAAAGGACGAGCTCCTGAGGGATCTGACCGACGGGAAAACCCGGCGGCTGCCGGGTACCTTGAATGGATGACGCCCGGGGATTGGGCTGCGTCGGAAGCTCGATGCGCGTCCAGAAAATGATAATGCCAAGCCGGTCGGCGGTCTCGCTGAGAGCGGGTCAACTCACCAACAGGCGCTCGTACTCGTGGCGCAGCTTGTCCAGAGAGCTTTCCACGACGGTCACCGCGCCGTCCACCAGGGAACAGCGCCCACTGTCGGGCAGCATGGCGCACAGGCGCTCGACGCGGTCCAGGTCGGCCCGGGTGCCGCGTCCCGCATCGATGGCTCGCAGCAGGTGGGCCAGTTCACGGGTGCCGATCTTGCACGGCGGGCACTGACCGCAGGAGCCTTCCGCAAAGAAGTCCACATAGTCGGCCACGCGCCGCACGATACTGGCCCCTTCGGAGATCACGATCATCGCGCCGGTGCCGAGCCGTGAACGGCGCGCTCGCAGCGAGTCCCAGTCGAGTGGGGCGTCGAGGTCGTCGCTGGTGAGGATGGTGTTCGATGGACCGCCGGTGAAGACGGCCTTGAATGCCTTGCCCTGCAGCATCCCACCGCCATGGGTGAAGATCAGCTCGCGCAGAGTCGTGCCCATGGGCAATTCATAAAGACCGGGCCGCAGGACGTCGCCGCTCAGGGAGAAGAGATTGACGCCGCTGGCGCCGCCGATCCCCAGTCGGCGATACCACTCGGCGCCGTGGCGCAGGATATGGGTGAGATGAGCCAGGGTCTCGACGTTATTGACCATGGTGGGTCGGCCCTCGACGCCGCTTTCCGCGGGAAACGGCGGCTTCCGGCGTGGGAAGGGGAATCCCCCCTCGACCGAGGCAATGGCGGCGGTTTCCTCGCCTCCGATGTAAAGGCCGGATGAGCGGTGGATCTCGAGCCTCGGCGGGCGGCCAAGATGTTCCGCAATCTCGTCGAGAAGCCCGCTCTCAACCCATTGACCCACGGCCGCCTCGGTGGCTTTCAAGCCCTCTGCGGCGCGCGGGTTGATGTAGAATAGGATGCGATTGACGTCGAGTGCGAGGGCGGCGATGAGCGCGCCCTCGATGACCTGGTGCGGGCTGTCCTCGAGCAGGGCACGATCCTTGAAAGTTCCCGGCTCGTCCTCGTTCCCGTTGGCGATCAGGTAGCGGTCGCCGCCGTCCCTTGGGGAAGGCAGCATAGTGCCCCACTTCCGGAAAGTGGGGAATCCCGCGCCGCCCATCCCGCGCAGGTCGGCGGCCTCGATCATGGGCAGGATGTCTGCCGGGCCGGCCAGCGCGTTGCGCAGTCCTGTTCCCCCACCCCGCAATATCCAGGCTTCGAGGTCGGGGCCGATCATGCAGTCGGGGTGCCGAAGCACCTGGTTCAGGGTATTCATCGGACCTCCGGTTCCGAGGTCGGGATCGGGGGTGGGGCCGTGCCTGGCGAGGCCTTCAGCCTGGCATGGGTCCGCAGATCGAAGTTTGCGTAGCTCGGGAAAAGCAGCGGCGAGCGGCGGTTGAGGGGAAGCCCGGCAAGGGTCAGCTCGCGCTGCCAGCCCGCGAGATGATCAATTCCCACCCTGCGGTGCGCCGGGCCTCCGCACAGGGCCGCGGCGCTCATGCCGGCCCGGCGTCCAAAGCTCAGAATATCGAGCAGTGCGTTGCCCATGAGACGATTGCGGCCGTGAATGCCCCCCGTCACCTCGCCCGCACAGAAGAGCCGGCCCACATTCGTAGCGCCGCCGGCGTCGATCGCCACGCCGCCGTTCTGATAGTGCAGCGTGGGGTAAACGAGAAAAGGCGTCTCGGCAGGGTCATGGCCACAGCGCTTCGCCAGATGAGCCAGATCACCGAAACGCTCGAGCGTGCCGGGTTTGGCTTTCTCGAGGCCCGGCGTGTCGAGAAAAACGCCGACACACCCATCCCGCACGATGCCGCGCCCCTCGCGACATTCGCGGATCACCGCCGCCGCCACCACATCGCGTGCCTGCAGCTCGTCCACGAAGCGCTCCCCGAGGCCATTGACCAGGTGTGCGCCGGCGGACCTCGCCGCCTCGGACACCAGGCTCCCTGCCAGGCGGCGAGGGTGGGCCAGGCCCGTCGGATGATACTGGTAGGAGTCGAGCTCGCGCAGCCGGGCTCCCAGCCGGTAAGCCAGGGCGATGCCGTCGCCCGTGGCGCCGAAATGGTTGGAGGTGGGAAAGTCGTCCAGGTGAACGCGTCCAATGCCGCCAGTGGCGAGGATGGTTGCCTGGGCATGTACCAGAAAAAGACGGCGGTACGGGATTTCGTATCCCACGGCGCCGGCACAGTGGCCGTGCTCATTGGTGAGCAGCTCGACCACCGGACTCTGGGGCAGCAGCTCGACCCCCGGCCTGTAAGCTACGCTCTCGCGCAGAACGCGCATCAATTCCATCCCGGTGTAGTCGCGGAATGAAACGATGCGGTCGGTCGAACCGCCGCCGGGACGCTTGAGGAGCAGATCTCCGAGCGGCTGGTCGGCTGCCTGGTCGAACTGCATGCCAAGCTGGATCAGCCAGCGCACGATGTCGGGACCGTCCATCACCATTTGAGCCACCAGTTGGGGCTCCGCTGCATACTGCCCCGCGCGCAGTGTGTCGTCATAGTGGAGCTGGGGTGTGTCGTCCAGCCCCACGGCAGCCTGCATTCCACCCTTGGCCATGACGGTGTTGCTGTCTCCGAGCTGAAGCTTCGTCATGAGAGTCACCCTCATCCCTTGCGCCGCCGCGGTCAGGGCCGCTGCGCAGCCGGCGCCGCCTCCCCCGATGATGAGCACGTCGGTGGCATGGATGGGGGCGCCCGCCAGGTCGATCTCGTCGATGAGACTGTTGCTCTGGAGCAGCTCCGCCACCTGGACCTGGCAGCGTTCGCGTCGGTTCGGGCCGACCGCCAGGATGGCGTGGCTTTCATCCCGACTGTCGGGGTGGAAGCGGCGCAACAGCTCATCGTTGTCGATGGCGCTGGAGGGGTCCGGAACCCGCGCCCGGGTGCTCGACGCCCAGCGCGACAACGCATCGGCGTATGGGATGCCGTCAGCCAAGGTCACCCTCCGTGTCCGGCGTGTCAGTGCTGACGCGCAATTTGCCGAGCTCCAGCTCCTCGATGCGCTGCAGCAGGTTCGCGGGCCGGCTGAGGAGCTTCGCCTTGAGGCGGCGCGCGAACAATCCGACGTGGTTGGGGTTGATGTGCTCGGGGCACGCAGCCGTGCAGAGGTTGCACATGACACAGGTCTCGAAAACAGCGCTGGCCTCGTCCAGACGACCTTCAACGACGGCGCCGACTCCGCGCTCCACGGAGAGGTTCACGGGGCAGGCCGCGTCGCAGCCCCCGCAGTGTCGGCAGTGGGCGGCCTCGGGGAAAAGCGCCCGTACCTGGGAGCCTATGCTCCACAAATCCTTGAAACCGTCGATCTGGTAAGGATGCTCGCGGCGCGGCGCCGGCGCGTGGACGAAGCTCACCTGCATCCCGGCCTCAGCCTGGACTTCGCATGCCAGGACCAGGAGCACCTCGGATGAGTCCACCCGACGCACCATGGCCCTGCACGATCCGCAGACGCCCTGGCCCAGGCAGCCGACCGACTCCACGAGGGTGTGGCCGGCGAGCCACACGGCCTCGATGATCGAGCAGCCCGCCGGGGCCGTCACCTCCCTGCCGTCGATGACAAGAGTCACACCTTCACTGTTCACGATCCAATCCTCCAGTGATCAACCAGTCTCTGCACAAAGAGTGAAGTTCAAAAGGCATGTCTCTTCGGCCAATGAAGGACCCGGACTTCAGGTCCACCTTCGGATCCATCATATAGCCCCGGGTTTGTAGGACAGCCACGGAGTCATTCGAACGTCACTCGATCCGTGTCCCGGATGGTCTGTCCCTGGATCACGACGCTGATGACGGAGGTCCCGGGTTGGGCGGAGCTGATCCGACCCCTGGTCCGGCCCTGCTGGTCCGTCTTCGGAGGCTGGGCGATCGTGTCGGTCTGCCGGCTGGAGACCAGGGTTGCCTGAACGTCGGGTACCGCGTTGTTGTGGTGGTCCCGGATTTCCAGGATGATCTCCGAGAAAGCCTGTCCATCGCCCGGAAGAACGGGGTGGCTCACCCGAATTCTCGAGTTGGCGGGATCCGGCCTGCCGGGGACCACGTTGACGTAGACCTCGGCGGAGAGACCGCCCAAACTGGCCGTTACCTTACCTCTGCCCATACGGGTGCCCCGGAAGACTCCCGGTTCCTCGAACTCCCCGATGTCGCCCACCTGATTCCAGGAGAGGGCCGACACGGCTACTTCAACCGCATTGTCATTGATATCGAATCCTTTGATGGTGAAGGCCCGGGTCGTGTTGCTGTGAACATCGACGGGGTTGGGCTCGATGAACAGGCGGTGAAGCACGCCGGGCTTCACCTCCAGAGTCTCTTGGACTGTGAGACCATCACCATAGGCCACGACAATGCCCGTTCCCGCCTTGGTGGCGTGGAAGACCCCCGAGGTGAGGTCGATCCTGCCGATTCCCTCGGTCACGGCCCACTGAGCCTGCACGGGAACTTCATTTCCTCCCTTATCGTAGCCTGTCGCCCGAAGCTCATAGCTCTTGCCCGCCACGATATCCCCTTCGGGGAGCCTGAGGGCAAGGGTGCTCACCGGGCCGGGCCTGACCTCCACCGGCGCCATTGCCAGGACTCCCTCGACCTCGACGGTCAATCGACCCGTACCGGGTTTCCGCGCGGTGAAAAGACCTTCGCCCGTTACGGAACCCAACTCCCCGGGGCTCAGGGAAAAAACCGGTGAAAGGAGGACCTGGTTGCCGTGGGCGTCCTCACCGTTCACGGCCACCTTGACTGCTTCACCGGCTGGGAGGCTGATGCTTTCCGGAGTCAGGCTGATGCGAGCCACCGATGCCGGTTCGACGTGGACCCGCGCCATGCCCTGGATGCCGCCGACGGAGGCGATGACCCGGCTCTCACCCGCTTTGAGCATTTGGAAAGCGCCTGCCGGAGTCGTCATGCGGCCGTTCATCTCGGGGCTCAGAGACCAGGAAATCTGATCGGAAGTGACATTGCCCATGGCGTCGAGCGGCGTCGCACCGAACCGGATGGTCTCCCCGGCTTTGATCCGGGCTTCCGATGGCATCACGTCGATGCGTGCGATGGAGCCGACACCGACATGCACAGTGGCCAGACCCATGACGCCGTCCATCTGCAGGGACACATTCCCGCCGCCTGCCATGGTCGCCTGAAAAACTCCATCCTCGCCGATGGTCCCGATGGCGCCGCCGACAGCCCAGGCGGGCTGGACGGGAACATCGTTCCCCTCGATGTCAAAGGCCTTTGCCATGAAGTTCACCCGGTCGCCGGCCGCCACATCCGCCTCCGGCGGTGTGATCTCGATGCGATGCACCCTCCCGGCATGGATGGTCACCGGCACCTGGGCAGTTACATTGCCCGCCGTGAGCCGGATGATTTCCTGCCCCGGTCTCTTTGCATGAAGCTGGTTGGGTTCGACAAGAGCCCCGAGACCCTTCTCCAGCTCCCATCGAAGCTCCGGCGCCGGAATGGGGTTGCCGACGGCGTCGACCACCTCGACGGAGAGGGTCTCGCGATTTCCGGCGGCCATGGTGATGGCTTCAGGCACGACCTTGATGGATGCCGGGGGGCCGTGCAGAACTTTGATGCGGGCTGTTCCCCGGGTATCCCCGAAGGCGGCTGCAATCTCGCCGGCGCCGACTTTCCTGGCTGAGAAAGCACCATGCTGCTGGAGGGTTCCGAGCTGCTCCTCCGTGGTCCACTGGGGACTGATTTCCAAAGGGTTTCCGGCCACGTCGAGGCCGGTGGCTTTAAAGGTGATGCTCTCTCCCGCCTGAATGACCACATCGCCGGGCTCGATGCGGATGGAGTGGAGGGGGCCGGCATTCACCTCCAGTGAGGCCATGTCCACGATGTTTCGGGACGCGGCGATCACATGACCCTTGCCCTGTTTCAGGGCAGTGAGGACCCCGTCCGGAGCGACGGATCCCAGGGGAGGATTCGAAAGGCTCCACACCACCTCAGCTTCCACGCCATTTCCGAATCTATCCTCTCCAAGGGCCTTAAGCTCCACCTTCTCGCCGGCTTTAAGGGAAAGCGCTTCGGGGATGATTTTGAGGAACGCGATCTCCGCCGGCACCACCAGCACATTCGCTTCTCCGGTGACGCTGCCGTGACGGGCCAAAACCTTGCCGGGGCCCGCCTTGACGGCGCCGAAAAGGCCGGCTTCCGAGATGGAGCCCATTGCGGCATCGCTCAGACTCCAGGAGACGTCGATGGCGGTTTCATTTCCGAAGAGGTCGTAGCCGGTGGCCGAGAAATAGGCGTCCCTTCCGGCCGTCAGCCGGGTTTCAGCGGGCTGAATGTCGATCCGGGTCGCTTCGCCCGGGACCACGCTGACCGGGGCCTTCGCCTCCATCGTCTTCCCGGTGCGGGTCTGCGTCAGGGAAGCGATGATTTCTCCCCGGCCCGCCTTTTTGGGGAGAAAAACCCCCCGGTCGTCCTGGGAACCCAGGTCCGGATGGACACTCCAGCGCACCGAGGACACCACGGTGTTTCCGAATCCGTCGAACCCGAAAGCCTTGAATTCCTGGGTCCTGCCGGCCACGAGCTCCACCGGGCCTTCGGGATCCATGACCACTTTGGCGACTTCGGCGGCCGTCACGGCCAATGAGCTTTCGGCGGTGAAGTCCTTGACGCGGGCACTCACTACGGTGCTCCCGGACCTGGTCGCCTTGAGCTCCCCCTCGGGAGTCAGCTCGCCCAAGGCCTCCTCCATGGAGAATTCCGGCGATACGTCGACGCGGTTTCCGAATCGATCGAACCCGAGCACCTCGAGCTGCACCGCCTCACCGGCGACCATGTCCAGGTTTTGAGGAGCCATCTGCAACCGCGCCAGCTCAGCTGGAAAGACCTCCACCGTCGCACTCTTGAGAATGTTGCCCACCGATGCCCTGATTTCCCCCGTGCCCGCATGCAGGGGTGTGAAAGTCGGTTCCTGCTGGTTGATGGTGCCGATGGATCGGCTCAGGGACCACTGGGGGCTGATGGGAAAACGATTGCCGTAGGCGTCGGCCCCCTGGGCCTTGAGCGGTATCGTTTCACCCGCCGTCAATTGGTGCCGGTCGATTTCGATGAAGATCTCGGAAAGGGGACCGTGTCGGACTTCGACGGGGACCTGAGCGGTGACGCCGTCACTGGAGGCCTTCACGGCTCCCTTTCCGGCGATTTGGGCGAGAAAGGAACCGTCCCGCGCGATCGTTCCGACTTCACCCTCCACCGTCCACTGGACCTGGACGGGAACCGGGCGGCCGTGGGCATTGGCGCCTTTCGCTCTGAAGCTCGCGCTCTGCCCCGCCTGGAGTGCGGCGCCGGTCGGCTCGATGTCAAGATGGGCGAGCTTTCCCGGGACTATGGTGAAGGGTCGTCCCTGGGTGACCTGTTTGTACTTCGCCAGTAGGACGCTTTTTCCCGGCTCCCGCATGAGAACCTTGGAGCCTTCCTTCATTTCGGCCGCGTCGCCGCTGACGGACCAGTCGGCGGCGACGATGGTCCGGTTTCCATGCTGGTCGAAACCGGCGGCCTCAAACGAAACGACCTGGCCTGCTTCGAACTGGTCATCCCTCGGGAGGATCTCGAGGCGAACGATTTCAGTGGCTTCCAGCCGAATCTCCTGAGTCACCCGGCCGCTCTGGACCTTGAGCACATTGACCCCGGGCTGCGGAGAAAGGGTGAAGGTGAACTGCCCCTCGCCTTCGGGATTCAGGGCGATGGCCTGTGGAGATATGGAGGCGCCTTCGGTGGGAGAGGACAAGGTCACCTCGTTGTATCCGGCCGGCTGGTTTTCAGCCGTGAGGGCCCTGAGCCTGACGGTGATCGCCGAGCCCGGCAGTGCGGCGGTTTTGTCGGGTTTGGCTTCAAGGCTGGCGGGCGCAAGCGGATTCACCAGGACTTTGGCCTTTCCCGTGACTCCATTTGCCGTGGCGACCACCAGGACCTCGCCGGGCTTATGGGCAGTAAGCATCCCGGCCGGATCCACGACGCCCGCTTCCCCCTCCACGCTCCACCGAAGTGCGACCCCCGGAACCTCCTCACCTTTCCCCGTCAGAGGTTTGGCCTTGAATTGCGCGGTCTGCCCCACGGACAGCGTGATGGGATCGGGCGTCACCTGGATGCGCTCAACCCTCGGCTCGCCGCAGCCTGAAAAGAACGCCATGGAGAGTACGATCAAGAAGTGAATGGCTACAGGTATTCTTGTGCTTTGCTTACACTTCATGCTATCCCCCCTTATATATTCGAGGTGCCAGCGAAAAATGCCGTGAGGATGTTGAAAGCGGCAATGCAGTGTCATAATTTAAAAAAATAATACATCTTTTTGATAATTCTCGTTTCATGTGCATCAATTCGACCGGAAGAAGCGTTTTTCTTCCCAATGGAGCGCTTGGGCATTGAGATGCATGCTCCTTATCCTTCTCGATGTTTTTCGTGACAGAGCGACTGGGTCAGCGGAAGCGAAGCTTCTCAAATCTTCTTGCCGGGAAAGGAGGCCGCAATGCAGCAGCAAGGTTCATCAGCAAGCCGATATGGATTGGAGAACCACGGCATCGCGAACCCAAGGACAGTCTGGTGGAACCTGTCCACACCAGCTCTCTATGAACAGGCGCTCGCGCGATATGAGGGAATGCTGGCCCACTTGGGGCCGCTGGTGGTGCGCACCGGCCAATACACCGGACGCTCGCCCAAGGACCGGTTTATCGTCCGGGAGCCATCAAGCCAGGACAAGATTGCCTGGGGCGAGGTGAATCGCCCCTTTGACCCTGAGCGTTACGACCTTCTGCGGAAACGGCTGCTTGCGTACCTGGAAGGCAGGGACCTTTTCGTCCAGGACTGCTACGTCGGGGCCGACCCGGCTTACCAGCTGCCGCTGCGGGTCGTCACCGAGAAAGCCTGGCATGCCCTCTTTGCCCGCAACATGTTCATCCGTGAACTGGACCCGGCCAAGCTGGCAGAGCACCAGCCCCAGTTCACGGTGATCAACGCCTGCGGCTTCAACGCCGACCCGGAAGTGCACGGCACCCACTCGGAGGCCTTCATCCTCCTGAATTTCGGGCGGCGGGAGGCCTTGATCGGCGGCACTCAGTACGGCGGTGAAATGAAGAAGAGCCTGCTCACGGTCATGTCCTACCTCCTTCCCGGGAAGGAGGTGCTTCCCATGCACTGCTCCGCCAATTACGGCCGGGACAGGGATGATACGGCACTCTTCTTCGGCCTCTCGGGCACCGGGAAAACCACGCTGTCGGCGGACCCGGAGCGGACCCTCATCGGCGACGACGAGCACGGCTGGAGCGAAACAGGCGTCTTCAACTTCGAGGGCGGCTGCTACGCGAAGGTGATTCGCCTGTCCCAGGAGGGGGAGCCCGAGATCTATGAAACCACGAGACGCTTCGGCACCATTCTGGAGAATGTCTCCATCAACTCGGAAAACCGGCGCCTGGACCTGGACAGCGACGTCTTTACCGAGAACACCCGGGCAGCGTATCCCATCTCCCACATCCCCAACGCCACCCGCGAGGGTCTGGGGGGGCATCCGAAAGAGGTGATTTTTCTCACCGCCGACGCTTTTGGCGTTCTGCCGCCCATCGCACGGCTGACGCCGGAGCAGGCCATGTACCACTTTTTGTCGGGCTACACGGCCAAGGTGGCAGGCACGGAGCGCGGCATCAAGGAGCCCCAGCCCAATTTCAGCGCCTGTTTCGGGGCGCCTTTCATGGCCCTGGACCCCGTGGTTTACGCCCGTCTCCTGGGGGACAAGATCGCCCGGCGCCAGTCCCAGGTCTGGCTCATCAACACGGGCTGGACCGGCGGGCCTTACGGGGAAGGTCGTCGCATGGACCTGGGACACACCCGGGCCATGGTGCGTGCGGCGCTCACCGGCACCCTGGACCAGGTGGCCATGACCCCCGACCCGGTGTTCGGCGTGATGGTGCCCCAGGAGGTGCCGGACGTGCCGCCCGAGGTCCTCAACCCCCGCAATACCTGGAAAGACCAGGCGGCCTACGACGCGCAGGCCGGCAAGCTGGCGGGGATGTTCAGAAAGAATTTCGAGCAGTTCAAGGGCACCGTCACGCCGGAGATCAGCCAGGCCGGCCCCGGTGAGCCCTGAGCAGCCTGCATCAATCGGGGAATTTCTTCCCTCTGCTCATCGGAGGACAGCTCATGGCGGAATTGTTCAACCTGGACGAATTGAAGGCTCTGGTCGAACCCCGGACGGGGCCGTGCGTCTCCCTTTATCTTCCCACCCACCGCGTGCCCTTGGAGGTCCAGCAGGACCGCATACGTCTGAAGAACCTGCTCAAGCAGGCGGAGGATCTCCTCCTGACTTTGGGCATGCGCGGTCGGGAGGTAGGGGAATTTCTCGAGCCGGCGGAGCGACTCCTGCCGGAGACGCCTTTCTGGAAAGGCCAGAAGGATGGTCTGGCCCTTTTTCTGGCCCGTGACTTTTTCCATTCTTACATGCTGCCCCTGGCGGTCCCAGAGGTGGTCGTGGTGAGCGATCGCTTTCATTTGAAGCCCTTGCTCTCGCTCCTGACCGAGGGCGAGTTCTATATCTTGGCCCTCAGCCAGAACGCGGTGAGGCTCATCCAGGCCACCCGGTTCGGCGCCAGCGAGGTTCAGCTGGAAGGCCTTCCGCAGAGTCTGGCCGATGTGCTCAAGTACGACGAACCGGAGAAGCAGCTCCAGTTCCACACGGGCGCGCAACGGTTCACTGGAGGAGAGCGCGCGGCCATGTTCCACGGCCACGGGACCGGCAAGGACGACACCCGGAGCAACCTGCTGCGATTCTGCCAGGAGGTGAACCGGGCGCTCCAGCCGTTCCTCCGCAATGAGCGGGTCCCCCTCGTTCTGGCGGGAGTGGATTCCCTCCTGCCCATCTACCGGGAGGCGAGCTCCTACCCCCATCTTTTCCCGGAGGGTGTGACGGGGAATCCCGAGGCGCTGAGCCCGGAGGAGCTGGGGCGGGCGGCATGGGGCCTGGTGGAGCCTCACTTTCTCAGGGCTTTTGACGAAGCGGCGGACAAGTATCGTAAAATGGTTGGAACGGGTCTGGCGTCCCATGAATTAGAGCAAATCGTTCCAGCGGCTCTTCAAGGCCGGGTGGAGAGCCTCATCGTGGCCGTGGGTCTGCAGGTGTGGGGCAGCCACGACCCGGAAACGAACAATCCGACTTTTTTCGAGGAGCGCGCTCCGGGGGCCTGGGATCTCCTGGACTATGCTGCCATTCACACGCTCATGCAGGGTGGCGCGGTGTTCTCGGTGGCTCCCGCCGCGGTGCCCGACGGTCCACCCGCCGCCGCGGTGCTCCGCTATTGACATCACTTTGCCCCGGATGCTTCCCCGGTCAATGCGTGTAAGGCCGCTCCCGGAAAACAGATTATCCGTTGACGGCATGGCTGGGTTGCGTCCCTGCCAGAGCTTCTGGGGAAATGGGGGCTGGGTTCGGCGGGGCCGCAACCCAGCCATGCCATTGGGCTTTCAAAATTTTCAAAGGTTATCTCATCATACATTCCAGCTCAGCGGGTGAGAATCTCCAAAGTACAACTTACTGAATTTTTTGGCTAAAAACTAATCGCTAAAGGCTGACCGTTCACACTGGCAAAGGATCGATTTCTTCCATGAATCCTGACAACCGCCATGATGCGCCGCTGTGGCGCTTCGTTGACCTGCCCGAATTCGAGAGGCCGCCCGAGCCGGCCGGCGAGAAAGTGCGCCGGGGGTTCCTGGGGGTTTGGGATCGGCTGTTCGGAAAGGACAAGCCGAGAGGCCAGGAGGAGAGGAGCCTCGAAGGGGGGATAGGGGATCTGTCGGGTTCGGCCGTCACGGCTCCCGAATGGCGGGATGCGGTTCCGGCGTTGCACGACATTCTGAAGGAGTGGGCCGAGTCCGGCGAGGGAAGTGATTCCCTGAGGGTCGTACTCAATGCGCCCCACGGCGGGGTGCGCCGGGTCGCCTCTCTCTGGGCCGGCCAGGAGAACTGGCGGGTCATCGAGCCGCCCGAACAGAGGCAGCTCCTGGTGGGAGGGCGAGACCGGCTCCGGGGGCTCGATTTTCGCGACGAGAACCCATGGCTGATCCCCGGCCTGGATGAATGGTACCTGCGTCACCACAACGCGCTCGAGCCGGTGCGTGAGCTTCTGGACATCCTGGCTTCGCGGCGTCGGCTGACCCTGGTGTGCTGCGACAGCTGGGCCTGGGCTTACCTGTGCGGCACGGTGCAGGCGGACCTCGTTTTGCCCCAACCCCTGATCCTGGCAGCTTTCGACAGGGAGCGCCTGGGCGTGTGGCTCCGGAGTCTCAGCCGCTTCGAAGGGGGCCAGTCCGCGGAATTCCGTCAGGTCAACAGTGAAAAGTTCATCTTGCCTCCGTCGGGGCTCCCGGACGGAGGAGGAGAGCCGGAAATCTCGGACTTTCTGGGTCGCCTGGCGGCCTTCAGCCGAGGCAATCCCGGCGTGGCCTGGGCGCTGTGGCATCACTGCCTGCGCGGCGCCGGGGTCGAGGACCGCGAAGCTGCCGGAGCCGGACGGGTCCCCACCATCTGGATGAGACCCTGGCGGGATATCGATATGCTCTCTATCCCACAGCGCAACCGGACACGGCTTCTCATGGTGCTGCATGCGCTGCTCCTGCACAACGGGGTGGCGACCGGGGTGCTGCCCGAGCTTCTGCCCGCCCTGGGCCACGCGGTTACGCGGGACCTCCACGATCTTCGCGCCGCCGGCCTTGTCGACCGGGAGCATGATGTGTGGCGGGTGAACGCCCTTGGCTATCCTGTGGTCCGGGAAACCCTCGAGGGCGAGGGCTTCCTGGTGGATGAACTGTAGGAGGATGGCATGGAAGAGCAGACGACGGTGCTGCGGGTTCTCAGGGATTTTCACCAGATCAGCTACGTGCGCATCATGCTCATCGTCATCGGAGCCTGGCTGCTCATCCGGCTGGAGAAACGGCTGGGGGAATGGCTGAGCCAGCGCCTGGGTGGGAGGTTCCGGATGGTTATCCTGCCCTCGGTCCCGGTGGTGCGCCTCATCATCCTGATTGCCGCCCTGGTCCTCATCGTCCCGCTGGTCATGGAGCCGACCCGGGAGAATCTCGTGGCCATTCTGGGAGCTTCAGCTCTCGCCCTGGCCTTTGCAGTCAAGGACTACGTCGGCAGTCTCATTGGCGGTCTTGCGGCGATCTATGAACGGCCGTACCGCCCGGGGGACTGGGTCCGGATCGGCGACGCCTACGGCGAGGTGCAATCCGTTGGCTTGCGGGCCATGCGCCTCGTCACGCCGGATGACACGGTGGTGATCATTCCGCATCTCAAGTACTGGACCACCAGCATCTACAACGCCAATGACGGGAAGCGGGACCTGCAGTGCGTCGGCCATTTTTACCTGGATCCGCACCACGACGGTGTGAAAGTTCGGCAGAAGCTCCATGATGTGGCCCTGACCAGTCCTTATCTCAATATGGCCCGCCCCGTCGTGGTGGTGGCACAGGAAGAAGACTGGGGCACCCATTATCGCATCCGGGCTTATCCCATCGACAGCCGGGATCAGTTTCAGTTCGTCACCGACCTGACGCTGCGCGGCAAGGCGGCGCTGCTGGCCATGGGGGTCACGCTGGGATGGCGCTCAACCAGTGTCGACCCTGCGCCCGGGCGGTGAGCCCTTGGGGAGCTGCTGCGAAGAGTTTCAAGTCTCAAGTTGAAAACCAGCTCGGCGCTGGTCCTTTCCATCGTGCAGGGTGGCCCGAAGGGGCACGACGAACTGCTGGGAAGAGCTTCGGGTTTCGAGCTTCAAGCTTCAATTTGTGGCTGATTGACGCCTTGGGAACGTTTCGGGGAACGGGCTCGGTAGGGTCCAGGAAGGGGGAGTCGTCATGGCGTTGTGCGATGTTTCGGATTCACGGCGGCCCACATGGCTGTCGAGCCGCGCCCTGGCCGAACAGGTGTTCTCGCGCGCGGCGGGAGCGCCCCTCAAAGGCGGGAACGCCATCCGTCTGCTCATCGACGCGCGGGAGAACTACGGGGCGTGGCTGGATCGCCTCGAGATGGCGCGGCGGACCATCCACATCGAAATGTACATCATCCATGAAGACGAGACGGGCAGGGAGCTTGCTGATGTTTTGATGCGAAAGGCCCGTGAGGGTGTGCGGGTCCGGCTGCTCTACGACTGGATGGGAGGTCTCTTCAAGACTTCTGGAGGTTTCTGGAGAGTCCTGCGAGAGTCCGGGGTGGACGTGCGCTGTTTCAATCCGCCTCGATGGGACGGCCCACTCGGCTGGATTTCCCGCAATCATCGCAAGGTGATCGTCGTGGACGGGTGTTTCGCTTTCGTCACGGGGCTTTGCGTCGGACAGGTATGGCGGGGCTTCCCGGAGCGCGGCATCGACCCCTGGAGGGACACGGGCGTCGAAATACGCGGCCCCGCCGTCACCGACATCGAGGGCGCATTCTGGGATGTCTGGGCGTTGTCCGGATCCCCGCTTCCCCGGGACGAGGTCCCCGCCCGCGAAAAAATGGAAAAGGCGGGAGACGTCGATTTGCGGGTGATCGCCACCGCGCCCAACACGGCCGGTCTCTATCGACTGGACAACCTGGTGGCCGCTCTCGCCAGGCGCACCCTCTGGCTGAGCGACGCCTACTTCGTCGGAGTGAGCTCATACGTGCAGGCCCTGCGATCGGCGGCCCTGGACGGCGTGGACGTGCGGCTGCTCGTGCCGGGATCGACGGACCTCCCGCTGCTCCGGGCCGTATCCAGGGCCGGCTACCAGCCGCTGCTCGAGGCCGGGGTCCGGGTGTTCGAATGGAACGGGTCGATGATGCACGCCAAGACGGCCGTCGCCGACGGTATGTGGGCCCGGGTGGGGTCCACCAACCTGAACATCGCGAGCTGGATGGGCAACTACGAGCTGGATGTAGCGGTGGAAAACGCAGCCTTCGCCCGGTCCATGGAAGAAACATTCCTGAGGGACCTGGAAAGCGCTACGGAAGTGGTTCTGGCCAGGCGCAACCGGGTCTCGCTGGCCCGGAAGAGACCTCGAAGGAGCTCGGGAAAGCGGCCGGTCCATGCCGGCAGCCTGGGCCGCGCCGGCGCCGGCACCCTTCGCATCGGCTACAGCGTGGGAGCGGCGTTGACGGAACACCGGGTGCTTGGACATGCGGAGGCCAGAATTACGGCGGCGGCGGGCCTGCTGTTCCTCTGCATCGCCCTGGTCGGCGTCCTGTGGCCCCTGTGGTTGATCGTCCCGATCAGTCTCCTCTGCGGGTGGCTGTCCCTCGCACTTCTCGTCAGATCAGTCAAAATGGTCCTGCGAAATAGGCGGCGTTGACCCACGCGCGCCCGTCCGAATTGACTTCAGCGCTCTTCAGGGTCATCCATTCGGAAAACGGGCTCTGTTGAGGTTCGACCGGTTGACAGGGTACTCCCCGTTTGCATAGGCTGCTATTGTAGTCTCTTCACAAAAAGCCGAGCAACCCGAATCGACTGTGCACATCCAAACTGGGGGATTGGAGGGAATAGACATGGAAAAGATGAAAATCCGTGAGCTCATGCGGCCCGTTGAGGAGTTCCCGCGTATCTCCAGCCGGGCGACTCTCATGGAAGCGGTGGAGGCGCTGGCGCAAGCCGAAAAGGAGTTTCTTGCCGGGCGGTCCAAACAGAGAATTCTGCTGGTTTTTGCCGAGGATGGAGGCATCATGGGAAAGATCTCGCCCATGGACGTCGTCCAGGGGCTCGAGCCCAACTATGAGGGCATCGAGTCTCTCAAGACCATGCCCCACTACCGGCTGGCTCCAAGCCTCGTGGAATCCTTGAAAGAAGAACTGAGGGTGTGGGAGCGACCTTTTGCGGAGCTCTGCAGGAAAGCCGTCGGCGTGAAGATCGAAAGCTTCATCAAACTGCCGACCCCCGATCACATGGTCCATGCCGACGACAGCATGGACAAGGCTTTTCACCTGTTCGTCGTTGGACGACATGACTCTCTTTTCGTTGCGGACGGCGAGGCCATCGTCGGAGTGATCCGGTTTTCCGACGTTTATCGGAAGATCGTCCAGACCATGCGGGAATGCCCCTTGCCGCGATAAATGGCGTTCAAATTGTCTCGACGTCGGTTCAGGTTCGATGTCTTTTGCCAATGTTATTTGCCAGAGATCAGGGCAGGGATGGGCCATGGGGGGCTCGCCTCCGTTCGGTGCTTGAGGGCTGCAATGATGAAAACCTGCTGGTATTCATTGCCGATCTTTGTGCTGAGCTGCTGCGGGGTGTTGACTGAGGCGGTCGGCAGCCCGGCTTTTCTTGATGCGTTCGGAAATCAGACGGCGCTGCATCCTCCCGGACAGGTCACCGTTTTGATGGGATGTGCGGAGACGACGCAGAGGGGATGTCGCGCCGCCACCAGGGCTTTGGATCACCTTCGGGGCAGGGTCGGTCTGCATTTTGTCGTGCTGGTCGATCTCAGGGATTCTTTCGGCTGGATCTTGCCGGGATACGTTCGCCTGCGGATTCGAGAGGATATGAAGCAGGAGGCCGTTCGGCTGAAACCGTTTTACCTTGAGAATGGAAACGGCGGCAATCCGCTCTGGGATATGGCCGCCATCCCTGATTTTGACGGCGAAGCCTGTCACGCCGTGGGATGGAAAGAGCCGCTCACTGCGGTCGCTGCGGTTGTGTATGGGCGGGATGGCCGGGAGATCCGCCGATGGGACCGGCTGCAGGACTACTCCCTGTTCGAGGAGGTCGTGGAGCGAGCCCTCGATGATCGGGCTCCAAAGGGATCTTCGCTCCAAAGCGGTGGTCCGGTGACTGGTTCTTGCCGCGATGTATGAGAATCTCCGGCTTCGAGCCGGGAGAACACTGAAGAAATGTTCCTTTTCAACGCCGGCTTCCATCATTGCCTCTGGAAAAGCACTTTGCGGAGCTCTTCTTCGAAGGTTGCGCTTTTTCCCAGGGCGGATTCGAAATCATCCTTGTTCAGGACGTACAGGATCACGTCCTCTTTGGCAATCACCGTTGCATTTCGGGTTTCTCCGGTGAGGAGAGCCATCTCGCCGAAAAAATCCCCTTCTTTAAGGGTTGCCACCTGAGTGGTGTGCAGTCGATCATGAACGAGCACATCCACGGACCCCCGTCTGACCAGGTAGAACTTGTCGGGCTCTTCGCCCTGGCGAATGATGATCCGGCCCTCAGGATGCGTTTCCCGCGTCATGCGGTCGGCGATGTCGGACAGCGTGTTGGGAGTGAGCCTCTGGAATGCCTCTATTTTTGCAAGAAACTCACATATTTTCAGCGATTCGCCCACCAGAACGTCTGACATGATCCGTCCGTCGACCATATTCACGATGCGGTCGGCAACATCCAGGATGCGGTTGTCGTGGGTCACAATGATGATGCCGGCGCCTTCATCCCGGGCGAAATCCCTCAGAATATCCACGACATGATGGCCGGTTTCCCTGTCCAGGGCTGCCGTGGGCTCATCGGCCAATATGAGCCTCGGACGGTGGACGAGCGCCCTTCCTATGGCCACGCGCTGCTTCTGCCCGCCCGAGAGTCCGTTGGGTCGATGATGCATGCGGGATTCCAGGCCGAGCAGTGCGAGTATGGAGGACACCCTCTCGCCGATCTCCCGGTGATCCGGGCAGGTCAGCTGCAGCGCGGCTCTGACGTTTTCGTAGGCCGTGAGGGCTCCAAGGAGGTTATGTCCCTGAAAGATGAAGCCGATCTGCTTTCGTACCTCCACCAGTTCACGGGCGCTCAAGCCCCTGAGCTCCCGCCCCATCACATTCAGGCTCCCCTCCTGAACGGTCCGCAAAGCCCCCAGGAGAGTGAGAAACGTTGTCTTCCCGGATCCTGAAGGACCCGTCATGATGACAATCTCTCCACGCTTGATGTCGAAGCAGTTGTCGAAGAGAATCTGCTTTCGGAAATCTCCCTCTCCGAAAAAGTGGTTGAGATTCCTCGCTTGAACCAGGGCCTCATCTTCACTCAGGTCTTTGCAGGTGGCGGTTGTTGCAGCCATACGAAAGAGCCCTCTCGTTCCGTGTGGAAATGCGTGGCGCGGCTCCCCCGTGTGCGCCCGCATGAAAAGCGCTGCCAGCCGGACTGCCCGGATGGAGTCAGAAGACTTCCGCTGGGTCGGCAGCGCGCAGCTTCTGCATGGCCAGCAAGCCCGAAGCGCCGCACATGAAGAAGGTCAGGAGAAGGATCTGGAGGGTGCGTGTCCAGGTCATGGAGATGGGCAGCAGGGTTGCGTGGTGCGTGAGCGCATACAGGCCGGCCGATACGGCCCATGCCAGAGGGTAGGCGATCAGGGCCAACAGGAGGGCCTGCACCAGGACGACCCGATACAGGTCCACATCTGCATAACCGATGGCCTTCAGCGTGGCGAATTCCTTCAGATGCTCGTTGATGTCAGTGTACAGGATCTGGTAGAGGATCACCGATCCGACGACCAGGCCGATGATCATGGTCATGGTGATCACAAAGCCGATGGGCGTATTGCGGGCCCAGTGGTCCTTCTCCTTCTGGATGAGCTGGTCCAGTGTCAGCACCTTCACATCATCAGGCAAAGCGGCGTTGATCCTGGATCGGATTTCATCGCCGTCGACTCCCGCTTTGAGTCTGATGAGGCCGAAATGAATGAGACCCGGCCTGTGGGACGGAAAGACGCGAAGGTAGGTTTCGCGGCTGCCCATGATGGTGCCGTCGATCCCGAAGGACGTGCCCAGAGAGAAAAGGCCGCCCACTTCCACCTTGTGATTCCTTACTTCCGTCTCCAGAGGGCGACCCTGGTGCAGCAGCTCCTCGACAGCCCCGTACTCGGGTCGTGAAGCCACATCGAACAGGACGACGTCAGGCTGTTTCAGTATTCCCGGGTCGATGTCCATGCCGGGGATCTTCAGCGCAGCCGAATGCGGGTCGAAACCCATGAAGAGGATGGACCGCTCTTTCATGGTTTGAGGATTCTTCCAACTTGCCAGGCTTGCATACACCGGCGCGACCGATTCCACGCCATCGAATCCCAGGGCCTGGTAGAGCCGCCGTCGAGTGAAGTCCTTCGTGGCCAGCAGATTCTCGTGCTGCCGGCTGATCATGACCAGATGAGCGTTGAAATGCGAGTAATGCAGCGTCGCGCTTTTAAACAGGGCATCCCGGATTCCCAGCTGCATGAGCATGAGGATCACTGCAAAGCCGATCCCTGCAATGGCTGCCGCGAGACGTCGCTTTTCGTAGAAGAGCTGCGACCAGGCAAGCGATACGGCCATGGAGCCTTTTCTGACGAAGTTGTGGGACCGCAGTCCTGCCACCTTCCATCCGATGCGCTAGGGTTGTATCCGGATAATGGCCTGTGCATTGATGAGCCCAGCCACTTTCTGGCTCTCCAGGAGTCTGATTTTCACCTCCACGATGCGTTCATCGGAGAAGCTGGCGGGATCGAGATCCAGAGACCCGCTCCGGTCCACTTTCATGCCGACCTTGTGGACCACCCCCTCCAAAGAGCTTTCAAGGGCATCGCAGAAGACCAGGGCCTTCTGGCCTTGCCTGACGCGGCCGATATCGGTCTCGTACACCTCCGCGACGGCATACATCTGACCGGTTTTGGCCAGTTCAGCCACCCCCTCGTCCCCGACTCTTTCGCCCGGCCGTGCGTGAATCTTGATCACTTTCCCCGTGATGGGAGAGAGGATTCTGGCCTGGTCGAATTCCGCCTTCGCGCGCTCCGCTTCCGCAACGGCAGCCGCGACCTCGTTTTCCGCGTGCAGGATGTCTGTTTCCCTGATCTCAGCCAGGCTCTTCAGCTTCTCTTCTGCCTGCCTGAGCTGCTGAACGCGAGCCTCCCACTCCACCCGCTTCAGATCTGCCATGGACACCGAGACAGCTCCCGTGCCCCTCAGCTTCTCGCAGCGGCGGCATTCGGCTTCGGCGAACACCACCTCTCGGCGCAGTTTCAGGATTTCGGCCTCCTGTGCGGCGAGATCACCGGACTTTGCCCCCGCCTTGACCTGCTCCAGTCGACTCCGGCTCACCTGGATGCGGGTTTGAGCAACATGCCATGCTGCTTCGAGCCGCTTCCAGCTGTCCAGAAGCGCAAGGACGTTCCCTTCCCTGATGTCATCCCCCTCGTCGAATTTCAGCTCGGCCACCAGGGCGGGCCCCAGCGAGGATGAAGAGGGCACCGAGATTCGGATGATTCCATCCTCCGGTTCAATGCGACCTCGACATGCGATCGCGGCAGACAGTTCCTTGTGCCGGCTCTGACCTGAAGAGGTTGCGTGGTCCTTGCGTTGCTGCCCGCCCTCTCGCACAAACAGGGTGGCAAGCAACAGAAAAGAGATGCCCAATACTCCGAAACCGACGGTCAGTTTAGATTTGAACCTCATGACGACCCGTTCCTGTCGAGGACATCAGTATCTGAGAGAGAAGCCGAAATGCATGGTCATGCGCCCGATTCTTGGGCCAAAGAACCAGCATTCTCAAAAGTAGAAATGCAATCAGGGCTTTGCCTCACGGAGCACTTTCAATATCCCCACGACATCTTCGGGGAGAGTCAGCGGGGTGCGGCCTACAGCGCTGCATTCCAATATGGTGTGGGCTGTACGCTCGATCACTTCCACCAGGTTCAGCGCTCCCCGCAGGTTCTCCGAAGCCACCACAAGGCCGTGATTGAGTAGGAGCACGGACTGCCCGCCTCCCAGTGTCCTTGCCACCTCCGACGCGAGCTCCTTCGAGCCGGGCATGAGGAAAGGAAGACGCGGGAGATCCCCGATGCAGGCAGCTTCAACGGAAATCGGCAGGAAAGGCAGCCCCGTCAATCCCAGGGTGGTCGAATGCGGCGCATGAGCATGGATGATGGCGTTGACGTCGGATCTTGACCGGTAAATGGCCGCGTGCATGAATCGCTCGCTGGAAGGAGTCGGTCCCTCGGCATCCATCGGCACTCCGTCCAGCCCGAGTTTCACGAACCTTTCGATTCTGAGGCTGTTCTTATGCTCCTGGGTGAGTGTGATCCAGAACTCGTCGGATTGGCGTGATCTTGCACTGATGTTGCCTCCCGCCGCCGTGACGAGGCCCGTCGCTGCAAGTTTTGCAGCGGTCTGCAAAAGCTCCTGCCTGATGTCCTCTCCCCCGGAGGGGTGGCAAGCCCTGATTGAAGCAGGCGGGAAGTGTGCGAGGGTCGGCAATTCAGCGCTTCCATAGTTTTCTTCGCGGGCCTTGGTGTACAACCTGTTCAGATCATTGCCGATGCGCTGCAGGTTCATGGCCACTCGAGTATCGCCGGAGAACGAAAGCCGCCCGGTCATGGCCGCCTGGATGCCGCTGAGCCTCCCGGTGAGAATGCTGTCGAAGACTCCCGCCTTCATTTTCAGCTGCACGTCCGTCGTTTGAGGCCGAACGCCCATGCCGCCCGTAACGATTCCACCTTCAAAAGCCATGTAAAAGCGCAGGTCGATGTCGTTCAAAACATACTGCACCGAGACGCGGTGGGTCGCAGCGAAGGCCTCGAGTGCCGGATCTCGGAACGCATGAGCGATGAAGCCCTGAATGATCCTCTGCATGGCGCTCAGCAGGGGTTCCTGCGTCGGCGAGGCTGCCGCTGCCCGCCTGACCGTTCCCTTCCCGCCCCATGATGAGACAAACCCCCGAAGAGCGCTCAAGCCTTTGTCGAGCTTCTCTTTGAGTCCCTCAGTCGATGGGCTGCACGGGGAGGCTCCTGACTTCCGAATCACGTCGGCTCTTTGTTGCTGGTCGCTCACCGCAGGCGGAGGGCTCTGACGAAGCTGGGCCATAGTGTCCGCTGAGAGCTCTCGGCGCATTGTTCTCGACCAGCTGAACGGCTTCAGCGTTTCAGGGTTCAGAATCCTTTCGGGACGCGCTCCCCTCAGCAGACGGCCGAGATCTTCCACGACGAGGCGGCCCTGGTGTCCGGCAACTTCTTCGGTGTTGCCGCCGATATGAGGTGTGGCAATCACACCCGGAATCGAGAGCAAAGGGTGATCAGGACCCGGGGGTTCCACCGAAAAGACGTCGATGGCGGCTCCGGCCAGTTTGCCGCTGTGAAGAGCCTGCAGGAGAGCCTCCTCGTCCACGAGAGCCCCCCTTGCTGTATTGATGAAGAAAGCGCCTGCCTTCATGCGCCGGAATTGCTCAGCGCCCAGTATCGGACCCGTATGATTGCCGACACTGGCATGAAGGCTGACGAAATCGCTCTCCAGGAGAAGGTCGTCCAGATCGACAAGCTCCGCATTGGACAAGGCGATTTGCTCTGAAGACACATAAGGATCATGAGCCATCACTCTCAAACCAAGGGAGTGGAGTCGCCCGGCCAGACACCGTCCCACTGCCCCCAGCCCGATGAGGCCGGCTGTCCTTCCCGCCAGCTCACAGCCTCTCAGCCTGAAATGGGCCGAGCCGAGCCGAGCCAGATCGCCGACTTCGCAACCCTCCCTGTGCAAGAAAGCCGTGGCTTCAGGCAACCTGCGCGCCAGCATCAACATAAAAGCGATGGTGAGCTCGGCGACAGAGCTTGCATTGCGGCCGGGTGTGAAAAGCACCGGTATGCCGAAGGCGCTGCACGCTGCAACATCGATGTTGACGGCTGTGCCCCGGCAACCGACGATCACCTTCAGTTCCGGCAGGCGCCTGAGCACATCCAGATCCACCAGGTCGATTTCCGTGATCAGGACGTGGCAGCCTGCGGCTGCTTCTACCAGGTCCTCTCCCGTCAACATGTGCATGCTCTGCCGATAGGGATCGTATTTCACGTCACCCATGGAGCGAAGAGCGTCCAGGCTGGAATCATCCAGTTCGGCCGTCACCAGCATCCGAGGATGGAAAGCGCCCTGGCTTTGAGATGCGACTTGGCGGCAATCTCCCGTAAAACCTCTCAAACAGCGGCTCATCATCGAGCCGTCGGATTCAGACTGGCTTCTGCGCAAGTCCCGCCATTCCTCAAACCATGTTCGGTATGAGGAGGCTCTTTCCGGCCCCGGAATATATTGGCAACATATTCCAGAGGTTGCAGTCGCCGCCTCTGCCAGATCAGCAAAAACTCCAGCGGCAACCCCGGCGCAAAGGGCTGCGCCATGGGCACTCGCTTCCGGTTGCGGCTGGACCTGGACCTGCAGATCGAGCACATCGCTCAAAAGCTGCGCCCACATGGGACTGCGAGACATACCTCCGACCAGACGCAATTCACAATGCACCATTGTTCCGCTGACGCTAAGGATTTGCTCCAGGTTGGCTCGAACCCCGTAGGCCATTCCTTCGAGCAGCGCGCGCGCGAGGAGACTGCGTCCGCTCATGCCATCCGGAGAAACCAGCGGTGAAAAACTGAGGCTTCCGATGGGGAGAGTCAGGTTCCTGCCATCCATCAGGGTGGCTCCAAAACTTGAGAAGAAACCCGCTGCCCCAGGTTCTGACTCGGAAGCTTCGGCCATGAGGCAGGCAACCGGATTGCGGGACCCACTCCAGAGTGATGCAGCAAACCATTCGAGAGCCTCTCCCATGGGACCGACGTTGCTTTCCAGGAGCCATCGATTCGGGATCAGATGGTGGCAGGTCCACATTCGAGCCCGGGGGTCCTTCAAGGCGAAATCCGCGACCATCTGGATCGGGGCAGTTGCCCCGCACACAACGCAGCAATGGCCACGTTCCAGAGCCCCTGCGCCAAGCAATGCGCACTGGGTATCAGCTCCTGCCACGGCCACGGGGATTCCGGACTTGACGCCGAGGGCGGCGGCAGGGGAGGCCGAGAGATGGCCCAACCGCATACCGGAGGGGTGGATGTCCGGGAACATGCTTCGGGGCAAATCGAGCTGATCGATGATATCCCAGCTCCACTCCCGCCGCTCCAGATCGCACAGCAGCGTCTCACAGGCCTGGGATGCGTCGGTGGCCGTTGCGCCGCAGAGTCTCAACGCCATCCAGTCGTTCAGGCTTAAGAGAATGGATATCTCATCCACGCAGCCAGGCATATTCTCTCTCATCCAGCAAAGCCTCGCCGCGCTTGAAATCGGATTGGGCCAGCGGCCGCTGCGTGTATAAAGCTCTTCGCCGTGCCGGGCTGCCAGCTCCATGGCCTGATGAGCCGCCCGAGCGTCACGATTAGCCGCTGCAAGAACGGGCTCTCCCCGGCCATCCAGTGCTACAGTCGTATGGCGCATGCTGGAGATGCCTATGCCCAATATTTCGGGGGATTCTGAATGAGTCCTGGCGATGGCTTCACGAACAGCTTCGATGGTAATCTTCCAGCAGCGGTCAAGATCGAGCTCGAAACACCACGATTCCTTGTCGACTACTATCTCGGGTTTCCAGCGTCGGCATGCGATGACAGGGCGTCCCCGGCCGACGGGAAGAAGCAGGCAACGGATGCTCCTGCCGCTTAAATCCAATCCCATCAGGAATTGAGGCTTCATCGTGACCCACCGTCGGTCTGTTGTGCAGGGCAGGTTCCTGAGCATCAATACAGGGAAATAGGAAGGAAGAGGTTTATGACAGAAAAACGATACAAAAAGGGTGATTCAGTGTCAAGAAAGAGATCTTGGGAAGGATATCTTGGGAATGGTGCAGAACGAAAAGGTCAGCCGGGCTCATTCAAAAATGGAAAAACAACAGATTTCAACCCCTTGAGGATTCGAGATGTTCGTCGGTCAGAGGATCCTATGGCTGATCACCATACTTCTCAAAGGTCGTCCCGGCTGAGAGTCCCTCTGATTGTCATGCAGCCAGGGCGGGTGAATCCTCGATGACGATCTCGAGCTCGGCCAGAGTGACCTCTTTGATTCCCAGCACTTGGACTTCCGGAGCGACGGCCAGGACAAGGGTGGGGTCGTGAATCAGTCCCAGTCCCAGCTTTGTGCAGGTCAAGTCGACGATACGAAGAGCGAGGAGGAGGGTGTTGTGTGGGTCCGGGGTCTCGACATGATGATACCTGGCAATATCAATGTAGCTGTCGGGCAAGTTCCACTGTGCGAGGAGCCGATGCCCATATTCTGTGTGCATGGTCTCCAGGATTTCCTGGACCAGCGGTCCGGACAGATCGACATCGAGCCTTCCCGCGTGATGCAGATTATCCACGACATTCAGGAGAAAGAGCTTGCCGATGTCATGAAGAAGGCCGGCCAGGAAACCTTCCTGCGCCAGTTCACGGTACCCCATCTTCTCGACCAGCCATTTGGTTCCGACGGCGCAGCCCAGGGCGTGCTCCCAGAGTGCGGAGAGCTGACGGTTGATCTCCTCGTTCTTCGAATGGTAGAGATTCTTCTGGCTGACCACCATCACGCAATTCAGGATCTGCTTGGCGCCCAGTCGAACGATGGCGTCGCTGATCGTACCGATTTTTTTGAGTCCCGAAAAGAAAGAGGAGTTTGCCACTCGCAGGATCTGGCTGGAAAGTGCCTGGTCCTTGAGGATCAGTCGGGCAACCTGTTCGATACTGAAGTCCGGCTCTCTCAGCAGCTCCTGAATTTTCAGGGCGATGCCCGGGTTGACCCATAGCTGTGTCTTGGTTGTGGCGAGCTGTTCTTTGATCAGTTCGAGCAAAGATCGTTCATTCATCCATTATATTCCCAATAAACGTTTGATATCGGAAAGCGGCCTTGGCGCGCCGACCCGCGGAGCATGTCTCATGACCTCGTTTATAGTGGTTTCACCCATGGCTACCTTGGCGATGCCGTCCTCAAGCAGGGTGATGAGGCCCGAGGTCTCCACGCTGAGCCTTCGGATCTCGTAGGATGTCTTCTTGCCGAGGAGTCCATCTTTGACGATTTCGTTGAGGAGCAGCAGTTCGAAGAGTCCCAGCCGCCCCTTGTAGCCCGTGTAGTTGCATTGGGAGCACCCTCTGCCCGCCACGAGCGACGCTCCTCTGAGGTCGTGCGGGCTATACCCGATCCGGAGCAGCTCTGCGGGCCTGGGGGTATAGGGCTCGGCACAGTGGGAACATACACGTCTGACCAACCGCTGAGCCAGGACGCAGACCACGGTGGAGGAGATCATGAACGCCTCGATATCCATGTTGAGCAGGCGGATCAATCCTCCTATGCTGTCTTCCGTGTGGAAGGTGGTCATCACCTTGTGCCCGGTGAGCGCGGCCTGGATGCACGTATCGGCGGAAAAACGGTCCCGGATTTCGCCCACTACGATGATATCGGGGTCCTGACGAACCATGTGACGCAGGGTTTCTTCATAGGTGAGGCCGATCTTGGGGTCCAGGGAGCACTGTGAAATGCCATCGATGAGATATTCCGCGGGGTCCTCGGCTGTCAGAATGCTGGTGTCAAGCGTATTCAAATAACTGACGCACCCATACAGAGTGGTGGTCTTTCCGGACCCCGTGGGGCCCGTGATGAGGATCACACCGCTCGGGATATCCAGCGCCTCTTCTCGAAAGCGTTCCAACACCTTCGGAGCCATGCCTATTTCTTCAAGATTGAGGACTCTGCTTTTCTTGTTCAGCAGCCTGAGCACGGTCTTCTCACCCCAGACGGTCACATAGAAAGAGGCTCGAAGATCCAGGGTCGTACCACTCCATCGGTCCTCGAAGAAGAATCGCCCCCCCTGGTGCCTGCGCTTATCCGCGATGTCGGCTTTCGCCAGGATCTTGATCCGGCTGGTCAAGGCGGCGGCGAGATCCGAGCTCAGATCCTTGTGATGAATGAGAACTCCGTCAGAGCGGAATCGGATGCGCAGCTTGTCCCGCATGGGTTCGAGGTGAATGTCGCTGGCGCCGGCCTTCATCGCCTCTTCGATGATGGAATTCACAATGCCGATGACTGTCTGTTCATCCGGCCCTTCCAGAGCTGGCTGGGAATGCATGCGACCGAGCGTCGAGATCAGCTCGTTGATGGTTCCGAGTGAGCATATGCCTGCAATGATCTGCTCGCCGAACACCTTGGCGGCTGCGTCGCGATTCTCTCCGTTCAGGGGATCCGCAAAAGCGATCAATGTGCCATCTGTCGTTATTTTGACGGGTACGAACCGGTGCTGTCTGTACCAGTGTGGAGGAGCTTTATGAAAAAGCTCTCGATCGACGTCCGACGGTGACGGCTCGACCAGCTGGAAGCCCAACTGGTAGGAGAGGACTTCTAGGAGCTTCTGTTCCGTTATAAACTGGCTTTCTACAAGCACTTCACCGAGTTTCTTGGCTCCTTTGGATTCCTTCTGGATGCGGATGGCCGTGCCAAGGTCAGAGAGACTGATATGTCCGAGCTCAACCAGGAGATCGCCGATTCTAACCTCAAGGCGATTGGCGATGAGAACATCCCGGAGCTGTCCGGCGCTGATGAACTCCAGTTCTTTGAGAACGGAAACCAAGGTCTTTTGAGTGGGGAGCTTGGATTGTACCCTCCTCGCGTACCGGATTTGCTCTTCGGTTACATGACCGCCCTGAACGAGAACGCGTGCGATCGCCGCGCCCGTATCGGTCACTGGATTCGGGGGCGGCGATCCCATGCCGGATTCCGGAACCTCCTGCCAGGCCCTGCCCGGCTGGGGCGAGCAAGATGCAGTCATAGGCAAGTCCTTGAAGAACCTCCGTCAAAATAGTGAACCAGAGCATTCCATTCGCAACTGAACCGAAAAGCCGTTTAAAGTGGTTCCACAGCTTGCTGAGACCATTCCAGCACGTTGCCGTGCTTCTTAGCTCGAATGCTTGGCAAAGAACATGCCGGAGCGCACCGTAGCGTGCTGTAACGTGCGAAAACAGCAGCTGTCGTGCGCGGCAATTCCCTGAGGACAGCTCCACAGAAAAAGATGTCCATTTCGCCGCTCGTCATGCCGGCAATCTTACCATGGAAATAGATTTCCATGCATGGGGGTGAGCGCCGCGGATGCTCATGGCCGTTAAGCCGGCATCCAGCTTTTTTGTGGATTCCGGCCGGAAGACCGCCGGAATGACGACTCGACAGGTGAACACTCTGTTGTGATGGCCTGCACTAAGGACGGAACACTGGCTCGTGCCTCCATTGACAGGGTGAAACGGGCGGACGGGCATGCAGGTGATCGTCGACGGCCCTCGAGTGCCCGTGAAGGTCAGAGAGCAACATTCCCCTGGATTTCTGCTCACTGAGCGTCATCAAACAGCTTCTTATACTGCCCGTATCCCTCCTGCTCCAACGCTTCCTTGGGAATGAAACGGAGGGCGGCGGAATTGATGCAGTAACGCAGGCCGGTCGGTGGAGGACCGTCGGGGAAGACATGTCCGAGGTGAGATTCACCATGCCTGCTGCGGACCTCCGTTCGGGACATGAAGAGCTTCCGGTCCTCACGCTGGATGACATTATCAGCATCCAGAGGCTTTGTGAAACTGGGCCATCCGGTCCCGGAGTCGAACTTGTCGAGGGAGCTGAACAGAGGCTCGCCCGACACGATATCCACATAAATGCCCTCCTTCTTGTTGTCCCAAAACTCGTTTCTGAAAGGAGGCTCCGTTCCTTCGTGCTGAGTCACCTCGTACTGCAGAGGAGTCAGCTTCTTGCGCACCACCCCGTCATCCGGCTTGCTGTATTTCTTGCTTTCTGCACCGACGGCGGATTGGCGTCCGGATACAGGCCAGGTCCTCTCCAGAAACTGCTCACGCCCGGAGTTGCGTCGATACTGAAGGTAGCCGGCAGGATTCTTCTTGTAGTAGTCCTGATGGTAGTCCTCAGCGGGATAGAAGGTCGTGAACCGGACGATCTCCGTGGCAATGGGCCTGCTGAATCGCCCTGATCGCTCCAGTTCCTGCCTGGACTCTTCTGCCAGCCGCTTTTGTTCCTCGTCGTGGTAGAAGATGGCCGGCCGATACTGGGAGCCTCTGTCCACGAATTGGCCGCCGGGATCCGTCGGATCCACATGCCGCCAGAAATAATCCAGCAATTCACGATAGGTGACTCTGGTCGGGTCGTAGACCACCTGCACGGCTTCCGCATGACCCGTTCTTCCGGCCGAGACCTCCTTATAAGAGGGGTTTTCTGAATGACCTCCCGTATATCCGGAGATCACCTCAACGACTCCATCGAGTTTTTCGAAGTCGGCTTCAATGCACCAAAAACAGCCGCCGGCAAAAGTCGCTTTGCGAAGATTGGCATTCCTCTGCTCCATGCTCATATCCTTTTCGTACGGATTGCCATGAGAGTTGTTGAGCCCCATCGAAAGGCTCAAACTTGCGATCAAAATCGTGAGCACAACCATCAGTCTCTTCATTCCAGATTCTCCCTCATCCATTATATGAAGACATGGAGGATCCGCTCACATCGTCAATAACCCGTCTTCTCAGACCGCTCGCCTCAAAAGGAGAGTCGTCCTGATGCTCGACCCCATATCGCGCATCACGTTCCCATCAAAAATAAGGTTCAAAGTCCCTTTTGCATACAGAGGAAGCGACGCAAACCTGCGCGTCCTGCGCTGAGAGCCCGTCTGGGAATTCCTGTGAAGCGCCGGAACCGCATGGTGAGGGGAGGGGGGAGTCAGTGTCGGACTGCCAGATGAGTCATCAGAACGCCCCAAAACTCAACAGGGCGAAGGTCGGATTCTGCTTCATAGTGCCATCCCAGATGAGCGCCGCACCCGCTGCACAGCGCCAGGCGCCATCGATACCCGGGAAACCACGTATGCTCCATGGTGGGTGCACCCAGCGGTGAGGCTCCCGGGCATGAGGTGAAGGTCAGAAAATCGCAGGTGATGCCTGCGGGATTGGTAAAGATGTGACGGTGCTTGCCCTCGATTTCGATGATACGATCGGAAGTGCTGACCAAATGGCCGCACTCGATGCAGTGAAAGGTCTTGCCACCGTTTCCACTCAGCCCGTCAAACACGGGATCTCCTTCTTGCAGGAATCATCGCTCGCGAGAGCTCTTGACTCCAAGAGCAGCGGTCAAATCACCTCAGTTGTAGCGCCGCAACCGGGGTAATGAGCTACCGGGCCTCAGGATCCTCAGGAGCACGATTCCACCGACAAAGCCGCCGATATGTGCCCACCAGGCAATGCCTGCGACCTGCCTCGAATCACCCAGCAGCGAGAAAGTGCCGCTGAAGAATTGAAGCAGGAACCAGAAGCCGAGAAAGATGTAAGCCGGAATCTCCACGAGAGTGAAAAAGAAGACAATGGGCACCACGGCCAGGATTCGCGCCCGAGGAAAGAGCACAAAATAAGCCCCCATCACACCGGCTATGGCTCCACTGGCCCCGATCGTCGGGATCGGCGAGCTCAAACTGGTGGCCATTTGAATCAACGCCGCCGCCATGCCGCTGCCCAGATAGAACAGGGCATAGCGAACATGGCCCAATTCGCTCTCGACATTGTCCCCAAAGATGTAGAGGGTCCACATGTTGCCGATCAAGTGAAGCCATCCACCATGCAGGAACATGTAAGTGAAGAAGGGGATGGCCTGATCCTGCCAGGTGAAGTACGCCGCCAGCTCCCATCTGGTGTATCTGGCGGGAACCAGGCCATAGTGAAACAGGAAACGCTCGAGCTGCCGCCCCAGCGCCAGTTCATACAGAAATGCCATTATGCAGAGGGCGATCACAACATAGTTGACGATGGGAGTTCGGGAGGATGGATTGGTGTCACGGATTGGAATCATTCATCATCTCGTTTGCGTATCCGCGTTCCAGAAACCTCATTTCTTCACCAGCATGACCGGGCAATGTGAAAGAATCCCCACTTTGTAGCTGATCGTTCCCCAACCCTGAGAGGCGTCTTCCATGCTGATCGAGTGTGATGACAGAATGATCAGATCGATTTCCCGACTGTGGGCAAATTCGACGATCTCCTTGACCCGTTTTCCAAAAATGATCTCCCGGAGTATCGAAAAATTGTCCGAATCGAACAGCTCGGCCATCTGGCCCATCTTCTTTTCCGCACGCCGCTCGAGCTTCCGATAAAAGTCCTCGAACAGCTCGCTTTCAGCGTCTTCGATAGTCTCAATCACGTGCAACAGAGTCACCCGGCAGGTGCTCAACGCTGCGATCCTGGCTGCAACCTCCAGGGCGTGCAGACTGCGGTCGGTAAGATCCGTGGGAACCAATATGTGCTTGAACATCGGGGTTTGAATCCTCCTTAATTGTTTCAGTCCAATTCGCTGTGACTGATCCATGCGCTCATTCTATAGCACATGGCAGATGACTCAGAGCTCGCTCAACGATCAAGGTCGGCAGGTGGAAGGTAACCATTCCGTCACAATTGTCCACGCAACCTGCCACTGCTTCGGATTGGTCTGAGCACGGAGAAACCAATACAGTCCGCCTGCGGTCATGCATTTGTGCGGCCATGATCCCGTATCCTCGATGCGGGTTGGGGCTGCCATGAGCCGTTTGAAGCATCGATCGAGCAGCAGGCAACCGGAGGTCCGCATCGTCGAAACCTGAAGGATCGCCTTCTCCAAGCGGTGCTATTGTCTGGTCGCCAGAACAGCCGTCCATGTGTAACTGCCGCTCGGTGGCTCTGCAGCGAAGGACAGGTCGCCCGAGAGGTGCTCCACAATATTGAGCCCCTCGGCCTCCAGCCGTCGTTGCACCTCATGGAGCTCGATGTCATGAAAGCCGGAAAGGAGGATGCTTCCCTTGGAGTGAAGCGGGCGAACCAGATCTTCGAAGAAGTTTATCAGGATGGGGGAGGGGATGTTGGCCATGACCCAGTCGAAGTGATCTCCCATGGAATCAGCCGACCCTTGGACCCAGCGGGTTACCTGATCCATCGCATTTCCAGCCGCATTCCGGCGCGCCAGCTCAATTGCTGGTCGCGAAATGTCCACTCCAACGGCAAAGCGTGCCCCCAGCCGAATGGCGGCAAGAGCCAGCACTCCCGTGCCACAGCCGACATCCAGAATGCGGGTTTGAGTGATGTCTCGCCGATACTGATCAAGAATCCGAAGGCAAAGCCGTGTCGTTATATGGCGAGGATGAAATGCACCGCTGCAGCGAATTTCCAGAGCCTCCA
Source organism: uncultured Syntrophobacteraceae bacterium (assembly GCA_964557955.1). Lineage (GTDB taxonomy): Bacteria > Desulfobacterota > Syntrophobacteria > Syntrophobacterales > Syntrophobacteraceae > JALOOX01. The sequence goes on from CAZLCS010000005.1 coordinate 57,594, forward strand.
ACCGTGATTCCCACGGAAGGACTGGATTCATGACGATTCGAAGTCCTGAAGGCAGGCGTATGGTCATGACATATCAACCCGTTCCAGATACAGTCTGCCAATCGTTGTCGCCGCCTCGGCAGGGGAGGGCTGAAAAATGCTGAAAATCCCGGCCAGAGCTGCGCACCGGCGATCCATGCTACTGGCTGGTCCGTGCCGGCAGGATGCGTTCACGGCTTTTGGCCCGGGCTTCGTCCGGAAGATCCGATCTGAATAGAATAACCATGTTGTGCCAGTCTGGATTCGATTTCCCTGATGTGCTCGGGACCCCGGGTTTCAACCTCAAGCTCGACACGGCTGAGGTGGATGGGAAGCTCGCCGCTGCTGCGGTCGTGATGAATGTGCAGCACATTGGCCTTGAGATTTGCCACCAGCCCAAGCAGCCGGTTCAGGGTACCCGGAACATCGTCCAGGCAGATGGTGAACCGCATGATCCTGCCGTTCCTGAACAGCCCCTGCCGAATGATCCGGTTGAGGAGCGGAATGTCCACATTACCGCCGCTGATCACGAGGGCGATCTTCGCTTCGGGTGGGAAAGAGAATCTCGATTGGAGGAGGGCGGCGACTCCAACGGCGGCAGCTCCTTCTGCGAGGATCCGCTTGCGTTCGAGCAACATCAACAGGGCATTGGCAATCTCATCCTCGTTAACAAGCACTACCTCGTCCACCAGATCGCGCAGAATCGGCAGGTTGTTTGCGCCCACTTGCTTGACCGTGATTCCATCGGCAAGGGATCGCCGAGCTTCAACGCTTCGAGCCACTCCGGTTCTGACAGCTTCGAAAGCCGAGGGGCAGTTTTCTGCCTGGACTCCAATGATTCGGCAGTGGGAGTCCTGCATCTTCACGGCCACAGCGATTCCGGAAACGAGGCCCCCCCCGCCGACGGGGACCACAATGGCATGAACGTCCGGAAGGTCCTGAAGGATTTCCAGCCCAATGGTTCCCTGCCCACAGATGATATCGGGATCGTCGAAGGGATGAATGAAGGTCCTGCCCTGGGAAGCCAGCTGTTGGGCTTTCTCGATACTTTCCCCGATGGAATGACCTTCCAGAAGGACTTCTCCTCCGTAGCCCTCCGTCGCTTTCTGCTTGGTGATGGAGGCCCACTCCGGCATAACAATGATAGCGGGGAAACCCGCCCTTCGCGCGGCAAGAGCGACTCCCTGGGCGTGGTTTCCTGCTGAAGCCGCAACCACACCTGCAGGCCCGATCTCGGCGCAGCGGACCGCAATCTTGTAGGATGCGCCTCGAAGCTTGAAAGATCCGGTCTGTTGCAGATTCTCCAGTTTGAGATAGATCTGTGCTCCCGTTAACATGCTGAAAGTGGGCGAGTAGACCAGTGGAGAACGGATCACCTTGTCCTTCAGCAACGCGGCTGCTTCGCGTATGCGGTCAAGGTTTACCCCTTGGCGAACGGCCGATTTCAAGGGATCGTACGCCGCGTCAGAACATGGGCTCATGTGCATTTGAACACCCGGTCCCAAGAGGAGACGATCCCTCCGCCCCGCTCACATCTGAACTCCCGGAGCACGAGCCGATGACTCCGTAAGAAAGATCCCGGCCAGGATTTCTATGCTGCCGCGAAGCAAAGCAGGCATCTTCAGGATCGTTGCTTTGATGTGTCAGGCTCATCGCCATGGATGCCTCGGGGATCATTCTGAAAGGGCCAGAGACTCGCCGTCCCGCTTGATCCGCTCAGCACTCTCCTCTGAAATTGGCGTTGTCTCCAGGAGCCGCACGGTTTGCGCTTCTGTCGGGCTGCCATAACGCAAAGAAAGTATGATCCGGTTGGCTCGCTCCTCCACCTCGGGCACGACCTCAGCCAGAGCTTTGAATGATCTGAATGCCTTGGCATACTGATGTTTGTGTGGCAGGGGCATTTCAGGGTGATTGAGCAGTTTGATGAGCTCACCCAGCAGTTGCACCTGATCTCCAGTGAAATGCGAATAAACGAGGCGCGGCCATTGTTCCCGGATCTCTTCGGGAAAATCCGTGAGTCGAGAGATATACTCCTTATTCATTCCATGCCGAATGGCCTCTCCCAATCGCTCCATCAGCGAATCAACTTCCCCGCGATCCAGTTTCCAGAAGGGACATTCGGCCAGCAGCCTGTTCCATCTGGGCTGCAGCTTATTGCGTATCCATTGTTCAGCCTGGCTGGGGAGAATGGAAACGGATGCCAGTTCCTTCTGGTCAGCCATCAAAGCCCTGGCTGCAGCGGCACACTCACTGCCTGTTTCGAGCGTCCCCATTCGCTCCTGTAATAGGCCATTGAGACTATTCAGAATGGAATCCTTCCACTCCACCTCCGGGACAACTTCCCGGATCCGAGTCTCCCATTCCTCTCGCAGGACACCAAGCAAAGCGTTGACTGCCGAAAAAATAAACCCGAACTTGATAAAGGCATTCCTCAATTCATGGGCGAGGATCTCACAGCTGTGGAGCCGCTGGCGCACGAAGTCCTTCTGGGCCCGGTAGAGACTCTCACGAAAATGAAGGGTAAGGAGCTCAGTACCCAGACTTCTTGACAGTTCGCGAATCACAAGGGTCGATCGGTCATCCCTTCTGATCGAGTGAGGGAGGAAATGGATCTTGATGACGGCGGCAACGACATAGTCCGTGTCCTGCCAGATGGGAAACCCCTGCCAGTCGGTGGGGTAGTCGATAGAACTGGCGACTTCTCCATATAGATCGATCTTGCGGACCAGGACGGGCTCCATGTGGTGAAAATCCTCGATCTCGCCCCGCAACTGCTTGCCGATGCTGCGCACGTCCTCGTATGGGTTGTCCGCCGTCCAGCTCTTCTGTTTCTCGACGCACCAGCCCATTGCCTCCAGAGCCCTTCCGGGCATGTCCTTATACTGCTCCCAGCTTTTGCCGGGAAAATTGTAGTCGGAATTTGACGGGAGGCCCCAACGGATCTCCTCCGTTCCTTCGACCCGAATGCCCGACGTGATGCGCACCGCCTGAAGGTCAGGCGTGGGGCCGATTCTGTAGATGGTGCCCTTGGTAGCGTTTTCCAGGCAGAAGAGAATGGTTTTGATCATGTTTTTGCAGGTCTTCACCAGAAGCTCATCAGTTACCGCCATTCGGTTCTCCCGCCAGTGATCGATTGCCCCGTCCAGGGCAGAAAACGGGCGGGCTTGGAGAACCCACTCCTGGCCCGCTCCAGTTCATCTTGTCTTTGCATTCTATTTTAAGAAGCATCCGGGATCAATACGGAGCTTGTGAAAAGGCTTCGTTGCGTAGACGGCTTGCTGCCCGTTTATGCTGGTATGTGACAGCCGGGGCGGAAAGGACCGTGATTGCAGTGAAAAGGGGAGGTCAGGGTTTGACTTTCGCAGGGCAGACGATAAAAGTGCCTGAGTGGTTCGGCGTTGGATCTGGGGGTGGAGCCATGTCTATTCGACAGCAAAAGAGCCAGAGGATCACCCTGGCTCTGAAAACACCCTGAACGTTTTCGGCCCGCTAAGGGTTCTTGAGATACTACGGATCAGACTTTCTTGACCTTGACAGCTTGAGGGCCTTTAGGTCCACGCTCAACTTCAAAGCTTACCTGTTCTCCTTCGCTCAGTGATCGGAACCCCCCACCATCACTGATGATGGCACTGTAATGGACAAATACATCGCCTTGGTCTTTGGTTTCTATGAAACCATAGCCCTTCTTGTCGTTGAACCACTTGACTCGGCCCTCGGGCATTTCCCAATTCCTTTCATCCTTGCTGTTACTAATGCTTTCTCCCCGGCGCGCTACTTTGAGAATACCCTTGAAAATCGCTCCACAAAGACGTACAAACGATCCACAAAGGTGTTAAAATGCTCAAAATACCGAGCCTAACCCCCTGATAAAACTCCTTGCGCACTTCTACCGCAAGCCGACAACGCTGTCAAGCAATGATTCCATGTACTTGCACGATTCTAATCCACTCTCCGGTCATGTTCCTATTTGCTGACCCACAGGACTGCCTTTTCCAGACTCTCCATCAGTTTCATGCTCACCGATCCCATCAGCCATTTATCCAGAATACCCCGTGATTCGGAACCTCCGCGCCCCACGGCCACGGCTGCATAATGTCCTTTGTTCAATTCGTCCATAATGGTGTTCACGACTCGACTGCCGGGAACGATCAATCGCCGAATACGTTCAGCCCCTATGCCGTTGGCTTTCAACTGTGCTTCGGCCTTGTTCAGAACGGCCTCCGCTTCCGTCTTATTCCCGGAAGAGACGTGCAATAACGTGACCGTGTGCTGTTGCTCATTCTGCAAAATGAACCCAACGTGGTCTGCGATTCGCATGCTGGGCTCCGATTCATCCACGCAGACCAAAACCCCCTTTCGATGCTCCTCAGGCATTCTGCAGATCCATATGGGGAAGTTGATCCGATGTTCCATAATTTCCCTGCTGACGCTCGTGCTGAAAGTGCTCTCGAAAAGGGTGTAGCCTCTTCTTCCGAACACCACGGCATCGTACAGTCCTGCCCTGGCTTCACGGGCGATGTCTTTCACCGTGCCGAAGCGTTTGTTCGCCAAAAGCGTTCGAACGCTTTCCCTGAGAAAACCTCTGTCCACCAGGAGCTGGCGCGCAGCATCCAGGGCCGCTTGACCTCTGGCGCATTGCGAATCGGAGAGACTCGATTCTGCGGTTGCGGACACGGAACAAGTGGCGCCTTCTGCGCCTTGAGCCACATAAAGAAGAGTGATCTCCGTCAGGTCCTTCCGCTCAATGAAGGAAGCAACAAATCGAACCCCATAAAGAGCACTGACATCCTCACTCACTGTCACCAGCAAATGACGTTTCATTCCCCCTCCCTGTAATCGTTTCAGCTAAAATGGAAGCAACTTACCCACTGGATTGGCTGGTATGCATCGATCCCTGAAATTTGACAGTCAACCATGCCGTGATGTGGGCGTCCGGCCTTTGCCCTTCCCTGCGCTGGATTCCTCCGATCAACGACGACCTTCTGAACCCCAGTTTTTCAAAGTTTACCAGAACGGTTGTATTCATAGAAGCCCGTTGAACGGTCTTTACCTTCAGAACCGGAAATTGATGTGCAGAACGGTGACGCCTTTTGATGAGGATGACTTTGTGTTATACGGTTTGGGGTCGAAATTCTTCCCCGCAGTTCCCACCTGCCGAGGCGCCAGGGATGCTTTGTGTCTGGGTGGATTGTATGTGCCCTGAGAAGGGTGGAAATATTTGGATTGCTCCAGGACGGTCTTTAGAGGGAGTGAAACGGGCATCGGCAAGCACACAGGCGCAATACTTCATTTCAAATGCGAAAGGACGGCATTCCTTCTCATTTCGCTTCCGGTGAATTGAACAGGAGCCTGCGGCCATATCTATGAAAGAATTTGTATGGTGCAAAAGATCGGAGCGCCGCGTACCCTTGTCCAGATGTTTGGTCTGTCAGGATGTATGCTATCCTGAACTTCAGCAAGAGGCCCGGTCATCACCTTTTGTCACTAAACTGAAAAAGGCAGGAAGATTCAAGGAGCGCTATGTCATGAAGCGAAAAGAGAGTGCAGCTGCAGAAACGCCCGGGAATAGGCCTCGGGTAGTCGAGATGAGTGATGTTGCTCAGGAGGGTGAAAAACAGGCAGAAACGGTGAGTCCCGGAGTTTTTCTGCTGGAAGACGGGCGGTTGAAGCCATTCTCCATGTCCGAATATACTCGATCAACCCTCTATGATGTCGTGGAATCATTTTCCGTTGAATGTCGGCTGGTGAAACCGGATGAGTCGGATCAGCCCATCTACGAAGGCAAGAAACCCTCCAGGAAGACCGTCCCAATCCTGGTTACCAGGAAAGGTGAATATTTGCTCATGTCGTCATGGGAAGACCTGGAGGCACACCCCGAGAAGCTGGCTGAAGTGAGTGAAGTGATCGGAGCTTCACCGGTCAAGCAAGTCTTCGTCCTGAAAAGAAAATCATAGCCGGAGCTCCCCTCGCCGGCCACTGTGGCCAAGCGCTCAGGCGGGATTCTGTGCCGCCTGACGGTGCGGTCCAGGACGTGATGCAATGAACCGGCGCATTCTTAAGGGATTTCTGGTGGCCGCTTCGAGATAGTCCCGCATCCCGGAGTCTTTGAGGAGAGGTTTTTATAAACGAGCGAACTTCCGGGGGGGCCTTGGCTACAGCAGCCCGTGAGTTGATGGCTGAGTCAGCCGTTGCAGGGCCGGCCAAATGGCGGACTCATTGCGTTCGTCCAGAGAAACACCCTCGCTCAAGAGTCCTCAGTCGGACGGGCTTGACCACCCTTCAGTGAATCGGAAATCCGAAAGGAGCTCGAATGCACCATTCTTCAGACAGCGTCTCAGTTTGTCACAGACCAGCCGATCCGTCGGAAAGGCCATCTCCCGCGGCAGCCGATCAACGGGAAAAAACCTGACTTCACTGGCATCAGTGCCCGCCTGAAGCTGCCCGTACAACCTTTTGCCCAGAAACCATATGCCCACAGTCTGGTTCTCGGGGTCGTGAAAGTTGGAGTGCACGGCAAAAACGGGACCCAGTGCCGCTGTCAGTCCGGTTTCCTCCGTGAGCTCTCGCAGTGCAGCCTCGCTTACGTCCTCATCCCATTCCAGATGCCCACAGGGGATACACCATTGGCCTTCATAAGAGCCGAGGCGTCGAACCAGGAGGAGCTTCTCATTCTCCACGATGATGACGGCCACACCAACCGTAGGATTTCGGTAGAACACCCGGTCGCAGGTCGAGCAGTGAGGTCGTTTCCGTGAGTCGCCGAGCCTGAAGCCCAGGGCCTTGCCGCAATGCGGGCAGAAATGAAAGCCCAATCCATTCCCTTTCAGAGAGTGCGTCTTGACTTTCGCCTCATCGAGGATACCCCATGCGATGGCGTCTGGAGATGCCTCATCGCTCCGATGACGTCGCCGCATGAGGGACGCAACAGCTCACGCAGAGTCATCCAGCTGGCTGGCCCAGAACGGGTTCTTGATCTTTTCGTTTTCCAGCTTGAGACACGCATAAAGGACTCGGTTGAGGGGGGTTTCCACTCCGGATTGCCTGCCAAGTTTGACGACCATACCGTTCAATGCCTCGATTTCCATCGGCCTTCGCCACTCCAGATCCCGGAGCATGGAACACTTGAATTTCTTATTGTAGGAGTCTGCGAGGCGCATGGCATCCGAAACCACTTCTGCCGGCAGATTGACCTTGCGCGCGTGCGCCAGGAGCTCCACTTCCCGCATGACTCCCGTGACAAGATCCCTGGTTTCAGGACAAGAGAGCACCAGGCCGAGAGATGCGTGGGAGAGGGTGCTCACTCCGTGGATTCCACAGATGAAGAGGAACTTCGACCACAATACCTGCTGAACATCGGTGCTGAGCTCCGCTTGGATGCCGGCACGCTGAAAGGTCTCGAGGATCGCCTCGGCGCGGGCCGTTCTCTCCCCGGACAATTCTCCAAAAACAATCCGGCCCGTTTGGCCGCTGTGGGCAATCACTCCGGGAGAAGCGATGGATGCTTCAACGAAGGCGGTACCGGCCATGATCCGTTCCTGGCCGTACTCCTGAATCAGCTTGTCAACATTATCGATGCCATTCTGCAGAGTCAGGATCACCGTGTTTTCTTCAACCATGGGAGCCACAAACCGAGCAACGTCTTCGGTGTCGAAAGATTTGACACAGAACAGGAGAAGGTCGACAGGGCCGATCTCATGAGGCTCCGAAGTCACGTGGATCAGGACCCGGAAACTGCCTTGGCTCGAAACGACTTGGAGTCCATCCTCCAGGATGGCCTGGCGATGTTTCCCCCGTGCCACAAAATGGAGGTCGAATCCCACGTGTGCCATAACTCCGCCAAAGTATCCTCCGATTCCCCCCGTTCCCATGATTCCAATCTTCATGAGATTTCCCTCCCTTGCATCAGACCTTCTGTCCTGGATCTATTGGGGTTTCCATTTCCACCAGGCGGAAGACGGGTGTCTATTCCAATCCGCCATAGGGGCGGCCTGGAGTCCGCCTGGACTACCGATGGGACCAAAAGGGGCAGAACAAACCGCCTCCGGTCAACGGCATGCTCTCTGGCCCACTGCTCCTTCGCTTAGACACAGATTGGGCGCACGAATGCGCTTACGGTCAAGCAGATGCTGTTCCAATCTGTTCCAATATCGGGACGAATCCAGGCGCATTGGGCCGAGATCGGATCGGCAAGATCCGTCCGAGCTCGTTCACAACTTGAAGAAATCGAACGAGATCTTATACCGGCTGCAGGTGAGCGCGTCAAATCAAAGCTGAGAAATCACTCATGAAACACTTTGACAAAGGCGAAAGAGACTATCTATAGTGAAGCCCCGATGTTGTTTGATCCGTTTCCCTCCAGCTTCCTTTGCCGCCCTGGTTCAACCCGGAACTGGCTGTCCATGCCGGCCAATCCCCGGGGCATTTCCCTTGAACGTGCCCTGGAGGGTGCAGGTTGAACCGATGTCTGTCCCATCCTTGCGGACGGGATCGTGTTGTACGAATGCCGGATGTTTCTTTGCGCGTGGGTAACCCACTTGACGACCATTCATAGAAGCGGGAAATCATCTCCATCATGAAAAACGTATTCTCTAACGTATTGGAGTGCATCGGAAACACCCCCTTGATACAAGTCAACCGCCTCAACCCCAATCCCAAGGTGAAGCTTTACGTCAAGTGGGAAGCCAAAAACCCCGGAGGGTCCATCAAGGACCGGCCAGCGCTCTCCATGATTGAAAGGGCGGAGCGCGAAGGGTTGCTCACCCATGACCGGATCATCATCGAAGCCACCAGTGGAAACACGGGGATAGGACTTGCCGTCGTGGCAGCGGTCAAAGGGTACCGCCTCATGCTGGCCATGCCGGAGACTGCCAGCCTTGAGCGGCAGAAGATCCTGAAGGCGCTCGGCGCCGAGCTGCTGCTGACTCCGGGCAGTCTGGGCACCGATGGAGCCATAGAGGAAGTCTATCGGTTGGTTCGCGAAGACCCGGATCGCTTCTTCATGCCGGATCAGTTCAACAATCCGGCGAATCCGGCGGCCCACCAGTTCGGCACGGGCCCGGAGATCTACGAGCAAACAGACGGCAAAGTGAGTGCCGTTGTTGTGACCCTGGGCACTTCCGGCACGGCCATGGGCATACTTCGGGCCATGAAGGAGAGGAACCCGGCCATTGAGGTCATCGCCGTGGAGCCCTACGCGGGTCACAAGATTCAGGGTCTCAAGAACATGAAGGAGTCCTACGTTCCGGGGATATTCGATCGTTATGCTTTGGATCGCGTCGTTCACGTGCGCGATGAGGACGCCTTCGAAATGGCTCGTCGGTTGGCCCGGGAGGAGGGGATCTTTGCGGGAATGAGCTCCGGCGCCGCCTTGGCTGCGGCCGTCCAGGTGGCCGCTGAGCGGCGGGATGGCATTGTGGTGACAATTTTGCCGGATGGAGGCGATCGCTATCTCAGCACGAATCTGTTCACCACCATGCTCGAGCCCGATTTCAGCTTTTTTGATGTGCTGCAGCGTGCAAAAGTGGAATTCAAGCCCATTCAGGAAGGCAAAGTCCGCTTATTCGTGACAAGCCCTCCCCTGGATCAATCGCTCACGGTCCAGGAAGTCAGGCGTTTTCTGCTGGCGGACCTTCTCACTCGCTTCATGGAATACAAAGGTTTTTCCGTGAACCTGGTGGTGATGGTTCCCGACATGGAGAGCCGCACCATCCAGGGGGCCCTGGCTGCAGGGCTGGATTTGCAGGCTTATACTCAGCGGCAGGTTGAGCTGATCCTGGATGAATTTGATCGGCTTGGCTTGAGGCGCGCGTATCGCTATCCGCGCACAACCGAACATCTCGATATCATTGAGAATGATACAAGAAGTCTCATCAACAAGGGCGTGGCCTACGAGAAGCTGCGCTCGGTGTATTGTGACCTCTCCAAGAGCAAGAATTACGGCGCCCTCTCACGAGTGGACCTGAAGAAGATCCGTTTGGGCACAACGGTTGATTTGGATGCCTATGAAAAGCTCAACCCAAGAGATTTCACCCTCCTCAAACGCGCAACTCTGGCCGAGTTGAAGCATGGGATGTGCATGAAGACCGACTGGGGAAACGTCATCCCCACCCGGCACATAGCCGCCGCCTCCGTTGCCATTCACCACCTGGGGCCGACTTTCGACATTCACATCAGCAGCATCGACTTCCTTTTTCCGCATTTGGAGAACATGAAGGCAGTGGGAGAAACCCTGACGGGCAAACCACTGGCCAATGTGTGGATGCTCTGCGAGCGAGTCTGGGCGGGAAAGGATGAAAAAGCAGTCAATCAACTGGACGAAATGATTCCCGTTCGCGACCTGGTCGGCAAGGGGTTCTCCCACGGAGAGATTCGATTCTGGCTCCTCTCCACGCATTATCGAAAACCGATCCATATTTCACGCAAGACCATCCAGAATGCTGTCCGGGGATATCGGCGTCTGGCTGAATTCATCAGCAAAGTTCTCCATGCGCATTGTGTCGGTGTCGAAAACAAGGCTATCCCTGAGATGATCTTTTCGCTCGAGCAAAGCTTTTTCGAGGCCCTTGCCGATGACCTGAATACGCCGAAAGCCCTGGCGGCCCTGTACCGATTCGTCCGCCGGGTGCATCCAATCCTGGACACTTCAAGCTTCGACGAATCGCAAAGATCCCAGATCCTGGCTTCTCTGGAGAAGCTCAACGGGATTCTTGGGGTGTTTGACCTGGGTCTCATGGGTTTGTCCGACGAGGAGCAGGCTTTGGTGGCCAGGCGGGAGCAAGCCAGGGCTGTGAAGAACTGGGAAGAGGCCGACCGATTGCGGGAGGAGCTGCTGCGTCGAGGCATTCGGGTGCTGGACACCCCCTGCGGCACCCGATGGGAAAGAACACGATGAAGAGAAGGGGTACAGCCAAGGAGAACGTGCATTCCAGGGAGCCCATGGTACCTTGAACCTGGGGGCTCCCCGGGTCTGAAACGCAGGCAAAGATCAGCCGGCCCTGGCGCGAGCGCAGACAGGGTTGATATCGGCGATTATCAACAAATCCTTCTGGTTAGACCAGTTCCCACACCGCATCCGCCAAGCCGATGGATCGCGTGGCTTCGAACAGCCGGACGGCCTCCTCGTAGGCATGGTCCGCGATGCGCCTCTTGAAGCAGGCCGGGAGCGCGTTGAATTGAGGTGCGAAGGCCTCGTTGGCTTTTTTGATATTGCCTCCCGTGTTGTTCGTTTCCACCGCCCACTTCCACATTTCCTGCCAGAGCTCATCGGGAACGCCCCGGTAAGGCCTCTTGATATACTCGCGATTTTCGGTCGTCATGGCATTGCCGTTCTGATTCATGGCCAACCCGAAGGAAATATTCTGCCAGAGAGTGCCCACATTCCCCTTGCGGATGCCATACTGGATGAAGGAGGAAATCTTCTCCAGTGAGGTTCCCGTGATTCCATGCTGGGCAATGTCCACCGACCAGGGTTGAATCGCTTTCCAGATTTCCCGGGTCAAATCCAGCTGAATGCCTTCATGGGCCGTTCCAAAATAGGTCCCGTGGATCGACCCGTTGTTGATGGCCAGAAGGTTTGGACGGATACCCTTCCTGTCGAGCTCTCCGATGAACCAGCTGGCCTCTTCAGGCTGGGTAAAGCCTTCGACGCTGCCGCTCTTGGCGCCGATTTCGCCCAGTTCGACTTCCAGGTTCAGATTTCGCTCGATGATGGGTTTGGCCAGTTCCGCTGTGGCTGCCAGATTCTTCTCGTTTTCCATGTGGGAGGCGTCAATGGCAAACGATGTGAAACCGGCCTCCATCTCATCCGCGATCAGCTTCCGAACGCCTTCCACATCCTCCGGTTTCTTCACGGTGAGGTGATCGGCATGAATGGCAAACGGTACACTCGTGTTACCGAGCCGTTCGTTCTCCTGGACGATGAACTCCACGAAGGTCTGCGGCGTGAATTCCGTATAACTCAGCTCGGATTTGGCGATTTCGTACATAACGGGAGCTTGACTCGCCATTGAAGCCAGAACGATTCCCTCAACGGGAAGTTTGCATCGAATGTTGACCGCCATGATCATGGCGTCATGCTTCCTGGCGGCTTGAATCAGGGCCTTGCCGTTCACGAGAGGCACGAGTGAGTTGGGAAATCGACTTTTCACATTCTCGGGGCGAATATCCTTTTTCGTGGAAAACATGGGCCTTCCTCCTTTCAGAGTGATGAGACCTGATCTCTACGGCCCCTCAGCTCACGGTTTGAGCCTTCGCCGCATGACCAGCAAAAGAACAGAATCAAGCGCGCATCATCCGATGAACAACTCGGTGCGCTCTGGCTCTACGAAGCAGCAGTGGTGACTGGGATGATATTAGAATCTTAGTTTTGAAAGTGCAAGGGTCAAGGGAGGCCGAGGTGGTGTCAGGAGGCAGGCTGGACTTGGTCCCGAGCTTCGATCGCGTGATGACCTGTGCTCATTCTTTGCTTCTCATGAGTCAGAATGCCCATTTGGGGTTCCTGAAGCCAGGCGGTGGGGGGGAAACGCATTCCGGAAAGCCTTCCTATGCGGCCTTTCGCTGAAGCAGGAACTCAGCGTATGAGCCATCTTTCGGAGGCTGGATCTCATGGTAGAAGGGTTTTTCGAGGAACAGCGCCACCTGGGTTGCGCTGCGCCACCGTTTCATGGGATCGCATTCCAGGCAGTTCATGATCAGTTCATTCAACTGATCGGGGATCTCGGGCCTCCAGACCTTTGGAGGGGTCGGGTACTGCTCACAGTGCTGGATCTCATACTCATCATGGGATGAAGCGCTGAAAGCCGGGACACCCGTGAGCATCTCATAGAAGATCGTCCCAAACTGATAAATATCAGTGAACACCGGCGGCTTGCGGCGAGCCAGGTACGTCCTGAACTGCTCCGGCGCCCGATAAGCCAGGAACGGCAGCGGGAGTTTGCGAACGGCCGTATCCGCAGGATTGGCCTTCTGAACCAGGCTCCAGAGTCCCGAATTGTATATTTTTATCAGAGGTTTTCGATCGTGCAGCAGCACTCGCGATGGTCTGAGGTCCAGGTGATAGATGTTGCGGACCTGTTCATCGAGACCCTTGTGGAGATGAAGGTCTCCCAATGCCTCAAGAAGGCGGTGCGCGATGAAAACGGCAAGAGGAATGGGAAAGGGACGCCCTCCCGTGAGGAGATCCACCAGAGAGATGGGCAGGTTTTCGCGCACGATGAAGAAAAGGTCGTCCGAATGAGCCAGGTCCAGAACCTTGACCACATGGGCGGATGTGCTCATCCGCTGTGCATGGACCCATTCCGCCAGTGATTGGGGGCACAGGGACCGATTGAAGGGGGCGGCAAGAGTCTGGCCGGCATAGTGTCTGCCGGTTTCCTCCTCTTCCAGTTCAACGACCAGTGACGTAAGACCGATGTGAAGCGGATGAAGGATTCTATATCGGCGTTCGTCTCCGGCAACAGGCCTTCCCTTTGAATTGCTCCAGGACTGGATGGTCCTTCCCAGAAGCTCGCTGATCGAGGACTGATCCAGTGAGGCAATGGACTCGGCGACAAAGTCCTTACTGGCGTGACTGGCCAAGCTCGCACCGGGCAGGGTTGGAGCCTCGGCAGGTTTCTCCGTTTTCACCCGGGACGCGGATTTGACACCGGTTTTTCTCTGGGTTTGCGAGCATTTCGTGATCTTAAGGAGGATCTTGTTCTTCAGGGGTTCCGGGAGATCGGGCTCGTTGTAAACCAGGTTGTAATAGTGAATCGCCTGATCCCATTCTTCGAGAAAGGCCGCGCAATCGCCGCAGTGCTCCCAAATATCCAGCACACGATATCCGACAGCAGCGGCTCGTTTGAACTCGACGATCGCTTCCCGGTAGAAAAGACCATCCATGAGAGCCAAGGCGTACTGGAAGATTTGCTCGCCACTTTGACTCTCGAAAGTGGACTCTTCAGGGATTTCTTGTGGAACTTCCTCATGTGAGTCATCTGCCCCTCGCATCCGCTCCAATGCTGCGCCTATTTCAGACGCAAGGGCAGATCTCTCCGCAGCAGGAACATCGCTCTGATCCAGTTCCGCCAGGAGCTCTTCCAGGATGTCTACAGCTCCATCCTTGATTCCCTGCTCAAAGTATAGGCGCGCTTCGGTAAGCCGCTCTCGGTACGGGGCCATGGCCTCTGAGGACATCATCGCTCCAAAGAATTCCAGGGTTCGCTTGAAGACTCACAAAGACAGGAGGTGACAGAAGAATCGATGGTCGGGGCTGGCTGCCGGGAGGGGTGGCCTCCTGCCCGGCAGTCCTTGTCACCGTGGTGATCAGTGATCCGCCTCATCCTGATACACCGTTTTCAGCAGGTGATCCACATGGAGTACTTCCACTTCTTCATCCGAACCTGATTGAATTCGACCCAGGAATGCCTTCGAATGTGAAGTGAGATCGATGGTCTCCGTGATCAAATCAACCTTGTCGGATTCAGACCAGATGATTCCGTGCCGTTGTCCGTTGCTGATCAGGACTGCCCCCTTGACTCCTTCAGGACCGGATTCCTCAACGCCCATCCCACCGAAGCTCACGGGCATGAACTGATAGGTCTTGAGGACGTCAGTGGGAAGCCCAATCCAGGCGCCGAACAAACCGGTCTTGAGGCTCTTGAAGAAGGGTTTGAAGTCCTTCAACACTCCGTATCCCCGCTTGGAAATCGTGCTTATTTTCTTCCCGTTTACGGGTTGCACCTTGACGACGTTGGCAGAGAGGACAGCGTATTTGCGACCTCCAACGGTTATGAGGCAGACCTGCTCGCGCTGGGTCCTGGGCGAAAGCGGGGCAACCGGTGCTTCCGCTGTGGAAGAACCTGAGAGGTCGCGAATGCCTTCCGTGGCTTCGACACTGTGAGCTACGGTCTCAGGCACAGAAGCTCCGTCCTTCAGCTGAACTCCTCTTTCATTGATCACCGCCGTCAGGCGAGACCAGAAAGATTCCTGGCTTCTCATGGACGAAAGCTGCTGTTCAAGGTTGGAGCGCAATGATTTAATCCGAGTAGTCAAAGGGGCCAGAGCAGGCTTGGAAACCAGAATCTCTTCCAGCTGGTAGAGGCGGCGATTGACATCCTGGAGACCCTGCAGAGTCAGGGTCAGCCGGCGTTGCGCCTGTTCGATCCAGCCGGCAAGATTTTCGGGGCCTCCTTCCAGTGCGATGAACCCATCGGATGTTGATGGATCTCCCGCAGAGACGAAGTCACCTTGCCGGCTCGCCTGGCTTGGCACACTCGATCCCGTCGGCCGGGTATCCCTGTTCATCTGAGCATTTCTGATTGCATGAACGCGTGCGATAAGATCCTTGAACCTGGACCGATCTTCGGAAGAAATTCCTCCATTGCCAGGCAGCAGGAAGCGATTGAGAAGCCCCTGTGCATCCTTCATGACTTCAACAAACTGCGGCGAAACAGTATCCGGTCGCGCGGATACCCGCTGGAGGACCGCTTTCATGATTTTGTAAAGCGATTCCGTCTCCGGAGTCTTCACGCAATGGGGTTCAAGCCTGGTCAGCACCTCGGCCAAGGCGGCGACGTTGAGAGAAGAGAAATCCCAATCGAAGCTGAGGTAAGAAGCTTGAAACGACTCGAGGAGAGCCTTGAGCTCATCGGAAGAGTCGTCAGGGGATTCCAGCACAAGCGTGAAATCATCCGTATCGGCTGCAGCGGCGGAAACGGTGCGGCTCTCGGGCGTGACCGCGACAGTTTGCACCTGGGGTTCGTCGAATCGAATGGTCATCTCCTCGGGTTCGGGCGCTGCTGCAGTTGGGGCGGGAGGGGCCACAAAAGCAGGGGAGCTGGGCTGCTCAATTTCCATTGAAGGAGGCGCTGCCTCGAATTTGGTTTCTGCCTCATTTCCCAGGGGTATGAACAGACTGTCGATTTCCTTCTCGATTTCAAGCTCGAAAGTCTTGAGGTCAAGGTCCAGCCCATTCTGTCCGTTTTCTGTGGTCTTGGTCTCTAACATGATCTCGTTCCTCTTCTCTCCGTCAGCTGGTGATTCAGCGTCTCAAAAGGTCCATCACTCCTGAGCTTGGCATGCCACGGGTTCTCACCGGGCCTCACCGCGCACCTTTTGAACGACGCCCTTCACGGTAAGTTTGCTGATTTCTCGCAGTGTTTCATAAACACCAACCCCCTTGACCGCGCTTGCCTCGAAAGCAGGCACCTTCAAATCCCCGTTCAGATCTTCCTCCATCTCTTCGACGGTCAGAAGCGGAACATTGGAACTGGCGAGATCGCGTTTATTGTACTGCAGCACAAGCGGGGTCTGACGGATGTCCAGCCCTTCGTCCAGGAGGTTCTCCTCGAGGTTTTTCAGGCTCTCAATATTCTTTTGCCTTTGAATGCGAAGAGAATCGGCCACGAACACGACACCATCCACACCTCGCAGGACGAGCTTCCTGGTCGTGTTGTACATGACCTGACCCGGGACCGTGTAAAGCTGAATACGTATGCTGAGATTGAGAATCTTCCCCAGGCTAAGCGGCAGAAAGTCGAAGAAGAGCGTGCGGTCACCCTTGGTATCGATAGTGACCATCTTTCCACAAACCTGCTTGGACATGGACTCGTGCACAAGCAGGAGGTTCGTGGTTTTCCCGCCTCGTCCCGGCCCGTAATAAACGATCTTCGCCTGAATTTCTTTTTTGCCCAAGTCTATAAATGCCACTGCTCACTTCCTTCCTTTCCGTTCAGTATGGCCGCCAGCTGTCCGATGGCTGTCGTCGAGCGCAGTCGGATCAGCCCCAGGGAGACATTGTCCTCAAAGAAGGTAATGATGATGTGGTTGTCTCCGAGCTTGCTGAAATGGATGTTTGTCTTGTCACCCTTGTGGAAGAGCAGCGAAAAATCCGTTTCACCAACGAGTCTGGCAATCTCGGCCGTGGCTGCGAAGTTTGCAGCCAAGAGCACCGCAAGGGACAGGATATCGGTCACTTGGAGCGTCCCTTGCTCAACGATGAGGTTACCGGATAAGTCTACGATGATCACATGGTGAGCGCCGGCCTCAATCAGGTCTCGTTGGATGATGCCTTCCAACCTCTCGGTCTTCTCTCTCGTAAGGACTAAGGTCATTAGCCATTCTACCTTTTAATGATAAGATTTGGATGCATGTTTGCCGCCAGCAGGCCTCTTTGGCATCCCAATCCTGATTGTAGATGCCAGAATCGCTTTGCCCCTCCTTATCGGCAGAACACCGGGATTACATTATGTTTCTATTTGAAGAAATATTGAGAACGTACGTTCAGACGGCAAGGAGTTCCGCCGTCCTTCCAAAGCCTCCCGTGTCCTGGCGGAGACAGAACGGGAAAAGGCTGCAAGCAGGTGCGCCGATGGATCCAGAAGCGAGAATGCCTTTCTCTATCGCACTCGTACGGGAATGTGCATCCCCCGGCAGTTGCGATGAAGACTGCCTGGCCGGCTGCTGCATGTGGGAGGTATGTCTTAAGAATGCATCGTCTCGTCGCGCTGGCGCAATGACTCCACCATCAAGTGCTCAATGGGTTTGTCGATGGTCGTGGGGGGAGGGGTGCCGAACGGAAGGGTTTCAAAGCTCCCGCTGTCCCAGCTCAGAATTTCATAAATGGCTTCTTCACCCTTGAATTTATCGGTTTCAGCATGGATGACTTCTCCAGACCTGATAAAGACCGTTCCGGAGCCTTCGGATGCTGCGACGTGAAGGCGGAGATCAGACCTGGAATAGCAGAAGATCTGGATCACCTCAGCCAGTCCGACACAAGTGACGGTTCCCTCGAAGCCGAGCGGAGGCATGTCAGCAGACGCAAGAGGTGGCTGGCTTTCCAGGATTGTCCCGGAGATCTTTGCCCCGTCAAGGATTGCACCTCGCAAATTCGCCATCCGCAGGTTGGCCCTGGCCAGGCTCGAGTTTCTGAGAATAGCCCCTTCGAGGTTGGCCCCTTCGAGGTCGGCTCCTTCAAGTGAGGCACCCTCCAAATTGACCTTGATGAGATTGGCCCCAACGAGCCGGGCGCCATGGAGGCTTGCCCCCCGAAGATTCGCCCTTCTGAGGTTTCCTCCTGTGATCTTGGTGTATTTGAGGTCCGCCTCCTCCAGGGTCGTTCCGACGAGGCTGGCTCCGTCCAGGTTTGATCTCTGAAGGTTTGCGCCTTTGAGATTGGCGCCGCTCAGGTTTGAATGGGAAAGATTGGTGTGATTGAGATCGGCCCCGACAAGCCAGCCGGCATTGGACAGGTCGATTCTGGAGAGATCGACTCCCTGAAGGTATGCGGGGCCCCTTCCGGATATGACCGCCACCAGGATCTGTTCACGCGTCAGTTCTGCCATCCGCCATACTCCCATGGAAAAGGTGATTGCTCACTTTGAATGTTTGCGAGGACATACTCGGTTTCTTCGACAGATTCTAAACCAGATTTCATCATCTGCCAGTGAAAAAGGACACCTGTCTTCTTTTGCCCCCTTTCACGGTCGACAGCTTCCGGCAATGCTGTCTCGACCACCACCGACCAGCGCAGGCATCTGACCAAGCCCGAACACGGTGGGCACCTATTGCCCGACCATTGGCATCCTGAGCCCTTCCTTTATCATTGATAAGTTCGGACTGAGGCTGTGGATAGTCAAATTCAAAAAGCGGCACACATCGTATATTTTCGAAAGCAATTTGGGTATGATGTATGCTCTTTGCTCATCAAATACTGTGGAGGACCATGTTCGGGAAGGACTGTAAAAGCATTGATTCATACGACGGAAGCGTTTCGCTGGCTCAGGTCCACCTTCGATATCCCTTCAAGCTGAACCCGCATTTGGCAAACCTCATCGCGGAGCCGGATGACCCGATTGGCAGGCAGTTTATGCCGGCGATCCAGGAAGTCGAGGATTTTTCGGGTTGGGAGGATCCCCTTGCCGAGGAGTCCCTCTCTCCAGTTAAAAACCTGGTCCATCGGTATCCCAATCGCGTCCTTTGGCTGGTTTCTCACGAATGTGCAGCACATTGCCGGTTTTGTACCCGCAAGCGACGCTGGAAGGACACCACGGAGCTCAGCGACGAGGAATTCAGACTGGGACTGGATTACCTGAGAGAGCACGAAGCAATCCGCGACGTTCTCCTTTCGGGAGGCGACCCGCTGATGCTGCCCATGGAAAGGCTCGATCACATCCTTTCCTCACTGAGGGCCGTTCGGCACATCGAGGTCATTCGCATCGGCTCCCGTGTTCCGGGGGTCCTCCCTCAGGCGGTGACACCTGAGCTGGCTGCCATGTTGAAGAAGCATCATCCGGTCTTTATGAATCTGCATTTCAACCATCCTCGAGAAATCACTGCCGATACCCGCCGGGCATGCGGGCTGCTGGCCGACGCGGGGATTCCCCTGGGAAGTCAGACCGTTCTGCTTCGCGGAGTCAACGACGATGCGAACATTCTCGGGAGCCTCTTCCACATGCTGCTGGCGATGCGTGTCCGCCCTTATTACCTGATGCAGATGGACCTCACGGCAGGTACCGGCCATTTCCGCACCCCCATTTCCACTGGGTTGCGCATACTCCTCGAGCTCAGGAATCGCATTTCCGGCCTCGCCGTGCCGCAGTTCGTCATCGACCTGCCCGGCGGATACGGAAAGGTTCCGCTGCTGCCCAACACCATGCGGGCGATTCACGAGGATCGGATCGTCTTCACCAGCTATACTGGCGAGCGTTGCGAGTATCCTTTGCTCCAAGGCGAGCATCGGGAGCTGCGCAGCCTGCAGTTCGCCCAGGGGGCGTGGTCTCAAAGACGAGAGTCCAGAGGTTCAGTATAGCCCGTCAGCTCCATGTAGCCGTCTCCCCTGACCGAGAGTCCCTTCACGATACCCTCCGCTGAGACAGATCCTTCCCAGTAAGTGATTCGAGTGCTTCCGGGAGTATGGAGCTCCTGGTCGGCGAGCTTGGGCTGTACAAGCACGTCGATCTCCAGTGAGGGGACCTTCAGTCGCCATTTCGAAGGATATTCGGCGCCCGATCGGGAGCTTTTCCATTTCTCCAGTTTCTCCGTCATGATGGCGTCATGGGTCAGACGGATCGCTTCGCCATCGCGTGTTACGAAGGTTCCTGCCGACTGGATACTGTAGCGTCCCTTTCGATCTCTCAATAAATAAATCATCAGTTCCGACTCGTCTTCAAACTGAAGGCTGAACCAGTCCCAACCCACCAGGTCGCCGTCCAGAGGCGCGGAACTGAATTCGTGATCCATCCATGCCAGGCCTGAAACCGGAATGGTCTTCCCCTCAATGCGGATCTCTCCCCGAATCTGAAGCCTGGTGTACGAATAGTAGCAGCTGGCCTGCTCGGGGCTGGCTCCTTTCCGACTGTAGCCTCCCTGCCCATGGAGAACGAGGGGTTTCAAGGGCACGGCATTGAGATGAAGCCCGATCGACTCCGAATTGGCCTTCAATTCATGATGATCTTTGCCTATGCGGACTTCCCAGTCGTTCAGGAAAATCGTGTCGGATTCGGCCGAAACCTTCGCTCCCGCCAGTCCCAGCGCACCTCTGGCTACTTTTTCGGCATGTTGGAACTGCCGGCGAGATAGGTCTGAAACCGCCATGTGAGCAAGATAGAGCTGCTGCGTGCGCCATTGAGACGCAGGGTCCGGCCAGGACTTCTCGGAGCCCGGTGGAGCAACCTGGCTGCGGAAAAACGTGAGCTGGAACCCATACTGCTTTCCATCCTCTGATCGCAGGTTGCCGGTGTAATACCACCATTCCGTGCGATACCCGGGGTGTGGGCCATGATCCCTCGGGAATACCAGCTCACAGGGACCGGAGACGGCCAGGTAGGGGAGCCGGGATTCCGCCTGGGCCGGCCCAGTCGGCAGAAACAACACCAACACCAACAGAAACAAGGCGAGCGGGGTCATCAGTTTTCCCTCAGAACCGCAGCGGAAGAGCTTGAAAAGACCAGACGGGTCGCCGGCACTGCGGCCAGAACCGCCGTGGTCAGGATCAACGGCAGCGATGCCACGATGGCGGTCCAGTTGACGCCGTAGATGAAGGTCCACCCAAAAGACTGCTGATTGATCACATAGATCAGCAGAAAGGACAATACGAAGCCGCAGGCTGTCCCAAGGCTCTCGCCCGCTGCGACCATGATGCAGGACTCCCAGAGAATCATAGTGCGAATCTGTCCCCTGCTGGCCCCGATGGCGGTCAGAGTGTGCAGCTGATGCGACCTTTCGAGCACCAAAACTGCAAGCGCTGAAGTGATGCCCAGGGTCGCGACCACCAGCGCGATGATCAGCAGAACACCCGTTACGGCAAATGTCTCATCAAAAACGCGAAGGATCTCCCTTCGCAGGTCACGTCCCAGGGTGACATCCACCTCCAGCCCGTGCTCAAGGCAAAACTCGAGCACCGAGCTGCGAAGCTGCTCCAGCTGCCAATCCTGCTCACCCGTGCTGCCAAGAAGGTGAATCCGAAAACCGCTCCATGTCCCATCCCCCGTTATTCGCTCGAAGGCGGGCAGAGAGAAGTGAACCACTCCCCCATGGGTTCGGTAGTCCCGAAAGATGCCGAGGATGGGCAGGTCGAGCTCAATTCCATGAAGGATCAAGCGGAATCGGTCCCCCGTGCGAACCCCCATGTGATTGGAGAACACCTCCGAGATGAGGAATCCCTCCCCGCGGACGAGCTCGGGCAGGATCTCCCGGAGCGATCCCTGGAGCATCAGGAATGAGGCATGCTTGAGGAACATCTCGAAATCGATGGCCTCGAACTGGTAGGCCTTCTGATCCTGGTAAAGAACGACGCGCCGATAGGGAACAAGGTCGAGAGCAGCGGGATGGTTGCGGACGAATCGGACCAGTTCCTCCGGCACCGGGTCCTTGTACTGATTGAGGGATGCCATGCGAGGCCCGATGAAAAGGTCTCCGCTGATGCTTTGCCTCACCCAGGTTTCAACGGTACCTCGAAAACTGTGAATCATGATCGTCAGGGCTACGAAGAGCGCCACGGCAGTGATGAGCGCCCCCACTGAAATAGCTGCCCGCTTGCCGGCGTCTCTGACGTAGCGCCCTCCGAGGAAGGCCGGTTGACCTCCGATCTTCAACAGAATCACTGGCAATCTGGCGCCCATGAACCGCAGTATCCAGGGCGAAAGGCAGGAAAAACCCAGGAACAATAAGAATGTTGCGAGATACCCGAAGAGGGGAATTCCAGCCACGGGACTGATCCGCGAGAGCGGCCATACGGCCAGCACCATGAGGATACCTGAAAAGGCGGCACTGCGGCCGTCTTTCCCCTTTCCGGATTCAGTGCTGAAGATGATCATCGATTCTCGCGGGGGAATGCGCATGGCTTCGACGGCCGGTTGACAGGAAGCGAGGATGGAGACCAGGACCGTCACGGCAAAGGACAGGAAGACCTCTTCCGGTGTCGGCTTCAGGGCCTCTGGTGGGACCCGTACGAAAAGGAGCGTAATCGTTGCACGGATGCTGTCCAGGAGACGGTGAATGAACAGCGATCCCAACGGGATGGCCAGAAGCCATCCAACCAGGCCAAAAAACGCGCCTTCCACCAGAAAGAGGACCAGTACAGATCGAGATGAAGCGCCCAGTGATCGCAGGATGGCGACTTCCTGCCGGCGTGCTGTTGCGTTGAGGGTGATGAGGCTGTAGATCAGAAACATGCCGACGAAGAGGGATACAAAACTCAAAATGGACAAGTTGAGCTGATAGGAACGAATCAGGTTATTACCGCTCGATCGAAGCTCGCCGGCCCGCTCAAGGACTATCCCTTCGGGGAATGAGCTCCGGAGACCGAGAATCTCCTCCTCGGACGTGCCGGTCCGAAAGGCGAGGTCAATCCGGTCAACGAAGCCATGGGTTCCCGTGAGCTCTTGAAATGTTGAGATATCGCACAGAGCGACCATCCCCCCTTCGACCCGGGCCAAACCCTCTTCTTCAAGTACGTCCGAGACCCTGACTCGTTGCATGGAGCTCACATGCTTGAGCATGATCGTGTCGCCGGCTCGAAGGTTCCGGCTTTGTGCCAGGGGCCGTCCCAGCAGGAGGGTGTAAGGCTCGGTGATGACCTCGAGACGGAGGACCGCCGGAGAATCCGAGCTTGTGCCCTCCGTCCCCCAGTGACGCAGCGTTGAGTCCAGGATGGGATCGAACCCGATCAGCAGGAATGGCTTCGATTCGGGTCCCTCGAATTGCACGTAGCTCATCAGGAGCGGCGAAGCCGCCTTGATGGACGGCTCCCTGACGAGGGCTGCAATCAAGTCTTCCGGAACGCGCCCGCCGGGTCGAGCCACCACCCATTCAGCGTTCCCGGTGATTGAATCCATGCTTCGGTTGAAGCTCTGGAGTGAGGCGTCCACAGCCAGCCTGACGCAACTGAATACGGCGGCTCCCAGGGCGACTCCCAGCAGGACCGCCAGGGTGCGCCATCTGTGCTGCATCATGTGGCGGAGGTTGAACCACACCCAAAGCTGAAGCAGGAATTTCAATCTCCGCATGTGCAGTCCACAATGGTCCCGTCTCGGAGGGTGAGAATCACGGAGGCCAGGGAATCGGCCATCGTGCTGTGGGTGGCCAGAACCAGGGTCCTTTGCGAACGCTGATTCATCTCCCGGAGCAACTCCATCACGATTTCTCCATTGAGGCTGTCCAGGTTGCCCGTGGGCTCGTCGGCAACGATAATCCTGGGGTCGTTGATGAGAGCCCGCGCAATGGCAACTCGCTGCATTTCGCCGCCGGAGAGCTGCCCTGGAAGATGATGTCGTCGATGGCCGAGCTGCAGCCAGTCGAGGAGCTCGAGCGCCCGGGCCTCAACCGCCCGGCGAGGGCGCTTCGCAAGAAATGCCGGCAGGCAGACGTTCTCCATCACATTTAATGTTGGCATCAAGTTGAAGGATTGGAAAACCATTCCAACCATCTCTCTCCGGTAGCGCGTCATCTCATGGGCTCCAGCTCGTCCGATATCCCGGCCGGCCACGAGAATGCGTCCGCTCGTGGGGCGGTCCAACCCTGCCAGCAGGGAAAGCAGTGTGCTCTTGCCCGAGCCGCTCTCACCTTTGAGAACGACGAAAGCTCCTTCGAAAACCTCGATGTTGACGTCCCGGAGGCCGACAACACTGGATTCTCCCATGCTGTAGATCCTCGACAGTTGCCGGGCCATTATCAGGGGCCCATTCGCGCTCAGTTCCATGGCAGGTCATCTCGTCTGAAGCAGGTCGCTCCGGAATAATAGTCCCACTCTTTCAATGCGGGATTGAACGGTCATCGCAGTTCATGTAAAGTCGTCCGGGGTGGGAATTCAAGGGGGGAGCGAGGAAAACGACAGTGTGGAAGGTGCGGACCGCACCAGTCCCTCGGCTGTTTTCACCTCATTTCCCGAGAGCGTCAGGAGTTGACCCCAGTCCATCTGCCACAAAACTACGGAGGAAACCATGGATCTTGGAGTGTTCGAGCAAATGGATGCTCGGCAATTGCGCAGGTATCTGGAGTTCCTCTTGTGGCACTATCGGGTGGTGGACGCGTTCTGGTTTCTCTATATCGAGGACAAGTTCGGAGTGGCCACGGCCGAATCCCTCAACCAGCAGGTTTGGGGTAAGGTGGCGAAAATGGCGGCCAAGGATCTCAAGAAACGCTTCAACATCCATGAGAAAGGGCTGGGAGGATTCCTGAAGGCTTTGAGGCTTTTTCCCTGGACCATGATTGTGGGTTACCAGATCGAGGAAAACGAGGATGAGATCTTCTTGACCGTACCGCATTGCCCGCCGCAGGAGGCGAGGATTCGGCATGGATTGGGTGAATATGTCTGCAAAGAAATGCACCGGGACGAGTTCACGCGTTTTGCTCATGAGATCGACCCGTGCATCCAGGTGGAATGCATTTATGCACCCCCGGATCCGCATCCCGAGGATCATTTCTGTAAATGGCGCTTCAGCATGAAAGGCTGAAGCGCTGATCGAGCGTCCGTGCTCACCGGCTCCCGATCACACGTCGACGAGCTCAAACCGGCGCTGGCGAGTCCACAGCGAGAGAGAGCCCGCCTTCATTCTTTGTTCGCGCATATCTGCATAAAGGGCGCCCCTCAAACGGGAGGTTCATCCTCTGTAGTGAAGCTGGCACTTGAGAGGCAATTCCCCCGCGAGTTTTCGGGCTTCGCTCTGGACACGCTCGTGCTCGCGGGGGTTATGGATCACTCCTCGCAGCACAATGAAGCTCCCATCGAAATAGACATCGAGTGTCGGAATGAAAAGCCTGGGGTTGGTGAGCAGGCCCGCCTTGATTCGGGCAGCCTCCCCCCTCATTCTCACGACGTTCCGGCATTCTTCGTCACAGAATCGATCCCGTTCCCCGAGAAGCTCGACCAGGTTTTTCACGATCTCATCCAGAGGCTTCGCCCCTGTGTCTATGAACAGATCGTACTCCAGCGGATCATCCCAATCCTTGCCGTAAATGGAATGGATGAAGCCGGATCGCTCGCGGTCGCTCTTTTCTATGAGCCACCTCGCCGTATTCTCGTTGACCGACTCCCGGCTCATGATGCACTGGATCCTGCTCTCCAGAGGTGCCGTGATCCGGACCCTGAGCGCATAGGGGATCTCCTTCATCAGGAAATTTGCTCCCCGTCCCACGAGAACCACTCGATCCTGGAGTGCATATTTGAACAGGATGCTCTGGATCAAAGCCACAAACCCCCGGAACGACCAGTCGTACTTCTCCCATAAGGAAGGCGAGTGCTCGTCGAGATCCTTGCTCCACTGCTCCCATTTGTGACCAAGGACTCGAATGTCCGCGAGCAGCGACTCCTTGTCCACGAACTGATATTGTAGGAATGTGGCCACAGCCTGGCCGATATCCCGCCCGCCGCTTCCGTACTCTCTCGAAATCGTCAAGACAGCCATATCGCCCCTCACTCGTTGCGTTCAGTTTGCAGAACAGATTCCGCGTCTGTGTGAATGTGCAGCATGGCTTCCCTGCTCGCCATCCATCTCATCCACAGTTTTCCGGCTGCGATGACGCCTACGGCAAACAACACCTGGGTCGAGTAGATGAGCCATTGGGGCGGGTTGAGCCATTGGACCACAAACGGGTCCGTGATCATCATTTCGCCACCCACTTTGCCGAGGATGCCCGCGCCGATGTAGACGATGATGGGATATTTATCCATCAGCATGGAAAGCAGGTTGCTCGTCAAGACCACGAAGGGAATACTGAGTCCCAGGCCGAACAAAAGCAGGAACAGGTTCCCATGAGAGGCCCCGGCCACTGCGAGCATGTTGTCCACGGCCATGGTGATATCAGCAATCACAATGATCTTGACGGCCTGGCCGATGGAGGCGGCCTCCTTCTCGATGTTCTCTTCGGGTGCTCCCTCCACGAAGAGCTTGACTGCGATCCATAAGATGACAGCACCGCCGGCCAGTTTGATGAAGTTGATCAACAGCAGTTGAGCGGCGATGAAAGTGACAACCACACGCAGGATCACGGCGGCTGCAGCGCCGAACAGGATGCCCTTGCGCCGCTGCTCTCTGGGCAGGGAACGGACCGCCATGGCGATGACCACTGCGTTGTCGCCGGCCAAAATGAGGTCGATGACCACGATGCTGAGGAGGCTGCTGAAGAATGTCCAGTCAAAAGAAATCGAGCCAAACGCTCCAAGATCCAACGGGATTCTCCTTGCTGATCTGAATGAGCTTCCGAAGGGCTTGACGGTACGAGCCCCTGTTCTTTTTACGATAATCCTTGCACCATACGCAAGATGAGATGTTAGATTGAACATGCGCAGGCAACAGTGTATGTCGCATGAACCGTGGGGTCCGCGCCGGGGTTTCAGCCTCGCCGGTGAGCGTTGCCGTGGACTGCCTGCCTTGATGCCAACGGGGCCGCTTCCCGCAGGGTTCAAGCCTCAAGTGCCGAAGGATCAGGAGCCTTTGACTTGCCGGTCAGTCCTTCTGAATGAGAAATGGTCATGATATTCGAAGTGGATCACCCACAGGCAGGCATCATGTATTGCAAAAAGGAGCACTGAGTATGTCCTGGCACCAGAAAGAGATCAATACAGCGATCGAGGAACTGGAGTCTTCATTGCAGGGAATCAGTTCTGAAATGGCTCTTCAGCGCCTTGAAATATATGGCCCCAATAAACTGGAAGAAAAGAAAAAAAAGACCTTACTGGATATATTCATCGGACAGTTTGCTGATTTCATGATTCTGGTGCTTATTCTTGCTGCCATTGTCTCGGGATTCATCGGAGAATTATCAGACACAATCGCCATCCTGGTCATTGTTATACTCAATGCCGTCATTGGTTTTGTACAAGAATACAGAGCTGAAAAGGCGATGGCGGCACTCAAGAAGATGGCTGCTCTTTCGGCAACTGTGATCCGGGATGGCCAGCCTCAATCTGTGCCTGCGGTTGACCTGGTTCCCGGCGATGTCGTCGTCCTCGAGGCCGGCATGGTTGTACCAGCCGACATGAGGTTGCTGGAGTCTGCTCATCTGAAGCTGGACGAGGCGGCTCTCACCGGCGAATCGGCGGCTGTGGAAAAGCACACCCGCGCGCTCCACGATGATCGTCTGCCCGTCGGGGACAGGAAGAACATGGCGTACAAAGGCACCTACGTCACCCATGGGCGCGGCGCGGGAATCGTCGTCGCGACCGGCATGAGCACGGAACTTGGGAGCATAGCGACTCTGCTGCAGGAAGAGGAAGAGGTCAGGACTCCGCTTCAGAAAAGGCTCGCCAGCTTTGGTCAGAAGCTTGCCATCGTCGTCCTGGTTATCTGTGCCTTTGTCTTCGGCGCCGGGATCATGAGAGGAGAACCACCCTTCCTGATGCTCCTCACCGCTATCTCTCTGGCGGTCGCCGCCATTCCCGAAGCGCTTCCCGCCGTGATCACCATCGCCCTGGCCCTGGGAGCCAAAAAGCTTGTCAGGCAAAACGCTCTCATCAGGAAGCTTCCCGCCGTGGAAACACTTGGATCGGTGACTTACATCTGTTCCGACAAAACAGGAACCCTTACGCTGAACAGGATGACCGTTGCCCGCATTTATGCGGATGGCGGGATGGTGCGAGCGGAAGAGCTGAGATCCGGCGGGGACGAGGAGATCCCCCCTGTCGAGTCCCCGGGCTCCTTGCCCTCACCCTATTCGGAGTTCTTCAGGGCCATGGCTCTGAGCAATGATGCACAACCGGGCAATGATGGCACGGTCTTGGGTGATCCAACTGAAATCGCACTGTACAAATTCGCCAAGGAGTATGGTTTTGACAAAAGGAAGCTGGATGGCAGCTATCCACGTGTGGCGGAGCTCCCATTCGATTCGGAAAGAAAATGTATGACGACCTTTCACAAGCTCCCTGCTGCCTCCAGCGGGGGAGCGGCCTTTGTATCCTTCACCAAGGGAGCTGTCGACGTTGTGGTTGAAAAATCCAAGTCAGTCCTGACATCGTCCGGATTGACATCGCTGGATGCCCGCCGGTTCGACGAAATCAATGAACTGATGGCGGCTGACGGCCTCAGGGTCCTTTGCATCGCCATGAGAAGGTGGGATGGTCTGCCTGACGAGTTATCCGCTGAGCAGGCGGAAGCCGATCTGACCATTCTGGGTCTTGCCGGCCTGATGGACCCTCCGCGGGAGGAGGCAAGGGAAGCTGTGGCGATGTGCAAAACGGCGGGGATCATCCCCGTCATGATCACGGGAGATCACCCCGTTACGGCGCATACCATTGCAGCGAACCTTGGCATCATCCAGGACAATTCGAGCTCAATCATCACCGGGCGCGAACTGGAGGACCTGAGCCTGGAGGATTTTGAAGAGAGGGTCGAGCAGGTGAGGGTTTATGCCAGAGTAGCCCCCAGGCAGAAATTGGAGATAGTCAGGGCTCTCCAGGACAGAGGCCACTTTGTGGCCATGACCGGAGATGGGGTGAACGATGCCCCTGCATTGAAGAGGGCTGATATTGGCATAGCCATGGGCATCACAGGAACGGATGTTTCCAAGGAAGCGGCTCACATGATTCTGCTCGACGACAATTTTGCGACGATTGTCAAAGCGATCAGGGAGGGGCGACGCATCTTTGACAACATCCGCAAGTTCATCAAGTACACGATGACCAGCAATTCAGGAGAAATATGGACTATATTCCTGGCGCCTTTGCTGGGGCTTCCCATTCCCCTCCTGCCTATTCACATCCTTTGGATCAACCTGGTGACGGATGGCCTCCCGGGACTTGCACTCGCGGTGGAACCTGTGGAAAAAGGCACCATGAAGAGACCTCCACGGCATCCGAGTGAGAGCATCTTCGCTCACGGGCTCGGCATTCATATTCTTTGGGTGGGGCTGCTCATGGGAGTCGTGTCCATATTCGTACAGGCGCTATCCATCAAGACCGGCCATCCCAGTTGGCAAACCATGGTGTTCACGGTCTTGTGCCTGAGCCAGATGGGGCACGTGCTGGCCATACGTTCGGAAACGGAATCTCTCTTTGCTCAGGGAGTGCTGTCCAATAAGCCCCTCGTAGGGGCTTTTGTCATCACTTTTGCTCTCCAAATGGCGACGGTGTACATACCCTTCCTGAACCCCATCTTCAAGACCACTCCTCTGGCATGGAACGAACTGGCCTTCACACTTGCATTGTCCACTGTGGTCTTCGTCGCCGTGGAAGTCGAAAAACTGGTCAAGCGACGTATAACCAGATGGTCTACCTAACGCTGGTATAGTGTTTTAATATCTTCTTCTTCCTTATCATTTGGGACTATATTTCTTTTCTTTGGAGCCCATTGATTGATTATTTCACCTGGTGTTCCTATTTCTGACCAATTGTATACAAAAATAGCATTTTCATAGATCAGTCGAATGCATCCATGAGAAGCAGCATAACTGGGAAGAATCCCGCCGTGCAGATAATAATTTCCAAAAAGTCTCATTGAGTATGGCATCCAGGCATTTTCATATTTTGTAGAGTAATGATCCTTTTCCTTTGATAATATAGAAAATTTCCTTGCTGGTGTTCCATCTTTTCCGGATGAAATTGGAAACAGATGAATTAGTTTTCCATATTCATAAAGACCAAGACACTGCTGGCTGAGGTCTATCAGAATGAACTGCGGCAATCGGGAGATTGTCCCAATGCGTTCGGGAAGGATCTTCGGCCGTATGGAGAAGTTCAGTGGAACATAAATGAATTTTACATCTGTGCTTAAGTCATCTTCTCCTTCAACCACGGCCATGGGCTCCAGCCGGTTGATAAGAGCGATTCGTTGACGATAGAAATGGAAGCTGTGATCAAAGTATTTCACAAAACGACAAAAGTAGCTAATAGACTGCCCCTTTGGGAGGAATATTTTCAAGCAGGGCACCCCATCCACTTCGACGATTCTACCGTCGGTGGGAAATCTTATGAGCTCGGAATAAAGCCTTCGGTCGATAGAAGCGGCGGCGGCAGCAGCAACTGGAGACAAAGAAAGCAGAATAACCAGGATGACCCCAAATAGAAGCCCACTTTTCAAATCATGTTTCATGATATCCCAAACCACTGCAGCACCTAAACAGAAAGGACCCTTTCAGACTCCAAAACTATGCTCACTCAAAGAAGTATACAGATTTCCTGAGCCAGTATGTTGTTAACACATAATTTGAGCTGACTGACATACAAATCTCTCTATGGTGTCATGAATAAGTCTCTTCGCGGGTTCAATATTTGAAAACCATATCGGCAGATGCGAAGCCCGAAAGCAATGGCCATGGACTACGGAGAAGGGGGGATGGCCTCGAGGTGAGGGCGCCACTTTTCCAGCGTTTTGGGCCCGATACCGTGGATTTCGTCCAGTTCATCAAGCAGCTTCCATGGCTTCTGCTTTCTGCGCTCAACGATGGTCCTGGCCCATTCGGGTCTCATAAGAGGGACCAGGAGGAGCTCGTCCTCGGATGCGCTGTTCAGGTCCAGTCTGAGGCCCAACGCGAATCCGGTTGCGCCGTCCATTTTTTCCACAGCGACTTCGATGCCTGCCCCGGTTTTCCCGAATACGCGGAGACGGTTTCCCGATTCAATGGTTTCTTGGGCTATTCCTTCCGGGATGAGCCGGTTTGAGCCGGTCGCATTCCATCCCGCCGCCTCAAGCGCAATGAAGACCGTGCTCGTCGGGCCGGGCAGGAGATGGATGCCGGGATGTGGGATGTCGCCCCTGACTTCGACAATCACCGGAGGAGGGGAAGGCGGCTTTGAGGTGGTGGCGCTGCGGCAGGTGCGGAGGAGGAGCAGGCAGAAAATGAGGGCGGCCAGGAGGGTAATGGCCGCCCACTGTGGGGTGGGGATCGCCCGTTTCAGCATTTACACTGTTGCTTCTCTGACTTGTACATTTTGTAATTGATGCTGTCCACGAGGGCCTGCCAGCTCGCTTCGATAATATCCTGAGAGACGCCGACGGTTCCCCACTGGTCTGCACCATCGCTCGACTCGATGAGCACGCGCACTCTCGCAGCCGTTCCGTCGCGGCCCGGCAGCACCCGGACCTTGTAATCGCTGAGCTCCATGTCCTTGAGCTCGGGGTAGAACTTCTCGAGGGCCTTGCGAAGAGCATTATCCAGTGCATTCACGGGCCCCTTGCCCAGAGCGGCCGTATGCTCCTCGCTCCCCCCCACCTTGACCCGGATCGTGGCCTCGGCGATGGGCGGCTGATCATCGCGCGTCTTCTGGTCGATCACACGGAATCCCACCAGTTCAAAGTAACGTTTGCTCCGCCCCATGGCTTTGTTGATGAGCAGCTCAAAACTGGCTTCGGCTGCTTCGAACTGAAAGCCCTGGTTCTCGAGCTCCTTGAGCTCCTCGAGCACCTGCATGGCCACAGGGTCGTTTTTAGAGATGCTGAGGCCGTAATCTTCGGCCTTACGCTTGATCGTCGCGCGCCCCGAAAGGTCGGAGACCAGGATGCGCCGTCTGTTGCCCACCAGCTCCGGCACGATGTGCTCGTACGTGAGAGGATTGCGCTCCACGGCGCTGATGTGCACGCCTCCCTTATGAGCGAATGCGCTGCGTCCCACGAACGGCTGGTATCGGTTGGGCGGCATATTGGCAAGCTCCATGATGTAGCGGCTTACCGGACGGAGCTTCTGCAGGTTTTCAGGCGAGAGGCATTGAAACCCCATCTTGAGACACAAATTCGCTATGATGGAGCAGAGATTGGCATTACCGCACCGTTCGCCGACTCCGTTCATGGTGCCCTGGACCTGCACGGCCCCCATCTCCACCGCAGTGAGCGAGTTGGCGACCGCAAGGTCTCCGTCGTTATGGACGTGGATGCCCAGGCTGGCCTCG
Source organism: uncultured Syntrophobacteraceae bacterium (assembly GCA_964557955.1). Lineage (GTDB taxonomy): Bacteria > Desulfobacterota > Syntrophobacteria > Syntrophobacterales > Syntrophobacteraceae > JALOOX01. The sequence goes on from CAZLCS010000005.1 coordinate 89,905, forward strand.
GGAAAGCGATCCTTCACCGCCTGAATCGTCTCCCGTATCCTGCTCGGTAGACTCCCTCCGTTGGTGTCGCAGAGCACGAGGCATTCCGCTCCCGCCTCCAGGGCTTTGCCCAGAGTCGCCAGGGCGTACTCGGAGTCTTCCCGGAATCCGTCGAAGAAATGCTCCGCATCATAGAACAAAGTCTCCACATGAGGGCGAAGCAGTGCCAGGCTGTCGTGGATGAGCTCCAGGTTGCGATCGGGTGTCGTGTGAAGGGCGTCCCGCACATGGACGGTCCAGCTTTTGCCGAAAATGGTGACCACCGGGGTGCGAGCCGCAATCAGAGCTTTCAGGTTCTCATCGGCGCCGGCCGTCTTACCGTGGTGGTGGGTGGCTCCGAAGGCTGCCACACGAGCATGCTTCAGCTGATAGTTGCGGATCTCGTGGAAGTAGGCCACATCCTTCGGGTTCGATCCGGGCCATCCTCCTTCAATGAAATGGATTCCGAGGTCATCCAGCTTCAGGGTGATCCGGACCTTGTCCTCCAGGGACAGGGAGAAGTCCTCCGCCTGAGTGCCGTCTCTGAGGGTGGTGTCGTAAATCGTCACGTCATGCATGGCTAAAGCCTCTCAATCCGCCTGCAATCATCTAGGTCTCTTCCTTGACCTTCATCACGCCCTGCGGGGGCTCCTTTCCGAGCTCGAAAGCGTCATGAAGAACGCGGACCGCCAACTCGGTATATTTCTCATCGATGATACACGATATCTTGATCTCCGAGGTTGTGATCATCTTCAGGTTGATATTCTCTCGGGCCAGGGTTTCGAACATCTTGGTCGCAACGCCGCTGTGGTTCCGCATGCCGAGGCCGATGATGGAAATCTTGGCAATGTTGGGATTGCTGTGTGTGGGGCCGGCGCCGATTTCCGCCGCCACCCGCTCGGCAATGGCGATGGTCTTTTCATAGTCGGGCTTGGGGACGGTGAAGGACATGTTCACCACCCCGGGGGTGCTCCCGCTTCCCTGCACAATCAGGTCCACGTTGATGTTCGCGTCGGAAATGGGTTTGAAGAGCTTCGCAGCCATTCCGGGAACGTCCGGTACGTTGGTGACGGTGATGCGCGCTTCGTTACGATTGTAGGTGATTCCGGAAACCACCACTCGTTCCATATCTTCATCCTCCTGGGTGACCAGAGTTCCGGGTGCGTCACTGAAAGAAGAAAGGACCATAATGGGTACGTGGTACTTCATGCCGAACTCGACAGCCCGCAGATGAAGCACTTTAGCTCCCATGCTGGCCATTTCGAGCATTTCCTCGTAGCTGATCTTCTCCAGTTTGCGCGCCTTGGAATAGATGTTGGGGTCCGCTGTGAAAACCCCTTCAACGTCGGTGTAAATCTCGCACAGGTCTGCCCCGAGCGCGGCGGCCAAAGCCACGGCGGTTGTATCCGATCCTCCGCGTCCCAGCGTCGTGATGTTACCTTCTTCATCATAGCCCTGGAAACCGGCCACGACTACGATCTTGCCCGCACGGAGCTTGTCCACGACCGGCAGTGTTTCGATCCAGTGGATGCGGGCCCGGCCGTAAGCGCAATCCGTGATGATGCCCGCCTGGTAGCCCGTCATGGAGACGGCTTCATATCCCATTTCCTTCACAGCCATGCTGAAGAGCGCAATGGTGATCTGCTCGCCCGTTGACAGGAGGACGTCGAGCTCACGAGGGTCAGGGCTCGGCGCCATTTCACGGGCAAGCCGGATGAGTGAGTCCGTGTCTCCAGCCCGAGCCGACAGAACCACCACCAGGTCATCCCCTTTCTTTTTCCGGGCAATGACGCGCTCCGCCACTGCTCGAATGCGTTCCACATTGGCGACCGATGTGCCTCCGTATTTTTGCACCACAACTGCCATGGCTCCTGGAACCTCCTCTAGAATGAGATATGTCGCGCCGCCAGTCTGTACAGGCCTCCTCAACTTGAATGCCACCGAGCGATCAGTGTTGAACCTGAGGCGAAATATGCTCTATTAGCACAGAACCTCGCGAGCGGGTACTGGTAATTCTTCCGTGAAGCTGCACCAAGGGTATGGACAAGCGTTCAATCCTTCACATCATGGGAGACGGCATTGGCGATCTCACGGCTCAGATGAGCCAGTGCCCGGCTCTGGGCGGCCACCAAAGCGGTGTAGCCTTCCCCCTCCACGGGTTCACCTATGGTGGAGCGGTTTCGGGCCACAATCCGGTCGCCGCCTCCCTCCTTCACCTGCCACTGGGCTGACAGGGCGATATGGCCGTCCCGGAGCCCATGAAAACGCGTCACCGTCACCAGGATCTGATAGTCGACCCCCCTCGACACTGCCGGATAAAAAACGATCTCCTCGACGCACAGGAGCGCCGCCAAATTGTCTGCAAGGGTCCTCATGACCATCTTGCCCAGAGGTTCACTCCATTGGTCGAAGTCTCCGAGCTGAAGCTCATTGGGGCTCACCTGGGTCACAATCTGGGGCCGATCGAGATAGTCGGGCATTTCGACGGGACCGATGCCCAGCGTAAGGCAGGCCCCGCTGCTCGTTGCAGGAGCCTTGCTCTCCCTTCCCGGCAGATCGCTCAGCATGTAGAACCTTGCGGGTGCCGTTCTGGAGCATCCCGCTGCCGCTCCCACCAGGAGGATTGGAATCACAACCGCGATGAAATGAAATCTTCCCCGCATCAGAATCACCTCCCCTTTGGCGGACTACCTTTGCCCTGGATGAGGGCTTCAGGATGTCTTTCCAGGTATTCAGCAAAAACGCGAATGGATCGTGCCGCCCGGGTGAGCTCCTCGACGGCGCTCACCACCTCCCGAATGAGAGGCGAGTCCTTGGCCGTGAGTCTCTGGGCGTTATCCATCGTCTTGTCAGCGCTTCTCAAGGCAAGCCGAGCCCCTTCCAACGTGACTTCAACGCTCCTGGCGAGCGGATTCAGCTGTCCGTTGAGATCCCGGGCCAGCTTCGCATAATCGTCCACGGCCGTTTCGCCTTTCAAGGCGAGTGCGCTCAACCGCGTATCCAGGTCCCGGGCCAGTTTCGCGAATTCGCTGACGGCCTGTTCAGCGTTGGTGAGCACCGGGCCCAGACGTTCGTCCACATGTTTGACGGTCACTTCCAGATTCTGGGAAGTATTTTTCAGGGCGGTGATCATCTCCTTGATTTCAGGATCCCTCACCACACTGGAGATTCCCTCCACAGCCCGGAGGACCTCGCGGATCAACTGCTCCAAAGGGAGCTTTTCGATGGTCTTGGTCAGCTCTTCCAGCCTGGTGGGGACGGTCGGGATCTCTGGAGCATGCCCCTTGCCCACGTATTTCGCTTCTCGATCCGGAAAGAAATCGAGCGCGATCTGAAGCTGCCCGGTCACAAAGCTCTGCGTTTGCAGCTGCGCCTTCAAGCCGCGTTCGATGAGCTCCTTCATTTTTCCGTAAGGGTCTTTCTTCTTGTGGGCCTGAGTGAAGTTGATCTCGATACGCTCCGGCTCAAGCTCCATGTAGACCGGAATGTGCATGGTCAGTGTCTCCGGGTTCGCGACCAGTGCGATCTGAGTGACGGATCCCACTCTGACGCCCCGGAAAACAACCGGGGAACCCACCGAAAGGCCGGTCACCGAGCTCTCAAAATACATTACGAAAGGGTAGGTCTTTTGAAGGAATCTGCCGGAGCCGAACACCATCACTCCCACAACCAGGAGTGCCACAGCTCCCACAACAAACCCTCCGATCAGGGTCTTACTGGCTGGATTGGCCATGTGCCGTATTCTCCCTCAATACCTGCTTTCAGTCTATGCTTTCGCCGCGCGTCAGAAATTTGTGCACCGTAGGGTTCCTGGATTCGGCCAGCAGTGCTTTCGGATCCCCTTGAGCGATCATTGTTCTGGCATCTGCATCGATGAAGACCGAATTGTTCCCAATGTTGAAAATGCTGGCCAGTTCGTGGGTGACGACCACGACCGTGGCTCCCAGGCTGGATCGAAGCTCCAGGATCAGCTCGTCGAGGAGACTGGCGCTGATGGGATCCAAGCCTGCCGAAGGCTCATCCAGAAAGAGAATGTCGGGGTCCAGTGCCATGGCTCGCGCCAGCCCCGCCCGTTTCTTCATTCCGCCGCTGATCTCGGAAGGGTAATAGTCCTCGAATCCGGCAAGACCCACCAGCGCCAGCTTCAACGAACAGATTTCCCGAATCTCCCTTTCGCGGAGCTCCGTGTATTCACGCAGAGGAAGGGCAACATTCTCGGCCAGCGTCATGGAGCTCCACAACGCTCCGCTCTGGTACAAAATCCCGATGCGTCTCATGATCCGGTCTCGCTCTTCGGACGGCGCATCCCAGAAGCTCTCCGTTCCATCATACAGGATCTTGCCGGCAGCCGGCTTCTGCAGGCCCACCATGTGGCGCAGGAGCGTGGATTTGCCGCATCCGCTGCCCCCCATGATAATAAACACATCGCCCCGGTTGACCGTGAAATCCAGGTCCCTCTGGAGCACGAAGCTTCCGAAGGCCATGGTGAGGTTCCGGACCACGATATGGGGTTGAGCTCCCCGTGCATGCTGTTGCTCCAAGCTGTTCAATGCTCCTTCAAATTTGCAGGATGTCGCAGACTACTGTGATGATGGCTGTGGCCACGATGATGCTCACGATAGAGGTCACCACCGCCGACGTGGTGGCCCGGCCCACAGCCGAAGCACTTCTGCCGCACTGGATGCCGCGCAGGCAGCCTGAAAGGGCGATCAGCACCCCAAACACGGTACCGTGAAACAAACCGATCCAGAGAAAGACCAGGGTCACCGATTCCTTGGTCTTTTCAAAATACTCCATGACATTCAGGTCCAGCATGAGAACGCCCACGATGAGGCCCCCCAGAATACCCATGAGGTCGGCATACAGACAGAGAAGCGGCATCATGAGCGTGAGAGCGAGCATTCGCGGGAGGACCAGGAACTCCATGGGGGGGATGCCGAGCGTCTTGAGAGCGTCGATCTCCTCGTTCACCTGCATGGTTCCGAGCTCGGCAGCGAAAGATGCACCGGTGCGGCCGGCCACGATGACGCCCGTCATGATAGCTCCCATAACCCGCACCATGGCGATTCCCACCAGACTGGCCACATAAATCTGGGCGCCGAACATGCGGAGCTGGACCGCGCCCACGAAGGCCAGAATCAGCCCCACCAGGAGACTGATGAGCGACACGATGGGCAGGGCCTGCGCCCCGCATTGCAGCAGAAGCTTCAGCAACTCCGAACGCTGGAATCGAGCCCGCCCGACCAGCAAACGGCCCACGGCCGACGCGGCTTCGCCGATGAAGGCGAGAACCTCCTGGAGAGAGCTCCAGAAGACAATAGCATGGCTGCCGACTCTGGTGAAGAAGCCCTCCCGCGTTTCTTCCCTTCGAGCTCCCTTGCGCTCCGGCACCGCAGTGGCCAGAGCCATGAGGCGTCGCACACCCGGTGGAAGGCCCTCATCCTCCAGCGTGATCCGCTCTCGGAGACAGAGCTCACGCACCTGGAGGAGAAAGGTTAAAAGGCAGCTCTCCCAGCCGCTAAGCTCTTCGGAGTTGAAGGACAATCTCTGAGGACGCCCAGATGCTCGGACATCCTGCTCGACCTCCCGTGCCGAAGGGGTCTTGCGGGCCAGCTTCCATTCCCCTGCCAGGCTCACGAGCAGACGATCTCCCGATGGCCGGCTCAGAATGGCTCGCGGCGTTTCGTTTCCGGCATGCTGCGCTGTCTTCTTCTCCACCGAATCCATAAATCCTCGTCTTATCGGGCCTGAAGGGGGAAGGACCTGTCGGCCGGCTTTAGCCAGGGCTCGATCCTGCAATGATGGTCAAGCCCCGCTCCAGGATAGAGTGGCTGTCCGCAATGACCGTTCCGGCCACCATCTAACATAATATGACCGGAATGGTTTTGAATTCAACTACCGGGATTTGCCGTGACTATAAAGGGCGAGATGGAAAGAGATGGAACCGGTTCATGCCGAGAAGCTGGGCATTAACCTTTGAGCACTGAAAGGTACTCGACCCAGATGATTTCACAGGCCCCGTCTCCCGTATCCGTGCGCGAGGTGGAGCTGACCCATACCCACTGGCCCTTTTCCTGAACGCCCACAAGAAATCCTTTCAGCTCAATGATCTGTCCACGTCGGAGAGATTTCAGCAGTTTCTCGATATCCGGATCGGCGGGGATCATGTGCATGTTGGAGCTGCTGATCATCAGTGCCGGCCAGGGTAGCGGCGGCTGATCGCCGGCGGGAGTGAGCAGATAACGGCGGTTCCCCTGTACGATGTCCAGGGCATCCACGATGCGCTGATCCGACATGGGACCCCATCCCAGGGCCAGGTCCACGGGAGAGAGATCCGCAGTCGCATCCCAGCTGTAGCGTTCAGTACTGAGCACCCTTCCCCGTAAATGGAACTTCGCGAGGGCGACGATGACCCGATCTCCCTTTCGCCACGCGTAAGGCCGCTGCAGGTTGACCTGCTCCGGGGTCTCGGGCACCAGGATTCCCGGTGGGTGTGTGATGGGACCTCCGGCCCATGCTTCGTAGAGCGTGAAGGCCAGCACACATAACAGCCCTGCCAACAGAAGCATCTGTCTTTGTTCGCGTGCGCGGTCGCAGGTCTTGATCCGGGGTGAGCGGATCAGACTCAGAGGAGAAGGGTCGCTGTCAGGCAGAATCTTGCTGAAAACGACACCGCAGCGCATGCACTCTACCTCGCTCTCCTGCTGGTGACCACATTTGAGACACTGCAACGCCTGGGCTCCTTTCCTCATTCTCGGGAAGCACGTCTTTCTGCCAAAACCCGAAACAGGCCCATGTTCAGCCGGCACCGGGCTCGGGTACTGCGCGCCAGTTCAATGAGACTGTCATCGGATCAAGGGGGCGTGCCCCATGAGGAGTTTCTTCAGGAAAGAAGGATGCGAATGAGATTCCCGAAAAGCACAGAGGGATTCACGTATTGAGCTTCTGGCGGTTCAACATGGAGTCCGACGGGGCGGCGCCATGCCAGAATGCCGAAACGGTTCCTAAACAGGGCAAAACGGTTCGCCGCTTCGGAAAACCGTCTTGTGGGTGAGCCCTTCGCCGGGCATCCGCTCCCGATCCACGAGGGAGACTCTCACGCCGAGACCCAGCGCACGCCTCAAGTGACTCCTGACCATCTCCAGGTAGTGCGACCGATTTCCTGCCGGAAAACCCCGGCTTGAATCCCGCCGAAGCATCAGCTCAAGCTGATCGCCGATGCCGTGGCATGTGGTGATGACAAGCCGGAAGTCATCCAGTGCGGGGTCGAGCTCCTGGAGCAGCTTCTCGACTTCCTCTGGATAGAACGGGATCCCTCGAATGGACAATCGGTTGTCGGTGCGCCGATGGATGGGGCTGATGCGCGCCAGTGTTCGGCCGCACCCGCATCGGGTTTCATGGAGGACCGTTACATCTCCTGTGCGATACCGAAGGAGCGGATATCCCTCGGCAGTGAGGGTTGTCAGCACCAGTTCACCTTCCTGGCCCGGAGGCACCGGCTGTCCGGTCAAGGGGTGGACGAGTTCGGCCAGGAACTGGTCTTCGGCCAGGTGCATGCCGGCCTTTTCGGGGCACTCGCCGGCCATTCCCGGCTCCACCATTTCATTCACGCCGTACAATCCGTAGACGGGTACTCCCAGACCCTCCTCCAGGCGGCTCCGTGCCGCTTCCGGCAATGGGTCGGGCCCCAGCAGCACGAGGCGCAAATGAAGACTGTGGGAATCGATGGACTGAGCTTTCATGGTTTCCACAATGTGCAGCGCAAAGGCCCCGGTGGTGGCCAGAACCGTCGATCGGAAATCCTGCATGATCCGGAGCTGCAGCCTGGCGGAGAGGGTTGCCGAAGGCGCCAGCGTAGCGCCAATGGCCTCCGCCGCATGGTTGAAAGTGAAGGCGCCCGGAAACAGACTGAAGTTGAAGGCCACTTGTACGATGTCGCGGTCGGTGACTTCCAGTTGCTGATACAGGCGCTTCATGAGCGACTGCCACATGCCGACATCATGGCGTGTGAAGCCGACCACGATGGGCTGGCCACGGTCGCGGAGCACCGGGTTGGTGACTTTGAGCCGGACAATGCTCCGCAAGGGTACCGCAAACAGCCCGTACGGGTAGTGCTCGGCCAGATCCTGCCGCGTCGTGAACGGCACGCGCCTCAGGTCCTCAAGGCTGCGGACGTCCTCCGGCAGCAGGTCGAGCTCGTCCAGGCGTCTGCGGTAAAAGTCCACATTGAGAAACGCACGGTTGAGGGTCACCTGGAGCCGTTCCATCTGCAGAAGATGGATTTCTTGACGGGACAGGGATTCGACAGGTTGCACGGGCATCGTTATCCACCTACCTTTCCCATTTGTGCCGATATTCTTTGCCCAAATAAGCCCTCTGAACATCATCGTGCTCCATCAGCTCGACTGCATCACCCGAGAGCACGATTCGTCCCGATTCCAGGACATAGGCACGCTGCGCCATGGCCAGGGCCCCCATGGCGTTCTGCTCGACAAGGAGCACGGTCGTTCCCTGGGCATGCAGCGTTTCAATGGTGCGGTAGATCTCCTCGACCATCAGCGGCGCCAGCCCCATGGAGGGCTCGTCCAGGACGAGCAGCCGGGGCCGTGCCATCAGGGCCCGGGCGATGGAGAGCATCTGCTGCTCGCCGCCGCTCAGGGAGCCGGCTTTCTGCCCGAGTCGAGCCTCCAGCGGAGGGAAGAGATCAAAAATACCTGTCAGGTGCTGCTCGACGTGCTTTCGGCCGTAAATGTATCCGCCGAGCTCGATGTTCTCCCGGACCGTCATGTTGGGAAAGAGCTGGCGGGCCTCAGGGACCTGCACCAGACCCATTCGAACGATCCGGTCGGGCTGGGCCCGGTGCAGCGGCTCCCCGCGGAAGAGGATTTCCCCTTCGGTCGGTCGATGGAGGCCGCTCAAAGCTCGCAGCAGGGTGCTCTTGCCTGCGCCGTTGGCCCCGATGAGGGCGACGATCTCCCCTTGTCCTACGTGAAGCGTGATACGCTTCAGCACCCGGATGGGGCCGTAGTCGGCTGAAAGGCTCTTAACCTGCAACACTGAGGGTCTCCTGAATGACGAGCCTTAAGGACAAGTTCCTCACGCCGAGACGCAAAGAAGAAACTCTAAATATTGCTCCCCTCTGCTGGCTGTCTGCCGTGAGGCTCAGCTCCGGGGCTCGTGCCTCTTCGTTCCCAGGTAGGCCGCAATGACTCGCGGGTCCTGCTGAATCTCCCGGGGCGTTCCCGCCGCGATCCGCTGACCGTGCTGGAGCACCACGACCCGGTCGGCCATTTGCATGAGCACATTCATATCGTGCTCGACCAGGATGATACCCAGTCCTTCCCGCCGCAAATGGGCGGCATGCTCTATGAAAAGCTCGCTCTCGCGGGGGTTCAGCCCACCCACGGGTTCGTCCAGGAGCAGCACAACGGGCTTGAGAGCCAGGGCGCGTGCAAGCTCCAGCAGCTTCTGCTCGATGAGGCTCAATTGCTGCCCCGGCTTGTCGGCCTGCCGAGCCAGGCCGAATTGTTGGAGGAGTGAAAACGCCTCCTTCCTAAGCCCGGCCTCCTCTCTCCGTTCTCCCGGTGAGTGGAAATACGCTGCGACCATCCCCGCACTTCCATGGGTGTGGTATCCCAGGAGGACGTTTTCCAGGACGGACATGTGGGGGAAGATCTGGGTCGCCTGAAAGGTCCGACCCATCCCGAGTCTCGCCACTTCGTGAGCAGGAAGTCCGAGGAAAGGCCGTCCATTGAGCAGTGCCCGACCCTGATCGGGCTGGAGCAGGCCCGAGATGATGTTGAGAAGGGTTGTCTTGCCGGCTCCGTTGGGTCCAATGAGCCCCAGGATTTCACCGCGCCTGAGGTCCAGGTCCACCCCGCTCAGGGCCTGCAGACCACCGAAGCTCAACGAGATGCCCTTCATATCCAGCACGGGCTCCTCGTGAGGAGGAGAGCCACCGGGGCCTGAGGTCTCCATCTCTCCAAAAGCCGCTCCCTGTGATGAAGGCAAGTCTTTGAATCTCTCGGCTGAAACAGGTTTTTCAGCTTGTTGGCCCGATTCATCGGAGAGCTGTCCCTTCTTCGCGGGAATCCATGAAACCAGGACCGAAAGGAGTCCCTGGGGGCAGAATACCAGCACGCCCATGAGGACCAGGCCGTAAAGCAGCACGTGAAGGTCCTCGAACCGATGCAGGATTTCAGGAAGCCCCGTCAGAAGCACCGCTCCAGCCAGCCCTCCCCAGAGATTTCCCATACCACCAACGGCAACCATGGTCACTACCTGGACCGAATAGAAAATGTCGAATGTCTTTGGACTGATGAACGTCAGGTAGTGAGCGTAACAGAATCCCGCCAGACCGGCATACAGGGTGCTCAAAACGAAGACCAGCACCTTGGTTCGGAACGTGGCGATCCCGAGGGCCTGCGCCGTTATCTCCCTCTCATGGATCGCCGTGAAGGCGCGACCGATTCGGCCGTCCGTGAGGTTGAGCGTCATGGCCAGCAGAATAAGGAACAGACTCCAGAGAAAGGCGTAAAAGGCCCGGTCGGTGCTCACGGGCGAAAGTCCGAAGGTGAGCTTGGGAATCCCGGGAAAGCCGGATGGTCCACCGGTTAAGCTCTCCATCTGTCCAAGGAGTATGGACACAATGATGTTGAAGCCGAGGGTGGCCATGACCAGATAATGCCCTTCCAGTCGGAGTGTGGGGAGGGCCAGCAGGAAACCGCTGAGAGCTACACACGTCAGGCTGAATGCAAGGGCGATTGGAAGAGGCCATTGCCAGGTGGTGCTGGCGATGGCCGAGAGATAGGCGCCCAGCCCATAAAAAGCGGCATGGCCGAGGGAGACCTGACCGGTGGCAGCGATCAGGAGATTCAACCCCAGGACCACCATGGCATTGAGAGCCATGATGTTCAAGAGAAGAAACAGATAGTCGTTCTGAATCGCCATGGGCAGGAGTGCAGCCGCTCCGGCAACTCCGAGGAGCGACGGCCATTGCCGGGGAATCCAGGGGCGAAGCCTCACATCCTGCCCCCGCATCATCCTGCTGCCACCCCGGTTTACACGCATCACACTCAACCCCACTCCGTGTTTCGCTCGAAGCCCTCAAACCCCGCTCTCACACCTCGCACTCCACATCGTCCAATCTGAAACCCCTCACACCCTTTTCACTCGAACGGATCCAAACAGCCCCGCAGGTTTCACGAACAGAATCGCGAGGAGGATGAGGAACGCAAAGGCATCCTTGTAGGCTGAAGAAACGAAGCCGGCGCCGAGGGATTCCAGGATGCCGAGGAGCAATCCCCCCACAACGGCTCCGAGCGTGCTTCCGTAGCCGCCCAGGATGGCCGCCGCGAACCCCTTCAGCCCGAGCATCAGCCCGCCATCGAAGCTCATGCTGGTGATGGGGGTCACCAGGATGCCCGCCAGTGCGCCCAGTGCCCCCGCCAGGGCGAAGGCCAGCGCCACCACCTTTCGAACGGAAATCCCGATGAGCAGCGCGCCCTGGGGATTGTCGGCCGCAGCACGAACCGCCTTTCCCAGAAGAGTCCGATGAAAGAAGATGAAGAGCAGGCCGAGCACCACCAGCGAAATGGCCAGGATCCAGAGAGTCTGGGGCAGGATGGCCGCATTCCAGAATACGATGGGTGTTTCTCCGCCCAAGGAGGGAAAGATGTGAGCGTTTTTACCCCAGAGCATCATGCTCGAACCTCGAAAGGACATGGATGCCCCCACGGTGATCATGACGAGGGTCAGGATGTCCCGGTTTCGGGAAAGCCTGAGAGGACCCTGCTCGAGGGCGACCGCAACCAGGGCCACGAGGGCGATGGATGCGGGGAACGCGACGATCATGGGGAGCTCGGCGGCCTGCATGAGTGAGATGGCCACCATGGCTCCCAGCATGACAAAATCCCCCTGCGCGAAATTGACCAGGCCGGTGGCGTTCTGGATGAGGCAGAACCCGAGACCGATGAGGGCGTAAATGCTTCCGTTGGTGACTCCGGCGACCAGAAACTGAGGAAGGAGCTGCCAAAACATGGCTGTGGCGTGCGCAGGACTAGAATGCAGAGGAGCCGCAGACGTGCTCGACGCCGTCGGGAAATCGCCGTGTCCCTTCATGCCAGCCTGCCTGAAAGGCTTCCAGGCTGGTTTCGAGACGCCTGCCTCCCAATCGCTCCAGAGCGGCTCTCACCTGCTCCGGAGAGCAGAACAGGACACCCGATCCGGCTGCAAAACCCAGCAACACGAGGTTGGCAGAGACGGGCGACCCCAGACCCACGGCGATACCTCCTGCATCCACGCTGAAGGATGATGATGACTCCGGTCGATTCGAAATGATGACTCCACCGGCCCTCACATAATGCCCATGAGCAGCTTCGCCGTCAGGGTGCAGGGCCAAAAGTACATCGGCTCTGCCCGGGCGGATGAGGGGGCTGGCAAAGGTCTGCGGGGAGCCTGCTGGGGAGCCGGCCCTCCGGTCCGAAACCTTGAGGTGACTCACCACGTTGCCCCCTCGCTGGGCCATGCCGTGCGTCTCCGAAATCAGGATGGAGAACCCCATTTCCAGAGCCGTTTCGGCCAGCAGCCTGGTGACGAAAAGAATCCCCTGACCTCCCACTCCACTGATAATGATCTGCTGCATGCTGATTTCTCAAGCTCCAGAATGAGCGGTTTCAGGCTTCCGGTGGACTGCCGGCGGCCAGGGCTCCGTGGGGGCACACGTGGATGCAGACCCCGCACCCCGAACAAAGCACTCGGTCTATCTCCACGGGCTCATTCTCCTGCTTCAGGTTCATGGCTGGACACTCAAAGTGCTTGACGCAGTAACCGCACCCCACGCACTGATCGGTCACCTGGATCTCCCGGCGTGTCCAGGTCCGGGACTGTTTACGATCCATGAGGCATGGCCTGCGGGCGATGACGACGGCCACTCCCCCTTCCTCTGCACGGACGTACCTGCCGGCCTCTTTCAGCAGGTCCATCATCTCCTCGATCCGATATGGGTCGACGGTTCGGACGAACCCCACTCCACAGGCCTCAACGATCCTCTCAATGGAAAGAGCCGGAACCGGGTTGCCGTCCAGGGTCAACCCCAGGGCCGGCGTTGGCTGGTGACCCGTCATGGCCGTCGTGCTGTTGTCGAGGATTACCAGAGTGAAACGGGCCCCTTGGACCACGGCGTTCATGAGCGCCGGAACGCCGGCATGAAAGAACGTCGAATCTCCGATGGTGGCGCAGACATGGGGGGCGTCATCCCCCTTGGAACGGTAGGCGTGATAGAATCCCGCCGCCTGGCTGATGGCGGCTCCCATGCATAGAACCGTGTCCACCGCTCCCAGGTTCAGACCCAGTGTGTAACATCCGATGTCGCTGGGATAAATGCCTTTGGGCAGCGCCTTCTTGATGGCGAAAAAGGCCGCTCGGTGCGGGCAGCCGGCGCAAAGCGTTGGTCTTCGACCGGGGGTTGTCGGCGCCTGGATCTCGGGAGCGGGCGGGATGCCCAGAAAGGACCGGAGAATCGCTTCCACCGTCTCGGGAAGCAGCTCCCCCGATGAAGGGACATACCCGTTCAGCCGGCCGCAAACACGGATGCGATCCTGAAACTGAATCTCCATGACAGGCTGAGTTTCTTCCAGGATCAGCACACGATCATAATTCTCGAGAATGTTGTCCCGGAAAGAGGGGGGGAGGGGATGCGGCATGCAGACTGCGTACAGGTCGGCATCATTCCAAAGCTCCAGGTCCGCAAGGATCTCACGGGTGTGAGCGAGCACCACTCCGGAGGCCACGATGCAGGCCCGACCGGAGCTCCGTGACCCGGCGAACTCCTTCTGCACCACTGCCGGACCATAGGCTTCGACAAGCCCGGGCTGCAGATCTTCCTTTCGAGAGATTTCAAGGATCTTGGCGTTGAGCTGCTGGTGGAGCATCAGGCGGAATTTGGGTGTGGCCGCCCAGCGCGCCGGATTCTTCTCAAAGCGGGGCTCTGAGTCTCTCACGGCCGGGAGACCCGGAACGAGATCCTGCCGGGCATGGCACACCCGAGTCGTGGGACGCAGCATGACGGGAATTTCGAATTTTTCCGAAAGCTCCATGGCCAGCCTGGCGAAAAGACGTGCTTCTTCAGGCGTCGAAGGATCCAGGACCGGAATCTTGGCCATCATGGCAAAAAAACGGCTGTCCTGTTCAGTCTGGGAGCTGTGAGGCCCGGGATCATCGGCTACGACTACGACCAACCCCCCCTTCACACCCGTGTAGGCGCCGCTCATGAGAGGGTCGGCAGCTACGTTCAGCCCCACCTGCTTCATGATGACGGCCGACCTCCGGCCCGCATAGCTGTTGGCCAGGGCGACCTCGAATGCCACCTTCTCGTTGATGGACCATTCCAGGTGAACGGGAAGCTGCGCGTCAGCCTTCCACTGAATGAGTGCCGCCAGGACTTCCGAGGCCGGAGTCCCCGGGTAGGAGGCAGCCAGGGTGCATCCCGCCTCCAGGAGCCCCATGGCAATCGCTTCATTTCCCAAAAATATCTTGTTCACCGTATAGACGTGCTCCTGAGCTCCAGACTCTCTTGCCTGCACCGACGAAAGCAAAGGTTGATGAATCAGCTGGGACTTCTAACAGAGCTCCCTGCCTCGGTCAAGGCTGAGGTCCGCGGGCTGTTTGTGCATTATGGAACAGGAAATGGAGCACTTTGAATGGAATGCAAGGATCCCTCCGGTTCGAATCTTTTACAAGTATTTAAGATTAAAGGGTAAATAATGAGGGTTGACAGGGGGCTCACGAAAGACTATGACTTGTGCAACTTATGCATAGTATGCATTTTTACAAGGGACGCTATGGAGCCTTTTCTCAAACTCATATCCTGCGGTGCACGGGGTGCACGCCCGCCCGACTGCCGCCGTGCACCACTCCCGGTGAACTCTGAAAGAGTGAATCCTTTATGATTGTCATACGTATCAATCAGCTGGCCGAACAGCTCGGAGTGCACAGAAACACCGTGCGCAACTGGATCAAGTGCGGCAGGTTACCGGCCCGCTCAGTCTCGGGAAAGCGCTATCTCGTTACGGAGAGCGACTTCGGGAAGCTCTGTCAGGAGTTCGGCCTCGACCGCTCGAATCTCAAGCTCAAATATGTGCGTGGGGCCGCTGCCGTGGAAGAGACCGAATTCGCCGTCTTCGAAGAGAATCTCAAATCCATCGGCCGTAAATCCGCAATCCTCAGACCGGATCCGCAGTGGGGGGATGTCTGCCTCACGTGCGGGAGCTGTGCCAGTGCCTGTCCCCTCTCGGGGGTGGACGGCCTCGACCCCCGGAAAGTCGTCCGCATGGTCACGCTGGGCCTGGAAAAGGAGCTCATCGCCTCCCAGTGGCCCTGGAAATGCACATTGTGCGGAAAGTGTGAAGAAGCCTGCCCCATGAACGTGGAAATCGTTCAGCTCATTCGCCGGGTCCGGGGACTCCGTGAGCCCGACCGGGTGCCGGGATCTCTTCACAAGGGAATACAGATGTGCCTGGAGAAAGGCAACAACATGGGCATACCCTCCCCGGATTTTGTGGAGCTTCTGAAGGATCTGGCTCAGGAGATGCGCAGCGAGGGGTGCCCCGATTTCCATGTTCCCATCGATGTCGAGGGGGCCAATCTTCTCGTCACGGTGAATTCGGTGGAGCCTTTTGCGGAACCGGATGCCCTCAAGTTCTGGTGGAAGATCTTTCACGCTGCGGGCGAGTCCTGGACCATCCCGTCACGGAACTGGGAAGGGGTGAACTGGGGGTACTACTCAGGCGATGATGAATCCATGAGGTCCATCGTGGGGAACATCGTGGAGAACATGGAGCGCTACCACTGCAGGACACTGCTGCTTCCCGAATGCGGTCATGCCTATTACGCCACGCGATATGGGCTGGAGCGCTGGTTTTCCGAGGAGATGAAGCATTTCCGGGTCCTTTCGGTCTTCGATCTGCTCGTGGACTACCTCAAGGAGGGCAGAATCCAGGTGGACCCCTCCCTCCATGCGGAGCTCACCACTTATCACGATTCCTGTCATTATGGCCGCAAGTCGCTGAAGGCTTTCGGACACGGCTACTTCGAGGAAGGACGTTGGATCACGCGGCAGTGTGCCCCGCAGCTTACCGAAATGTATCCCAACCGTGACGGCAACTACTGTTGCGGTGCCGGTGGAGGGAGCTGGACCATGCCGTTTCGTGAGGAGCGGGTCTACCATGGAGTGGTGAAGGCTCGTCAAATACGCAATACTCATGCGAGGATGGTGATCACGCCGTGCCGTGGCTGCAAGGACCAGATCGCCAAGAGCCTGAGGCAGGAATTCGATCTCGACATCGTCGTCAAGAACCTCTGGGAGCTGGTGGCGGACTCCCTGGTGGTGGGCTCATGGGGAGCGCGTCGGGCGGTCGTGCCCAACAGACGGCCTGAATGATTTCGGTCTCACCCGGAGACGCGGAGGCGCAGAGAGGACCGAATGTGATGGAAATGCATTTCTCTGCGCCTCCGCGTCACTGCGTGAGGAATGTTTTTGGTTTTTTGAGTATCAACTCCATCGGGTCTGAAGGATTAGAGAGACATGCTCCTTGAAAAGGTTGGTTCGGTGATGGTGGTGGGGGGAGGGATTGCCGGGGTCCAGGCGGCTCTGGATCTTGCCAACAGCGGGTATTTTGTCTACCTGGTGGAGCGATCGGGGGCCATCGGCGGTTCCATGGCCCGGCTTTCCAAGACCTACCCCACCAACGACTGCTCCATGTGAATTCTCTCGCCGAAGCTGGTTGAGTGCGGTCGGCACTCCAGCATTCAGCTGATGCCCTTGACGTCAGTGGAGCGAATCCAGGGTGAGCTGGGGCAGTTTCAGGTCACTCTCCGCGAGCATCCGCGCTATGTGGACTCACAGAAGTGCATCGCATGCGGCGAGTGCGCGCGCAAGTGTCCCGAGTCGGTCCTGGATGAGTTCAATGAGGGGATCAACGAGCGCAAAGCCATCTATCTCCAGTATCCTCAGGCGGTTCCGCTCAAATACCAGATCGATCCTGAACGGTGCCAGAAGCTGCATTCGGGCAAATGCGGCATTTGCGAGAAGATCTGCCCCGCAGGAGCCATTCGGTTTGATGACATTGAACGGCTCATCTCGCTGTGGGTCGGATCCATCATCCTGGCGCCCGGCCACCGCACTTACGACCCCAAGGGGGTGCGCACCTGGGGCTACGACGTTTTCCCCAACGTGGTGACGTCCATCGAATTCGAGCGGTACCTGGCTTCAAGCGGCCCTACCGAAGGGAGACTGATTCGTCCTTCCGATGGCAAGGAGGTGAAGCGCATTGCCTTCCTGCAGTGCGTGGGGAGCAGGGACTACAACAAGGCCGGTCGCGGCTACTGTTCTTCCGTGTGCTGCATGACATCCCTCAAGGAGGCGATGATCGCCCTGGACCAGGTCAAGGACCTGGATGTTTCCATCTTCTTTGTGGACATGCGCACCCATGGCAAAGGGTTCGAACGGTACTACGAACGGGCCAGATCCCGGGGGATCCACTTTCACCGATGCCGTGTGCACTCTCTTGAGCCTGCCAACGAGCAGGGGGATGTTTACTTCCGTTACATCACCGAAGAAGGCAAACAGGCCCGGGGTGAGTTCGACCTGGCGGTGCTTTCGGTGGGCATGGAGCCCTCGAAACAAGGGGTTGCCCTGGCGGAGATGCTGGGGTTGCACCTGAGCGGTGACGGGTTTTCGGTCACTTCGTCCTTCGCCCCGGTGAGGACGTCCATCCCCGGGGTCTATATCTGCGGCACTTTTTCGGGGCCCAAAGATATTCCACAGTCGATCATCCAGGCTTCGGCGGCAGCGGCGGAGGCCATGATTCCCCTGGCTGACGCTCGCTACAGCCTGACGGAGCAGCCTGAACCTGCCTCCGGACGTGATATTCGCGGAGAGGAGACCCGCATTGGGGTCTTCATTTGCCACTGCGGCTCCAATGTGGCCAGTGTCATCGATGTGGAAAGCCTCGCGGAATATGCAGCGTCGCTTCCCCATGTGGTTCATGTGGAGCGCAGTCTGTTCGCCTGCTCGGAGGACAGCCAGCATGTTCTGAGGGACCAGATCGTCGAGAAGAAGCTCAACCGGGTCGTTGTGGCTGCTTGCACGCCGCGGACCCATGAGCACCTCTTTCAGGAGACACTGAAGTCCGCCGGTTTGAACAAATATCTATTTGAAATGGCCAACATCCGCAACCAGGGGTCCTGGGTGCACGCGGCGGATCCGGCTGCCGCTACTGCAAAGGCTCGGGATATCCTTCGCATGAGTGTGGCCAAGGTGGCTCTCCTGGAACCCCTGGCCCCCGTTACGGTGACGGTGAATCCGCAGGCGCTGGTGGTGGGGGGGGGCGTGGCCGGCATGGTGGCGGCTCTCGGATTGGCCGACCAGGGATTCCCTGTTCATCTGGTCGAAAAGAGCGGGCAGTTGGGAGGAAATGCCCGGCACCTGTTTCAGACCTGGAAGGGAGAGCCCATTCCGGAATTCGTCGATCAACTCATCACCCGCGTGAAAGAGCATGCTCTTATTACGGTGCACATGCGGGGTCAGGTCACTCAGGCTGAAGGATTCATGGGAAGCTATCGCTCGACCATCACCAAACAGCACTGCACGACCACCATGGATCATGGCGTCGCCATCTTTGCCATGGGGGGGCAGGCCTATAAACCTGACGAGTTCGGCTACGGCCAGTCCTCGAGGATTCTCACTGCTCTGGAGTTCGATAAACTGCATCTCGTGGGGGATGAACGGATCAAGAACGGGCGGGATTTTGTGTTCATTCAGTGCGTGGGGTCGAGAATTCCCGAGAGGCCTTATTGTTCGAGGGTCTGCTGCACGCATTCCATTCAATCCGCCATTGCCCTCAAGGAGGAGGAGCCAGGTCGGAATGTGTTCATCCTGTACCGGGACATCCGTTCCTTTGGTCAGCGGGAGGAGCTTTACAGGCGGGCCCGGGAACTGGGGGTGGTCTTCATCGGTTACGAGCTCCATCACAAGCCCCTCGTGAGGGCACGGGACGGCGAGCTGAACGTGGTCGCCTGGGATCACGTGCTGCATGATCCCTTTTCCATTCGCGCCGACGTTGTGGTGCTGGCGGCAGCGATTGTGCCTCATCCGGAGGGGCGTGACCTGGCAAAGCTCTACAGGATTCCCGTGGATGAGGACGGCTTCCTTCAGGAGGCACACGTCAAACTGAGGCCCGTGGACTTCGCCAGTGAGGGGCTCTTTCTGGCTGGACTGGCTCACTACCCCAAGCCCATCGAGGAGGTCGTGTCGCAGGCCCTGGCGGCGGTGGCCCGCGCTACGACGGTGCTCTCCAATCGGCGCATCGAGCTCGATTCCATCAAGGCCCACGTTGACGAGGCGGCCTGCGATGCCTGTGCCCTCTGTCCGGACGTCTGCCCGTACCATGCCATCACCATGGAGCCCATTCCGGACATGGAGGGCAAGCAGCGGATTCGCGTAAACCTGGCTCGATGCAAGGGTTGCGGCATCTGTCAGGCGACCTGTCCCAAGGATGCCATCAATGTGGGGGGATTCACCTACCGGCAGCTCTCGGCTCAGGTTCGCGCCGCTTTGAGCTGATTCTGCCCGGGATCATTTAGAGGCGAACGAATGGGGTTCGAACCTAAAGTCATTGCTTTCACGTGCAACTGGTGTGCGTACGCGGCTGCAGACCTGGCAGGCACTGTACGCATGCAGTATCCTCACAACATTCGGGTGGTTCGGGTGACGTGCACGGGGATGGTTCATCCAAACCTGGTTCTGGAAGCCTTTCAACACGGGGCCGATGGGGTCATGGTCATGGGATGTCACCCCGGGGATTGTCACTACGTGGATGGTAATTTGAAAGCTGAAGCACGTCTCGTCGTGTTGAATGAAATGCTCGAAACCATGGGACTTGAAGAAGAACGGTTCCGGCTGGTGTGGTGCTCGGCTGCCGAAGCCGAACGGTTTGCGGCTGCAGTGACGGACATGACGGAACTCTTGAGGGATCTGGGGCCATCGCCCTGCAGACCGGCGACCATCGGGCCCGCCTGATTGCGGCATACTTTTTGACCCTGGCTGTGACTGTGGAGGTTGGATCATGACCAACGAAGGCCGAAAGAGGGTTCGTGCGGAGCGGGTGGATACCATGTGCGGGGCACTGGGCCATATGACGGTGGATGAGATCCGTGAAAGAATCGTGGGGGAGAATGTCAACGTCACCTGCCCCGAATGTGGAACCATCCATCTCACCCGGGAAGAGGCCGAAGAGGCCGCGATGAAAAAGATCACCTCCAGCGCTCGCTATCACAAAATCAAGGCGGAAGCCGAAGAGTAGCCTGACTCCTCTGCCTCAATCTTATTGCCTTCCGAATGCTGAAAGTCAGGGGGTCTCTCGGAAGCACCTGACCCAGTGATTTTGCTCGATTTCCTTCAACGGAGGTACCTGCTCCACGCATTCGGATAATTGATGCGGGCATCGATGACTGAAGTTGCATCCGGTCGGAGGTGCCGCCTGTCCGGAGTGCTCATCGACCATCATTCGCGAACGCCGGGCTTTGTTGGGATCCAGGGACGGCACTGCATCCAGAAGCCTGCGAGTGTAAGGATGGGCCGCCCTTTCGAAGATTTTCCGAGTCGGGGCCAATTCCACCAGACGTCCCAGATACATGACGGCCACTCGATCGCTGATATGGCGGACGACGGAAAGATCGTGGGAGATGAACAGATAGGTGAGCTGGAATTGCTCCTGCAAATCCTGGAGCAGGTTGATGACCTGGGCCTGAATGGATACATCCAGGGCGGATAGGGGCTCATCGCAGATGATGAGCTCCGGTTCGAGGGCGAGGGCCCGGGCGATTCCGATGCGCTGCCTCTGACCGCCACTGAATTCGTGTGGATAGCGGTGCATATCCTCCGGATGCAATCCCACCACCTCCATCAATTCTCGAACTCTCGCCCTCCGATCGGCCACCGCTCCCATTCGATGGATCACCAGCCCCTCACCGATGATCCGGCCCACCGAGAGGCGAGGGTTCAGTGAGGAATAGGGGTCCTGAAAGACAACCTGCATGCGTTTTCTGAAAGCGTGCCACTCGCGCCGGTTCAAGGTGGACACGTCGCGACCGTCGAATACGATCTCTCCCGAGGTGGGTGCCTCGAGCCCAAGAATAACGCGCCCCAGGGTGGACTTGCCGCAGCCGCTTTCACCCACCAGTCCCAGAGTCTCGGAACGCTGAAGTGAAAGATCGATGCCGTCCACCGCTCGGATGATTCCCGCATGCCTTCTGAACATGGACCCGGCGATCGGGTAGTGCTTGGTGACATTTCGAAGTGACAGCAGCGGGCCCAAGTCTTCTCGATCAGGCAAGAATGCTCTCCCTTTCATAGAGCCAGCAGCGGACGGGATGTCCTCCGCGCGGGATCAGAAGGTCCGGCTCGGGATCACGGTAGCATTTTTCAAAAGCATGGGGACAACGGGTGTTGAACTTGCACCCCACCGGGAGTGCGAGAAGGCTCGGGACTATGCCGGGGATTGCCTGGAGCCGCTTCCTGGCACCACCATCCACTCGAGAGGGGATGGAGCGCATGAGGCCCTGAGCGTACGGATGCAAGGGCGTCTGGAAAAGCTCCTGGACCGTGGCCTCCTCGACGATCCTTCCCGTGTACATGACGATGACGTTCTGGGCCATTTCCGCAATCACCCCGAGATCGTGCGTGATGAGCAGAATGGCCATTCGCCGGCTTTCGCGGAGCTCCCACAGGAGATCCAGGATTTGTGCCTGGATGGTCACATCCAGGGCCGTGGTGGGTTCGTCGGCGATGATCAGGGCCGGACGGCACGCGAGAGCCATGGCGATCATGACCCGCTGACGCATGCCGCCGCTCATCTGGTGCGGGTAGTCTCTCATGCGAAGTCGGGCCGAAGGGATGCCGACTTCCCCCAGCAGCGCCTCCACGCGATCCAGAGCTTCCCGGCGGGTTGTACGGAGGTGAAGCTCTAACGTCTCGGCAATCTGGTCCTGCACCCGGAAGACCGGGTTGAGGGATGTCATGGGTTCCTGAAAAATCATCGAGATCTGGTTGCCTCGAACGGACTGCATCTCCGTTTCGCTCAACCCCAGAAGATCCCTTGATCGGAACAGCACCCCTCCCCCCGCGATTTTGCCGGGAGGCGGGATGAGCCGCAGGATCGACAGGGACATGACACTTTTGCCGCAGCCGGATTCACCCGCAATCCCAAGGACTTGAGCCTCATCGAGGCTGAAGCTGACATGGTCCACCGCCCGGACGGTTCCGTGCTCCAATAGAAAGTGGGTCTGAAGGTCTCTCACGTCCAGCAGCACTGGTCCATCCCGTTTTCATCAGGCTTGCAGAGGCATCCGGCTTGAGCTCTCCGGCGGAAGAAACTGCCGGTGATCCCCATAAGCCGGTTACCACTTCAGCCCCTTCGATATGAAAAATGAGAATTCCCGATCAATCCCTGTCTTTCAACCTCGCATTCCGGAGTTCTTGAAGCCGGGTTGCGATGAGACGGGCGATGTGGGGGGCGTTTCCGCCCGATCGGTTGTTGATGATGAGGTTGATCCGGATGTCCTGGCTCACGCCCTCTTCAACGACATCCAGGGTCTCCTCCAGCATGCGCGGTTGAAAAAGCTCCTCCACCATGGCGTTGAAGGGGTGTGCCCTGGCGTACGCGTCTTCGTAGCGCACTCCGCGTGGTGTCATGAGCCGAATGACACACTCTCGGCCGGAGTTGAAGAAGCGCTTGCCGGCAGCAGCCAGCTGCTTGGGGAGGGGAGGCAGCCAGGTCCAGTGGGATAGGACCTGCCCCACGCCATGCCTCTCCAGCACCGTGAAGACCGGATGGGACAAATAGGCTTCGGTTCGAAGCTCGATATGATACCGGTTGTCGCGGGGAACGGCTTCGAAGAACGCATCGAGGCTTTCTGCCAATTTCTCGGGCTGAACCCGCTCGTCCTTGCGCTGGTACTCCTGTTCAAACACCATGGCCCGCAGGGTGGGGCCGAGCATTTGAACAGCGGGCTCCAGGAAGGACCGGGTGAACAGTTCCGGATTGAGGTAACTTTCGTTGGGAACATACCGGCCGGATCGCAGCAACTTCTGGGCGGAGATGAGCTGAGGAACCTTGAGGATGATTCGATCCGCTTCGCTCAAGTGGCTTCGATAGCTTCTGAGGACATGGAAGGTGCGGGTGGGAGCTTCGTCGGGGCCGATCAGCGGTGCATAGAACGTATAATCGATCTCAAGTACACCGAAATGCTCAAAGTACTCCTGCACGCTCTCCACGGGAAGCACCTGGTCCTGGAAAGAGCGTCCGCCGACACGATTTGTTCGGGCAGTGATTTTCCCCTTATACCGCTCGGGAGTATAAATCTGGCCGAGCCAGCCCGCGTATCGGTCGCTCGCCGTCCCCAGGGCGATCTTCGGATGGAGGTGGCGAAACCGAAACTGTTCGATATCGGCCCCGTTCATTGCCTTTGGTCCGGCGGATTCAAGCAGCGCAGTACCTCAACTCCTGGACGGTCCTTTCGAGGGAAGCCGCCGAGAGCCGTGAGGAACGCGTCAGTGAGGAGAGAATTTCAGCGCATCCGGAGATAGCAGGCCAAGCTGCGATTCAGCTTCGCGATGAGCCGTTTCCGTTGCCATTGCCGTTTCCGTTGCCATTACCACGGCTGTTGCCGTTGCCTTTGATGGCTTCAAACAGACGAAGCGGGGGGATGTTCCGAAGCTCGAACCGAGCGTGAACGACGGGAAAGAAGCGCTCAAGATGGACTTTCAGGTGCTGATCTGTCTGGAAGCAAGTCTGGTAGACCAGGAATTTGCCGCCTTCTTTGAGAGCTCGGTGGGTGTTGTAGAGGATCTTGTCTTTGATGTCTTTCGGGAGCCAGAAGAACGGGATACCCGAAATGATGTAGTCGGCTTCGGACTGCCTGCAGGCCTTCAGCGCCTCAAGAACGTTTTCTGCGCTGTCGTTAATGATGGTCGCGCGAGGATCGTGAATGCGGTTCTGTAAGATGGACTTGAAATCCTTATTGCGCTCTATGGCGATCAGATGGGAGCCGTTCTTCATATTCTTGAGCAGATAGTCGGTGAAGACACCCGTCGCGGGGCCGTACTCGATGATCACGTTATTTCGATCAAAGTTGATGTTGCTGCAGACTTTCCTGACTCCGAAAGGGGACGTCGGAGTAATGGATGCGACGTCCCTGTCCTTAAGAAAGGTTCTCATGTAAGCCATCGTGTGAAACATATCAGCTCCTGATACCCGTATCGACGATCCGTGGCTGTGACCCTTTGGAATAGCTCATCACTGAATCAAGCAATGCCCCGAGTTTTCATGACGGGGGACCTTATACCAGATTTTCCCTGTAATGGATACTTTATGAATGTGCTGTTTGCAAGATGGAAGATTCCTCCCATTTGAAACAAATTGATCGGGGCGGGTTCGCGTTTCGGTTCCGTGACATACTCAAGTCCTGGATGGTTTGTCCTCTCTTCGGGCCACATTCGTTGACAAGTCCCATTGAGTTTGGCACTAAGGTCGCGGCGTCTGTTTCCGAACGAACCGGAACAGGCGGAGTTGTTCCGAAGATCTCTCGGGGTTATTTTTGCGGAGTACAGGGAGAGTGATTATGAAGGATCCCCTGACGAGTGGATGCTGAGGTTTTGATGATGGCTTTTTCGGACGTCACGCCATGCTCAACGATGCCGTCATCCCCCGTCGGATTGGTGTCGCTCTCTGAATCAAGACAAACGCTTCGCGGCGTTCGAACGAGACACACTGAGCAAGGACGTCGGGAAAGGACCGGTTTGCCCGCATCTCTGATCAATTGCACTCCCGGAAAGATCCTGGTCATCAAGCCCAGCGCCCTGGGGGACGTGGTTCACAGCCTGCCGTTTCTCAGCGCCATTCGAAAGCGATACGGGGATGCGGAAATTCATTGGCTCATCGCCCGGTCGTTCGAAGATCTTCTCCGGGGTCACCCCATGATTTCGCGACTGTGGGTCATCGACAAGGATCGATGGAAGCGGCTGTCCAAGGCTTCTGAAACCGTGCACTCCTTGCGTCTGCTCATAAGACAACTGAGAGCGGAGAGGTTCGATCTGGTGGTCGATTTGCAGGGGCTGTTCCGGAGCGGGCTTCTGTGCGGAGCAACCCGAGCGCCTGTGCGAGTCGGTTTCAGCGAAGGCCGGGAGGGGAGCCCGCTGTTTTATACTCACCGAATACATGGTGGTAAGGATTGTCACGCCATCGAACGATATCTGAAGGTTGCCGGAAGTCTCGGGGCTTCGACGGACCGGATCGAGTATCCCTTTGGAGAGATGCCGACTCATTTTCCTCTCTTGGACACTCTGCCGTCTGACTTCTTCGTAATCGCGCCTTCGGCAGGAGGTGAGGCCAAGAGGTGGCCGGCGGAGCGATTCGGAAAACTGGCCTCGCGGCTGCCCTGGCCGTCCGTGGTGATCAGCGGAGGGAGTGATGCGCACCTGGTCGAGCAGGTGGTTGCGGCATCCGGCGGGAGGGCGATGTCGCTTGCGGGAAAGACCGGCCTCAGGGAGGCCGCGGCGGTGATCCGGAGAGCCCGTGCTTGCATCTCCAACGACACCGGCCCCATGCATATCGCCGCGGCATTGGGCGTGCCGGTTTTTGCCGTGTTCGGTCCTACGAACGCTGTGAGAACGGGGCCATACGGCCCGGAGCACACGATCATCACGGCAGGCCTCGTCTGCTCACCATGTTACCGCAGGAAGAGATGCTCGAACTGGATCTGTATGGAGAATGTTTCCGTCGAGCAGGTATTGAGGTGCATCCAGGCGCGACCGGGATCAGGGGCCGATTCATGAGCGCATGGCGGAGATCCGTGATATGGTCGATGTGAGTGTCGCGATCATCACGCGTAACGAGGCCGGCAACATCCGACGTTGCCTCGAAAGCCTGACCTGGGCCGGTGAAATCGTCGTGGTGGACCAGTTCAGCGAGGACGGCACACCCGAGATGGCCGCAAGCTGCGGAGCCAGGGTGTTTCAGGAGCCCTGGCATGGGTTCGCGAGACAGAAGACCATCGCCGTGGACAGGACGACCCGGCCGTGGGTGCTCATCGTCGATGCGGACGAGCGGGTGACGGACTCCCTGCGCATGGAAATCGAGGCCACTGTGCGGGTCGATGGCCCCGAAGACGGATTTTTCATTGCCAGAAGGAATTATTTCTGCGGCCAGTGGATCCGATATGGGGGTTGGTATCCCGACTACAGCCTGCGGCTGTTCCGCAGGGAAAAGGGAAGATTTGAAGAGCGGGCCGTGCATGAAAAGGTGGTGGTTCAGGGAAGCGCGGGGTATTTGAAACATCCCCTCGAGCATTTCACCTATGTCTCCGTGAGTGACTACCTTCGACGCATGGAGCGCTACAGCGGCTTGGCGGCTCATGAGATGGCGCGCCAAGGCCGGCAGCCACGATGGCATCATCTCGCCCTGAGACCCCTCTTCACTTTCATCAAGATGTATGGTTTAAAATTAGGTTTCATGGATGGCCGGGCAGGTTTCTTCCTCGCCATCTCTTATGCATATTACACTTTTTTGAAGTATTATCGCCTGGGATCCGATCCAGCCTGATTCATACAAGGAGGTCTCAACTGCGTCATGGAGCTGTATAAACGCCTGCTCCTCAATGCCAGGCCCTACTGGCGCCGTGTGGTCCTCGCCATGCTGTGCATGTTGGGCGTGGCGGGCACAACGGCGGCCACCGCATATCTCATCAAGCCCGTCCTGGACGACGTGTTCATCAGAAAAGACATGACGATGCTCCGCATTCTTCCGGTCATCGTGCTCGTCATTTTCGTGGTGAAAGGGGTGTGCTCCTGGTGCAATTCCTATCTCATGGCTTATGTCGGCCAGAAAGTGGTGGCTGAGTTTCGGGAGCGTCTCTTCAACCACATGCAGGCCCTGCCCGTATCCTTCTATGACAAAACCCCCACGGGAGTGCTCATGTCGCGCATCATCAACGACGTGGGTGTCATGCAGGGAGCGGTTACGGAGTCGGTCGCAGGGCTCCTGAAGGAGATCTCCAGCATCGTGGCGCTGATTGGCGTCATCTTTTACAGGGATTGGGAGCTGGCCGTTGTTTCGATCTTTGTTCTCCCTTTTGCCTTTCTGCCCGTCATCAAGCTGGGCCGCAAGGTGCGCAAGATCGGCAAGAGAAATCAGGAGTCCATGGCCAGGATCTCGGTGACCCTCCACGAGACCATCACGGGGAACCGCATCGTCAAAGCCTTCTGCATGGAAGAGTATGAGAGGAAGCGCTTCGCCAAGAACAATGCCGCGTATTTGGGACTGGTGCTGAAATCTGTGAAGGTGCGGGCCCTCTCCAGCCCTATCATGGATCTGCTCGGCGGCCTCGGGATTGTGGCCGTGATCTGGTATGGGGGCTACAGTGTCATCCGCGGTGTGTCGACGCCCGGAAATTTCTTCTCGTTCCTTGCCGCCTTGATCATGCTTTACGATCCCGTGAAGAAGCTCAGCAACATGAACAACACCATTCAGCTCGGCATGGCGGCGGCTGAGCGCGTCTACAGGATCCTGGATATGGAGCCCGAAATTGCCGACAGGTCGGGAGCCGCCGAGCTGCCTTCGGACATTCAGTCCATCGAGTTTCAGGATGTGGCCTTTGCCTATGGCGACGAAAAGATCATTCAGGAAATCAATCTTAAAGTGAATGCGGGGGAAGTCATCGCGCTGGTGGGCATGAGCGGCGCCGGCAAGACCACACTGGTCAACCTCATGCCCAGGTTTTACGACGTCACCGGCGGGCGGATTTTGATCAACGGCATCGATATTCGCGACGTGACGCTCAAATCGCTCCGATCCAGGATCGGCCTCGTGACGCAGCAGTCCATCTTGTTCAATGACACCGTGTTCAATAACATCGCTTACGGTGACATCCGCAAGAGCGAGGAGGAGGTCATTGCAGCAGCCAAGGCGGCCAATGCCTATGACTTCATCATGAAGATGCCCGAGGGTTTTGCCACGAAAATTGGAGAGCAGGGGGCGAGGCTGTCCGGGGGCCAGCGACAGAGAATCTGTATCGCGCGAGCGCTCCTCAAAGATGCTCCCATTCTCATTCTGGATGAGGCGACGTCTTCCCTGGACAGCGACTCCGAATTAGAAGTGCAGCGGGCATTGGAAAACCTCATGGTCGGGCGCACGACGTTTATCATTGCCCATCGTCTGTCCACTATCAAGAATGCCGATCGGATCATTGCCCTGGCAGAAGGGCGTATCGTCGAGGAAGGCCGGCACGATGAGCTTTTGCGGTCAGGGGGCGAGTATCAGCGGCTCCACGAGCTGCAGTTTTCTCAGGCCGAGGGTTTCAGGTAGCACAAGGTTCTGGAGAATGAACGGGATGGAAGATTTGAATGGACGGCTCCTGCCGCCTGGCGGGTCCGTTTCATGAGCTTGCTTCCGCGAAAGGCTCGTGAAAAGGCAGACCCGACCCGGTACTACATCAGGCAGTTTATCGAAAGGGCCGCATCAGAGATTTCCGAGGGTGCTCGCGTACTGGACGCCGGCGCTGGAAACGGGAGATACCGGCAGTTTTTCTCGCGTCAGCGGTACATTGCCGCTGACTTTTGCAGGATCGAGGGCAAAAATTATAAAAGGATGGACGTGGTGACGGATCTGACGCGACCCGGATTCCGGGATGATTGCGTGGATGCCGTTATCAACATCGAGGTCCTGGAGCATGTTCGCGAGCCCCTGGAGCTCCTGACACAGCTTGCGAGGATCCTCAAGCCGGGTGGGTCTCTTTATTTGTCATGTCCCCTCCATGGCGGAGTTCACGAGGCGCCTTACGATTTCTATCGGTTCACCCGTTTCGCCCTCCGGGATCTCATGGAGAGAGCCGGCCTGGAGGTCCGGTATCTGGGACCCATGGGCGGCTATTTCTGCCTGATGGGAAAACTCGTCAGCCGCTTGCCTTTCCAGTTCGAGCAGCCCGAAAAGGGGCGTTTGAATCGTCTGATGTTCAGGATCTGTTTCATATTTCTGAAAGAGATCTTCCATTACTGGATCCCGTTCTTCCTGGTCCATCTGGATTTTCTGGACAGGGCCAGGAACTTCACCATTGGATACCTTTGTCACGCCGTCAAGCCACAGAACGCCGCCGATGAGCTCCGGAGCGAATGATTCCTGAATGAAGCCTTTGCCGATCCAGATGGTCCGACGGGCCTTGTTCATCAAGCTGCGTCACATTGGAGATGTCTTGTTGACCTGCGCGACCTTCAAGGCCCTCAAGGAGTCGAATCCTTCGGTCTGGATCGCTGTGCTTGTGCCTGCAGGAACGGAATCCATGCTGACGCTTCACCCGGGCATCGACGAAGTCATACCCATGAGGCGTGGGGCCGGAGTCTGGAATGATATCCAGTTGATTCGACGGCTGCGAAAAGCGCGGTTCGACCTTGCCGTCAACATGACCGAGGGAGATCGTGGAGCGATCCTCGCGTTCCTCTCCGGGGCTCGATTTCGGTTTGGAGTGGATCCCTTGAATCGGGGCTTTTTCGGGAAGAGATTCCTCTACACCCATTTGATACCCCCCGTGTATGACGGACGGCATCGCGCATTGATGGATCTGGACGTGCTGAAGCCACTGGGCATCCATCGAGATGCAGCCGATGTAGAGCTTTTCGTATCGCCGGCGGATCAGGAATTTGTCGACAGAATCCTCAGCGAGCAGGGTTGGTCGGGGAGTCAGCCGCTCGTGGTGGTGCATCCCACCTCCCGATGGCTGTTCAAATGTTGGAGGGATGAGGCTGTGGCGGAGGTTGTGGACGGTGTGCAGTCCCGAGGCTTCCGGGTGGCCCTCACCAGCGGCCCGGACGGCAAGGAGATGGAGCGCCTGGCCCACATTGCCCGCCTCTGCCGAAGCCGTCCCCTGGTACTGGGGGGAAGGCTCTCTCTGAAGCAGTTGGCGGCGCTGCTGAAGCGCAGCGACCTCTTTTTCGGTGTGGACACGGCCCCCATGCACATGGCGGCGGCCCTCGGAAAACCTGTCGTGGCGCTGTTCGGACCATCGGATTCCGCAGTATGGGGCCCCTTGACGCCCTTGCGGCGGATCATCGAGAAACGTCGAGACTTTCCGTGCATTCCCTGCCGGCGGGACGGCTGCGACGGCAGCAAAAGAAGCCGGTGCCTGGAGGCCATCACCGTGGAGGAAGCCTTGGCGGCCATTGACGAGATGATGGGGGCGCATGCCGGAGCGGTCTCGAAAAAGATATCGTCATGAGCGTGGCCCGGACCATCCTGTACGTTTCGCATACGCCGGCCCTGAAGGGGTCCGCCGTGAGTCTGGTCCAGCTCGTGCTGGGGCTGGACGCATCCCGTTTCCGTCCCTGTGTGGCATTCTCCAAACCCGGATTCCTGGTCGATGATCTTTCGGCGCGTGGGCTGTCGTGCACCGTGCTGAACGAGCGGGGTTTCTGGGGATGGCGCCTGGTGCGGCAGGCACGGAGCCTTATGGAGCGGGAGAGGGTGGGCCTGGTTCATCTGAATAGCGCCGTCCCCTTCTGCAAGTATGTCGGCATCGCGGCCCGGAGCCTCGGGCTGAAAGTGGTGTGGCACATCAGGGAGGATCCCCGGGGCAAACGAATTCGCAGGCTCAGGAAGTGGATCCGGCATCTTGCTCACAAGGTGATCGTGGTCTCTTCGGAGCTTGAGGATGCCTTTGAGACCTTTCCGGTGGTCAAGATCTTCAACGGTGTCGATATGGGGCGTTTTCATCCCGGCATCGATCGAACGCCATTCCGGGATCGGTTCGGCATCCCTCATGATGCCTTCCTTTTCGGGATCGTGGGGACCATTGAGGAGCGCAAGGGGACCCTCCTGTTCCTCCATGCCGCCGATGCTTTGCTCAAGTCCGGGCGGGATGCCTTCTTCTCGATAGTGGGGGACGGCGCCCTTGAGGACGAACGGGCTGTTCGGCAGTATCTGGCAGAGCGGCCGACTCTGGCATCGCGGGTTATTCTCACAGGCAGACTGGATGACATCCCGCAGGTCATGGCCGGGATCGACGTCCTGGTGATGCCCTCCCTCTGGGAAGGCTTTCCGCGGAGCCTCATCGAGGCCATGGCATCGGGGAGGGCTGCCATAGCATCAGGGGTCGGGGAGATCCCCTTCATCCTTGAAGACGGTGTCTGCGGCAGGGTGGTTCCCAAGGGCGATCGCGCCGCATTGAGCCGGGCCATGGAGGAATTCGTGTGCCGAAGGGGGGATCTGGCGGAGATGGGAATGAGAGGGCGCCAGCGAGTGCTCGAGCAGTTCACGCTCGAGAAGCATGTGCGGACGGTTATGAATGAGTATGAGAAGCTGCTCGGCCAAAATGGACCGGGCTCCGGACCGGATGGTGTGAAGGGTGTCCGGAAATGAAGGCCCCATGAAGAAAGTCCTCTTCCTCTTCGTGACAATGCCCGTGGGTGGGGCGGAGATGCTTTGCTTCGAGTTTCTGAAAGGGCTGGATCGGTCGCGCTTTGAGCCGATCACCTGCTGCCTGGACGGCAAGGGAAGCCTGGGACATGAAATCGAGCGCTCGGGTTTCGAGGTTATTTCTCTGGGCAGAATGAAGACACGGCGGTTTGAGCCCGGAGCCGTGGCTGCCGTGTCGAAACTCTTGATATCACGCCAAATTGACATCATTCATACGAATATGTATCATGCAAACCTTTATGGTCGCCTGGGCGCCATCCGCCTGGGGAGACGGAGGCCAAGGATTGTGACCGCTGTGCACAGCCTCTACACCGAGAGGAAGTTGCACAGGCTCTTCATCAGCAGGGCGCTCAACCGCTACACGGACCGGATTCTTGCCGTGTCGCAGGCTGTCAAGGAGGACGTGGTCTCTTATGAGAGAGCTCCCCGGGAAAAGGTGGTGGTGCTTCCCCTGGGAGCCGACTTCCACCGACTGGACGTAGACCTTTCGGTGGAAGAGGCCAGGAGAAGGCTGGGTCTTGAGGCCTCTGACCTGGTGCTCGGCACCGTGGGGCGTCTGGTGGAAGCCAAGGGGCACCGTTACATGCTGAAGGCCGTGGCCATTCTCCTCGAGCGGGGGGTGCCCTGCAGGCTCATCATTGCAGGAGCCGGGAGACTGGAAGAGACACTGCGATGCCTGGCGGCCGAGATGGGTATCGGGGATCGGGTTCTGCTTCTTGGACAGCGCAGGGACGTCCCCGAGCTTTACCGGGCCATGGATCTTTACCTCATGGCTTCGGTATCGGAGGCGGCCTCCATTGCGCTTCTCGAGGCCATGGCTGTGGGGCTGCCTTGTGTGGTCACGGCAGTGGGGGGCATGGTTGACCTTGTGGAGGGCGGTCGGTGTGCACGGATCGTTCCCCCGGCGGACCCTGCCGCGATGGCGGATGCCATTGATGCACTGCATCGGTCCGAAAGCGCCCGTTCCTTCCTGGGGGAGGCCGCAAGAAGGAGGGCGCGTGAGAAGTTCGGCAAGGACGCCATGATCCATAATCTGGAAGCTCTTTACGACAGCCTGTTTTGAATGACACTTCCACGCTAGAAGGTGCGGTAATGATCCTGTCACACAAGTACAAATTCATATTCATCAAGACCAGAAAGACGGCTGGGACGAGTATCGAAATCAGCCTTTCACGCTATTGTGGACAGCACGATGTCATAACGCCTCTGAATCCCGAGGATGAGGATATTCGAAGGGAAGTCAATGTATTTCCTCGTAATTATCTGGTTCCTCTGCGATTGTATAGAGGCAAAGAATGGCTGAGATGGCTCCGGGGATGGCGATTAAAGTACTGGGATCACATGCCTGCAAAACACATCAAGCGTTTCATTGGTGAGGATATATACAATAATTATTTTAAATTTTGTTTCGAGAGAAACCCTTGGGATAAGGCTATTTCTTATTATTATTGGGAGAATAGAAAAAATAAGTATCCTACTATTGATGATCTTTTTCAGAATAAAGAGATGTGTACAGATTTTCATAAGTATAGCATTAATGGTGAAGTTGCAGTTGATTTCGTTGGAAGATATGAAAACTTGATGGAAGATCTCAATTATGTTTGTCAGAAGCTCGGAATTCCTTTCGATGGCTGGATGCCAAAGGCCAAGGGGGGATACCGTTTGGACAGGCGCAAATATTACGAAGTGTTGAATGAATCCCAGAAGCAGTTCATCGATCAGTGCTTCAAAAGGGAAATAGACCTTTTCGGATACAAATACCAGCAGCACCCGTAATGTCACGGAACACGCCGGAAAGAAACGTCATCATCTGCGCGGGCTGAATCTTTGGCGAAAATTCTTTTTATGATCATCGGCTTTCACAAGCCGAGCAGCAAAAAGAGGGTGTTGGACAGCCAGGAATATCTGGAATCCCGGGGGCACCGGGTCCGGGTCATGGAAATTCCAAGCCGTTTCTGGCAGCGGCTGGCCTTTCTTCCCGGTATGAGGGCCTTTGATCTCATCGTCCTTCAGAAGAAGCTCTTTGGGGCGCTGCAGATCAGAGCTCTCAAGCTCTTCAACCGGAACCTGGTCTTTGACCTCGATGATGCGGTGATGTTTCATGAAATCGAACGGCGTGAGCCGGTGTCGGGGCGATTCTTCACCCGCTTCGCCAGGACGGTGGGTCAATGCCGGGGAGTCATTGCCGGGAATGGTTACCTGGCTGAATTCGCCAGGGTGGCCCGGGGGGAATGGGGGAGAGAGTCCCCCGCAGTCCTGGTGCTGCCGACTCCGGTGGATACTCGAAAAATCAGCCCCGGAGCCCACCGGTCTTCTGAGGGAGGCTTGCGGATCGGGTGGATTGGAACCCGTGGAAATCTGGGGCATTTGAAGTCCATAGCAGGACCGTTGGGCAGCGTCCTGCAATCCGTTCCGGGAAGCCGGCTCAAAGTTATCTCGGACGGCGAGCCCCGGATGGATGGCGTCCCGGTCGAGTACAAACCATGGCGAGCTGAAGACGAAGTTGCGGATCTACAAAGCTTTGACGTGGGGATCATGCCCCTCGAAGACAATCTCTGGACCAGGGGGAAGGGGGGGTTCAAGCTGCTGCAGTACATGGCGGCGGGAGTGGTCGCTGTGGCGTCGCCCGTCGGAATCAACACCGAGATCATACGCCACGGCGAGAATGGGTTGCTTGCCCGTGAGGATTTCGAGTGGGAAGCCGCTTTGAGGCGTCTGCTGGAAGATGCCGAGCTGAGACGCCGCCTGGGGAGCGCCGGGCGCGCGACCGTTGAGCAGTCTTACTCGCTGGACGCGTACAATCGACGTCTGGCGGCCTTCCTGGAGGGTCTCCTCTAGTGCGCATCCTGCATACGGAATCCTCAAAGCATCTGGGAGGCCAGGAGCTCCGTGTCCTCATGGAGATGGAGGGGCTGCTTCCGTACGGCATCGAGTCGGTTCTGGCGGCCGTGCCCGGTTCGGGGATCGAGCGGGAAGGGCGACGCCGTGGGCTCCGGGTCCATTCGGTTTCCATGCGAGGCAGTGTGGATCCGAAAGCCGTGGCACGGTTTCTCTGGATTCTGAAGCGCGAGGCGATCGATCTGGTGTGCACCCACGGCTCCAAGGACGGCTGGAGTGCGGGGATTGCCGCGCGCCTCCTGGGGTTGAAAGTCGTACGGTGCCGTCATGTGGCCAATCCCATCCGCAGCCATTTCTGGGGGCGCCTGGTCTACAGCCGCCTCTGCGACCTCATCGTGACGACGGCCGAGTCCATTAAAGTCGGCATGGTTGAGCGGGGTGTCGAGGCCGGGAAGATCGTTTCCATCCCCACCGGCGTGGACTTGGAACGGTTTCACCCCCGTGTGATGAAGGGCCGATTTCGTTCCGAGCTGGGATTGGATGAAAGCACTCCCCTGGTGGGGATGATTTCCGTATTGAGAGGCGACAAGGGTCCGGATGTATTCATCATGGCTGCTGAGCATTTCCTGTCTGAGAGATCGGATGCCTTTTTTGTGCTCGTGGGTGACGGGTGGATGCGGTCCATTCTGGAGGAGAGGGTCGAGAAGTCGCCCTTTCGCAACAGGATTGTACTCACCGGGTTTCGCAGGGACATCCCTGAAATCATGGCGGATCTGGATGTGCTGGTTCTTTCTGCGAGGATTCCGGAGGGGGTTCCTCAGACCATTCTTCAGGCTCATGCCATGCTGACGCCGGTTGTGGCCTCCAACGTGGGAGGAATCAACGAGGTGGCCATTCCTGGGGAGACGGCCATCGGCATTCCCCCGGGGGATGCGGAAGCTGTAGCCGATGCGGTGAGGCATGTGCTGGGGGACCCCCGTGGTGCAAGGGTGCGGGCGGAAGCCGGCCGCGACCTGGTGCTCAGGGGGTATACTTGGCCGGTGACCCTCGAGAGGATGCGTGGGGTCTACAACCGGGTATTGATGATGTGAAAGACGGTTCAGCATGATGGATTGGATCAGGAAGCTTGTGGCGGGCGGGAGGTCGGAAGGCTTTAAGAAGCCCCCGGGCCCCAGGACCAGGCTTGAATTGGGGGAGAAGGTTCATCTTCCCAGGGAAAGCCGTGTCGGGAACCTCCTCACCACCATCGGGCGCGGAACCGTAATCAGGGGGCCGCTGACCGTGAGGGGCAAAGGGACGCTCATCATCGGCAATTACTGCGCCATGGGTGAGGGAATTCGTATCGTGACGTCCAATCATCATACCGGCGGGGCCAATGTGCAGATCCGCCTCCAGAGAAGACTCGGCTTCAACGACATCAGCGGAGAGCCCCGACAGGTCTCCATCGGAAACGCGTGCTGGGTCGGCGACTGTGCCATCTTTCTTCCCGGCAGTGCGGTGGGAGATGGGACCATTGTTGGAGCGGGTGCTGTGGTCACCAAATCCTTTCCGCCTTTTTCAGTCGTTGGCGGCAATCCGGCAAGGGTCCTCAAAATGCGCTTCACCGATGAAGTGCGGGATGCCTTGTTGCAGCTGGCCTGGTGGGAGTGGCCCGAAGACCGCATGGCCAGAAACAGGCCTTTCTTCAACCTGGACTTGAGCAGGGCAGCCGACGTGCAGCAAATATGGTCCCTGATCAGGGACTGATGGAATCCCTGACGCGTTGCAGGCTCGCCTCTCAATTCCAGTCAACGATTCCCGAAACGAAGACATGCCAAAAGCCACCATTTTGCACACCGAGTCCTCCAACGGGTGGGGGGGGCAGGAGATCAGGGTTCTGCGCGAGATGACCGGCATCCGGGACCGAGGTTACCGGGTCCTCCTGGCATCGCCCCCTGAGACTGCCATTTCTCAGCGCGCGATGTCGGCTGGATTTGAAGTTCTTTCGACTCCCATGAGCAAGCAGCGGCTGGTTTCAAGCATTCAGGCACTTCGCCGGAAGATCAGGGAATACGGCATCGCCCTGGTCAACACTCACAGCTCGACGGACAGCTGGATCGGCTCCATCGCCGGCCGGCTGGAGCGAGTGGCTGTCCTGCGAACCCGCCACATCTCATCGCATGTGAATGGAGATCCGCTCACGCGTCTTCTTTATGGCAGGCTGTGCCATGAAGTGATCACCACGGGCGAGCATATAAGAAGCCAGCTGATCCATGATCTGAGACTGGACCCCCAAAGGGTCCGATCCATTCCCACGGGAGTCAAGATGCTCGATTTCCGCCATGCCGACGGAAGAAAGGTCCGGCGTGAGCTTGGAATTCCGGAAGACTGTCCGGTCGTTGGCATTGCTGCGGTGCTGCGGAGCTGGAAGGGGCACCTGGTGCTTCTCGATGCTCTGACCGCGGTTCGCTCGGCGCTGCCCCGCGTGCGCCTCCTGATCGTCGGAGACGGGCCCATGCGCGGCGCCGTTGAGAAACGTATTGCGGAGCTTCGGCTCGAGGACCATGTTGTCATGACGGGGCACCGGGAAGACATTGCAGACGTCATCGACGCATTCGACATTGCAGTGATGGCCTCCTATGCCTCGGAGGGAATTCCCCAGTTTGCGCTTCAGGCTATGGCTTTGGGGAAGCCCGTGGTGGCCTGCAGGGTGGGAGGAATCCCGGAAGTCGTTGTCCACGGAGAGACGGGCCTGCTGGTTGAGCCCAAAGATCCAGGGGGCTTGGCCGAAGCCCTTGTCGCCCTCCTGAACGATGGGGATGCTCGGGGTCTAATGGGCCTGAGAGGGCGTAGATTGGTGGAGTCGCACCACTCGTTCGAACGGATGCTCGACCGGGTGGAAGAGTGCTATGGCCGCCTGCTGGGTTGACAGATTCCTGTATGGCGTTTCGGCTGTCTTTCCAGGCCGGTGTCGCGTTATCGTCATCCTGGCCGGGGTGTCTCAACATGCTGCCGGGGATCGCATTCTTTCATCAGCTTTCCGCAATTCTTCTCGAGGCGGGTGCACCTGATACAAGGGTTTCCAGGCAGAGGAGGACGAATTTGTGAAGCCTGAAGATCAGCTGGGTGCGCATGCGAACTGCCGTCCGGTAGGCGTCCAGCGCATTCCTTCGGTTGCCGGCCTTCAGGAGCTTCACGGCATCTGTGTAGCATTTGTTCCCTATGTTCTTCCGGAAATACCTGCGCCTTCCACCCTGGAACAGCATGGCGTGCTTGGCATAGAGCTTCACATAGTACGTATACTTGCCGGGATAGATGATGGAGAATGAAGTCGGCTGGTCCCGTCTGGTCACGAGAACCTCGGGCATGCACTCAATCCTGGCCACGGACGCGATGCGCAGCCAGTAGTCCCAGTCCTCGCAGTAACGAAAGGTCTCGTCCAGAAGCCCCACACTATCCAGGATGGACCGCTTGAAAAGCACGGTCGAGCTGTAGATCCAGTTCTGTTTCAAGAGGTCGTCCATGGCGCTTTCACCTTGGAGCTTCTCCACCGGGAATTCGTGGATCTCCCCGTCGAGCCCCAGACGACGTACGTAGCAGTAGACGAAGTCGGCCCCGCTTTTGCCTATAAAAGCGAGTTGTTTTTCGATCTTGTCGGGATCCCACAGGTCGTCATGGTCCAGAAGTGCGACATAATCGCCCGTGCATGCCTTGAGCCCGGTGTTCCTGCCCGCCGCAATTCCCCCGTTCTCTCGTTTGATGTACCTGATCCTTCCCTGCTCGGCGTAGTCCTTCACGGTGGATTCGGTCCCGTCCGTCGAGCCGTCATCCACCACAATCACTTCCAGCGCTCCGTATGTCTGGGCGAGGACGCTTTCGAGCGTTGACCTGAGCGTGCGCTCGGCGTTGTAGGCCGGTATGACCACACTTATTTTCTCCATGGATACACCCTGTGTCGATGGCGTCGGCGCCGCCCGGGAAGTCATTGGGCTTCCTGGGAGATGAAAAGACCGTCCATCCTGCTCGAAGGAAGACTTTTGCCGGGTTGCCCCTGCAGTGCTTGCGGCAGTGTCACGAATTCTCTCCCTCAAGGAGGATCGTTCGGGCAAAATCTATGTTCAGGTACTTATGGAGATACACGCCTACGTACATTCGGAGCGCGCGCCGCAGAATATCATCATTGTAAACCCGGAAGGCTCGGATGTTTCTGAAGCCAGCCGTCATCATGAGCCCGCCGAGCTCCTCGAACTTGTAAAAGGTCACATGAGTGGAATCCCCGAAGTACTGATGTGGATGGTAAAGGTTCGGTGTGCTCAGAAGCAGCCGCCCCCCGGGTTTGAGCTTGCTTCGGAGGTTTTCCAGGAGCTCCAGTCCTTCCAGCAGCGCCAGGTGTTCAATGACTTCGAACATGAAAACAAGATCGAACTGCTCCTCAATTTCGGCCAGGCTGTAGAAATCCTGATGGGTGTTGGGATCTATGTCCAAAGAGCGGTAATACAGGCCGGAATATCTCTCAGCAAGCATCGCCCCGTATCGACGGTCGCCGGCACCTACCTCAAGGACACGGCTGTCCGGGCCCACGTTGGCCAGGAGCCTGACCATGCGCCTCTTGACGATGGGCACATCCCAGATCTTCCCAACCTGTTTGGATACTCGCAGCCTGTTCCGGGAGAGCTGGCTCCAGCTCTCAATGCCCTTCATGATCTGCCTCCGGAAATGCTATGACCACTCAAAGGACCATTCCTGTAAGGCTCTCAAGCTTTTCGAGGTCCTTCTCATAGCGGGCCAGCAGGTTCTTCCTGGTTTGGGGGTTTATGGGCGGCACCTTCGTAAAATTCACCTTCTTCAGTATCTTGAAGACTTGCTTTCTTAAGAAGATGGGGTGCTTGATCTTGTGATTCCATACATACTGGATGAGAGCGGATCGGGCCGTCAATGAGCCTTCATTGTGGACTCGCAGGTTCGGCGTGAAATCCGTGCTCAAACCCAGGAAATTCAGGATGGCCTCGAGGGAAGCCATCGGTTGAGTCTTCAAATGGTTCAGTGTCAAGAAATGAAACTGATTCCGCTCAAATAGTGAAAAATACCTTTCGATTTGCTCGCCGTACAATCCGGAGCGAAAATAAAGGAAATTGTAAAGATACTGTGGGCAGTTTTCCCGGAAATGCCTGGAATGAGCTCGCTCCTCCTCTATTTCCAGTGCCTTTTCAAAAGTGCCAATCCTTTCGTGTCCGTATCTTCGCATATGATGGTACAGAGAGTAAGCTCTGTCTGCGGGATTTCTTAAAATTATTACAAACTTTGCACTGGGGAACAAACCCTTGAGAAGCCTGGCTGAGGATGGATCTGTCATATAAGCATGTGAAGATTCACCAATGATCTTTTCTCCCTTTGCAGAGTCGAATAGGCCGAAATACCGGATCGGGTTCTTGACAACTTGAAAACCTTCGCAAAAAAAAGTCGGCTCCTTGATACGAGACATAAAAATGTCAGGATGTTGATTAAGATATCTGTGGAGCGAAGTTGTGCCACTCTTAGCTGCACCCAGAATGAAGAAATTGGGCTTATTGATAAAAGGTGATATTCCGTCTGACATATATAATATTCCTCAGCCTGCCAAATAAAAGGCAGTACAGAGCCTCTCCCACCATAATTTCCGGCCCACTATTTTACTAGGAGGCTGTCCGAGAATACGGAGTGCTCAACCGGCCCAAGAGCGGGCGGGGATCAGGCCATGCGGAGGTCTCTGGATTCCCGCCAGGGGCATGTGGGAATGGCGACTGATATCATCTCCACCTCGGCGCAATTACCCGCGCGTCCAGGAGAGCGCTGTTCGGGTGAGCGTCCCATATCCATCCTACCCTTCAAAGTCAAGCGGAACTGTGACTCACTGTCAAGGCTCAATGGAGAAGCGAAGGCCTTTCCCGGTCTCCAGTCCCGAATGCACTGCCCGGTCTCATTGGCTCAGCCGGATTAAGATGGGGACTCTCACGCCGCAAAACGACTTATGGTTGTCCGCCGTCGATGGTCAAGACAAGAACAAGACACGGAAAGACCATGCGCAGGAAACTGCTTTGCGCACAAGAGCGGCGGCTTTGCATTGACCAAAACCGCCCAAAGAATGTAATCTACGAATACCGGGCCCCTGTGCGAGCGGGTGTTCGCTGCTTCCGACGCTCGTTTTGACGATGGATCTGTTGCAGGCTCACGGAGATCTTAAGCGTTCAATTGTAGTGGCTCAAATGACTTGGATACTAGGCATATCTGCATTCTACCACGATAGCGCGGCAGCGCTCGTCTGCAATGGCGAAGTGGTCGCTGCGGCACAGGAGGAGCGCTTCACCAGGAAGAAGCACGATCACGGCTTCCCGGGGCATGCGGTGAAATACTGCCTGAAAGAGGCTGGTATCGGGCCTGGCGATCTTGAGGCAGTCGTTTTCTATGAAAAGCCTCTCCTGAAATTCGAACGGTTGATGGAAACTTACCTGGCGTTTGCGCCCCGAGGACTGGGCTCTTTCATCCGGTCCATGCCGATCTGGCTCAAGCAGAAGCTCAGGATTCCCCGCGAGATCGACATGGGCCTCGGCAATTCTTACGAAGGCCCCATCTATTTCACCAGGCACCACGAATCGCATGCTGCAAGCGCTTTCTTTCCTTCGCCCTTCAGAAAGGCCGCAATCATCACCCTCGACGGGGTCGGAGAATGGACGACGACGAGCTGGGGGCTGGGCGAAGGCAGCAGGATTGAGTTGAGGAGGGAAGTCCGTTTTCCGCACTCCCTGGGATTGCTCTACAGCGCCTTTACCTACTACACCGGCTTCAGGGTGAACTCGGGCGAGTACAAGCTCATGGGTCTGGCCCCTTATGGGGTGCCCAGGTTCATGGACCACATTCTCGGCAAGATGATGGATTTGAAGGAAGACGGCTCATTCTGGCTGGATCAGTCCTATTTCAACTACTGTTCCGGACTCACCATGACGAGTCGGAAGTTCCACGATCTTTTCGGCGGCCCTCCCCGCGAGCCCGAAGGCCCGCTGACTCAGAAGGAGATGGACCTCGCAGCGAGCGTTCAGAAGGTCACTGAAGAGGTCATGATGCGGATGGCATGGCATGTCCATTCGCAGACAGGGCTGAAGAACCTCTGCCTGGCCGGTGGCGTCGCGCTGAATTGCGTCGGCAACGGGCGTCTGCTCCGCGAGGGACCGTTCAGGCGCATCTGGATTCAACCTGCTGCCGGAGATGCCGGTTGTGCGGTGGGAGCGGCCCTCTTCACCTGGCACCAGGTACTGGACCACCCGCGCGAACCTTTGCCCGGGGACGGTATGAAAGGCTCCTACCTCGGGCCGCGCTTCAGTCAGGACGAGGTGAGGAGCTACCTCGATGGGGTGAGCGCGAGGTACGAAATCCTGGATGAAGACGCTCTCGTGAAAAGAGTCGCTGAAATGCTCGCCGAAGGCAAGGTCGTGGGGCATTTGGC
The DNA here is from genome assembly GCA_964557955.1 of uncultured Syntrophobacteraceae bacterium. GTDB lineage: Bacteria > Desulfobacterota > Syntrophobacteria > Syntrophobacterales > Syntrophobacteraceae > JALOOX01. The sequence continues at coordinate 131,734 of CAZLCS010000005.1, forward strand.
AGGCAGGATGGAGTTCGGACCTCGGGCACTGGGCGGGCGGAGCATCCTCGGCGACGCGCGCTCGAGCAAGATGCAGTCGATCATGAACGTGAAGATCAAGTTCCGCGAATCGTTTCGACCCTTTGCGCCAAGCTGCCTCGAAGAGCGCGTGTCCGATTACTTCCAGCTGAATACCGAGAGCCCGTACATGCTGCTTGTGGCTCCGGTGGTCGAGAAGCGCCGCAGGGAGATATCCGAAGAGGAGAGCAGGCTGTTTGGCATTCAGAGGCTCAACGTCCAGCGTTCCGACATACCGGCCGTCACTCACGTGGACTATTCGGCGCGCATTCAGACGGTCAGTCGGCGGACCAATCCCCGTTTTCACAGGATCATCGAGGAATTCGAGAAGATGACCGGCTTCGGGGTCATCGTCAACACCTCTTTCAACATACGCGGCGAGCCCATTGTCTGCACTCCGGAGGACGCCTACAAGTGTTTCATGTTTACCGACATGGATGCGCTTATTCTGGAAAATGCCGTGTGCCTCAAGAGTGAACAGCCTCCCATGGAGGGAGTGGAGGAATACAAGAGGCAATTCAAGCTGGATTAGCGCGGGCAGGAGGGCGCCTTCACAAGACAGCCTTCGTGAATGCTTGAACAGCAGGGGGAGAGGATGGCAAACAGAACAGGCATAGTCAGCGAATTCGTTCTATTCCTCAGGGAAAAGAAGACCTATTGGATGGTGCCCATACTCATTGTTTTGGGGCTTTTCGGGATATTCATCGCTCTCGGATCCACCGGGGCGGCGCCCTTCATTTATGCCCTCTTTTGATGAACGAGGAGGAATGTGGCGTGCGCATGACCGATCATGATGAGGGGACGCGGGCGGAACGCATATGAGCCTTGTGGAGATCAACTGGCGGCCTGATGCCGGCGAGCTGCGTAGATTCGGCCTGGCGATGATCGCAGGCTTTGGTGTTATGGGTCTGTTATTTTATGTGAGGGATGTGCATTCGGCCGCCTGGCGTGATTGGTCCATCGGCACTTTGCCGATGGCGCTCTGGATAGGAGGGGGCCTGGCGGGGGTGCTTGGCCTGAGCGGCAGGAGGGCGGCGCTTCCGGTCTATTGGGCGTGGATGGGAATCGCCTTTGTGATGGGCAACATCGTGAGCAGGGTGTTTCTGATGTTGCTCTATTATGGGCTGGTGACTCCCATGGGTTTCTTCATGCGCCTTTCAGGCCGCGATAAGCTCATGCTTCGCCGGAAAGAGGTTGAGACTTACTGGTGTGACGTTACACCCTTGAAGCACGAATCTCCATACCACCGGCAGTTTTAGAGGCAAAGCCGAGCTTTCCTTTCAGCGATGACGATAGGGGGGGGCGATCGGCTCTTCATGCATGCCGTTGCTGGATGCAGGTTTATGACGGATAAAGCGGGCTTTATTAAGTGATCTCTTCTTCGCCACTCGTCAGAAAATTTGTATTTGCATTGCTCCCGGCAGCGATCCTGGTGGTCCTGGTGGGAGGCGGCATCCTGCTGGGCCGATACCTGGCGCTGCGCCAGGTGTCCCAGATGATTGAAAGCTACACCACCAAGAGGTTCCTCGGAAATATAGTCGAGAAGCACCTGAGGGAAGAGATCGCGAAATCCTACAAAGACCCCGCCTTCGCCCTCAAGAACCTGGACAACTTCTCCTGGTCACCGCTCAACATTCCGGCCCCTTTTGTCGGCAGTGCTCCCATGCCGGACGACGACAGCCGGGTGGGAATCAACGCCATGGGATTTCGCTGCGGCCATGAATTTGCGGTCCCCAAGCCCGAAGGTGTCCGGCGAATCTTCATTGTTGGAGGATCCACGGCCTATGGGTCGGGTGCTCCCGACGTGAAAAGTACGGTGGGGGCCTATCTCCAGGCACTTCTGCGGGAAAAGTCCAACCCTTCCGGAGATGTCACGTGGGAAGTCGTTGTGGCTGCCAATCCGGGATGGGCGACGACCCACGAGCGCATACTCATCGAGAACCGCATCAGCCGGTTCGATCCCGATTTGGTGATCTCGCTGTCGGGAAATAATGACGTCCATTGGGGTTTGAGGGGAAGAGACGTGATGTGGTTCCGGACGTACGCAGATGTCCATTTCTTCAACCTTGTGAAAACGTCATACGAACTGAGCGGTCTCGACCTTTCCCGGGACGTGGTTGCACCGGTCGGTTCTCCAGTGGCCCCGATGGATGTTGCCCGAAACCTGGTGAAAAACGTGGCTTTGGGCTCCTACGTTCTCTCTCTGGAACGGGTGCCCTACTGCTTCTTTCTTCAGCCGAGCATTTCGACTTCCGGCAAGCGGCTCACAGTCCGGGAGGAGCGCCATGTGGAGCGGGAAGCGAAACGAATCTCCAATATGCAGGAATACTTTCGCGAGTGTTACATGCTCATCCGCGAGAACCTTGCAGCGATGAACGACCCCAACCTGCATTTTTTTGATTTGTCCGGAATCTTCGATGAATACGGCGATGATGTTGAAATATTCCTGGATTCCTACCATTTTGGCGACCGCGGCAATGAGACCATTGCCGAGGCCATCTTCAAAAGCATCGATTCGTTGTTCGAGAAGAATTGAGCAGGACGTTGGAGCCATCCTCACGGTACAGTCCTGACACGGGCCGATTTGCGGGTACACTGGATATGCATGATGAGATGAGCTGCCGCCCTGCTTCCCATCCGATAGCATGAAAATAGCCTTCATTCGCTACAAGTATGACCCTTTCGGCGGAGCGGAGCGCTTCACCGAGGCGCTGTTGGAGCGGCTTTCTGCAAAGGGTGTCGAGGTCCACCTGTTTGCCCGCAGGTGGACCTCCGAACCGGGGGCCCGTATTGTCGTGCATCGCGTGGGGGGACCCTCCTGGCCGTCGATTCTGGCCTACGCGAGCTTCGTGTTCCTCGTAGGCCATGCCGTTCGAAAGATCCCGTTTGATATCGTACAGTCCAATGAACGCACACTTTGCCAGGATGTTTACCGGGCCGGAGACGGAGTACACGCACGCTGGCTCGATCTGCGTGCGAGGCAGATGAGTTGGCCGAGAAGGCTGTCGCTGCGTGTCAACCCGTTTCATGCCCTGCGAATCTGGCTGGAGCGCAGGCTGTTCGAGGATCCGGGCTTGAAAGCGGTCATCGTGAACTCCAACATGGTGAGAGCTGAGATTCTCTCGCGCTTTCGAATCGATCCCGGTCGAATTGTCACCATTACGAACGGTGTGGACCTGAATCGTTTCCATCCGTCGCGTAGGGAGGGCGAGGGTCTTGAGCTTCGGCGCCGGGCGGGGGTATCGGATGAGGAACTGGTCGTCCTCCTGGTAGGGTCCGGATTCGACCGCAAGGGATTGGAATACGCCATACGCGGCCTGGCTGAGGCCGCCGTGCCCGCAAGACTCTGGGCGGTGGGAAAGGGCAGGGCCCATCGATACAGGGAACTGTGCCGGGACCTCGGCCTGGAGGTCCGGGTCGAGTTCTGGGGTCCCCAGAGGGACACGGCCCCGTTCTATGCGGGGGCTGATGTCTTCCTGCTGCCGACTCTCTATGATCCGTTCCCCAGCGTGGTACTGGAGGCCATGGCATCCGGCCTTCCGGTGATCACGACGGCGCAGTGCGGGGCAGCGGAGATCATCACGCCCGGCCGAGAGGGTTTCGTTCTCGACTATCCCGAGCAAACGGGCCGGATCGCAGAATACCTGGAGATCCTGGGTGTGGGTGAGGAGCGCAGGAGAATGGGGAAAGAGGCGCGGGTGCGGGCTGAAGATTTTCCCTGGGAACGCACCCTGAGGGAGCTGGAGGCGCTTTATGATCGCCTCCTGTCGGGACCGGTCTGAGCGGGGGCGCAGAAATCCGTCGATTGCCGACCCCGGCGCCGGAAGCAGCGATGATCTGCTGATTCACGGCGTCGGGTTTTCTATCTTCCAGGGGGCTTCCTCACATCGCTTTGCGAGCTGGAAGGTTAGGACTGCAGTTCAGGAAGGTCCTTGAAGTAGTCCAGGGCGCCGGGGTTGGCCAGCGCATCCTTGTTCTTGACTTCCTGGTTGTGAATGACCTTCCGGACGGCCAGCTCGACCTTCTTCCCGCTGATGGTGTAGGGGATGTCCTGGACGGCGATGATTTTGCCGGGCACATGGCGCGGCGTGGTGTTCTGGCGGATCATGGTCTTGATGCGCTTGAGGAGCTCATCGTCTAATTGGACACCCTCTCGCAGCTTGACGAACAGGACCACCCGAACATCGTTGTCCCAATCCTGCCCGACCACCAGGCTGTCCAGCACTTCCGGGATATTCTCCACCTGGCGGTAGATCTCGGCGGTTCCGATGCGAACCCCGCCAGGATTGAGTGTCGCATCCGAGCGCCCGTAGATGATGACACCGCCGTTTTCCGTGATCTCGATGTAGTCGCCGTGCGCCCAGATGTTTTCATGGAGCTCAAAATAGGCGCTCCGATACTTCTTGCCGTCGGGATCGTTCCAGAAATAAATGGGCATGGACGGGGCGGCCGCCGTGCAGACGAGCTCGCCCTTTTCGCCCAGCACCGGTTTGCCGTTGTCGTCGAAGGCTTCGACCTTCATCCCCAGACCCCGGCACTGAAGCTCTCCGGCGTAGACCGGGCCGATGGGATTTCCCAGGGCGAAGCAGGAGATGATGTCGGTGCCGCCCGAAATGGAGGACAACACCAGATCCTCCTTGATATCGCGGTATACGTATTCGAAGCTCTCGATGGAGAGGGGGGAGCCCGTGGAGAGGACCGCCTTGAGAGGGGTGAGGTCGAGGGTCTTTCCGGGCTTGACATCGGCCTTTTCGACGGCGGCAAGATACTTGGCGCTGGTGCCGAAAATGGAGATCTTTTCGTCCTGAGCGAGCTGCCACAGGGAGTCGGGGCGCGGGAAGAAGGGAGAGCCGTCGAACAGAAGCAGACGCGCTCCCTGAGTGAGAGAACTCGCCAGCCAGTTCCACATCATCCAGCCGCAGGTGGTGTAATAGAAGATCGTGTCCTCACGCTTGAGGTCCGTGTGCAGCTTGAGCTCCTTGATGTGCTGCAGCAGGGTGCCAGCGGCCCCGTGGACGATGCACTTGGGAACGCCGGTCGTGCCCGACGAGTACATGATGTAGAGGGGGTGGTTGGCCGGCAGCTGTTCGAACGCAATATCCAGGCCCTTTTCCTTGGACATGAATTCATCCAGAAGAACCCCATTGGGAACGCGTGACGGATCGGGATCGGTTTCGGTGTAAGGGACGACAATGACCTTTTCGATGCTCGGAATCTGCTTGACGACCTCGGCAATCTGTCCCAGAGAATCGAACTTCTTGCCGCTGTAGCTGTACCCGTTGGCGGTGAAAAGCACGCGCGGCTCAATCTGCCCGAATCGATCCAGGACGCCCTTGATGCCGAAATCCGGCGAGCAGGAGGACCAGATGGCTCCAATGCTGGTCGCCGCCAGCATGCCGATAACGGTCTCGATCATGTTGGGCATGAACCCGGCCATGCGGTCGCCCGGCTGGATTCCCATTTCTCGGAGGGACTTGGCGAGGCGGGCCACCTTGTCATAGAGCTCGGCGTAAGTGATGCTCACGGTGGAGGGCTGGGATTCACCCTTGAAGGTGAGCGCGACACGGTCGTCCCGGTAACGAAGCAGGTTCTGGGCGAAATTCATCCTCGCTCCATCGAACCATTTGGCACCGGGCATGCGAGTCGGGTCATCCACGACCTGCCTGTAAGGGGTGCTGCAGATCACCTCGCCGTATTTCCATATGGATTCCCAGAAGCCCGGGATCTCCGTGACCGACCACTGGTAAAGGTCGTCATAGCTCTTGAAGTCCTTCGAATAGTGCTCATTCACATACTGCATGTACTGGTACATGTTCGTATTCCGGATGCGTTCCTCGGTGGGTTTCCAAAGGAGCTTACTCATTTGAACCTCCCCTTGCGTGGTGTTTGATGGATCTCGAAAGGACCGTGTGGATGCAGATCAGCAGATGAGGGCTCGAAATCATCCCGGAGTGAGCGGTCATCAAAATTTGTATTATAGAAGTTAACCGTTCCTGTCAATTACAGATCTGCAAATGCAAGGGCTTCCTGTTCGTGAGCCGGTCTGACCGGAGGGGCGGAGGATCGCTGAAAGCCGGATTGAGCTTCGACTCTTTAGCTTTCGGGGGAAGGCAAACCAATAATCGTGGTGGAGAAGAGGGCCGGGGAAGGAGGGGGGAACCCGACCCTCTCCAGGAGAAGGGTCCATAAGGTGACGGAATCCCTCTACTGGACAATCGATCTCCCAGTTCTCATTATAATATCCCCGAAGTCAGTTGGAACATATTTATTCTATTTTTATGAACCTATTGAAATTAAATTGAAAGTATGATTGATGCCTCGTGATTCAGCGTGTCGTTTCTGCATGAGCCACACCCCGGGAGAATACCGCCGTCCACTGCAATCGCATGCAGAGTCCGGGCTGGCTGGGCATGCCGGCCGCCTTCATTGCGGCCGGTTGCGAGTGAGCCTGGACAGTTCATCCACATGGCTGGGCAGATGATGTGCGAGGTAGTCCGTCTCATCCCGTTCCACCATGCCGTCTTCCAGGGCCAGCTGCCCGAAGGCCATGGCTTCATCCCTCGAGAATTGACTCAGCAGGTCGAGCAGTTGCGCGGCTGAAGGAAGTGCGCTATCGTCAGAACATTTAGCCTCCCAGGCTTGCACGAATCCATCGAGAATGGCCTCCAGACATTTTGAATCCGCCCAGGCCAGTTCTCCCGTGCCATCCAGGCGATCGAGGCGCAGGCGAAGGCTCATATTGAGGAGAAAGTGAAGGGCGGCGATGACAACAGCCCCGTCGGATGCGGGGAAGTCGCTGAGGGCTCGATACCCGCGAGCGGTGATGAGACGGACCTTGAGGTCACCGGAACGGCGATTGACAACGAAGTCTCCTGCGGCATGATGCCAGGGATAGATCTGGCCGAACGACTGAGTGTCGAAATAAGCGGTGAGAATCGATGCGGTCTGTCGATAGAGGGTCCTCTCATGCTCGGGGGAAAGAAAGCACTGGCCCCCCTCGTTGTCCCAGATCACGATGCCGAGCCCGTTGGGCTCCCGAGGGTTATGGGACAGGTGGAATTCACAGTACCCGTCGAACCATTCGGTCAGAAAGAGGTCCAGATCCCGGGACTCACCGGAACGGGACGTATAGAGTGTGGTGCCCTGGAGGATCGGGCGAGGGAGGTACGGCAGGCCGAATTGCCTGTGCAGGTTCCGGAGCAATCCGAACTCCGCCTGGAGAAAAGCTTTCTGTTCTTCCGTACAGGCGACGTTGACCGCGAATGAAGACGTGCTGCCGGTCGCTTCGATAACGAGACGAGCCACCTGGTAGAGCGCCCCGTGCTTCTCGCTGACCAGAAAAGCCCTCCCGGCCTCCTGCGGCGGAGTCACCCTCCCCGTGAAGGTCTCCAGGGTCTGAAGCAGGCGACGTCCTCGATTTTCGAGGAAGAAGCGTGACAGGGCATGAAGGTATGGGCCATAGTAGAGCAGAGGCGTGGCCGCATCCGGGCCCTGAGGCAGCGGCTGGTCCGCGATACGGTCTGTGAGGGGAAGGTTTCCCCCGGGGGTGCTGACGAACAGATCCATGCTCCAGTCAGTCATGATGCAATGTTCCCTCCTGCGAGCCGATAAAGGCCGCCTGCGACGGGCAGCATAGCATGCTCATCCTTTCTCGTTCTTCCGTGAGTCGTGCCGTACTTGATCCCTGTTTACTTTGACGACGCATCTCGGTAAGGTGAATGGCGTCGACCGTTCAATCGGCGTGGAATTATTGGTTAAAGAGACACTGAAATCAAGTCACTCCCTGCGCAGGAGCTCAAGATTTGGATTCCATCAATCGCATGCTTCTCGATCGGATACAGCGCACCTTTCCCCTGGTGCCGCAGCCGTACCTCGCCCTGTCGGAAGGGTTGTCCCTCACGGAAGGGGATGTGGAGGAACGCATCGCTCAACTGAAGAAAGACGGCATTGTGCGCCAGGTCAGCGGCATTTTCAACACGGGTGCTCTGGGATACCGAAGCAGTCTGGTGGCCATGTCCGTTCCCGAGGAACACCTGGACCGGACGGCCGCCGTCGTCAATGCCTACCCGGGCGTGAGCCACAATTATCTCAGGGAGGCTTCCTACAACATGTGGTACACGATTGCCGTGCCCCCCGGGCAGTCCCTTGAGGAGAAGGTGCAGGAGTTGGCCCGGGAGGCAGGTGGATGGAGCGCCCTTGTCCTGCCGGCACTGAAGAAATTCAAACTGGCTGTGGTCCTGGATCTTCTGGAGGAAGGGGACGCCGAGGCCGGAGACGAAAGGACCAGGATCCCTGCTCTCGAGGCCACGACCTGTTTCGATCCAACCCCTGAGAACATTCGAATTGTGAGATGCGTTCAGGAGGATCTGCCTCTCACAGGTCGGCCGTTTGAGGAGTGGGCCCGCGACCTCGGTATGACGGAGTCGTCGCTTCTGGAACTGCTGGCGGACTGGATGGCTCGGGGTTTCATGCGCCGTTTCGCGGCCGTGCTGAACCACCGGCAGGTGGGCTTTGGCGCAAACGGCATGGTGGTCTGGTCATGTCCAGCAGAAAAAGTGGATGAGCTCGGCCCGATCCTGGCGTCTCATCAGGAGGTCAGCCACTGTTATCACCGGCCGGCCTATCCCGAGTGGCCGTACAACCTTTATGCCATGGTCCACGGAAGAACCCGGGAAGACTGTGAGACTGTCGCTCGCAGGCTGGGAGAAGCGGTGGGGCTTATGGACTTCCGCATCCTCTTCAGCACAAGGGAATTCAAAAAGATTCGGCTGAAGCTTTTCTGGAATTAGGTCTTCAGCCTCGAATTCCAGGAGGTTCGGCACTCAAGTTATTCAACCGGAGGCAAACGGCGGGCAGGGGGAGTTATGAAGGACGATCCCAAAGAATATGAGATCCGCAAGAAGGCCATCTTCGACTCCATGTCCAAACGGGGGCAGGAACGGATCCTCAGGATGGGTTATGAGAACTGGGAGCCCTTTCAGGAGCCCAAGGACCCGAGAGAACGCATTTTCAGCCCCGTTTCCCAGAGGTCCATGTCCCTTGTTGAAGAGTTTTACAAGGTTGCCGGCCTGAGCAAGGAATCGGTTTCCCTGCATAAGGAACTCTTCGAGTTATGCCGGGGCCTGCTCATGGGGGAAAGCAGGGCAAAGGCAATTCTTGAGTTCAGTCTGTGGTTGAAGGACAAGGGGGTTCCTCCAGCCGGGTGAGATATCCGTCCCGCGATGCTCTGGAATTAAGCTCCTCTGCCCGGTCGGGTCGGGTGCCATGGGCTAAGCGGAGCTTGCCCATGCGAGCTCCTCTGCTCACGGGCAAGCCTCGCTCGGCCCGTGCCACCCCTTAATACAAACGGCATTGCCTCCGTCCCGCCCCTCCCTTTCCGGCGACAGCTATCCCTCCCGTGGCGGCCCGTCTTCCGTTCCGGTTTCACACGGCCGCAGGTAGGTCAGTTCCTCCTGACTGGCGGGTCGCACATGCTTCACTGAGACATGGTAGTGAAGGTCCTGTCCTGCCAGTGGATGATTGAAATCCAGGTCCACCCATTCGTCGGTCTTGTCCAGCACGCAGTAGCTGTACTGAGCCTGGGTGGTCTCGTTCCTGGCAATGACCCACTTGCCGACTTCAAGATCCCTTCCTTCCGGAAAATCTGAAAAATAGCGACGGTGAACCTGCTTCGGATCATGTTCGCCGAAGGCATGGGCCGCCGGGATAATGAAATCGCCCGCATCACCGGCGCTCATCCCGAGCAGTCTGTGCTCCAGGGCGGGAAGGACCTGATTGTAACCGGCAACGAAATTGAGGGAGGCGAGAGCGTTTTCGCCCTTCACAAAGCTCCCGTCTGACAGGCGGACAGAATATTCAATGATGACGAAGGTATTGGGGGCGATCTTCATTTTGATTCTTCAACCGACAGGTTCTTCCAGTCCTCTGCAGTTTCGGGGTCCACGGGGTACCCGAGAGACACGGCCTTGTCGTAATGTGAGCGGGCCTCCCGAAGTCGGCCTGCCATCCTGAGGGCTACGGCCATATTGTGGTGGGCCGGGGCGTAATTGGCATTGAGATCGAGGACCGTCCGGGAGGATTCGATGCAGGCCTCGGCATTCCCCGTGTGCAGGTAGGCGGCCGACAGGGTGTTGTAGGCCTGGGCGGAGCCCGGCATGAGCTCCATGGCCCGGCGGCTGCTCGCAATGGCCTTTTCGTAGTCCCCCTGCTGCAGGTAGGCGACTCCGAGATTGCTGTGAGCCATGTGGAGACTCGGGTCGAGATCGACTGCTCTGAGGTTGGCCTCGATGCAGGCGTCGAGATTCCCCTGGCGCAGGTGGAGCCAGCCCAGGTTGATGTGAGCCTGTGTGAGGTTGGGATCGCACTCGACGGCCTGCTTGAGCTCGGAGAGGGCCTCCTCGATCTGCCCCTTCTGGGCGTAGGCGACGCCGAGGTTGTAGTGGAGAGTGGCCGACTGGGGTTCGAAAAAGAGGCTCTCCTTCAGGAACTTGATGTGAAGGTTGAGCTTTGCGGCAGTATCCTTGTCCAGCTGTTGCATCATCGGATCTCACTCCATTCCGTTGGAGTCGGGTTATCGAATTGAGACGGTGGGGTCACTCAAGTGGTGGGGAGTTGTAACAGCAGGTCGAGGGCACTGTCAAGGGAGGTCGAAAAGCTCGGAAATCAAGGCTTGGAGCGGGCTTTCGTGCTGATTTCTCAGGGACTTTTTTATTGACAAAGGCCGGAGAGCGCGCTATGCAGCAAAGTGAATGGTTTCACGTTTTCAGCTCCAGAGGTTGGACAGGAACGGGATTCCTGTGGAATTTTAAGTGATTTTGGCTTTCCCTTTAAGGAGGACATCATGAGCCAGGAAGCAAAGGACAAGATCATCGAATGGGTCAAACAGCAGAAGAAAACCAAACACTATTTCAATGACCTTTGCAAGGCCATTCCCGAGATCAAGATGATGGCGGCCAAGAAGATCATCAATGAACTGGTGAACGAGGGGAAGCTCAAATATTGGTCCAGCGGCAGCACCACTATGTACATGCTCCCCAGCGAAGGAGATGTGGCTAAAGAGGAAAAGGGCATGAACGAGTAGCGGATGCCTGCGCTCGGCTATCCGTCTCCCCTTTGGTTGAGGGTGGGGACTTCGCCGGGGGTTAAGTCTTGCCTGTGGTGGCTGCGTCATGAGCGGTGATCCTTTATCGGCGGCCGCGAATACCGCACAGCATGTTCGATAGAGAAGGCGGCAATATCTGAATATGTCAAATATGGCCTATGGGTCATGATCGCGTGTGATACATGACAACCATTGCGGAAGGAGGTGAAGGGGGAAGTCAAATCTTTCGGCCATTGGGGCAGAGAAGCGATAGCTGCATAATCGATGAGCAACTGGTTTTAAGGAGGTAAATGGAATGGCGCTTAAGCATGCAACTCCTATGCTTGATGAGTTGGAAAAAGGGCCATGGCCGAGCTTCGTGACGGACATGAAGCGCATTGCGGCCCGGAAGCCCATGTGTGAAGACTGGCTGGGACTCATGGAGATGTCCTACCGGGATAAGGAAGGCCATTGGAAGCACGGCGGTATCGTGGGCGTTTTCGGGTATGGCGGTGGTGTCATCGGCCGCTATTGCGACCGTCCCGACCTCTTCCCCAACGTGGCCCATTTCCATACAATCCGTGTGAATCAGCCCGCTAGCAAGTTCTACAATACCGAAATCCTCCGGAAGCTCTGCAGTCTTTGGGAGGAAAAGGGTAGCGGCGTCACCAATATGCATGGCTCCACCGGGGACATCATTCTTCTGGGAACCACGACGGATCAGTTGGAGCCCGTGTTTTACGAATTGACGCACGAATTTGGCATGGACCTCGGTGGGTCCGGGTCCAACCTGAGGACCCCCGAAGGCTGCCTGGGCAAGGCTCGCTGCGAATGGTCCTGCCTGGATACTCAGGACATTATTTACGACATCACCATGCAGTACCAGGATGCCCTCCATCGACCGATGTTCCCTTATAAGTTCAAGTTCAAATGCTCGGGTTGCGCATGCGACTGCGTGGCCGCCATCGCTCGCGCCGACTGCTCGATCATCGGAACGTGGCGCGACAATATCCAGATCGACCAGGAAGCCGTTCGTGCCTACGTGGCTGGTGAGTTTGTGGTTCACGGCGGCGCCGGCGGAGAGGGCAAGCGCGCCCTCGATATGACCACGGAAGTCCTGGAGCGCTGCCCCACCCGTTGCATGGATTGGGACGGCAAGAATCTCAAGATCTGGGATGAAGACTGTACCCGCTGCATGCACTGCATCCGCGTCATGCCGCGCGCCCTGAAGCCCGGCAAGGACGTCGGCGCCACGGTTCTCGTGGGCGCCAAGGCCCCGATCCTCGAAGGCGCTCAGCTCTCCAGCGTAGTGATTCCATTCATCAAGATGGAGCCGCCCTACGAGGAATTCCATTCTTTCGTAGAGAAGATGTGGGATTGGTGGATGGAGAACGGCAAGAACCGCGAGCGGCTGGGCGAGCTCATTCAGCGTCTGGGTCTGCGCGAATTCCTGAAGGCCTGTGAGTTGACCCCGGATCCGCGCATGATCAATACCCCGCGCTACAATCCTTACATTTTCTACGATCCAGAGACGGTACCCGGTGGCTGGGAGCACGATGCCAAAGCATACCGTGAACGACATCAGGCCTAGGAGGAGTAAAGATGCCTTTCGATCCCAACAATATCATGGCAGATCGTATCACCGATATCGGGCCGCCCAAGTACGATTCCTTCTGGCCCCCCATCGTCAAGGACAACTACGGCAAGTGGAAGTATCATGAGATCCTGGAGCCGGGTGTTTTGATGCACGTCTCCGAGACGGGGGCCGAGCTTTTCTCCGTACGCGTCGGTGCCGCCCGCCTCATCACAGTGGATCTCATCCGCGATTTGTGTGACATCGCCGACAAATACTGCGGCGGTTACCTGCGGTGGACCACCCGCAACAACGTGGAATTCCTGGTGAGCGACAAGTCCAAGCTGCAGCCGCTCCTGGACGACCTCAGAGGCCGCGGCAACTGGTTCCCCATCGGCGGGACCGGCAACAGCATCACCAACATCGTCCACACCCAGGGCTGGGCTCACTGCCACACCCCCGCCATCGATGCTTCGGGCGTGGTGAAGGCCGTCATGGACGATCTTTTCGAGTATTTCGGCTCCCACAAGCTGCCCGCCCAGGTGCGCATCGCATTGGCCTGCTGCCTCAACATGTGCGGCGCCGTTCACTGCTCGGACATCGCTATTCTCGGCGTGCATCGCAAACCCCCCTTCATCGAGCATGAGCGCGTGCAGAACGTCTGCGAAATCCCGCTGGTCATCGCAGCCTGCCCCACGGCCGCCATCAAGCCCAAGAAGGTGGATGACAGGAAGAGCATCGAGATCAACAACGCCCGCTGCATGTTCTGCGGCAACTGCTACACCATGTGCCCGGCCCTTCCTCTCGCCAACAGCGAGGGCGACGGGATCGCCCTGTGGGTTGGCGGAAAGGTGTCCAATGTCACCTCCGCCCCCATGTTCTCCAAGCTGGCGGTACCCTTCATCCCCAACGAACCTCCTCGTTGGCCCACCACGGTCAAGACCATCCGCAAGATGGTCGAGGCTTACGCGGCCGGCGCCCGTCGCTACGAGCGCATCGGCGAGTGGATCAACAGGATCGGTTGGGAGCGTTTCTTCGAGAAAACCGGTCTTGAGTTCAGTCATGAGCACATCGATGACTATCGGTTGGCCATGACCACCTGGAGAACCACGACCCAGTTCAAGTTCTAGTCTTTATGACCTTCGACGGGGGATGTGCGCCGACGCTTGTGGCGGCCACATTCCCCTCAGAGAGTGGTTTTCGATGGTGTTTGACAAACCGCGGCTGATGGTTGCTGCGCTGCGAGGCGGCTCCGGGAAGACGGTGGTTTCCCTGGGGCTCATGGCGGCATGGCGTTTGAATCACGGCCTGCAGGTGATCCCCTTCAAGAAAGGACCGGACTATATCGATGCGAGCTGGCTTTCCGCTGCAGCTCAGCATCCGTGTTATAATCTGGACCCATTTCTGATGAAGCCGAACGAAATCCTGGCCTCCTTCATCCGGCGCTCCCAACCGGGTGATCTCAGCCTGATCGAGGGCAACAGAGGCCTTTACGACGGGGTGGACATTCAAGGCAGTTACTCCACCGCCGAGCTTGCCAAACTCCTTGGCGCACCAGTCATTCTGATTCTCGACGCCACCAAGGTCACCCGCACTGCGGCTGCGATGGTGATGGGGTGCCAGCAGATGGACCCCGACGTGGCCATCGCAGGTGTGATTTTGAACCAGGTGGCTGGAAAGCGGCACGAAAAGGTGTTGTGTGGCGCTATCGAGGCATATTGCAAGGTGCCTGTCCTGGGGGTGATCCCCAAGGAGGCGCACAATTTCTTTCCTGAGCGGCATTTGGGTCTGGTTCCGCCTCAGGAGTCCCGGGATGCGACGGCATCCATGGAATTTGCCGCAAGAAAGATGGCAGACTGTGTAGATCTCGACGGACTCTATAAGGTGGCCTCCAGGGTCCCCCCGTTGGGCCTGCCGGCTGGCTCTTTTGAGCAGGCACCCCTCGTTGAGGGTGCGGCAGGGCCTTTGATCGGTGTCGTTCGCGATGCCGCCTTTCAGTTTTATTACCCGGAGAACATCGAAGTGCTGAAAGAGATGGGGGCCCGGGTTGTGGAAATATCAAGCTTTGAGGAGAGGGCTCTTCCGGTCCTGGATGGACTCTATATCGGGGGGGGATTTCCGGAGACCCATCTGGAGATCCTTGCCGGGAACAGGCCTTTCAGGGCATCGCTCAAGGCGGAAGTCGAGAAGGGGTTGCCGGTTTACGCCGAATGCGGCGGGTTGATGTTTCTATGTCGCTCCATCTCCAGCCGAGAGGGCCATTACCCGATGGCTGGAGTTTTCCCACACGACGTTGTGATGGAAGTGAAACCCCAGGGGCACGGATACACGGTTTTCGAGTGTGTCGGCGAAAATGCGTTTTTCGCCAAAGGAGAGACGTTCAAGGGCCACGAGTTCCACTACTCGAGGTTGGTGGATCCTGAAAAAGCAGGGCCTTTCGTCTTTAGACTCGCCAAGGGGCACGGAATCGTTGCAGGGTGGGATGGAATGTGCTATAAGCGCGCCCTGGCTTGCTATTCCCATATTCATGCGGTGGGGAATGTTCGCTGGGCAAACGCCATGATCGGAGCTGCCCTGGCTTATCGTCGGGAGCAGCATCATGTTGCGTTGGATCGCCGAGCCGATCCGGATGGAAGGGCGTCGGTATTATCAGGATATTTGTGAAGTCTTCAAAAGGAGGTATTTTCTATGGCACAGGTTGAATTCAAGGGAAAATCTTTTGAGATCGACGAAGACGGTTTCATCGCCAGCTTCGACGATTGGTGCCCTGAGTGGGTCGATTATGTCAAGAGCTCCGAGGGTATCACCGAACTGACCGACGAGCATTGGAAGGTAATCCATGTGCTTCAGGATTACTACAAGAAGCACGGCATTGCTCCAATGGTTCGGATCCTGACCAAGGTCACCGGCTACAAGCTCAAGTACATCTATGAGCTGTTTCCGTCGGGACCAGGAAAGGGCGCCTGTAAGATGGCCGGCCTGCCCAAGCCGACCGGTTGCGTGTAACATCAAGGATTGGCCTTCCGCTGGAGAATGGTGTTTGTGGGCTTCAGCGGGGGCCATATGTATGGCTGCCTTCAAGCGGGAACCTCACCCTCGGGGTTTCGTCCCTGCGGTGGGTAAATGCCTGACAGGCTGTTGAATGGTCGACGATATCCTCCATGGGAGGTGCTTTACCCGGCCAAGTTTGTCATAATGTATTGGTCCGCGGTAAATTCAGAGACAAGATATCTGGGATTTACGGCAGCCCCTCGGTTGAATATGCATATAGCGATTCGTCGTTGATATTCTTCCTGGTCGGGGCGTTGTGGCCCGGAGATCTTCCTGAGGTGTGAAAGCTGTCGAAGTTGTGACCTTTTCGCTTGGCTGGGATTCTGGCCACTAGTTGGAGGAAGACGAAATGTTCAAGGTGACGGTTGATAAGGACAAATGCACCGGCGACGCTGAGTGTGTCGATGTTTGCCCTGTGGATGTTTACGAACTGGTCGACGGCAAGGCTGAACCAGTGAATGAAGACGAGTGCCTGGGCTGTGAAAGCTGTGTAGAAGTCTGCGAAGCCAGCGCCATTACGGTCGAGGAAGTTTGATACGGACCTGACAATCGGTCGACGCGGTTTTCGGGGCCGCCCCATCTCAGGGAGTGAGGACGAAAGTTACTCCACCCGTGAGAGGGCGGCCTTTCGTTTTTTGCGGCGCTCGGAGTTACCCTGGGGTTCCCGGGTTTGCCGGGGGGAAATGCAACGCAAAACGCCGGTCCGGAACCAATGCTGGGTTCCGGGGCCGGCGTTTTGTTCAGAGTTGAAAGATAATACTGCCGCGAGCTACTTCTTCTCAGCAGGGTGGCAGCCGGTGCAGGTTACCGGAGCCTTGGTGTCCGGTGTATCTTTCTTCAGCTTCTTGTGGCAGCCCTGGCAGTTGTCGTGGAAGGCCAGCTTCAGATTGAGCTTCTTCTGGTCAGGGGGGAGCTTGGCCTCGCCCTGAATCTCGGCGTTGGTGTGGCAGGACTCGCACTTTTGGACCGGATCGCCTTCCTTCCACACGTTCTTGCCGTCCTTCATGACATGATGACAGTCAGTACAGGCTATCTTGTATTCTTCTGCATGCTTCTTGTGGGTGAAGTGGACGGGGCCTTTGGTGGGAGTTGCCCAAAGGCCGGCCTTGATGTCAAACTCGTCCTTGACATCCGCCGCTACGACGGCAAATGCAGCTGCGAGCACCAGGGCGACTGCCATGAATCCATAAGTGAGCACCTTGCTTCTTCGCATCTTTTCCTCTCTCCTTCCCTTCATCAGGTGTAAAGACATACTCGCCTCTTGCCAGTCCATAGGGGGTTCAATCGGTGGCCATTGTAGTGAAATATTTCTTTTTGTGTCAAGCCTGGATTTACAGGGCTGGGGGCGGCAGGCTTGGGTGCGTGCGACATCCTTCATGAGGGTGCGAAGGGAGGGCGGCAGCGTGTGGAACGAGAGAAAACCAACGGATCTTGGGGTCAAGCCTGAATTGAGTGTGGAGTTTTGAGTCATTTCTTCCTACAATGTTACAATAGGAGCGCCCAGATGCTGAAGCACTGCAAGCCCGAGGGCTTACAGTTGTTACTCTGTGTTTCTGTGTTGAGGGCCTTCTGGGGCGGGAGATCATGTGGTCGTGGGCCGGAGACTTACGGCAGCCGCTTCCGCTGGCGGGAAGGAGATGAATTCTCACAGGGTTGCATATTAGAGAGGAGGAGGTAACGATGCTGTTCATGGCCATTTTCAGTTATTCACCGGAGGACCGGAATCTTGTCATCGAGCGAGGAATGGGGAGTACGGAAAACATTCCTGGAGTCAAGGTCATGGGAGAATGGTTTGATGTCTCGGGTCACAGGGTCTTCAGGCTTTTCGAAGCCGAGGACGAGGTTCGGCTGGCCGCCTCCATCTTCAACTGGACCGATCTGGGCGTTGCCGAGGTCATTCCCGTTATGGAGACGGATAAGGCCCTTAAGATGTTGAAGAAGACGGCCAAGAAATAGGGGGCGCAGGCCAACCGCCTGCATCTTCGACGATTCCGGCGGAGGAAATGCGACCAGCGATGTCCCCTGGATGAGAAGGTGCACCGTGGGCGGGCGAGGGCTTGATGGCGGCAGTTAATTGATTCGGTCCTTCATGCTCCGGTTGGTCATGAAGGACCTTCTTTTCAAAGGACAAAGAATGATGATCCGAATTGCCGGAGAGACTATGCCATGACGGATCTGGACGACCTGATATCCACCATCGCTCCTGCCGACAGCCACTGGGAGGGGCAGGCCTGGGAGAGGCTCAGGTCTCAGATTCGACCGCGGGGGTCTCTCGGCAGGCTGGAGACCATGGGGGCGCGGCTGGCCGGGATGCTTCGATCGCTCAGCCCGGAACTCCGAAGGAAGCTTATCTTCACCATGGCGGGTGACCACGGGGTTGCCGAGGAGGGGGTGAGCGCCTATCCCCGGGAAGTGACGGGCCAGATGGTTTACAGCTTTGTGCGCGGATGGGCTTCCATCAACGTGCTGGCACGTCATGTAGGGGCTGAGGTGCGCGTCGTCGACTGCGGGGTGGCTTCGGACCTTCCGGCGGAGTGGCCCGTGGTCCATCGAAAGATTGCGAAGGGCACGGCCAACTTTGCAGTCGGGCCCGCCATGGGCATGGAGGATGCACAGAGGGGGGTTCTCCTGGGTGCGGAGCTGGTGTTGAGGGCCTGCCGGGACGAGGGATACCGGCTGATTGGAACGGGAGACATGGGAATCGCCAACACGACGCCCTCCACCGCGATCATAGCGGCCTTCAGCGGGCGGCCCGTTGCCGAGCTCACGGGGCATGGGACTGGCATCGATGAGGAGACTCTTCGGCACAAGGTTCGCGTCATCGAGACCGGCCTGGAAGTCAACCGGCCGGACCCGAATGTGCCGCTGGATGTCCTGGCCAAGGTCGGGGGCTTTGAGATTGCCGCCCTCGCCGGTGCTGTGCTCGGCGCCGCCGCTGCCCGGACTCCGGTCATCTGCGACGGCTTCATTGCCACGGCGGGAGCTCTCATCGCCTGTCGCATGGCTCCGGCTGCTAAAGACTATCTCTTTATTTCCCACCTGAGCCAGGAGGTTGGCCACCGGACCATGATCGATCTCCTCGGCATGGAGCCCATTCTGGATCTCGGAATGAGGCTGGGTGAAGGAACGGGTTCGGCGCTGGCCATGTGTATCGTGGAAGCGTCGGCCAAGGCGCTGGTGGAGATCAAGACCTTTGCCGAAGCGGGCGTGACCGACACGGGCCGTTGAGCTGGGCAGCCCGCCCGGGGCAGCCTTCAGATTCCACCACCGGGGGTCTTCTTTCGCGCGATAATGAACGGGGCTGCAGAGCGAGACAACCGGGGACTTCCTGCACTGACCTGAAGGAGCCTGTCCCTGCTTCACGCGATCAGCTTTGGTGCGGGCCGTGGTGCCTCGGGCTGATTTTCTGCAGACGGGTCCCTGACTGAGGACTTGCGTCTGTCGGGACCTATCCGGTATTTTGCTATGGATCGCAGGGATGCTGGGGCAGGGGGCCGTCAGGGGTCTCCCGGAAGCACTGAAACCGGCTCCCGGGTGCGATCATGGTCCTCGAAGCGACTGAAGTTCTTCACAAACAGCCGAAGCCTCCAATTCCACGGGGGAGTGCAGTCAGGGGCGAAGGTGTTGGACAAATCTTCGCACGCGAGGTGGCGGGCCGGCTGTCAGGGAAGAAATTCGTGGCGGCCAGGGGGATCAAGATGTCTGACCACCGTTGAGAGGTGCAATCATGACGACAGTCATGCCGGAAGGCGAGGCGATTCGCAGGGCCATCAAATGGATATCGAGTGAGGTGGGCGAGCATCCGGATACGCCGCCATCCAAGTATGTCAACGAGGCCATTCTCAAATTCGACCTATCACCAGCGGATGCGGATTTCCTGATCCGCTTCTACAAGAGTGAGCAGTCGCGACGTACGGAAGAGGATTGAGCTCTACTTTTCCGAAGCTCACCTGCAAAGCGGCTTGTCTTCTTGACAGGGAATGAGGGAACAGGCTATAGTCCCGCTCGTTTTCAGGGGATGTGGCTCAGTTGGGAGAGCGCTGCCTTCGCAAGGCAGAGGTCAGGGGTTCGAATCCCCTCATCTCCACCAGACCATACCAGGATTTCAGCCGGTCAGAATATGGCCGGCTGATCTTTTTTGGCAATCCCCAGGGAAAAAGGGATCAAACTGATTCGTTCCTGTTCTGCAGAGTGAATTTCCGAACGCCATTTCCGCGGATCAGCAGGCGAGACATTGCTTCCTGTGCTTCCGCCAGGGCGCATTGGGGAAGATGTGCGCCGGGAATGAAGAGAGTGCCTGGGAGCGAGTGGTGTTTTCGTTATCTTGAAGAGGGGGAGCTTGACGATGCCAGCCAATCTTCCACCGACCTATTACGAGGCGGAGAAGCGTCTTCGGGAGGCGAGAACCGTTCAGGAGAAGTCTGAGATCCTCGAAGAAATGCTGACCATCATGCCCAAGCACAAGGGCACGGACAAGCTGAGAGCAGATCTCCGCAAGCGGATTGCCAGGCTCAAGGATGAAGCGCAGCAGAAGAAAGGAGGCGCCAGAAGGGAATCATACGTCATCGAGAAGGAGGGGGCGGTGCAGGTGGTGGTGATCGGTCCCCCCAACGTGGGCAAGTCCTCGCTGATCGCTTCTCTCACCAATGCACGGCCCGAGGTGGCGGAGTTCCCGCATTCGACGTGGAAGCCGACTCCCGGAATGGCTCCCTTTGAGAATATAAAATTTCAGCTCGTGGATACGCCACCCATCTCAAGGGAATTCATGGACCCCTGGATGGCCGACCTCATGCGGCGGGCGGAGATGTTGCTCATTCTCCTCGACATCCATACCGACCCCTTACAGGGAATGGAGGAGACGCTGAACCTGCTGGCCGGGTTGCGAATCTTCCCCGAAGGCTTTTCCGTGCCATCGGACCTGAAAAAGAGCCCGATCATCAAGAAGGTTCTGCTTGCCGTGAACAAGGTGGATGGAGCGGCAGAGGAAGAAGACTACCGGGCGTTTATCGAGCTGTCTGAGACAGGCTTGCCTCGCCTTCCGATTTCTGTCAAGAACGGGTACCATCTTGACCAACTGTTGAAGGAGATCTTTCGGCTGTCCGATATTATTCGCGTTTATACCAAGGCGCCGGGCAAGGAGCCGAATCGTGCAGCCCCTTTCGTGCTGCCCAGAGAGAGTACGCTGGGGGATTTGGCGTCGAAGGTCCACAAGGATTTCGTGAGCAAACTCAAATTTGCAAAAATATGGGGGAAATCCGTTTTTGACGGGCAGATGGTGCAGAAAGATCATATTTTAATAGACGAGGATGTGGTTGAGCTGCACCTCTGAGAGCGTGAGCGACGAAAGTGGACGAGTCCGCATCGAGAGCGTTGGGGGTGACGGGCCAACCTTGTGCGAGTGTGGCTCCTGGCGCGCATGGCTTAACGGTTGGGACCGGCTGCGGGCCTGACTTTCCAACATCCCGAAAACAGTTGCACTTTTTTAGAATTGACTAAATAATTACGGGTGCTTAGCTTGCAGTCTGAGAAATGATCTTGAAAAAGGTGCCCGTGGTTCCTCTCGCCCAGTTGTATGCAGCAGTTCGTCTCCGCGTCGTTTGGGGGAAGAGTGAACAGGCGGTGATTCGCCCGCCGCATCCCCGGACCAGGAGGAAGAGATGAAATCGTATTCGGTAGAAAACTGCATTCCTATTGATGTGCTGCTGAGCAACAAGGAGATGCAGGAGGACATGGAGGCTTTGGAAGAAAACGGAATTCTCCAGGCGGATTTCCAGGTGTCGGAGTTTGCCCTGGATGAGGAGGCGACGACGGGGGAGTCCGAAGAAGGAGAGGCTGAAGAGTCTCTCGATATGCAGCAATGTGGGGGTGAGGAGGACGAAGAGACTTCCGAATCCTCTGGAGCAGCCACGGATGATTTTGAAGACGATCCCGTTACGTGTTACCTGAAGGAGGTTTCCAGTTATCCCCTTCTCTCGCAGGATCGCGAGATCGAGCTGGCCTTGACCATTCGTCGAGGTCAGGACCGCCTGGTTGAGCTGGTGGAGGTCAATAAGGCTCATAAGAGGTCCGTCCAGGAGCTCGACGGCAAAGTGAAAAAACTGCTTTGCCATGAAAAGACCTTTCCGGGGGTTCGCGACAAGGTCCTCAAGGTGATTCTGCGCTCCGTGGAACGGGCGGCCCACGATGACCCGAACGATCAGCTGATTTCCGATATGATGGAGGAGATCCGTTCCATCATGCTGTCTATCGAACTGGCCAAGCAGGAAATGGTTAAAGCCAATCTGCGGCTCGTTCTGAGCATCGCCAAACGGTATCGGGGTCGGGGAATGAGCTTTGACGACCTCATTCAGGAAGGGAATCTGGGTCTTCTTAAGGCAGTGGGCCGTTTTGATCACACCAAGGGTAATCGCTTCAGCACCTACGCAACCTGGTGGGTGCGCCAGAGCATCATCCGGGGGATTTATGACAAGACCCGGACTATTCGTCTCCCGGTTCATTTCATCGAGCTGAAGAACCTGTTTTTCAAGGTGTTCTACGAGCTTCTGAAGGAGCTGGGGCGCGAGCCGTCGCCCCAGGAAATTGCCGACAGGGCCAGTCTTCCGCTGGAAAAGGTTCAAATGGTTCTGACTTTGGCTGCGCAGCCTGTCTCCCTGGAGACGCCCATCGGCGATGACGAGCAGAGGCTTGGAGATTTTATTGAAGACGAGCGAGCGGTCTCTCCCCTGGAAGAGTGTTCGGACCGGGAGCTGGCGGAAGTCACGCGGAACCTGCTTTCGACCCTTCAACCTCGAGAAGAGAAGATCCTTCGACTCCGTTTCGGAATCGACGGTCAGCCAGCAGAAACACTTGAGAAAATTGGAAAGACATTCAAAGTGTCCAAGGAGCGCATCCGACAAATCGAGAAGAAAGCCCTGCGAAAGCTCAGAAGCCCCATTCGTCAGGCATCGCTGAAAACGTTCGTTGAATGATCCCCACAGGCGCTTCCGCTGCAAAAAGAAAGGGGAGAGGTTGTACCTCTCCCCTTTTGGCGTTCTTCAGGTGACATCAGCCGGGCAGGGTGTTGTCGACGCGAAGGCGGCCGCCTGCGCCTTCCACTGTCCGAAGAGCTTTCCGGCGGCGATGAGTCGTTCAACCCGCCTTCGAACGGCGTCCGGAAGGGGCGTGGGCGCCCGTGAAGCCCAGGGTGTTCCCGGGAGGGGCATGAAGTGATGGAGGTGAGCAAGGGCGCCCAGCCGGGTCAACCGCTCCATGAGGTCCAGGGTGGCCAGCATCTGGTCGGTGCGTTCATCCGGCAGGCCCAGGATGAAGTCCACAATGGGGATCAGCCCCTCACTCGATATGATCTCGCAGGCGCGGGCGACGGTTTCCACGTCATGCCGTCGGCGCATGGCCTCGAGCATGTGCCGGTCCCCGCTCTGTGCCCCCAGGACGATGTGCTTGTTGTGGCATATTTCATGTATCAGCCTGACGTTCTCACGGGTGACGAATTCCGGGCGAACTTCCGAAGGAAATGTTCCGAAAAAGACTCTCCCATTCCTGGGAAGGGCTGAACGGGCGGAGCTCAGAAGCCGCTCAAGAGCCGCCTCATTGCAGGAAAAGCCGTCTGCGGAGCCGTAGGCCATGGCATTGGGTGTGATGAAGCGCAGGTCCCTTTTGCCGAACAGCGTCATATGCTCGACAGCTTCGAGGACCGCCTCGACGCTCCGATGTCGCATGACTCTTCCCTTGAGGAGCGGTGTTTGACAGTATTTGCAGCCGAAGGGGCAGCCCCGGGAGATTTCGATGGGACCAAACTTGCCGGTCCGGAAGGGCAGAGCGGGTGTTCTTTCCCAAGCCGGCCCGATCGTCTTTCCCGTAAAGTGGATTCGATCATTTTTCCGAAGGAAAAGGCCCCGCACATTCTCTGGGAATGCGCCCGCATGCAGGCTGAGAAGCACTTGGGGAAAGGTTTCTTCACCCTCCCCTGCACAAACGGCGTCAAAGCCTTGCATCAGCGTCTTATTGGGATCACCGGTTGCGTGAGGTCCGCCGGCGAGCAGGAAGAGGTCTTTGCGCCGGGGGTGGTTTCCGACAACCGAAACCTCGTGGCGGACCCTTTCCCATTGCTGAGTCATGATGGAGTAGGCGACCAGAACTTTCGGTGTGTGATTCAGGGCTTGTGTCAGGGTATGGAGGACTTCCTCGACCTTGGTGCTGGAGACCCATAGAATGGGGATCGAATCGAGCGAGCAAAACCTCTCGATGGATGCGACCAGGGCCAGGAAGCTGTACCGATTGATGCGCTGACAACGGAGCACAATCCCAAGAGGATGATTTGGTGACCTCATTGGCCTCGCCGGAGTGGTTTTTGACGGGATGGAACGAGCAGCATTCATTTCTTTCCGGGACGGTTGAAGCTGTCTCCGTGTTATATTATGAGCAACTCCTTTTGCGACCGATGCTCAGACCGAAAGGCTGAACATGATTCTCTCGTTCAAAATACTCCTTTTGCTGTGGTTTATCAATTTCGCTCCGCCTCTCCTGACCCACATCCTGGGTGACCGATGGAAGGTCCCGGTGGACAGGGGGCGGCTCTGGAAGGATGGCCAGCCGATTCTGGGACCTCACAAGACCTATCGAGGGATACTGGGTGCGGCCGTCGCGGGTATGACGGGAGGCTGGCTCACGGGGCTCGGGCCGGGCATGGGGCTCCTGGCGGCAATACTGAGCATGCTGGGAGATCTGCTTTCGAGCTTCATCAAGCGGCGCCGGAAGCTGCAGAGCGGCAGCGTGTCGGCGGGACTGGACCAGTTTTTTGAAGGAATCCTGCCGTTTCTGCTCTTCGCCCCGGTCTTCTCCCTGGGTATGGTCCAAGTGGTCTTGCTCCTGGTGGTCTTCAGCGTCGGCGCCTATGTCGGCTCCTCGTTCTTCAAGCAAATCCTCCTCTGCAAGCCTCACGAAACCTATCCGAGGCATGTGGCCAGCTGGGTGCGGCTGAGAGAGCTGCGCTCCTGCCAGATCACGTCCAACCCCCTCCACCACCTGGTGAACTTCGAAGATGCCATCTACTATCATTTCGTCATGGAAACGGTCTTCCGGTGGCTGGGGCTTTATGAAAAGGGGGTGCAGAACGCTCTCGACTTTGAGACGCGTGAGATCACATTCACCTTTCCCGATCTGCCGCCATCCTTCAATGGGTACAGCATCCTCTTCATGACGGATCTACATCTTGATGGCCTGCACGGTTTGACAGAAAAGCTTCACAAAGTTGTCGGGGAGATGCCCGTCGACCTGTGCCTGATTGGCGGGGACCTGCGCATGGAAACTCACGGGCCGTTCGACAGGGCGCTTGAGCATTTCAGGCAGCTGGCCCCCGCTATTCGGGCCAAAGACGGTATCATCGGGGTGCTCGGCAACCATGACTGCACCGAAATCATTGAGCCGATGAAGGATCTCGGCGTTCGTTATCTGGTCAACGACTGCCTTGAGATCGGTCGCAATGGGGAGCGCATCTGGATTGTCGGCACCGACGACCCGCATTACTACAAGTGCCATGACCTGGAGGATGCTTTTGAGAATGTCCCCTCGGAGGACTTCCGGGTGCTTGTGGTCCATTCCAACGAGGTCTACCGCGAGGCCAGCCTCTTCGCACCGCATCTTTACCTTTGCGGCCATAGCCACGCGGGCCAGATCCGGCTGCCCTTGATCGGCCCGGTTTTCACCCACAGTCGGGCGCCAAGGAGGATCTGCACGGGCGTCTGGAGTCACGGGTCCATGATGGGCTACACCAGCAGCGGGGTCGGGGTTTCGGGAATTCCCGTGAGATTTGCGTCCAAGGGGGAGGTGGTCAGGATTGTCCTCAAGAAAGGCCCTGCGCGTTCGGTGACGATCTCGACGCTGAACGGCAACCCCGTCTGCACAGGGGTTGCCTAAGTACAGGCCAACACAATAGAGTGCCCAATACCTGGGTCGTCATTCCGGCAATTTTCAAGCCGGAATCCACAAAAAGACCTGGATGCCGGCCAAAAGAATGCCGGCATGACGACGTGATAATGGACACCTTCTTGTGTGGCGCTGTACAAAGAGGCTGTCCGAGAACTGTCATTTCGAGCCACAGCGGGAAATCTCGTTCATTGTAACACCACGAGTTTACGAGATTTCTCTCTCCGCTACGCACCGTTTGAAATGACAAAAAGGTGTTCTCGGATGGCCTCCTGGCCGGAACCCTGGACGCTGGATGCTCGATAATGACCCCATTCTCGTCGGGTGGTCCCAGCGACATCCGGGACCGAGCATCCAGATCTGTATTCTGGATAAAAGGCGATTATTTCTGCTCTGCAGGAGGTTTCTGCTCCGAAGGAGGTTCCTTGACGGAGAGAAGCTCCACATCGAAGACCAGAAACTGATTCGGACCGATCATGTTGCCCGCGCCCCTCTCTCCATAAGCCAGCTCGGAGGGGATGTAAACGGTCCACTGAGAGCCCTCCTTCATGAGCTGCAACGCCTCGGTCCAGCCTTTGATGACCTTGTCCACGCCGAAGGTGGCCGGCTGTCCGCGTTTGTGGGAGCTGTCGAATTCATTGCCGTTGATCAATGTGCCACGGTAGTTCACTTCTACCGTATCTGTGTTCTTCGGGGTCTTGCCCGTTCCTTCCTTGATGATTTTATACTGCAGACCGCTCGGCAGGGTCACGACGCCATCCTTCTTGGCATTTTCAGCCATGAAGGCCGCGCCTTCCGCTTTGTTCTTTTCACCGAGCTCCTTGTTCATCTCAGTCCTCTTCTTCATCTCTTCGGCGCGCCTGGCTTTCATCTCCTCCTGAAGAGGCTGCAGGGCAGCCCGCATCTCTTCCTCGGTCAGCGCGCTTTCGACTCCCGCGAGTCCCTCTTTCAGGGCCTTGACGAAGATCTCCGTATCCATTTCCACTGAGTTCTGTTTCATGCGTCTGCCGACGTCGTACCCAAGAGTGTAGCTCAACTTTTCCTTCTGGGTCTTGAGCCCGGTCTTGGACTTGCCCGGCTCGGCGATGGCAGACTTCTCCTTCTGGTTGCTGGCTTTCGGGATTGCTTTCTGCTGCTCGGCAGCCATGGCTTGTCCGAGGAGGAGGAAGGTGCTCAGTACGATCGACAGGACGATTCTCATTCGGGGTCTCCTTTCACCAAAAGCAAGAACTTCAACCGTGTTGAGTAAGAAAACATAGTGCCGTTTGTCGGGGATGGCAAATCGCCGGGCTTCCCGTCCAGCAATCGCTCTGCTCCAATGGGTCAGGTGGCTTCCCCGCTGCCCCATCCCTCAACCGGCGACGACGATCGATGGATCGTAAAGGTCGGGGGGGGCGAGGCCGAGGAGTGTGAAACAGGAGGCTGCCACATTGGTGAGACCGGGCTCTTTGAGGTCTGGATTGAGACGGAGGCCGGACCCGGGCCGGGGGTCATAAACGATGAACCAGACGGGATTCAGCGTATGAGCTGTCTTGCCTTTGGGACGGCCGTGCTCATCCACCTTCACCTGGCCGGTCTTCTTGTTGATCTCGAACATTTCTTCGGCATTGCCATGGTCTGCGGTCACGACCAGGATGCCGCCCGTCTCGCGAACCACGGGCAGAATGCGGCCGAGACTGAGGTCAACGCACTCCACGCCGATCTTTGCGGCCTGGTAGATCCCCGTGTGTCCGACCATGTCCCCGTTGGGGTAGTTCAGCCGGATGAAGTCGAATCTGCCCGACCGCATGGCCTCGATGACCGTGTCCGTGATTTCGGCGGACTTCATCCAGGGTCTTTCCTCGAAGGGTACGCGGTCTGAGGGCACTTCGACGTATTCCTCCAGTTCCTCGCTGAACTTGCCCGAGCGGTTCCCATTCCAGAAATAGGTGACATGCCCGAACTTCTGAGTTTCGCTCACGGCAGCCTGCCGTATGCCCCGCTCGCAGAGCAGCTCACCCATGGTCCGCTCGATGCAAGGCGGCTCCACCAGATAACTGGAGGGAATGTGCGCCTCGGTGTCATATTCCATCATGCCTGCGAACGCCACCCGGGGCCGCGGGGTCCGCTCGAACTTGTCGAAGGGGTCCTCTTCGAACGCCCTGCAGATCTCTATGGCACGATCGCCACGGTAATTGAAGTAGATCACCGAGTCCCCATCTCGAATGGGGCCTACGGGTCCATCGGGGTTGGCGATGACGAAGGCGGGAAGGTCCTGGTCGATGACGCCGGGTCTTTCGTCGCGGTAGGTGCGGATGGCTTCCTCGGCGGACGGAAAGGCTCGCCCTTCTCCCGCCACATGGGTTTTCCAGCCCAGGGCCACCATGCCCCAGTCGGCTTCGTACCGGTCCATCGTCACCTTCATGCGTCCGCCGCCGCTGGCGATGCGATAATCCACCCCGGCCTGCTCGTTCACTTCCTTGAGGAAGGCTTCAAAGGGAATGACGTAGTCCAGGGCGGAGGTTTCGCCGACATCCCGGCCATCCAGCAGGATGTGAACCCGCACCCTGGGAAGCTTCTCCTGGAATGCGGCCCGGCGGATCATGAGCTTCAGGTGGTCGATGTGACTGTGTACATTGCCGTCCGAGAAGAGCCCGATGAAGTGGAGGGCCCCGTCATGTTCCCTGCAGAAACGGACGAGGTGCTGCCAGGCCCGGCTTTCGTAGATCCTGCCCGACGCCAGGGCTTCGTTGACCAGCCTCGCCCCTTGCGGGTAAAACCGGCCGGCCCCGAAAGCGTTGTGACCGACTTCGGAATTCCCCATGTCTTCGTCTGAAGGGAGGCCGACCGCTGTGCCGTGGGCCTTGAGCAGTGTCCACGGACAGTTGGCAAGTAGCCAGTCCAGGTGAGGGGTGTGAGCGTTGGCCACGGCGTTTCCTTCGGTATCCTTCCGAAAGCCGATACCATCCATGACCACGAATGTCAGGGGACCCGAAATCCCGCGTTTTTGAGCATCATGATGAGTCACTGAGCTGCCACCTTTCTGCTGAAGGTAGGGTCAAGGGAAAACTACTATCGCGAACGGCGCTGCTGGCGCTGCTGCTGTTTCGGCTTTTCTGCCAGTGTGACGGTGTAAGTCTTGGTGTCCCCGCTCCATCGGACGACCTCCATCCGAACGCGATCTCCGGGCCGGTACTTCCGGACCATTCGAATGGCGGAATCCGCATCGGTCACGCGCTCCCCTTCAATACGCACGATGGTATCGCCGCCGACGATCACGATCTTGTTGCCGATCTGGGCACGTTCACGGCCGCCGCGCAATCCCGCCCGGTCCGCAGGGCCGTCCTGGACCACCTCCACCAGCATGGCGCCCGATTCGACAGGCAGTTTCAAGTCTTCTGCCAGGTCCCGCGTCAGGGTCATGAGAGAGGCCCCGATCCAGGGGTATCCGTAGTAGCCCTTCTCGATGAGGTCGTTGAGTATCATCTTGGCTGTATCGATGGGGATGGCGAAGCCGATGCCGACGTTGGAGCCCGTGGGGCTGAAGATCGCCGTGTTGATCCCGATCATTTTGCCCGACGAGTCGATGAGGGGACCTCCGGAGTTTCCGGGATTGATCGAGGCATCGGTCTGGATGATGTCTTCCACGGGCAGACCGCTGGTCGCCCGAAGCATCCGGCCCACGGAGCTGATCACGCCTGTCGTCAGGGTCTGGCCGAGGCCGAACGGATTGCCGATAGCCAGCACCTTCTGCCCCACCTTCAAGTTGGTCGAAGTCCCCATGGGGATCACGGCCAGATCTTCACGTCGAACTTCTATTTTGACAACGGCCAGGTCGGTGTCTGGATCGGAGCCCACCAGTGTCGCCGCATACTTCTTGCCATTGTTCAGCGTCACCTCCAGCTTGCGGGCATCCTCGATCACGTGATGATTGGTCAGGATGTAGCCACGAGGATCGATGATCGCACCCGATCCCGCACCCTGCCTTGGAACCACGTTGAAGAAGAAGTCCTGTTCCAGGACTGTGCTCGTAATGTTGACCACTCCCGGGGCAAGGCGCTGGTAAAGCTCGATGTTGTTCCTTTCATCCTCAGTCAGCGAAAGAGCAGCCTGCGGCCACGAGAGGATGAGGATTCCCAGCAATGCAATCAGGGTCCGCAGCAAAAGAGGTCTCGAGATTCTCATGGTTGTCATCGTCCTTTTGTGCTCGTTCCTTAGAATTGTGCGATGGGTGCCGGTCTGGATAACGTGCCTTCTCTCCATGGGTCTTTGAGACCTGCCCGCGGCTGTCGCATCAGGCCCCCGCCGAAGCTCGCTCACCGCATTCCCCGGCCACCCGGTCGGGGAGAATAGACTCTGCGGATGATCCAGCTGACGACAAGAATCGCCAGCACCCAGCCTACCCATCGTCCCCAGGTATGAATGATGCCCGGGGTGACCTTCCTGATCTGATTCACGGGTATCGAGAATCCAATCCCTACGCTCGATCCGGTGGGGCTGAGAATCATTGTGTTCATGCCGATCAGCTCACCCCTGGAGTTCACCAGCGCCCCACCCGAGTTGCCGGGATTGATCGCTGCGTCTGTCTGGATCAGATTGCGCAGTATGACTCCTCGGTGACGTATGTCGCGGCCTGTCATGCTGACGATTCCTACCGTGAGGGTCTGACCCAGTCCGAAGGGGTTTCCGATGGCCAGCACTTTTTCTCCGACCCGAACCGTATCCGAGTCTCCAAGCATTGCCGGATGTACCGGTGTGTCACCCGTATCGATGCGCAGCACGGCAACGTCGTGCTGGGGTGCCACGCCGACCACCTCGGCCGTGAAATGCCTTCCGTTGCCCAGCGAAACCTGAATGTTTTTTGCCTCCGCAATAACATGGTAATTTGTAACAATAATGCCATCTTCAGTCAGCACAATACCGGAGCCGGATCCCCTTTCGGGAACGATGCACAGGAAGTAATCCGGTTCACACGCCTCGGTAGTGATGTTGACGATGGACGGAGCAACGCGCTCATAGACCTCCACAGTGTTGAGTTCCTCTTCCGTGAGACCGCTGCCGAAGCTCGGATGCCAGAGAATCGCCAGAGTGAACAGCACGGCATGAAGGATGCGACAGGTTTGCGTGGCCTTGGTCCGGCTCAGGTTTGACATGGTCTCTCGGTTCAAGTGATAATACGTTGGTGTGCGTGTTTCAATCACTTCAGTATTTAAACACGATCGGCCGGTTCTGCAAAGAGAATGGACAGCCGGGGTCCCGGAGGATTCAGAGCAGGTGCCGGCGGACATCGGAGTTATGGATGGAATCCATGGAGAGAACGATCCAGATCATGCCCCTCAAGACTTCACATGTTCATTCCATATTGGAGAGACTCGTTGGTATGAGTCCCTGGTTCTGGGTTTCGGGGATTTATGGAGCCCAGACGCTGGGGGCGATCATTGTTACCTTCTGTTTCAAGGTGAAGGCCCAGGATACCTGGCTGCCCATAACTCTGCTCGCATCGGGCGCGATCGCAGCCGCCATCTTCGGATTCCGGGACCGTGTGAAAGTCATGACGCCTTTACTCTGCTGGTTCCCGCCGGCCCTCTACGCGCTTTTCATCTTTTCCCTGTCACACCGAACATTCAACGGTGCGGAGTTGACTTTCAAGGCGGACTACTTCCACCTGGTCGAGTTCTTCACCCTCGGTCTTTTCCTGTCCTGTCTCTGGCAGGCCGTCCTGCGACGCAGGAACCCCCTGGTGTTCTCTTTCTGCGTCATTGGCTCGGGAGTCCTCTATGGGCTTGCGGACGAATTTCACCAGGCCTTCATTCCGGGCCGCGATGCGAACATCATGGATATTCTCTGGGATGTTGCGGGCCTCAGCATCGGCTGTGGCACCTACCTCCTGGCCAGGAGGCTCCACGAATCCATGGCAGCTCGCATCCGTGGACGGCCCCTTGAGGAGTCGTGCACCGGTATTCGAGGGGGTGCAGCGGGGGAATCGTCCGAAGCGGGTTGAAACCCGGCTGAATGGAAGGCCTGATGTTCAGTTCAGCGTGCGAAGCAAGAGCCGGAGAACGAGGTGGGCCAGGAGCCCTGCCAGAATGTCGTCGAGCATGGCACCAAAACCCCCTTTGACCTTGGCGTCCGCCCACCGGATGGGCCAGGGTTTCCAGATGTCGAAGAGGCGGAAGAGGGCGAACCCGGCCGTAAGGGTGACCCAGGAGGCCGGGAGCCAGAGCATGGTGATCAGGAAGCCGGCGAGCTCATCGACCACCACCTCGGGGGGGTCCTGCCGGCCGAGCTTGCGGATGGTGAGCTCCGCTCCAAATGTGCCCAGCACCGAGACAACAAGTACGAAGGCGAAGGCAACGCCGGCGGGGAACTGGGCCAGTAGGAAGGCTGTGGGAACACCGACCGCAAGCGTTGCCAGGGTTCCGCCGGCTGCCGGGGCTTTTCCGATCGCTCCGAGCATGGCCAGGCCGATGAAAAATCGATTCATGGTCACAATCCCCCTCAGCTTCACACTTTGATTCTCAAGAGCACATTTGCTTTCGATTTTGGGAAATGATATGCGTATAGCTTCAGGGAAGCGGATTCAACGGCATTCGACGTTCCCTGCTACTTCACCTCAATGGAAATCCCCATGAAAGCCGATGGTTACAGGCTTGCAATAGAAGGCATTGACTCTCAGGGCAGCTTCTTTCGCCTCATCAATCCCGAAGACTATCCTCAGTACGGCATCGATTCACAGGATGTTCCCATGGGGACCTTCGCTTCGGAAGACCACCCCAGCTACCTGCCCAGCCGTTTCGGAGGCAACGCCTATGGGCTGGGGCTCATCGAACAGAGTGTTCTCACCGATGCGGATACTGAATTTCTGGAGAGCATTCATTTCGAGGATCCGCGTGAAATAGCCACCCATGCCCGCAGCCTCAACGCCATCTACCAGAAGCTCGGGCTGCTCATTCGCTTCAGCGCATCGGGAAAGCGCTATTTTCTGATTCCGATCAATCTGGTGGCCCACTCCCTTCGGGAAATCAACGGCAAGGCCGATGAAATCGAAGAGCAGATCATCCGGTATATCTGGGAGACGCGGACCGAGCGGCTCGAGATCGGCCTGTTCACCACCGACCGCGACCTCATCGTGCACGAATTGGCGGCACGCCTGTCCAGCCATCGCATGGTTCTGTTCGACTCGCTGGAGAAGCTGAATTCCTGGCGAATCCCCCTGGACATCGTGATCATTCCCAACGACGTTTTCGACTACCTGCTGGGCCAGAAGCTCCCGCGCATTTCGAGAAGATCTTTGAGCCGTCAGCGCCTGCTCCAGTATGCCATGTATCTGGCTGGAAAGATTTATGATCTCCTGGACCGAGACGGGCGGTTCCTGGTTCTGGCCCATGCTCCGGCCCCAAGGGAGGATCACGTCTGCCGCGTGCGTTTCAGGAGCGACGAAGAGCTCAAGTCCTTCCTTGTCTTTTCCCATATTTTCAACACGCGGCGGGACTATACAAGCTCTGCGCCCAAAACCGAAATGGATATTGACGTAGCAGACCTCCATTATTACCTGGGGCGCTTCGCATATTCCGAACCGCATCTTCGACAGCTGTTCAACGAACAGCGGCCGGAGCAGCTGAGCATCGAGGAAATCCATGGGCTTCCGCGCCTGAATCTCAAGCTGCCGGAATCGTATATGAAGAATCCGGAGAAATCCTGGAAGGTCGCCTTCGAGCCTTATTTCTCGACCCTTCAGCTGAAAAGAAAATCGCCCAAGCATCAGAGTCAATACTGGGCAGAGCGGTTGGAGGTGGATTGCCAGCTCCCCGAGAGCCTGCTCGTGTACGCCGGCCGTCCCAGACAACCCGAAATCAGCCTGACAGACCTCGAGGAGGAGATCAAGACATCGGGAATGCAGGGCTGCAGCCTGCCCCTGGTGGCCCAGTACCGGAACTCATTCAGGTATGTTCTGAATGTGCTTACCGCGCTCACTCAGATCCGCGATCAGGAATTCCACCAGCTTTCGGAGCTCGAACGGACGCGCCTGAGCAATCCTTTTCGCAGCCACAGCGAGAGCTTCAATGCGGTGCTGCGGCTTCTGGCCCAGAGGTCCAGGCTGGAGAAGGTCCGGGAGATTCTGAACCCCGACCGCATCGAAGGACCGGTCACACCCATTCTCGAAAACATCCCCAAGCTTGCGCTTCACGGTTTGTCCCCCGCACAGCTGCGGGAGATCCTGCTCATTGTGGTGGGCCACAGCACCATGAGCCGCATCGTGTTCGGAAAACTTCCCGCCAAGACACTCAAGCCTATCACAGATCGGGCGAAAGAGGGCAGCTACCCTGAAATCCTGGAGCTTTTGAGGGTCTGCCGGCTCATGAGCGTTGCCGAAATCGCGGCCGCCCTGGGGGATGAGTTCACCGGAGAACAGGCCAGGGAGATTTATCGCATTTACGACGATGCCATCAACGTGGCGACCAACCCCAATATCGACTGGGAAAAGCTCCACGATCTCAAGGTGAGTGCTTTGGGCGGGGTTCGCAACAAGGCCATTCGTGAGATCATGAAGCTTTTCAACCTCTTTGAATTCCTGGATGACTGGCAGGAATTCCTGCATAAAGGCGCCTTCGAAAAGGAGGTCATCTGCGATCACCAGCCCGACAAGCTGCAGCGTCTGGAGGAGGCCCTGCAGCTGGCCCGTACGGCTCAGCAATTCAAGGAGCAGTTCCTCGGAGACTACCTCTTCGGCGAGTCTTTTCTATTTCGGCAGTTTCTGGAGACCGAGTTCCACGGAACGGGTCATCTGCTTCCCAGGCTGGGGGCTTACGCCGGCTTCATCCTGCTCTGGATCGCGGTTCATTCCTCGGAGAAGCGCATCGTCAACTTCAACCCGATGTTGGCGGCCGTCCCCGAAGACCGGACCGAGGAGCGGGCCGCGCAGATCCGTGAGACGCTGAACCGGATCGAAATCGAGCGTCTTCACACGGCGTTCTTCCAGGAGGTCAGGCAAACGCTGGCTGAGGGACGTTCGGCCTTCGTCTTCGACAGCGGCGTCCGAATGGTCTTGAATCCGGAAACGCGGGCACTGGATGTTTCCTACGTGGATGTCGATGAGAATCTGGTGCAGATCGAGGCCCTGCTGTTTCATTTCGAGTCCCAGAGGCTGCGGGGGATCTCCCTGAAAAGCTTCCAGGACATGGAGCGCCTCTTTTCGGAGCTTGCCAGTTACCGAGACTACCTGGCGCAGGAGCAATGTTACCTGAGGTGCGACCCTTTCCATCGCTCGGAGATTCTCGAAGAGAAGGGAAAGACGATCGGCGAAATGGAGGCGTGGTTGAAGGGGATCTTTCGGAGCCAGATCTTCATTCCCGAGGAAATCTACGAGACCATCGGTGTGCTGGCTCACCACTGTCCTCAGGTCCTCAGGCTCGTGCTGCCCGAGTTCCACGTCTTCGGCAGTCTCATCGAGCACTGGCCGACGCGTCAGAAGCAGCCCCTGGGAAGCTACGTCATGCACTGCCTGGAGAAGTTCCAGGCGCTTATCACGAAGAATCGTGGGGCATTCCAGGATCCGAACACCTTCTATCAGCTGGCCAAGCATGAATTCGGCCCCCTGGCCGAGGAGGGGATCGGAGCCAGCCACGCTCAGCTCGACATACTGGAATACCTTCTGGACCGGATCCAGCAGCGCCCCCACTACTACCAGGCGCTGACCCTGGCCCTGTTGTTTCAGGACATCGGGAAGATCGAGTCCTACGGCGAGGTGCATCCCGAGGTGGATCTGTGCTGGACCCACGCGGCGAGGGGTGCGCAGATTCTTCTTAAGGCCGGGATCCTGAAGAGCTACGATCTGGACTCCCATGTGGAGGACCTGGTCATCCGGCTGGTGCTCCATCACGGGTTGAGCGGGCACATCCTGCTGGGTGAGGAGCCGCTGACCGCCCTGGAGAATTACACCCGCTATGGGGACGACCGTCTGATCGACGTATTCATCCTGCACTCCATTCTTGCCGCCGCCGCCGTGGAAGAGGGACTCATGGTCACGGACCTCCTGGATCAGTTTCTCTCCCATCGGGCGCTGGCCCTGCAGATCCTCTCGCTTTCGGCGGATTGGAGCCAGAGGTTGCGGGAGATGCTTCGTGAAAAGGGCGAGGCGGTGTTGACGGATTTCCGCCTGACCGCCGATGGCGTACCGATGATGCCTGACAAAGGAATGCACTACTGCGGGTTCACAGATGAAGATCTCGAGGATGAATCCGTCTGGCATGGCAGGCAGTGCGCAGCGCTCGAGAGGCTCCTGAAGCTGATGTCGCTCCCCTGGGTGGATTATCAGGACCTTCAGATGTACCTGCTGCGGATGCCGGTCAACTTCATCTACCACAAAAAGAAGCTCAAGAGCGTCGGGTTGGAGACCTTTGAGCGGCAGATCAAGTCAGC
This sequence comes from uncultured Syntrophobacteraceae bacterium, assembly GCA_964557955.1. GTDB lineage: Bacteria > Desulfobacterota > Syntrophobacteria > Syntrophobacterales > Syntrophobacteraceae > JALOOX01. The sequence goes on from CAZLCS010000005.1 coordinate 167,814, forward strand.
TGAAAAGCTGCTCCAGATCCTGTCGCTGCTCGATGCCGAAATTCGCTACTACCTGCTCTACTGCCTGGATCACCTCGGGGCGGGCATGAGGGTCTACCATTTTGCTCCCCTCGGCCGTTTCCTGGAGCCCGAAAACTGCGTCAAACTCCTGCTCATTGCTTTCCAGACGTTCCACAAGGAATATGGCCAGGAAACGCGCGGTGGGCTGATCAGCTTCAGAAGGCTGGGGCAGGTCGTGGACCGCAGGCATCAGGTGGTGAGCAGCATACTGACGGACATGCCGTTCCCGACGCGTTGTTTTGATTCCGTATCCACGGCGTCCATCTCTGAGAATTTTGGAGAGATCCGCTTCGAGGCGAACCCTCAGGAGCCGGCCATTCAAGTGGTTTACAGGGATGCGACGGAATACCATCAAATGGCGGAAGCCCTGATCGGGAGCTGGAGCCACGAGGATCTGTCGCGCCGTTTTGCCCAGCTGGTCGGGGAGCTGAAGTTCAAGCTTCCTTACGACACAAGGCATCTTGAAGAGGAGCTGCAGCAGGTCTACGAGAACCAGGTTCTCAGGATCAATGAGCACATCCTCAAGTCCATCCAGGCGAGCCTGGATCGGGCCGAGCACTTCTCTGAGCTGCAGGAAATCCAGGAAGATATCACGCGACAGGTGGCTTCCGTGAGTTTTTCCGAGGACCAGAGACTGCTTCTCAAGGAAATGTTCGAATACCATCGATCCCGCCTGCGCGACCGGTATCTCGATGCCATGCACCGTGACATCAGCAGTCTCGAATCGGAAGAGGATCTCGTGGAATTCTGGAACCGGACCAAGCTCGAGCTGTTTTCTTACCGAGGTTATGTGGGCAAGGAATATGAATCACTCGTTGCACAATTCATCGATCGAAAGCTGTCCAGGATGAGGAACTGAACCTGCTGAGGAGACACGATGGGAATTGAAGTACTTCTTTCGGTGATCGACCACTACGTCGCTGTAAGAACTGAACCGATGAAAACATCTCCATCGGGCATGTCCGACTGGGATTGTGGACTGGCCATGGAGGTCGAAAGCTCCTATGCTGAGGCGGGCCGGAAGGAACAGCTGGATACAGCCAGGTCCGCTCTTGAAAAGGCTCTCAACGACTACATCGACGAAAGGGTCCGGGCGGCCATCGAAAGAGACTCCAGATCGCTGCAGCAAACCTGATCAAGTCCTGTGGCCTCGGCCGACTTCGCCGGGGCTTTCTTTGCCGGGGCGGGCTTGATAGCAGGTTTCTTGGTCGGAGAGGACTTTTCTGGCGGTGTCGATTTGACGGGGTGCCTGGGCAGTCTTTTGTCGAGGTCTTTCAAAGATTCAACCACAAGGACCGTCGTGCCTGTATTTGCCCAGTCAAAAAGCCTTTCGGCCGGGCGCAAGGGAAGGTTGATGCAGCCGTGGGAGCAGTTGGGGCCTTCGATATCTCCGGCATGGATCCAGACATGCCCATAGATGCGAAGAGCCCAGGGCATCAGGGCAGGCTGTCCGTAGGCGTTGCGGTAGCTCGCCGAAACATGATTCTCGTCCTTCTTCAGAACCTTATAAAGTCCGGCCTTTGTCCATTCTCCCTTTTTCCCTATACAGATGTAGGTGTCTTCCAGGAGATGACCTTTCTCATACCAACCGGCGAAGGGGATGGACTTCACGATGAGCACGAACTTCGATAAGTGGTTCACTTCAGGGATTGCTCTGGGGAGGGGAGTCCAGGTTTTGTAATACTTGAAGTCATTGGGAACCTTGATTTTCTTGCCCTTCGTGATGTCTTCCTCGATGTAATCCCGGTCGCGAATGTTCACGCGCGCCAGTATCTCGAGGGAGGTGCGGTAGTCGATTTCGGAATCTTTGCGGCTGATCCGATTGAGCTCGTCCTTGGTGATCTTCCTTACCGAGAGGCCGGGATCCCTGGGTGGATAGTCCGGGGTCGGAACGAAACGTTTGGGCGCACAGCCCGACAGTGCCACACAGACGATGACGAGAACAAACCATTGGCGATGGAACAACATGGGCGATGTCTCACTCCTTATATGGACCTGATTTCGTACTGCTCTGCACGAGAGAAGGTCGGAGATTAGTACACATCGGGCCTGACCACCAGTAGATTCGTTCGAAGACGGGAAGCTCCCATAGGGATGCTGAAAAGAATATTAACGATTTCCATTTCTTATCTCATGAGTCGGATGGCCGTCGAGGAGTCGGGAGTGCGGATGAAGAGAGGGTGCTTGATCACGGGAGTTGCGGGGTTTGTGGGCAGTCACCTGGCAGAGGCTCTGCTTGCGTTGGACTTTCAAGTTATCGGGGTGGACAATTTCTTTTCGGGGCATCGCGAGAACATGAAATCCTTCCAGGACCACCGGGATTTCCATTTCCGCGAGTGCTCGGTCGAGGAGCACGGGCTCCTGGGACGGCTCCGGAGGGAGCATCCTGCTCTGGATGTCTGTTTCCATCTGGCGGCCATTGTGAGCGTTCCTTACTCGGTGGATCATGAAGAGGAGACGATGCGGGTGAACTGGCACGCGACCGAGGATCTGCTGAGGGAGGCGGAGGGATTGGGGTTCAGCCGGTTTGTCTTTGCGGGTTCTGCGGCGGAATACGGCGAGGACGATAGACTGCCCCTCCTCGAAAGCTATGTCACACCCGAAACGAAGCATCTGAGCCCTTATGGCCGAGCCAAACACCTGAGCTCACAGCGGGTGGCATCGAGTCCCATCGGGGTGTCGCTGCGCTGTTTCAACATCTACGGACCGCGCCAGGATCCCAGGAGCCCTTACAGCGGCGTCATTTCCCGGTTCATCGATTTTGCCCTGGCGCGTGAGCCCCTCACCATCTTTGGGGATGGTCAACAGACACGGGATTTCATCTATGTGGGGGATGTCGTTTCGGCGTATCTGGCGGCGGCCGGACTCGGTGAATTCAGAGTGCCGCTGCCTCACGGCATTTACAACGCCGGAACCGGCGTCCGCATTTCCATCCTTGAGCTTGCGGACACCATACAGGACTTGACGGGCAATTCTTTCCATCACCGCTTCATGCCCGAGCGACCGGGGGACATTCGTCATTCACTGGCCTCCATTGCCGCCCTGCAAGAGCATTCCCTATGGAGACCCAGGGTGCAGCTCCGTGAGGGTCTTCGACAAACCATCGATAGTGTGGGGCGACAGCCGATGTCCTGAGGACTGGAAGACTTTCGTGGCCCCCGCTTCCCACCAGGACGCGTTCACCTGCCGGGCGGTTCGGACTTTGGACGAACCTGGAGATGAAAAGGGAACGGAATCATGCCGCCGGATTCATAGGAAGAGACATCCTTAAATCATGACGACCCGTTGCTCCGTCGCCAGCGCTTCATCGTTTCGTCTCCAGATTCCCGTGCTCCTGCTGCTGGCGTCCATCTTTTTTACGAGCTTTCTTCCCAGGGTCATTCTGGCCCCTTTCCTCATTGCCATTGAAGCGGATCTCCAGATCGGCCATGCTGAGGCAGGGCGGCTCTTTCTACTGATTTCGGCCGGGGTCTCCATCGGACTGCTGGTTTCGGGTGTGGTGAATTCGAAGCTCCCTCACAGGTGGGTCATCCTGATCGCGTGCGGTCTCATTGGCACCGCGTCGCTCGTCCTCTCCTGGAGTGAGTCCGCCGCCCTCCTGAAAACCTCGCTGTTCTGCATCGGCCTCGGTGCCGGGCTCTATTTCCCGTCCGGTATCGCCTGCATCACTTCACTGGTGCGGGCCGAGGACTGGGGAAAAGGGCTCGCCATCCACGAACTGGCTCCTAACCTGGCATTTGTGGCAGCCCCGGTCATTGCGGACCTTCTGGGGACGGCCGGGTCCTGGCGGTCCCTGTTCGCCTTCATGGGGCTGCAAACCTATGGAGTGGCGGCGCTCTATGCGTGGAAGGGAAGGGGGGGTGAGTTCCGAGGGGAATCTCCGGGTTTTCATGCGCTGAGGGAGATCGCCGTCCTGCCTGCATTCTGGATGATGGTGGTCTTATTCGGCCTGGCCGTTGGAGGGAGCATCGGAGTGTACACCATGACACCTCTGTATCTCGTCACGACCAAGGGATTTGAGCTGGAGTCGGCCAATGGCTTGACGGCGGCGGCCCGGATACCCGGTGTCTTCATGGCCCTCATCTCCGGATGGCTCGCCGATCGCCTGGGAGCTCGCCGCGCCATATTCTTCTTTTCCCTGGTGACGGGCATCTTCACGGGGCTGCTCGCGTGGGCGGGCCAATCCGGGATTGCGCTGCTGGTAGTGATGCAGTCCGTTCTTTCGGTGTGCTTCTTCCCCGCAGGTTTTGCTGTTCTCTCGCATATTGTCGAGCCGCGTCGACGCTCGATCGCCGTGTCGCTCTGCATCCCCGCCGCTGTCCTGGTGGGAGCCGGGGTTGTTCCAAGCTTCATGGGGTTTCTGGCTGAGCAGGGGCGGTTTCCCCTGGGCTTTCTGCTGCTCGGTCTGGCCATGGTTGGTGCATCGCTCTGCAGTCTTCTGCTGCGTTACAGGTCACCCGGCGAGGGGGGCCATTCCGACACTGCTTCCTCACCGGAGGATGAATGATCCTCTGCAGGCCGGTCGGACCATTGTGTACGGGGTTCCAATGCCTTAAGTCCTCAGAGCCTGTATTTCCTCTTCCTGTGCTGGCGCGGAGACGCAGAAACCACAACCCAGAAACCACAACCCAGAAACCAGAAACCAGAAACTAGAAACTAGAAACTAGAAACCAGAAACTAGAAACCAGAAACTTGCCCCTCCCCCCATCATCAATTGCTGGAAATGTGGCACCTCTTCAGCACCGTCTGCAGGCAATCCTTGCCGAAATGCTGGGTCATTTCCTGAAAGAAGCCGGTGGTCGGGCTGACCTGGAGCTTGGGGCTGAGGGCGATGACAGCCTCGGCCTTGCCGTCCACATTGAGGTGCAGAACGGTCTTGCACTCACCCGGGTGCGTCATGAGCAGATGCCTGAGCCGGGTGAGCAAGTCCTGATCGGTGGTTCCGGCCGGGAGGTGGATATGCACCGCCTCCACGGTCTGAACCTGGGCGTCATCCAGGTTCAGGACCTTGGCGGCAATGACCTTGCTGCTCTTCTCGTCGTGCTGGACTTTGCCGATGACCACCACCGGGGCGTCGTCCTCCAGCAGGTCTTTACACTGCTGGTAAGTATCGGAAAACGATACCACTTCGATGGTCCCCTCCTTGTCTTCAAGAGTCAGGAAAGCCATTCGGTCGCCTTTTTTGGTGGTCAGTTCCTTGATCACGCTGAGAACCCCGCAGAGGATGACCTCGGCGCCCTCCCGATGTTCCTTGGCTCCCGTTGTCTGCGTCGTGCAAAGCTTGGCGATCTGGTCGGCATAGAGGTCGAGGGGGTGTCCGGAAATGTAAAAGCCCAGCGATTCCTTTTCATACTGGAGCTTCATGCGGGAATCCCATTCGGGCACATCCGGGAGCTTGGGAGGGGCTGGGGTAACGTTCTTCTTGGCCCTGAGAAGGTCGAAGAGATTCATCTGACCCGATGCGCGGTCGCGCTGGTAGGCCTGGGCCCGATCCAGGGCCTCGTCCAGGGCGGCGAACACCTGAGCGCGGCTGGGATGCAGTGAATCGAACGCGCCGCACCGGATGAGCTGCTCGATGACGCGGCGGTTCACCTTCTGGCTGTCCACCCGCTGACAGAAGTCGTGAACGGATTTGAAAGGACCCTCTGTGTCGCGGCTCTGCAGGATCACCTCCACGGCAGATTCCCCAACGTTTTTGACGCCCCCCAGGCCAAACCGGATCTTTCCCTCGACCACCGAGAAGTCCTTGTAGCTGGCATTCACGTCGGGCGGCAGGATCTCGATCTTCTTCTCGCCGCACTCGTTGATGAGCTTGACAACGTGGTCGGTGCTGTTGAGGAAGCTGTTCAGCAGGGCGGCCATGAACTCCACAGGATAATGCGCTTTCAGGTAGGCGGTCTGGTAGGCGATGAGGGCGTACGCGGCGCTGTGAGATTTGTTGAAGCCGTATCCCGCGAACTTCTCCATGAGATCGAAGATGTGGTTCGCTTTGGCCTTGTCGATACGGTTCTGCTCGGTCCCGGAAAGAAAGCGGTCGCGCTGAGCCTTCATCTCTTCGGGCTTCTTCTTGCCCATGGCACGGCGCAGAATGTCGGCCTCCCCGAGAGTGTAGTTGGCCAGGACGCTGGCCACGTTCATGACCTGCTCCTGGTAGAGAATGACGCCGTAGGTAGGCTCGAGAATAGGCCGCAGCTCTTCGAGATCGTAGGTCACCTCGATCTGCCCGTGCTTTCCCTGGATGTAGTATTCCACCATGCCGCTCTCGAGAGGGCCAGGCCGGTAGAGCGCCACGAGGGCGACGATGTCGGCAAAATTTTCGGGCCGCAGCCGCAGCAGGATGTCCCGCATCCCCGAGCTTTCCAGCTGGAAAACTCCCGTTGTGTCGGCCCTGCTGAGGAGGGCGTAGGTATCCGGGTCATCCAGGGTGAGCTCGTCCATCACCAGATCGATGCCGTGATTGTCGCGGATGAGCTGGACCGCGTTGTTGATGACCGTGAGGTTTCTCAGGCCCAGGAAGTCGAACTTGATGAGGCCCGCCTTCTCGACGTACTTCATGGAATACTGGGTGACGACTTCCTCGTCCTGCCCGCGATAGAGGGGCATGTAGTCGACAATGGGCTTGTCGGCCATGACCACTCCTGCGGCATGGGTCGAGGCATGGCGCGTGAGTCCCTCGAGGGCGAAGGCGATTTCGAAAAGCTCCCGGATCTGAGGGTCTTCGCGCTGGATTTCAGAGAAGCGGGGCTCGATCTGAAAAGCCTTCTCCAGGGTTATGCCCAGGGTCGGAGGGATCATCTTGGCAATCCGGTCCACTTCATTGTAGGGCATGGCCAGGGCCCGGCCCACATCCCTGATGACGGCCTTCGCCTGCATGGTCCCGAAGGTGGCGATCTGGGCCACCCGGTCCTTTCCATATTTTTCGGCGACGTACTTGAGCACTTCCTCGCGGCCGTGGACGCAGAAGTCCACGTCGATATCCGGCATGCTGATGCGCTCCCGGTTCAGGAATCGCTCGAAGATGAGGCCGTGCTCGATGGGGTCCAGGTCGGTGATCTTCATGACATAGGCCACGAGGCTGCCCGCTGCGGATCCGCGGCCGGGACCGACGGGGATCTTTCGATTCTTGGCGTAGTTGATGAAATCGGCCACGATGAGAAAGTAGGCGGCAAACCCCATTTCCTTGATGACGTTGAGCTCGTAGCGGAGCCGCTCCTCGTAGTGCTTTGTATCCTCATCGGAGAAATCGGGGCGCCTTTTGCGGATGAGGGCCAGCCGATCTCGAAACCCTTCCCAGGCGGATTTCTCGAAGCGGTCGTCGACGCTTTCTCCGGGGTCCAGGGGAAAGGCCGGGAAATGGTACTGTCCGAGCTCGAGCTTGAGATTGCATTGTTCGGCGATGCGAAAGGTGTTTTCAAGGGCCTCCGGAACGTGGGCGAATTCGCGGGCCATCTCATCGGGCGACTTGAAATAGAGATGGTCCGTCTGGAACTTCATGCGCTTCTCATCGAGGATAGTCTTGCCGGTCTGGATGCAAAGCAAGATTTCGTGGGCGCGGGCGTCGCTTCGGCGCAGGTAGTGGCAGTCGTTGGTCGCCACGAGCGGGAGCTCCAGCTCCCTGCCAAGGGCGATCAGACCGTCGTTGACAACGGCCTGCTCCGGAAGCCCGTTGGCCTGGAGCTCGAGGTAGAATCCATCCGGCCCGAAAATATCCGCGTATTCCCGTGCGGCCCGCCGCGCGTGCTCGAGCTGGTTCTTCAGCAGGTGGGAGGCCACTTCTCCCTTGAGGCAGGCGGAGAGGGCGATCAGTCCTTCGGAGTGCTGCCGCAGGATTTCCTTGTCGATGCGGGGCTTGTAGTAGAAGCCCTCAAGGTAGGCGGCGGAGACGAGCTTGAGCAGGTTCTGGTAGCCCGCCCGGTCCCTGGCCAGGAGCAGCAGGTGGTAGTTTCGGTCCTCTTCGTTGGGGCTGCCGGCCTCACCTCTCACCTGCCGGTCGAATCGGCTGCGGGGAGCGAGGTAAACCTCGCAGCCGATGATAGGCTTGATGTCGGCGCTCTTGGCCGTCTCGTAGAGCTCGAGGGCGCCGAACATGTTGCCGTGATCGGTGATGGTGACCGCCGGCATCTCGTAGCTTCGTGCCGTCTGGATCAGATCCTTCAAGCGAATGGCGCCATCCAGGAGGCTGTATTGCGTATGGACGTGCAGGTGAACAAACGGGCTCATGGTGTATCCTCAGAAGGGTTGGTCTTTTGCGGCAAGGTTGGTGCTGCATGGCCTCCGGATTCGGGGCCAGTGGCAGTGAATCACAGGGCGGTACCGGCTGCCCGAAGCTTGTCTGTGGCTGACTGATCCCGCATCGGCAGACTCCGCACGGCCCGTGAAACCCGGCTTGAAATGGTTCGGCGGAATCAGTTCAACAAGCTCCCTCCAACAGCATTGAGCTCCCCAAAGGCCGGACGTTGCCTGCAGCGTGTTTTGGGTTTAAGCTACCGACTGGCCCAATTCTGTGCAATGGGTCGCCACCACTCCGTCGAAACCCTTTGATCCTGTGAAGTGTCGCAAGGGTTGAGAGTCTTTCCCATCGATCGGGGTGGTGGACCTCGGGAGGGTCGAATCGTAATCCTCACTGCACGGGTAGCTACTTTAGTAGCAGAGAATTCGAGGTGAAGCAACGATGGGTCGTTGGATGTGTGGACAGATCATTGTATGGAGCCAGTTCGTGGTAATTCTGGGGGCCCTGTTGGCTGCATCCTGTACCAGTCCGGTTTACAGGACCACTTGGACGGTGCCGAAGCCGCCTGTTGAAACCTACCGGAAGCATGAACCGGTTCGTGTCGGCCTCGAGCGTGAGCTCTACGGACTGATCATCCGGGATAACGGAAGGCTGCGGTGGGATGATTGTCTGGCCGCCGTCGCTCAAGTGCGCGCCAGAGAAATGGCCCGGAGCGGGCGGTTCGATCACAAGGACCCGAAAACCGGCAGGAACCCTGTCTGGAATCTCGTCTGGTCCTGCAGCAGCTACAGTTTTGCAGGAGAGAACCTGGTACGGGGCGATGCCACACCTCAAGCCATGCACCAGGCACTCATGAAAAGCCCATCGCACCGCGCAAACCTGCTCAATCCGGAGTACCAGGTGGTGGGAATCGGCTGCTATGGCAACCTTTGCGTTCAGCTTTTTGCCGGATACTGACTCCAGTTCGAGGGAGGCAGCGGGAGGGCTGGAAAGGCATGGCCAGGCCTGTTGAGGGGTAGGAGACCAAACTCTAACGATTGAATTGTTCTTGATTCGAAGGCCATTGTCTGGTATCAAAACAACTTCTCGACTTCACTTATGGTGGGTGTAGCTCAACGGTTAGAGCACTGGGTTGTGGCCCCAGAGGCTGTGGGTTCGAGTCCCATCACTCACCCCATCACTTTCAAGGACTTGGCTGTGCCGGTGAGTCCTTTTTGTCTGGCTCCGACTATCTCCAGCCCTGTTTTCAACCTTTCATTCTCTTTCGATGGGCAGTGGTAAGCATGGGTCTCGGGGGTGCATAGCGCTGCCTTTGATCATTGCTCTTTATACTCGCATGCCCAGACCCTTCCATTGGACCTGGTCCTGGGAGGAAGAATATGCCGAGCTCGAAGTTTGTGCCCAGTGTTGCCGCTCAAATTAATCTGACTTTAATGGCCTGATTATCCTGGACTAATGGAAAAGTGATCAGGGTATTTCGACTGGCTGCTGGGTATCTGGCAAGGATGGCCCCAGGGAGACTCTCATGAGCTTTCGACGATTTGCCTGGCGAGTCGGGTGGTTCGCTCGAGGTAGCAATCGATTCTCCTGGGTCCGCGGTGGTTTTTCCAGGAAGCCCTCTCATCCAGGATGCGAGCCCTGATCTGGTGGTCGGGAAGCCCTCTTCTGGCATGGGCGATGGCGTAGGCAAAGTCGGTTGCGGACTCATCGGGACGCTGGAAGTTATCCCGGGAAAGTCTATCTGGACGACACACAGTGCCCCTTCGAGGGGGATGGGAAAGCCTGGCAGGTTCAAGGGGTTGATCAGCAAGGGTTGGGATATGGACCTGGGATGCCCGGTCGACCCAGATGAGCTTTGAAAGCGGGTAGTGTCCTGAAGGTGCCGCTTGCGCAACCCGCAGTTGGGGCAGGTGCACTATTCACAGAACCGCATCGAGTCTTACCACCGATTACGCTCAGCCATTGCCCAAGTGGCCGGTAAGAAGGAGTTGACTGGCAGTACCGACATCGAAATCGAGATCAGCAACCAGTGCGGACGGCTCATCGGAAACGTGATCATCTATTACAACTCCGCCATCCCCAAACCGGTCGAGGGAAGGCTCCCATGGGGATGGATTCGGAGCGGGAAGAGCCGGCTGCCCCGACGGTGAATCCGCGCCGTTCGAAAGGCTTGGATTGTTCTCGTGCGGTACGGTTTGTGCTTCAAGATTGGAATGCTGTTCAGATCTTGAAAGGGAATTGGAGACCATCTCAAAATAAGGGAATACACAGATGAGGACGTGGGAGGTCAGGGAGACGGAGTGAGAAAGACCTACAAGATCAGCCCCGGGTCACGTTCACCTCAGGGGGCGAGCGTCGATGAGGGCGGGATTAACTTCAGCCTGTTCAGTCGTTACGCGACGGCCATGGAGTTGGTTATCTACGATGAAGCGGAGAGCCTGGAGCCTCTCCTGCGGATTCCGCTGGACCCGGAAACTCATCGCACCTATTACAATTGGCATGTTCGTGTCGAGGGTCTGCAACCTCCCGTGCACTACACCTGGCATGTGGATGGTCCCAATGACCCGAAGAGAACGGGGTTCCGGTTTGATCGTGAAAAGGCTCTGGTGGATCCCTTCGCCGTGGCTGTCACTCAGGGTTTATGGAACCGCGCACGAGCGTGCCGGCCGGGGAACAATGATGCCTGCTCCATTCGAGGTTTGGTCCCTCGGGATGACGGCTACGACTGGGAGGGGGATGCCCCGCTGAACCGCCCGCTTGAGAACGCCGTGATCTACGAAATGCATGTGGCGGGATTCACACGACATCCATCGTCCGGGGTGGTTCACCCCGGAACATTTGCCGGGCTCATCGAGAAGATTCCTTATCTAAAGGAGCTTGGGGTCACCGATGTGGAGCTTATGCCCGTCATGGCCTTCGATGAGCAGGATGTGCCCTTCGGTGCAGCTGCCCTCGGGCTCAAGAATTACTGGGGATACAGCACCCACAGTTACTATTCGCCCCACCCCGGATATTGCAGAACCCCCAAGCTCGGTACTCACCGCAACGAGTTCCGGGACATGGTCAAGGCACTCCACAGGGCGGGGATTGGGGTCATCCTGGACGTGGTCTTCAACCACACGGCGGAGGGCGGACCGGACGGTCCCACCATCAACTTCAGGGGCCTGGCCAATTACGGCTTTTATCACCTGGATCCGGACGATTTCAGCCGATATCGCGACTATACCGGCTGCGGGAACACCGTGAACTGCAATCATCCCGTTGTGACCCGTTTTATTGTCAAGTGTTTGGAATACTGGGTGAAAGAGATGCATGTGGATGGGTTTCGCTTCGATCTTGCGAGCGTTCTGGTGCGGGGCCAGGATGGCGAGCCCCTTTACTATGCTCCGGTTCCCTGGCACATTGAGCTCTCGGATGTCCTGTCGCATACGCATATCATCGCCGAAGCCTGGGATGCCGGGGGACTCTATCAGGTGGGGGATTTTCCCGGCTATCGCTGGTCGGAATGGAACGGCCGCTACCGGGATGTGATCCGCCGGTTCGTGAGGGGTGACGGAGGTCTGATCGGCGAGGTGGCCACGCGCATTTCGGGGAGCAGCGACCTTTATGAATCGGCAGGACGGCTTCCCGCCAGCAGCGTCAACTTCATCACGTGTCACGATGGATTCACTTTGCGCGATCTGGTGAGCTACAACACCAAGCACAACGAGGCCAACGGGGAGGAAAACCGGGATGGAAGCGACGATAACCTGAGCTGGAACCATGGTGCGGAAGGCGGCTCGGCGAATCTGAAGATCCTCGGGCTTCGCCGACGGCAGGCCAGGAACTTCATGGCGATTCTCATGCTGAGCAAAGGAGTCCCCATGATTCTCGCGGGCGATGAAGTGCTCAGGACTCAACAAGGCAACAACAATGGCTACTGTCAGGATAACGAGCTGAGCTGGTTCGACTGGACCCTGCCGGAAAAGGAGAAGGAGGTCCTCCGATTCACGCGCGCGCTCATCGCCTTCCGCAAGCGGCATCCTTGTCTCACTAGAAACCGCTTTCTCTCCGGAGACAAGAGGAACAGGGGACGATTCCCTGACGTCTCGTGGCACGGCGCCGGGCTCAACCGGCCGCCCTGGGACGATCCCGATGGTCGGATCCTGGCGTTCACCCTGGGTGCGGCGGCTGAAGGCGAGGAAGACGTGCACGTCATGCTGAACATGTCGAACGATTTCGTGGAAATGGAGCTCCCTCGGCTTCTGGGGGCCAGGTGGCATCGAGCGGTGGACACCTGGCTGGCCAGCCCCCAGGATGTGCTGGAGCCTCCTGAACAGCCGGCCGTCACCAAAGCCCGCTACCGGGTGGCGCCCCGAAGCGTCGTGGTGCTCGAGGCCAGGTGACACACCACCGGACAGGAGCGGATCATGCGAAAATACCGGGCAATTCTCTCTTCGGACTGGAACGAGTGCCTGGCCCCCTGCGGCCCGTTCGATTTCATCTCTTTCAGCCATCCCGGACTGCGGGACAGGCTGACCAACGTCTTCCGCCAGTACACGACCAATGCCATCACGCTGGGGGATGCCGTGCGAAGCCTCCAGCAGATGCTCCCCCGCCCCATCTCGGCTGAGGAGATGGATGGATACCTGGATGCATCCTTCGAGACATACCCTGGATTGGGGGAGTGGATCGAATGGTGCCGGTCCCGCGACATCCTCTTCATGGTCAACACCACGGGGATGGTGGGGTACTTTCAGCGTATTTTCGCCAAGGGGCTGCTGCCGACGGTTCCCGCACTTTCCGCCCACCCCATGCTTCGCTTTGAGAACCTTCCGTCGGATCCCGGTTTGATCCTGGAGCTCCTGGAGATCCAGGATAAACCCAGGAACACTGAGGCTGCCCTGCGCTCCTTCGGGATCACGTCACGGAAGATCATCGTCATGGGAGACAGCGGGGGGGACGGCCCACACTTCGAATGGGGGGCAAAGAGCGGGGCGCTCCTCATCGGGAGCATGACAAAAGCCTCTCTCATGGCTTACTGCCAGGAAAGGGGAATAGAGATCGATGTGCAGTTTGGTGGAGGAGGGGAGAAGAGCGGGTCGGTGGGCCGGAGCTTCATGGAACTGGCGCCTCTTGTTGACGAATACCTCCATCGTTGATCCCCGCGCTCCCGGACTCCACGAACCAGTCGATGAGCTGACGGGCGATGCTGATCTTCTCGGGAATCCAGGGAAGGCTGGTCCGGCGAAACCAGCCGGCATCGGCGATTTCGGCGGGGTCAGGGCGGAGCTCGCCCTGGGAGTACTCGGCCGTGAAAGCGACCATCAATGAATGGGGAAACGGCCAGGACTGGCTTCCGAAGTAGCGGATGTTCCTGACTTCAATCCCCACCTCTTCGCGAACCTCCCGCTGCACGCATTCTTCAAGGGTCTCTCCCGGATCCACGTAACCCGCCAGCACACTGTAAAAGCCATCGGGAAAACGCTGAGCCCGGGCCAGGAGAAGCTCGTCACCCCGGGTCACCGCCATGATGACGGCGGGTGCAAGCCTCGGAAAGCTCATGAGGCCGCACCGGGGGCAAAGCTTGGCGCGTTCCTCCTCCATGGTCCGTGTGGGGGCTCCGCACTGTCCGCAATACTGGTGCGTGCGGTCCCAGAAAACGATCTGTTTCGCACGCACGGCGACGTCAAACAGGTCTTGCTCCAGGACGCCGAAAAGCCGGCGCAGCCCCTGGAAAACCCAACCGTCCGGCGGCGATGCCTCTCCCGGCAGCTCGGCCGAAAAGCATGGCTTCCCGTCCAGAAGTCCAAGAAACTGCGTGCGCAAAGGCCTGATCCCCAGCTCGGCCAGCTCCCGCTCAAGCAGCGGAACCGTGGCCCCCGGGTTCCTCAAACGGACCAGCAGCCTCTCGCTGGAGAATGCAAACCAGTAGCCGGGTCCTTGAGGTTCAACGGGAGGCTTCACCCCGGGAGCGAAAGGCATCGAAAACACTCCTCATCACGATATCATTCAGCACATGAGTCTGCAGGCGGGTCTCCGAGATTATCTCAAAACCGCTTGGCTCGCCGAATGTCATTCCCAGCCCATGCAGCATGCATCTCGCTCACCGTCTGGGGGATTTGTGCACGACAGCCCAGATCTGGCTTCCCACAAACCAGGCGAAACTGCACAGAATGACCGTGGCTCCCGTGGCGGTGCGCGCCCAGGGCTGCGCGGAGATGGCAAGCCCCGCCACGGCGGAAGTCCAGGCCACGAGCAAAGCCCACCAGAACATGGCTCCCGCAGATCGTGCAAAATTGCGCGCCGCCGCCGTTGGCACCACCAGCATGGCGGTGACCAGCAGCACCCCGACCGCCCATACGGAGAAGATCACCACCAGGGAAAGGAGCGCCGCATAGGCGTACTGGTAAAGCCCGAGGCGAACTCCGTGCACCGAAGCCAGGACAGGGTTCAGGCTGACATAAAGAAGCCGGTTGTAACTCAGGGCCTGGTAGGTCACCAGCACAACGAACAGAATCAGAAGCCACGAAACCTCCGTATTGCTCAACGTGAGAATGTCGCCATAGAGGAATTGCTGCAGACTGCGGGCCACGGAGCGGTCCCGGCTGACGATGGCCAGTCCGAAAGCCACGACGGCAGAGAAGAATACGCCGATCAGGGTGTCGATGGAAAGGGAAGTGCGGCGGGAGATGCTGATGATGCTCAGCCCCACGGCCACTGCAAAGAGAGCCATGGAGAGGCGGGCTTCGACGCCGAACAGGAGGCCGAGGGCCACCCCAGTGAAAGCCGAGTGGCTGATGGCATCGGAGAAGAAGGCCATGCGGAAATTGACGACCTGCACCCCCATGGCTGCGCACATGGGAGCGAGGAGAAAAAGGCCGACCAGGGCCTGTTGCATGAAGCGGGCCTGCATGAAGTCGAAGGGGAGCAGCCATGCCGCAAGGTCATAGAGCGGTCCCAGGTCAATCATTCACGCAATCCTTGCATCGGATCTCGCTCTCTCCCGCGCGGGATTCCTCCGGAAGAACCTTGAGATCCGGCAGACCGCGATGGATTCCGAAAGTGGCCTCGAGGACTTCGGGGGTCAGAATCCGTGCGGGGGGACCCTCTCCGATCAATTTCCGGTTGAGGCAGATGACATGGTCGGCATGTGCCGTAACCACTGCGAGATCGTGGCTCACCATGAGCTGGGTGAACCCGTGCTCTCCCCGGAGGCTTTCCAGTACCCGGCACAGCAGCTTCTCCCCCTGGTAGTCCACGCCGGCTGCGGGCTCGTCGAGGATGAGCAGGTCCGGTTTCTGCTGAAGCGCCAAAGCCAGGAGCACGCGCTGCTGCTCGCCGGCCGAGAGATTCCCGAAGAGCCGATCAGCGAGATGTCTCGCGCCGACCATCTCGAGGAGCGTCTCCGCCTCCGTTCTCGAGTACTTCTGGACCCCGAACCAGAGGGGTCGGCGCTGACGCCCCATGGCGAGCACTTCCGCGACGGTGAGCGGGATGCCCCGGTCGAAATCCAGTCGCTGGGGCACGTATCCGATCCTGCGTTTCCTGCCGCCCTCTGTCCCTTCGACCTTGACCCTGCCCTTGAAGCAGATCTTGCCGAGAAGAGCCATGAGGAGGGTTGTCTTGCCTGCACCATTGGCTCCGATGATGGCTGTGAAGCTGCCCGCAGGAACCGTGGCCGAAACCGAGCTCACAATGGGGACGCCCCCCGATTCAACGGTGACGTCCTCGAAGACCACCGCAGCCCCCCTGGCTTCCCAACTCTCAGTTCCCGGCATGTCCCAGCGTCCTTTTCAAAGTATCCAGATTTCTGCGCATGACGGTCTCATAATAGTCCGGAGGAGCATCAGCAGGTCCCGAAGCCACGGGATCCAGGACCGCCAGGGGGATTCCCGCCTCCCGGGCGATGGTCTCGCCGACCCGGGACGGGTATTGCGGCTCCGCGAACACAGCGGCAGCCCCCGTCTGCTTGATCAACTGCACCAGCCGCAGCATTTCGGCTGCCGAAGGCTCCTGCCCCGGGTCCTCCTGGATCACCGCGACGATCTCAAGGCCCATATCCCGGGCCAGGTAGTCGAAGACCGCGTGATGAGTCACGATGCGCCGGGACTTGAACGCACCGGACGCAGCTTTGAGCTCCTCCGAAAGCTTCAACAGGACTTCTTTATAGGCCTCTGCGTTCTTTCTGTAAATGTCGGCGTGGGCCGGGTCGCGCCGGATCAACGCGGCGGCGATGTTTTCGACCATCCCGGCGGCCATGCGGGGGCTCGCGAAAATGTGGGGATTGGGAAAGGATTCGGCCTTGTCGTGGGATGCCTCGTGCGCCGAATGACCTTGCTCTCCGCCGTGCCCTTCCGCCGCGTGTCCATGCCCGTGTTCATGATCGCCATGGCCTTCATGGGCTGGCGAATGGCTGGGCCCATGGTCATGGCCGGAATCATGTCCGGGATGATGATCGTGGTGATGGCCGTGGCCGCTCATCCGGATGACCCCTTCGATTCCCTGCGAGCTGTCGATGACTTCAATGGCCGGGTTGGCCCGAAGCAGCGGGTCGCCCAGGAACTCCTCAAGGCCCAGGCCGTTGGCGATGAACAGATCCGACCCCCTGATCTTCTCCATGTCTGCGGGAGTGAGCACATAATCGTGGGGGCAGCCCATGTCCGAAGGCAGCATGAGCTGCACGTTCACGCCCTGGACCCCCGAAATGACATTCCGGGTGAAGAGGTACACCGGGAAAGTCCCCGCCAGTATCTTGTATCTGATTGTGCTAGCTTCCTGAGTAAAAGAGAAAACAGGCGACATCGCGACCATAAGGATCGATGAAACGATAGCGAAGAATCTCTTCATGGTGGTGCACCCCCTGGTTATTCAAAGTCTACGCTCTGAGCCTATATCCATCTACAACTGAATGCGCAAGTCTTTTACCGCTAAGCCGGACAAGCGACCGGGGACAAAACGTTCTTTCTGTTTTGAGTGGCCGGTGAAGGAAGGAATGCATGTTTTCGCGGCATGAGATTCGTTCAACCTGGCAGCAGGTTTGAGCGTAGCTGAAACCGGCCGTAGTTTTCCGGCGTCTTGCCCGGAAATCCGTGCCTGCCCTCTCCTGCATTCGAATGACTACAGATCGTCACACTTGGCATTGTGTGCCGTCCTGCCCCCCGGGGGATCAAATCATGCTGAGGCACAAAGAGTGACCGGGGGCAGACCTCCACCACTTCTTCAAGAGTGGCTTCGAAGATATGTGGAATCGCTGAAAGTAGCCAAACATCAATAGTTAGAAGTGATCATTGACGCCTTTGGCTGAGGTGCCTAACTACCTTTCACAAGAAACGAGGAATCCGGGTTCGGCATCTTCTTCTCAACAGTCCCCAACGCATTTCATTCCTGAATGAAATGCGTTGGGCGAACTTACAGAATTGTTTCAAAGTGATGGGGGTATAAGCATCCATGGGTTGGGGGTCGGTGTATGTGAAGTATAAGAAAATGCATGATGTATTCAAACAAAGGAAAAGGAGTAGGCGATGAATAGAAAATTATGGATTTTTATTCCTGTATTGGTTTTAGGTCTCGTCATGGGCTTCGGGGGCGTGGCGAAGGCAGTGGTCACGCCTTCACCAACCCTGATCGTCGGTGGGCCTGGTAACGGGTTTCCAGATTTTTTTAGTGATGGAATCAACGTTCTCGAGCTTTGCTTGGTGGGAGCATGTGCACCTACGTTCAATGCTGGCGATCCTGTAAACGGTCCCCTTGAGGAGGCCGTATATTACAGTGCGACCGCTGAAATACTCACATCACCGGGTGGTGAGCGATTTCTGGACATCATTGCCGTCGAGGCTTTGAATGATCCGTTGGCAGTGCCTACCCAAATTGTGACCAACAGTCAGCTCATCCGGCTGAGGAATTTGCAGGCGGGAACTTATAACATTGAAACACCTTTTGGAAACTTTGGACCCTTTGTTGCTGCTGCCGGTGATGACATTACACTGGATCTTCCCGCTACCATCGGTGAAGGGGTGCCGCCTGATTTCGCAGGTACGAGTGCGGGGCCCATCACGATCTTCGCAAGCAATGGCACGGGGGCGCCTGTGCAAGTTCCGGGAGCTTTGTTTGGCGATGGTGTATCAGCGGCTCCGTTGGTGGGAGCAGGGTTCGGCACCGGCTTTCCCCAGCATTTCCGGGTAACCTGTTCCAATTGTCCCATTCCCGTCGACATTACCGAGCCAAACTTCATTGTTGCCGGTCGGCTGTTTGCCGCCCCCATCCCTCCGGTGACTTCGCCGGCGCGTGCGAGCTATTCCCGCACTGCCACGGGTGGCGGGAACATCAACGTTTTCGCGACCTCTCCGGCTGCCAACCTGCAGGTTCTCCCGCCTGCCGCGGCACCTAATCTTTTCACTCCTACCAACATGCAGACAGACAATGCCGGCAACTTCTTTGTCAGCATCCCAGTTGGCGCGTTTCCGGTGCCTGTCCCTGCAACCGTCGATGTGGCTGATGGTACACTCACCCTGCCTGCCCTGTTGAATGACGATGTCACCATCAGCATCGCCAACTTCATTCCGGGCACTCCCACGGGTATCCTCATGATCACTGCGGCTTCGAGCGACGCACTGGCAACATTGGCCGCAACGGGCTCGGGTGCATTCGCGGGCGGCGCCCTGACGGGCGGCGCTCTGATCGATTCCACCGTGGCCATTCCGCCTCCTTCGGTCACGGTCACTTCCTCGGGAGGGGGAACGGATACGGCCTTAGTGAATGTCCTAGCTCCGGGTGCTGCCGGCAACATCACGGTGACCCGGGCCGCTTTTGCCAGGAGAACCGGCCGCCTGAACCTTACGGGTAGAGGACCCGCTGGTGCTGCCATAACCATCCTGGGTCCCGGCGGCCAGATCGGTACGGCGACCGCCAGCGCCAGGGGTGCCTTCCGCTTTGCAGGGCCGGCCAACATTGCTGCAGGAAATACTCTAACGCTGTTCACCACCGGCGGAGCTTTTGCAACGGGTGTTCCTGTGAACGTTCGCTAAAGTTCGCAGCCAAGCTCCATAAGAAGTTCAACAGTAGCATCAAAGCCTCCCGGCGGTTCTTTACGGACGCCGGGAGGCTTTTTTTATCAATACCTCGTTCTGTCCGGTACTGAGATCCGTCCTGGAAAAATCTATTAAACTACCTACTTTAAGTTAATCATATCTGATCATTGACGGGGTAATAGTCCCTCCGTAGTTTCTACTTAAGTCCGACCAAAGCAATCCGCGATCCGAAGTAGTCAGTTGGCGTCGAGTGAGAGGAACAACCTGCTTGCGTGGCTTCAAGGTTATTAGGTCGGCAAGGTAGAGAGTGTAGCTGTTTGGCATAATCTAGAGTTTCCACACCCTGTATTGGAGTCAAGGGACCTGGAAGGAGAAGGGACATGAAGAGAAGATCGACCACAAATAGAAATTTGCGAGTCGCATTGGCGGTTGCTGTGATGCTTTTCGGTTTTGGGCAGGCTGCCCATGCCGTGCTGGATGCGGTAGGTCCGATCAATCCAGCCACTGGTTTTCCGACGTCTTTCACGGCCGACATCGTCGAGTTGGCTCCCTGCGACCGCATTGATTTCGACCCGATTCTGGGGGTGAACAATCCCCCCTGCCCCGGCCTCGAGTTGGTGGATTTCGACGGCGGCTTCGTCCAGGGCAATATCGAGGAATTCACGTATTACCGTGTCGAGTCCGAGCTTGACGGTCCGAACGGCGAACGCTTCCTGCTCCGAATGGAGGTCCAGGGTGGAGTGCTTCCGCCGGAAATAGTCTCCAACGCCATACGCATTCGTCTGCGGAGCCTTACGCTGACTGGAGACTACACGGTGACCACCCCGCTTCCCCCTCCAAACGATTCGTTCGTGATCAACGCTCCGGACCTCGCCGATATTGATGAGGCCCCCGTCGGCTTCGATGGTGTCGCGGCGACAACACCTCCGTTCTCAGGAACGTTCCCCGGACCCATAGGGCCCTATCCCTCCAACGGCACCGGGTTCACCGACCCGGTCACCGGAGAGATCTTCTATGGGGACGGGATCACCGCGGCCCCCCTGGAAGCTCCCTTCCTGGGTGGGACGTTCACGGTCACCATGCCGGATGGCACCCTCCTTTCGACCAACCTGTTCGTTGTGGAAGCCAAGGTTCTAAATTTCGTGGCGGGCACCGTGAATGTGACGGGCGCGAACTTTAGCCGCACCGCCGCTGGCGCCGGGCAGGTCGGTATTTTCGCCACCGGCCCGACGATCGGGGTTCTCAGCGTGAGCGGTACGGGGATTCCCACCACTCCGTTGACGGGAGACGCCTTCGGCAATTT
Organism: uncultured Syntrophobacteraceae bacterium; assembly: GCA_964557955.1. GTDB lineage: Bacteria > Desulfobacterota > Syntrophobacteria > Syntrophobacterales > Syntrophobacteraceae > JALOOX01. The sequence continues at coordinate 188,416 of CAZLCS010000005.1, forward strand.
CTTCGCCAGTATTTCCGTGCCGGCACCCTTCACTCCGCCGCCTGTCATCACCGTGACGGACTCGAGCTCAACCCCACCCGGGCAGGCGCAGGCTCAGCTCAAAGATATTGTGACGATCACCAGCGCCACCTACAACACCACCACCCAGACACTCAACATCAGCGCCACATCGAGCGATCAGGGCTCACCCCTCCCGACGTTGTCAACATCGTCTTTTGGTGCTCTGACCGGAGGAAGCATCATCGTGCCCGGCCTGGCGGTTCCGCCTGCCCAGGTCACGGTGTCATCCTCTGCGGGCGGTGCGGATACGGCGCCGGTCATTCTGGTCTCCGCTCCTCCTGTACCTCCGGATACCGTGACGATCACCCGTGCGAATTTCGCATCGCGTCGCGGCAACTGGAATATTGCCGGGAGGGCTGGTCCCAACGCAGTGGTCACAGTCAGACACGGGGCGACCGTTATCGGTACGCCAACGGCCAACGCGAGAGGCGCATGGCGTTTATTGGTGCGCGGCTTCACTGGCACAGCTCCCGTGCAGGGCGATTCGATCGTCGCAGATTCCAGTCTGAATGGCTCGGCTACTCGAGCGATTATAGTTCGTTAGGGGTATGCACTGTACCCAATTCGATGCGTCCTGAAAGCGAAAGTGGCCGGGGTCAGTGTGCCCCGGCTACATCTTTTTCGGAAGTTGCTGGAGACAGTGCTCGCGGGGTTGTCAGAATTGCGGAAGTGCAAGGTGCTTTTCGTTGCTTTTGAGGTTCTGAGACATTATAGAGGGCTTACCAACCAACCTATTGAGGAGGCTCGGAAAGCTATGCGTGAAGAAGTTGAAAAAGCCCTTGCGAAGATTCGACCCATGCTGGAGCGCGACGGTGGGAGCGTGGAACTGGTGGATGTGGACGGGACAACGGTCAAGGTCCGTTTGACGGGAGCCTGCAAAGGCTGCCCCATGAGCCAGATGACCCTCAAGGCGGGCATCGAGCGGATCGTCAAGCAGGAAGTGCCACAGGTGACCGAGGTCGTCGCGGTCATGTGACGCAGTGAAAGGATTGCCTGCCTTTTCGCCACGCGGCCGTCTCGCGGCCGGAAGTCAACGGTGGTAAGGCTCTCCCTTGAGGATGGTGAAGGCTCTGTAGAGCTGCTCCGCCAGGATGAGACGGGTCAGATCGTGTGGGAAGGTCAACTTGGAGAGGGCCAGGATTCGGTTGGCCCGCTCCAATACCTTTTTTGAATGACCCACGGGTCCCCCGATGGCCATCCAGACCTTTGACATCCCCCCCCTGTTCAGTGCATCCAGGTAGGCGGCCAGGCCTTCGGAATCCAGATGGATGCCCTGCCGATCCAGTGGGATGAAGACATCCTGGCTTCCCACCAGCTTGAGAATACGCTCGCCCTCTCGCTCACTGACCTCCTCTTCGCTCACCCTGCCACTGATCTTCTCAGCCCTGACCACGTGGACATCGACCGAAACATAGTGGCGCAGCCGATCCAGGTAGCGCCGGATGGCCTGGTCCATCTCGTGAAACGCCGTCTTGCCGACAAAGACGAGGTGAAGGTGGATCATGCCGGTACCGTCTGCGGCCCGGAGGAGTGGCAGACGGCCGCGAGAAGGAATTCACGATTTCCCCTGGGGCCAAGGATCGGGGATGGCGTCACTCCCATGACGGAGCATCCCAGCGATTCGGCGAGCTCGACGACGGAGCGGCACACCTGTTCGTGAATGGCGGGGTCCCGGACTACGCCGCCCTTTCCCACCTGACCGCGGCCTGCCTCAAACTGCGGTTTGATGAGCGCCACCAGTGTGGCCCCATCGGCGAGAAAAGGGAGCGTGGCCGGCAGAACCAGCCTCAATGAAATGAACGAGGTATCGACGGTGGCAATCTGGATCCCGTCAGGAATGAGATCAGCCGGAAGGGAGCGTATATTCTGGCGTTCGATGACTACGACCCGCGGGTCCTGCCTCAGCTTCCAGGCAAGCTGGCCGTAGCCCACATCGACGGCATACACCCTGGCGGCTCCGCGCTGCAGGAGGCAGTCCGTGAATCCGCCCGTGGATGCCCCCACATCCAGGGCCACCATGCCCTCCACCGAAAGCCGAAATGCATCCAGTGCGTGCTCGAGCTTCAAGCCGCCCCGGCTCACATAGGGGAGGTCGTCCCCCGTAAGGGTGATGATGCTCTCGACGGCCACCATGCGGCCGGCCTTGGTGACCCGCTCACCGTCGACCCGGACCTTGGCTGCCAGGATCAGCGCCTGTGCCCGTTCCCGGCTCGGCGCCAATCCTTTATCGACAAGCAGCTTGTCCAATCGCGCGGAGGTGCTGGCCATGGTGGGTGTTCATCAGGGCCAGAGCGGCCCGCTCGATGCCTTCGGCATCGATTCCATAAAGATTTCTCAAGGTGGACTGACCGCCATGGGGAACGAAGGTGTCGGGAATGCCCAGGCGCATGAACCCGCTTGGAGTGAAAAGCGATTCCTGAAACATTTCCAGAACAGCACTTCCGAATCCTCCCTGCAGGACGTTTTCCTCGATCGTGATCACGCGCTCCGTCTTCCGAGCCCAGCTGAGGATCAGCTCCTGATCCAGGGGCTTGATGAAACGTGCATTGATGACGGCAGCTTGAACCCCCTCCTGCTCCAACCGTTCCGCCGCTTCCATGGCCGTGTTCACGGTCTGACCGATGCCGATGAGCACCAGGTCGTTTCCCTCGCGAAGCAGCTCCCCTTTGCCGATGGGCAGGCTTTGCAGCACCTCGTCCATGGGGACACCCAGCCCATTCCCCCGTGGATACCGCAGGGCGGCGGGACCACTATGGTCCAGGGCGGTCTTGAGCATATGCTGAAGCTCGTTTTCATCCTTGGGGGCCATGAGGACCATGTTGGGGATGGGCCGCAGGAACGAAAGATCGAACAACCCATGGTGCGTGGGGCCGTCCTCGCCGACGATGCCTCCACGATCCATGGCAAAGACGACGGGCAGTTCCTGGAGGCAGACGTCGTGAATAATCTGGTCGTAGGCGCGCTGCAGGAATGTTGAATAGACGGCCACAACGGGTCGAAAACCCTCGGTGGCAAGGCCCGCTGCAAAGGTGACCGCATGCTGTTCGGCGATGCCCACGTCGAAGAAGCGTTCGGGGAAGCGCGCAGCAAAGGCGTCCAATCCAGTTCCCTGGGGCATGGCTGCCGTGATGCCGACCACCTTGGAGCTCTGCTCACCCAGCTTGACCATGGATTGGCCGAATACCTGAGTGTAAGAAGGAGGACAGGGCTTCCCCGAATTGGACCCGCAGCTCTTTCCCGTCGCGATATCGAAGGATCCCACCCCATGAAAGCTCGTGGGATCGCACTCGGCAGGCTTGTAGCCGCGCCCCTTCTGTGTCATGACATGAACCAGGACGGGCCCCTCCAGGTGCTTGGCCGTTTCGAAGGTCTCGATCAAGCGGTCCAACCGATGCCCCTTGATGGGGCCGATGTAGTGGAAATCCAAGGCCTGGAAAAGCATTCCCGGCGTGAAGAAGCTCACCAGCGAATCCTCGCTGCGCTTCAGGATCTGCAGGATGTTGGGGCCGAGACTGGGGATTGAGCGCAGCACATTTTCGACTTCGCGCTTCAGGTTCATGAGGGTCCTGTTGGAGAGCTTGCGGCTCAGAAAGGACGACAGGGCCCCTACATTGGGCGAGATCGACATTTCGTTGTCGTTGAGGACCACGATGAGATTCTTGTTCAAATCGCCCGCCTGATTGAGCGCCTCAAACGCCAGTCCTCCTGTCATGCTGCCGTCGCCGATGACCGCAATGGCTCGATTCGGAGCCCCCTTCAGGGCATTGGCCACGGTGATTCCCAGGGCTGCAGAAATGGAGGTGCTGGAATGGCCCGTACCGAATGCATCGTATTTGCTCTCGGACCGTTTGGGGAAGCCGCTGATTCCCCCGTACTGACGGATAGTCTGAAACTGTACCCGACGCCCCGTGAGGATCTTGTGGGCGTAGGCCTGATGGCCCACGTCCCAGATGATGCGGTCCCGAGGGGCCTCGAAAACATGATGAAGGGCCAGGGTAAGCTCGACGACCCCCAGATTGGGAGCCAGGTGTCCTCCGTTCTTCGCTACGGTACAGATGATCGTATCGCGGATTTCCTGGGCGAGCTGCTGAAGCTGTGGGATCGAAAGCTTCTTGAGCTGACCGGGACCGTCAATCTGAGAGAGCAGCGAATTGTCTTGATTCTCTTTCAAAGCTCAACCTCACTGAGGAAGCACAATGCTCAGGTCCATGCCATGGTTCTGTGCCGCCGGTTTCTGCCTCACTACAAGCGAGCCCCGTCCGGGCCAAACAGGGCAGATCCGACGTGTTCACCCTGATGCCGGCGTGAGACTCTTTCGAGTGGTAAACGGCAACGATGCTTCGACAAAGGGAGAGGTCCCGTAAGCTTGTGCGGGTCCCCGCAATAACCCCCCGTCGCTGTGTCAGGCCCGGCGAATGAGCAAATATCCTGCCAGGGCCCGCAGGGGTTCCGCTTTCATTCCGAACGCCTCGAGCTCGCGCAAGGCCTGTTCCACGTGCTCACGCGCGGATTCCTTCGATCGAGCCAAGCCTAGAAGAGCTGGGTAGGTCTTCTTATTCTTGGCAATATCGGATCCGGGCTGTTTGCCCATCTCTTCGGCATCTCCTTCAATGTCCAGCAGGTCGTCCGTGATCTGAAAGGCCAGGCCGAAGTGATGGCCGTAGCGTTTCAGGCGATGGATCTGCTCCTCGGAGCCGCCGCCGAGCAGCGCTCCGATTTCTAGGGATGCCGTGAGGAGTGCACCGGTCTTGTGAATGTGCATGTATTCGACGGTGGCCATATCCGTGTCGAGATTCTCACATTCCAGATCGATCACCTGTCCGCCGATCATTCCACGATATCCCGCCGCTTTGACGAGGATTCGGATGGCCTGCAGAATCCGGGCGGGGGACTGCTCGGGGATGTCCTGCATCCGTGCCACGAAATCGAATGCCTCCGTCAGGAGAGCGTCTCCGGCCAGGATGGCCATGGCCTCTCCGAACACCTTGTGGTTGGTGAGCTGTCCCCTTCGGTAGTCGTCATTATCCATGGCCGGGAGGTCGTCGTGTATGAGCGAATAGGTGTGAACCATCTCCAGGGCACATGCAACGGGCATGAGGGGCTGAGACGCCCCGCCGACGACATCGGCGGCAGTCAGGCAAAGAATGGGGCGGAGCCTCTTGCCGCCGGCAAACAGGCTGTAGCGGGCAGCTTCGACGACGCGCTTCTGCAGGCCCGTGGGAGCGGGAAAGGCCGTCTCGAGAGCAGCCTCCACCTCTCGTTTTCGCTCGGCAAGGTATAGTTTGAGATTAAAAGGTTCTGTCATACTTTTCCCGTTGGATACTGAAACATCAGCCTCGGCGGAAGCCGGTTCCAACCGCAAAATGCCGGCAAACAGCCCGCAGGATGAGCCTTTTCATGAGCACTCCGGTCGATCGTCCGCACATGGATCATGATTCCAGCTGTTCATAAGGGAGAGTGGACGCATTTGCAAGCACTTAAGCAACTCATATACCATTCCCACTGCCTCAGATCCATTCTTTTTACTGCTCTCAGCTCTCTTCACCGCTGCTGTTGGGCGATGCCTCGAATGGAACCGTCTTCCACTCTCCGTCCAGGTCTTTCATGAGGGTCTGAACTTTGGCTTCCGCTTCTTCCAGCTTCTGGTGACAGTACTGGGCCAGCTTGATGCCTTCGGTGTAGGATTCCACGGCCTCTTCCAGGGGAAGGTCTCCACGCTCCATTTTCTCCACGATCGCCTGGAGCTTTTTCAGGGATTCTTCAAAGGGATCTGCCTTCTTCTTTGCCATTTTCTTCCTTCCTTGACGAAGCTCACGAGGGGCTAGTCGCCGGATTCGACTGCAGTCACGGTGCACTCGATGGAGCCTTTCCCCAAACGGACACGAACGGCTTCATCCACACTCACCTGGGAGCTCCGGCGGACGATCCTTCCACTCTTCAGGGCATAGGTGATGGAGTATCCCCGGCTGAGGACGCCCAGAGGGTTCAACGCTTCGAGCTTGCCCAATGCCTGGTCCAATTGGTGCCGAAGCAGGGAGAGCCGGTGGAGAAAGCGGTGGGTGATGTCCCGTCGAGTCTGCACGACCCATCCTCGGAAGTGCTCGATCTGCCTCGACGGGTGGCGCAGCAGTAGACGTTCCACAAGGTGATCGTGCACGGTGCGGCGCCGCGCCAGATCTCTCCGCCAGGCAAGCTGCAGCCGATCCAGACGGTCATCCAGGGTGAGCCGCAAGTCGACCAATCGCCGCCTCGGATCCACGAGACCTATTTCCAGCAGCCGCAGCCGATGTGCGAGCCTTTCCAGCAGCTTTCTGAAACGCTCCGTTATCTGTTCGCGGCAGCGATCCAGCTCCCTCTCGACCGCTTCCTGTCGTGCCACGACCCATTCTGCAGCCGCAGTCGGGGTCGGGGCCCTGTGGTCGGCCACCAGGTCGCTGATGGTGAAGTCGATCTCGTGGCCGACGGCCGAAATGGTTGGAACCTCGCAGGCGGACAGGGCGCGGGCAACCCTCTCCTCGTTGAAAGGCCACAGGTCCTCGATGCTGCCGCCTCCGCGTCCCACAATGACCAGGTCCCAGTTGTACCGTTCACGCAGGGCGTGGACAGCGGCAAGAGCCGTGGCGATCTCCCCTGCAGCCTCCTGGCCCTGCACACGCACGGGCAGGAGGGTGACTTCGACGGGAAAGGGGCTTCGCTGGAACATCTTGAGCATATCCCGGATCGCCGCTCCCGTCGGTGAGGTCACGACGGCGATTCTTCGGGGGCAAAAAGGAAGCGGCTGCTTGCGAGCCGGATCGAAGAGCCCCTCCGTCTCCAGCTTCTTTTTGAGCTGCTCGAAGGCAAGCTGCAGCGCGCCCAATCCTTCGGGCTCCATCGCCTCCACGATGAGCTGATATTCTCCTCTTGGCTCGTAAACGCTGATACGGCCCTGGCAGATGACTTGAAGGCCGTCCTCCGGGATGAACCGGAGGCGACGGTTCTGCGCTCGGAAGAAGACTGCGCGGATCTGGCTTCGCTCGTCCTTGAGGGTGAAGTAGTGGTGACCTGAGGCGGGAATACGGAAATTCGAGATCTCTCCCTTGACCCATACGAAGGGGAGGCTGCCCTCGAGAATGGAGCGGATGCGGGCATTGAGCTCCGATACGGAGAAGACGCCAGGCTCATCACCGGGAATCGGGTGGAGCAACGAAAAAGACATTCGCTTCCAATCCTGTTTCAATCACCTGAACAGTTTGGGATCCATCGCGTCGCGCAGACCCTCTCCCACCAGATTGTAGGCCGTGATGCTCGCGAAAATGGCGATTCCGGGAAAAATGGTCAGCCACCACGCGAACTCGATGTAGTCACGGCTTTGGGACAGGATGTCCCCCCAGCTCGGTGTCGGCGGCGGCACCCCGAATCCGAGAAAACTGAGGCTGGATTCCGTCAGAATGGCGCCGGCGATGCCGAAGACGGCGGAGACCAGTACAGGGGCCATGGCGTTGGGCAACATGTGGACAAAGATGATTCGCAAATCGGAGGCGCCGAGAGCGCGCGAGGCCTTGATGAAGTCCAGCTGCTTCAACTTGAGGAATTCCGCCCTCACGAACCGCGCCACACCGGTCCAGCCCGTGAACCCGATGACCACCATGATGTTGTAAATGCTCGGCGGCAGGAAAGCAATGATGGCAATCACCAGAAAGAAGGTGGGAATGGTGAGGATGATCTCGATGGCGCGGCTGATGACATGGTCAATCCAGCCGCCAAAATAACCGGCCAGGGCGCCCAGGAAGATCCCGATCACCAGGGCGATACCCACGGCCACGAAGCCGACGGAAAGGGAGATGCGGGCGCCGTGAATCATGCGGCTCAGAACATCGCGTCCGCTGTCGTCCGTCCCGAACCAGTGGTTCCTGTTGGGCGATGCCCAGCATTCAAGGAGATCGTGCTCCGTAGGCGAATAGGGAACCGGCGGCCACACGGCGAAGTCTCCGGGCTCATCCAGGCCCGTCTGGAGGACGAACCTCAGCCCCTTTCTCACATCTTTCCAGGACCGCGAATCGAGCCTTTCCACTTTGGAGAAGATGGGCCACATCCATTCTCCGCCGAGTCGAGCAACCAGCGGTCGATCATTGGCCAGCAGGGGAGCCAGAATCGCAATGCCGAAAAGGAACAAGGTGAACCAAAAACCCACGACGGCCATCCGCTTCTTGAGGAAGTGCCGCCAAACAGTTTGCCAGTAGGATTTCGTATCCTGATATTGTCCGTTGAGGTCCATATGCAGCCGATTGCTCTGATGCTTCCGGTCCACGTCGACGGTCTTCTGAGACTACTCCAGTTTAATTCGCGGGTCCAGGGCCGCGTAGAGGATATCCCCGACCAGCAGACCGACCAGCGTGAGCAGGGCGGAAATGGTAGTGATGGCCATGATGACCGGGTAATCCCGGCTCAGGACGGCTTCAAAGGCCAGCTGGCCCATGCCGGGTATGGAAAAGATGCTCTCGATGATGACACTTCCCCCGAACATGGCGGGCAAAAGGAACGCCAGAAGAGTGATGATGGGAAGCAGGGCGTTGCGGAATGCATGCTTGAAGATCACGACACGCTCGCTCAACCCTTTGGCCCTGGCCGTTCTCACGTAATCCTCCCGGATGACTTCGAGGAGGCTCGCCCGGGTAAGACGGGACAGGTAGGCCAGGCTGCCGTAAGTGAGGCAGACGACGGGCAGGACGAGATGCCACAACCGGTCCAGGAGCCGCTCTGAGAAGGACCAGGATTCCGATCCGATGGAGGATATCCCGTATATCGGAAACACATCCCAGAAATCCCCGCCTCCCAAAAGCATGATCAGAAGAACCGCGACCCAGAAACCGGGCAGCGAGTAGAGCAGGAAGAAGAAGAGCGTGAGCAGGCGATCGGCCGTGGTGTCGCTGTGCGTAGCTGAGAAGACGCCGCACGGAATGGCGATGAGATAAACCAGCACAATGGAGATGATGTTGAGTTGAAGTGTCACCGGGAGCCGTTCGGCGATCTTGTCAATGACTTTCCGATGATCCTTGTAAGAAGTGCCGAAGTCGAACGTGAAAACCCGTTTCACCCATCTGAGATACTGAATGGGAAGCGGCTTGTCCAAACCGTACAATTGCTTGGTCTGCTCAATGATCTGTTTGGAGATCGCCGTTTCGCCCACCTGGCCTTCGCCCGCCATTCGGAGCTTCAGAAAGGCAGGATTGCCGGGTGCAAGCTGGATGATCATGAAGGTGATGATGGTAATGCCCAGAAGCGTCGGAATGATCTGGAGGAGCCGTTTGATCAGGTAGGCTTTCATTCTGAGTCTTGTCCCGGTCTTATCCGGTTGGAGGTTTCGTCATCACTGAATCAACCCCGCCGTCCCTCGGCCTCATCACCTTCCAGGAGGCTCCTCGAACCAGCAGGATCGATATTCTAGCGTTTCGGCTCGGCCAGGTATAGTGGTTTTAGAGGCGAGCGATCGGAGGATGCGAGGACGATGCCGGTATCGTTGGATATGGATGTTGCCCAACGACCGGTTGGCTGCTATTTGGTTAGACTGGAGTCAATCAGTTGGCGTTCTTTCAATACTGGACTGCAGCCGGCGGAGAAGGTGAAATGACAGCGAATATTCGAACCCCTGAGGATGAATGGTCGGAGGAGCTTCCTCCCTCGGAACTGGGGCCGCGGCTGATGGAGTTGCCGGCTCGGAGGAGGCTGGGGACAATTCTCGGCAGAAAGGATGCGGAGTCGGTCGTGGCCGGCCTGGCAGATCAGGACTTCTATGTCACAGTCAAAGAGCTCGGTCCTCAGGATGCCCTGCCGCTGCTGGCCATGGGGACCATGGATCAGCTCAACCACGTGTTCGATATCGAATGGTGGAGGAAAGACGAAGTGCTTCCTGCAAGGGCCCTCGAGTGGCTCGAGATGCTCAGTCGCGCGCGTGAGCACCAGGTGCTCTCGTGGCTTTACCAGGTGGATTTTGAGCTCCTTACCCTTCTTTTTAAACGCTGGATACGCGTCGTTCCGTTGCCCGAAGACGTGGACCTGCTGGAGGCCAGGGAAGAACTGCCGACCCGCACCATCGACGACCAGTTTTTCTGGGAGTGTCGCTATCCGCAGTATGAGAATCTGGTTCAGTATTTGCTCCGCCTGCTGTTTGAGACACACCAGGGTTTCTACCTCGAGCTCATGAATCACATCTTGTGGCTCCCGGACACGGAATGTGAAGAGGCCGCCTACCGATTCCACCGCGGTCGCCTCGAGGATCGAGGCGTGCCGGATTTCTATGATTCGTTGGCGATATACAGGACTCCACGGCCTGAGGAGCTCAAGCGGAGGCGGACCCTTGTGGAGGTTCCTTTTGAAGGTTCGGTCCCGTCGTTCGCACTGACCCTGGCTCCTGAGGGAGACCTCTTCCATCGCTGCCTGACGGATTTGCAGGATTTCCGATTGCTGGATATGCTTCGTTTCGAGCTGGCGAGTCTCTCCAACAAGGTCCTGGTTGCCGACGAGCTGCCTGTCGACGAGCCACAGTCTCTGCGGGCAGCGGCCGTGAAGGCTGCGGCTTATGTGAACCTCGGCCTGTTGCTGCGCAGCGGTGACGATCTGTCGGAGGCTGTGTCTTTGCTGAGGGAAGTCTACCTGGAGGATCTCTTCCGTCTGGGACATTCGAAGGTGCTGAAGCTGCGCAGCGGCCTTCAAGGCATCGTTGGGGAGGGTTGGCTGGCCCGATGGCCCCACGGCATCAACTGCCTCGATTCAGAGTGGCTCGAGTGGGCGGAAGGGATCCTGCAAAAGACGCCGCGAGTGCGGAGGCAGGCTCATGGAGGGCCGACCGGCATCAATGAGGACTGTTTCAGGACCCTTGAGGATCTCTCCGAAGCCGAACAGAGGACCCGGGTCCTGCTCGCAATGGGTAGACTGTTCGATGCCTTGTGGGAGTATGGAGCATCACCGAACTGGTCTCTGCTGCCCGACGCAGTGATCTCACGCATGGAAGATGTCACCCTGAGCACGATGATCTGGACGGCGGCCGCCCAGTTTTTGCACCGAGAGGCGTGGCGATTGCTGCCGCTCAGCGTGACGGAATGGGACGCATTGTGGAATCGATTGCATCCTGCTGGAATTCACGGGGCCATTCATGATTGGGTCTCTTCCGTCTTGAAAGAGAAGGATGAGGTGGCACTGGCGGAGCTCTACCTCGGTCCCCTCAGAGAGGAGTATGTTCTCCAGATGACTCCTTTTTTGCGCGAGAAAGGGTCAGCGCCTGATCCGCGTCTCATGAGGTTTTTCCTTTTTGCGGATGAACCGTCCGGGACGTCGACCTGATTGGCAAAGGGCGTTGATGGACCTTGACATCAGGTTCTCTGCACTTGATAATACTGACGTTTTTCCGACCGAAGCTTCATTCGGCTGCCACCTCGACACGATTTATCCCAAATGCGGCTTGGGAGGTGCCGGCGCGTCTCTCGTCTTAATCCGACCGTTCATGAGATCAGGCTGCGGTGCTTTTTTTTGCCGTGAGTATCCAATACATTTCTATTCCAAGGGGGAGGGGAAACCATGAGCAAGAGAGTATTGAAGAGCAGATGGGGAATGATGGGCATTGTTGGCTTGATGGCCGTGGGTTTGATGATGGGTTGCGATCGCAGTGAGCCACCACCTCCCGCAAAGACCAGTGCCCCTGCCGCAGCTCCTCAAACGGCGCAGCCTCAGCCACCGGCGCCGGCTCCGGCCGCGACGCCTGCACCGGTTCCCGCACAGACTCAGCAAATCCAGCCCCCTGCGGCTTCGAGTCAGCCGATGCCCGTTCAGCCGCAGCAGTCTGCGCCGGCTCCTGCACCATTGCAATCAGCGTTTCAGGAGAATTTTTCCCAGGTGCAGATCGGCATGACTTCGCAGCAGGTCCTCGAGTTGCTGGGCAATCCGACGAAGATGAAACAGAAGCACCAGGAAGTGGAATGGGAATACTATACGCCCCAGGGGAAGTTTGAGATCGAGTTCCAGATGGATAAGGTCGTCAAGATCGAGCGGCACTAGGATCAAACGTCCGGAGGATGGGTGTGATGGAGAAGGGCGAGCGGAAGGGCGGGCCGATCAAGTCTCACCAGGACTCTGAGAGAAGTCCCGGCGCAGAAGGTCTGGATGCGGATCAGCTGAGCGATGGGCACACCATGGCCAGAGCCGGGGCCATGGAGCGATTGAGCACACTGCAGGAAGGCGCATCGGCGGAACCTCCCGAAGAGAGGCAGGAAACGGTCATGCTCAAGGTGGAGGTCCAGGACACCCGGAAAGGGAGGGCTGGACAACCGACACTGGAGGTGGTGGCGGGGTCCGCCAACCGCAGAGTGATTCGGCTCGGCCAGGAGAAGATCAAGATCGGTCGCGTCAGCTACAACGACCTGGCCCTCCAGGACGGGAAGGTCTCCCGGACCCATGCAGCCGTCTACTTTGAGGAAGGACACTATGTTATTGAAGATCTGAACTCGACCAACGGGGTCATGGTCGACGGCCAGCTGATCCACAAGGTGGTGCTGAAATCCGGCAGCCGCATCACCCTTGGGGATACCGTCCTGCTTTTTACCCAGCTCGAGCCCGAAATATCCCTGGATGATAAGATCACGTTTTTGAACACGGCAGACCTCTTCAGCTGGCTGGACGATGAATCCAAGAGGCTTCTGGCAGAGAACCTGGAAGTCCGTTTCTTCCCCCGAGAGACGATCGTGCTGCGGCAGCATACTCTGGTGGAGAGCATGTTTTTCCTCTACGCGGGCAGCATCCGGGTGGTGGAGATCAACGACGAAGGCGCCCAGAGGAAGATCGATCGGATCGATGCGGGCGGGTTCTTCGGTGAGCGAGCGCTGTTGGCCGGGGAGGCCGGTCGATATTCCATGATCGCCAATTCGGACGTGCATGTTCTGGAGCTGCAGCGAGGCCGTCTCAATGAGCTGCTTCAAAAGAGGCCGGAGCTCAACCAGGCGTTTTACCGAATGGTTTTGCAGAAGCTGAGCTCGGCCCAGGCGGAATCGGAGGCGGACGACCATCGCAGGGACGAGCTGCGGGCACTGGCCAAATCGACCGACGTGGAGATCATCGGCGAGGACAAGAAGATCAAGGAGGCCAGAAAACGGATCGAAGCCTGCGCCAGGGAAGGAAAGCCGGTTTTGATCACTGGACGGGCCGGGACCGGCAAGAAGACTTTCGCCCGGTACTATCACAAAATGGGACCCCACCCCGAGTACCCTTACGTGGAAATCTCGGTGTCGGAATTTGACAAGGCCAAGGTCGGCGGGGCCATCTTCGGAGTTGAAACGGATCCCGATGCCACTCACATGAAGGGGCACGTGGGATACCTTGAAATGATCGAGAACGGGACCCTGGCCATCGCCCATGTGGAGCAGCTGGACGCCCATCAACAGAGCAAGCTGGCAACCTATATCAAACACGGCTGGTTTCACCGGGTCTACGGCCGCGACAGCGTGAAGTCCAACGCGAGGGTTCTCCTCCTGGGAACGGGGTCCGAAGCGGAGGTGATGGAGAAGCTCATCCCCGAGCTGCAGGAGCTGCTGAAAGACCAGCTGATCTCACTGCCCACCCTGACGCAGCGCCTCAAGGACATTCCACTCCTTGCCGAGCACCATCTGAAGATCTTCGCACGCAAGAACGCAAAACAGATCAGCGGGCTTTCACGGGAGGCGACGGATAGGCTGGTCAGCTACAACTGGCCCGGAAATGTCAAGGAGTTGAAGAATGTTCTTCAGCGGGCCGCCATCGTCACCTCTGAAAACGTGATCATACCCGGTGACCTCATTTTTGTGGCTCCCTCGGAAAAAGAGATCCACAAGCTCAACATCCTGCGGAACGACCGGATCAGGGACATCCTACGACATCCCTGGATCCCAAAGGTGTTCGTGTGGTTCAATATCTTCATGGTCGTGGTCATGGCGGGTTTCACTTTGTTCGGTGGGTCGCGGCCGGCGGACGATCCCCTTCAGGAGTTCGGCAACAACCCCGGAATGATCATCACCTGGCTCATCTGGTTCCCCATCCTTCCCATTTCGGCCGTGCTGCTGGGCCGAATATGGTGCACGGTCTGCCCCATCGCCGGAATCGGGGAACTGGTGAGCCGCATCAAGAAGCTCAACCTGCCGGCGCCTAAATTTCTCAAGCGGATGGACTTCTGGATGGTGGTGATCTCGTTCATCTTCCTGGACTACGTGGAGGAGTTCTTCGAGGTCGCTCACAAGCCCTGGGCAACGGGGGTTCTGCTGGTGATCATCATTGGAACGTCCGTGGTCTTTTGTGTACTGTTCGAGCGAAAGACGTTTTGCCGCTATCTGTGTCCACTGGCCGGGATGCTCGGAGCCTATTCGACCCTCAGCATCCTCGAGGTCCGGGGCAACAAGAAGGTTTGCCAGACCCAGTGCGGGCAGCACCTTTGTTACAAGGGGACGGAGCACACGGATGGATGTCCCATGTTTTCGTACCCGGCCTCCCTCGCCACCAACACCGAATGCATGATGTGCCTCAACTGCCTGAAGAGCTGCGAGAACCGCGGTGTTCTGGTGAATGTCCGCCCGCCGCTCCAGGAGCTTTGGCACCAGAGCCAGCCGCTGCTCAGTCTTTCTCTTTTCGGAGTCATGCTGGTGGGGCTCATGGCGAGGCACCAGTTCGATCATCTGCTGATCTGGAATGCGTGGAAAGCCACCCTTACCTGGCCGGACCAAATGATCCATACCCTTGTGTATCTCTCGGCACTTGTTTTTTCCGTGGTGCCTTTCTTCCTGGTTTCGACCATTTCCGCCGCTGCCTCCCAGGAGAAGGTGTCCGAGAACATGGCTCATTATGGAATGGCCTTCATTCCGCTGGCGGTGGCCGGTCATATCTCGCACGTGACCCATGAGCTTCTGAGCGAGGGGATTTACGAGCTTCTGCAATACGTGCTCAAAGTGTACGATTCGCTCGTTGCAGGGATCGCTGTAGGCACTCGGGAGGTGGTCATTTCGCCCTTCATTCATCAGTCGGTGGTGACCTTTATTAAGTTCCTCATCATCACGGGAGGCATGCTGGGCGCATTGGTGGCGCTGGTCATGATTGCCCGGCGCTGGTCCGACAGGAGTGTCCTGGGCCGCGTTATGCCCCACCTGTTGCTGCTTCTCTTCTTCTGGTGCGTGTATCTTTTCATTTTCCTCAGCCCGACGGGAGAACCCCCTGCCTCCGCCCACGAGACTCCTGCTGCGGGGGCTTCAGCACCAGCGGCTGTTGCAGGGAGAGAAAGCGAGGCGGTCAGCCCCCAGGCGCCAATCGCATCTCCTCCCATGGCGATGCAGGATACCAGGCCCATGTCGACGGCCGTGACCCCCCCAGCGCCGGCTGCCTCGACTCCCGGCGGGCCCGCGCCGGAGTCCCAGCAGCAGGCCCGGACTCCTGTGGGCGGCCCCGCATTTACACTCATCAGTCCGGATCTCAAAGGAGCCATTTACGCTCGCCTCGACAGCGTGGGCGTTTCAAGCTGGCTCCAGTCCGCCAAGTCCATGGCCGGTACCAGACAGTATCAATTGAGGCTTCAAGGTCAGGTTACGGGAGCTCCCCGGGGGGCGACGGTTCGGGTGAGTCTGGAAGCGGCGACGATGACTCAGCAGTTTTCGTCAAAACTCGATGCGGGCGGAAGGTTCTCCGGCGACATCCGCGTGGGAAGCGTGACCCAGCGGATTCCTCTGGTGTTTGAGCTGATCGATCCCAGGGCGGGTACCGTTTTGGCCACGCACCGTGTGGTGATATACTGATTACTCATATTTAAACCGTTTGCAGAGATGGGAAACCTATGCTTCACCCCAGCAATCTCATCGGACAACAGATCGACCAGTTCAGACTCGACGAGTTCATCGCCAAGGGGGCCATGGGCATGGTCTTCAAGGCTTTCGACACCGTTCTCGTGAGAACGGTGGCCCTGAAGCTGATCTCCAAGCAGGTTGTGGACGATTTGACCGACGAAGAGGCAACCATGCGCGAGGAGGCTCGCAAGCGGCTGATCCAGGAAGCCAAGGCAGCCGGTCGTCTGAACCACCCCAATATTCTGACGATCTTCTCGTATGGTGAAACAGATGATTTCGAATACATCTGTATGGAATATCTCAAGGGGAAAACCCTCAATCAGGTGCTCTCCGAAAAGAAGGTGATCGAGACCGATCAGGCCATGGATATACTCGAACAGGTTCTGCTTGCCCTGGATGCGGCCAACAAGGAGCAGATCGTTCATCGGGATATCAAGCCATCCAACATCATGATCACGGAAGACGGTCGTGTGAAGGTCATGGACTTCGGGATAGCCAAGCTGCCATCGTTTTCCATGACCACGACGGGCACGGTTCTCGGCACACCCTATTATATGTCTCCGGAACAGATATCCGGGCAAAAGGTTGACATCAGATCGGATATCTTCTCGGTGGGTGCCGTCCTGTATCAGATTGTAACGGGAGAGCGACCGTTTGAAGCGACCAACACGGCGACTCTGGCATACAAGATCGTTCAGGTGGATCCCATCCCTCCGGATGTTCTCAACATCCACGTCCCGCATCCCTTGGGCATCATCCTCAGGAAAGCCCTGGCCAAGAACCCCTCCGAAAGATACCAGACTCCGATGGAGATGATGCAGGACCTCAAGGCGATTCGGGAGAAGAAAAGGCCTCCGAGCCAGGCGGGTGCAACCCTCATGGCCAGAGACCTTGAGGCGGAAAGGACCGTCTTTGCCAAGGCCGGTGAGATGGACATGACGGTCCACGCGGAGCCCGTTGCACATTCGGAGGGAGCTGAGGCCACAGTGGCCGGTGAAGTGTCGGCACCGAAGGTTCGTGTGATCGAGTTTCCACGAGATCCGGGGGCTGAGGGCATGAAAGCGCAGGCGGAGCATCCATCAAAGGACCAGGAAGGAGAGGTCGAAACGGCTCAGGAAGGGGGTGAATCCGGACCAGGAGATGTGGGTGGGGCGGAGTCCCTTCTTCCCGGTGACGGGCTCGTTCCGCTGCAGGGGCGGCCGGCCCATGATTTCGGCAGAGTATCTGGAGGGAGGAGACATCGCATCGTTGGCATTTTAGCTGTTTTGATCATCGTGGCAGGTTTCTGGTACGTTGCATTCAACGCCTTCCGTGGGCTCAAGGAAGCGGTCCATGCTCCCGCTGAATCCCCCAAGCCGGTCCAGGAAGCCCAGACCCAGCTGCCGACTGCCCCAACTTCACCCCAGCCGGAGGCGGTGCGGCCGGAGACGACGTCCCCCCCCCCGGAGGCGGCATTTGGGCCCGAGACCCCAACGCCTCCGCCTTCTGTAGAGCAGCTCATTGCTGAAGCCAAGAGGATCTGGCCGTCCGATCCCGCTGCAGCGCAGAAAACTTTGGAGAAAGCCGTGGCTCTCCAGCCTGAGCATTTCGAAGCGTCATTTCAGCTGGCTCGACTCCTGGCGTATCGGATGGATTATCGTGCGGCGATTCAGCAATATGAGAAGACGCTGCAAATCAACAAGCAGAACCCGGAAGTCTACTTCAACCTCGGTCATATTTATCTCGGCCAGGGCAATTACGACGCGGCGGTGGAGAACCTCGAAGCCTGCTGGGCTTTGAAGCCGCCCTTCCAGGACGAGGTGCTCGCCAATCTGGGGATCGCCTACCTGAAGAAGAATCGCCCGGACCGGGCTCAAGACCTCTTCACGCAGGCTCTTGAGATCAACCCGGCCAATCAGGTTGCCAAAGGCTATCTCGCAACAATGATCAAACCCGATCAAGGTGACGTTGCAGGCGGAACCGGACAAGCTCCCTCGACACCGGTTGAAACGAAAGAAAGTGCGGAAGCCGTGGAAAGGGTGGTCGCTCGGGCCAAGGATCTCTTCGAAAAGGATCCGGCTGAGGCGAGAAGACTGCTGAACGAAGCGATTTCCATGGCCCCTGACGATTTTGACGCGAATTTTCAGTTAGGGCGGCTGCTCACTTTTCAAAAGGATTATCCGGGGGCTATCGAACAATACCGGAAGGCCCTCCTTAAGGACGCTCAGGCTGCCGATGTTCACTTCAACCTGGGCTATATTTACCTGGTATCCAAAGATTACGACAAAGCCATCCAGTATTACGAATCATGTCTCGCGCTTTCGCCTCCTTACCGCGATGAGGTGCTCACGAACCTCGGACTCTCTCATCTCAAGAAAGGTAATGACGCCCGGGCCCGGGAGCTGTTTGAGGCGGCGCTGGATGCCAATACGAACAACGAGGTTGCGAGGGGATATCTCCGAAATCTGGAGAAGTCAAAAATGAGCAGGCCGGATACCAATCCTGCGGGGGCTCCCGGCGATTCGGGCAATCTGCAGGAGGCTGCCGCATCCGGTGGAGCGGA
The DNA here is from genome assembly GCA_964557955.1 of uncultured Syntrophobacteraceae bacterium. GTDB lineage: Bacteria > Desulfobacterota > Syntrophobacteria > Syntrophobacterales > Syntrophobacteraceae > JALOOX01. Next base: position 206,842 of record CAZLCS010000005.1, read on the forward strand.
AATCTCTGAGAATGCGACTCAGCCCGCTCAGCGATCATTGGAGGGAGATTACCTCGTGGAAGGTGTGAACCCCAGTGGGAGCAAGTACAAGGGCAAGGCAACCCTGCGACGTAAGGGGGACACTTACACGGTCACCTGGACCATTTCCAATGAGAAGTTCTCCGGCAGTGGCACTTTGAACGGAGATGTGCTGGCGGTGAATTGGAAGACGAACACCGGAGTGTCGGGCGTGGTGAACTACCAGCTCAACGAGGACGGGACACTCAAGGGAAGCTGGGCAGACGGAGCTGGAGCTGAAACGTTGATTCCGGTGCGGCAGTAGAGTACCTGCGCCCGGGCCCTTTGAACACGGTTTGCAGCCGAGGATCGGAGGTGAGCTGTGCACGCCATGCAACCGCAAGAACGACTTGCCATTCAATGCAAAGGGAGGGGTCGAATGAAGAAGAACTTTGGAATGCTCCTATGGGCGATATCACTGGCGATGGTATTGAGTGGTTGTGCCAGCATGTCCCATGATGAAATCAAAGGCGCCGTGAAAAAGCCGGCCCCGGTCCTCGAGGAGCCGACGTATATCTTTCATCGGGTCATGGCGGGTGAGACCATGAGCACCATTGCCCAATACTATACGGGGAAGCAGAGCATGTGGCGTGAAATTGCCGACGCAAATCCCGGGCTGAGTCCCTTCGACCTCAAGAAGGACCAGATCGTCAAGGTGCCCATGGCCATCGCCACCGCTCACAAAGAGCAGCCGACCCATTCCACCGCCAGGAAGCCGAAAAGGACCACCAAAAAGGGCTCGGAAGCCGAAGCCGCTCCGTCCAAGCCCATAGAGGCCCTGGAAGGGGATAGCGAACCTGTCTTCGGTCCCAAGTGACGCTTCCTGGTATTGATCTTCTTCTGAAAGACAAGTGGCGGGGTTCGCCCCCGCCCGGAAGTCTTTTGAGGCAGGACCGGTCAACAGAACGGATTGCAGTGCAGCGCCTGCCTCGATGGGTCAGCCTTACTTGCCCTTCCAGACCCCTTCCTTCTCTTCGGTGGCAATGATTTTGCCATTCTTGTCGTAGAAAACTCTCTTTTCCGGCTTGCCGTCGTCGTAGAAGACCTCGACCTTTGAATAGTTCTTCTTCTTTTCAAATGCATCAGTGTACCAGAATTCCTCCTTCTTTTTTTCACCGTTGTCCTCGTAATGTATCTCCGCCCTTTTCAATCCATGAACAGCTGCGTATGCGTCTGTGTAGAACCATTCAGACTTCTTGAGTATCGTTCCCTTGAATGGTTTATGTTCATAATATTGTTCTCTTCTGTAAACACCATCAACTTTAGCCTGCTCATCAGTATAAAAAGATTCAATCTCATTTATCAATCCAAATTTATCATAGTGTTCCAAAATGCGTTTTAATCCTTGTTTATATTTGGAGTCATCTGGTTTATATATTTCTTCTTCTGTCTTGCCGCCATATTTGTTTTTCTCTGTAATTATTTTTTCTTCTTTTGCAATGCTATTGATTGGGAGTATGAATACAAAGATAAACATAATCAGCAAATGTACGAACTTATTCATTTTATCCTCCTTCATCCTCCAGCATGTATTTCTTTCAAGAACTGGTATTAAATATATCCAACAGCCTTATATCGCTTGATCTTTTCCGGTATGACGCAATCCCAGTATTCCTTGAAGCTGAAATTCGAGTAATCATGGAAGGGGGCCGGACCGGTATCCACCAGCACACACTTGCATGAATCATCGGTCAGGATAACGAAAATATTGTTGGGACTGATGGAGGTCTTGGCTTCGGGGGCAGCCACGAAAAAATCGAGGAGCTCGTTCACGAAGCTTTCGACGGCGGAGAAAACCAGCCGATGTCGGGGATTCTCGGGGCCTCCCAGTTGGTCGTAGATGCGGGCGAGAGACTCCCCGGCGAGTTTTTCCTTGATCATGAATCGCCCATAGGGATCAGCTTCCACAATCTTCGGCACGCGAATCCCCCGGTCGTCGAAAATGAGGGTCACCTCGTGCTCGAGCTTCAGATGGTCGCGACTGTAAGTCCTCGGTTTGGCAATCTTGAGAACATTCTGCCGGTTTTCCAGGTATTCGTAAACAACTCCGTTTTCCCCCTCCCCCAATTTCGGGAGCTGGATGTTGAGCTGATGCCCATTGAGCTCGAGGGGGATTGGTCGCGACGAGGCGGCGTTGAGGTGTCCGATGATGTGACTCGACTCATTATCCATATAGAAGGGCCTGAGATCGTCCGTCAGGTCCGCGACGTAGCCCGAAGACCCGAAGGCCAGACTGGAATCCGTCTGGTTCTCCTTGAGGAACATGCCGCAGTAGCCCGCTGTCTTGAGGGCGATGATGAGGTCTCCCACGACTGCATAGTCCGAGGCAAAAAGCAGCTCGAACAGGCCCACGTCCCGCCCTGAGACAGCTTGAAATCCGCAATGTCTGCATTTGTCGATCTGTACACCGGGCACCCGGATCGTAGCGCCTTCGATGGTGATGTCCTGGGCCACCTGGTTGGTGGTAAGAATCCCCTCTTCGCAACGGGGGCAGATCTCATTGTCTCGATGATCGTGGCGCATGTTCAAGCCCCATGACTGGTTTGTTCGGGGAGTGATTCCAACAATCGCTGGTACTCATTGTCCAGGGAGTGCAGCCGTTCAGCCAGGATGACCGCGATGTTTCGAATCAGCTTATAGGGGGCCGTCAGGTTGCTTTCGATGAGCTCATGAAAGCGGTCACGGTCGATTTCGATCAATTTGCAGGGAGTGGCCGCCACAACGGTCATGGACCGGGGAACGCGCAGCAGGAAAGCCATTTCACCGAGCACGGACCCGCTTCCGATGCGCATTTTCAGGGAGCCCGGCTTGGTGAAGTGGCCTTTGCGCAATTCCACCTCCCCTTCGAGAATCAGGTAGAAGTTCTCTCCGATGGCGCCTTCCCGGAGGATGATCTCCTCGGTGTCGAATTCCACGGTACGTGCAATCTTGAGCAGGAGAAAAATCTCCGCCGGCTTCATGCCCTGGAAGATTTCGAACTCCCTGGCTTCGTCCCGTTCGGATTGGGTCACCTGGCGCGGGACCAGCCACTGCAGGTAGCCCGTGCGCTGATACTTGCGGATGCGGTCCGGCAGTACCTCGTTCCAATACTTGTTGAAGCTGAAGGTGTCGTAATTCTTCTTGGGAGTGAGACCCGGGTCGATCAGGACGAATTGAACCGGCGACCCGAATTTGCCCCTTTCGCTCAGCACATAAATATTGTTGGGACTGATGCTGACCTTGCATGCAGGTTCTTCTCGAAACAGCTGGAGCAAAAGGTCGAGAAACCGCTGCAGGTCTTCCAGAACCTGGCTCTGAGCGCGGATGCTCAGCTCACCGAACCGCAGATAGAGACTCGTGACGGATTCCCCTTCGACGTATTCCTTCACCGAGAAACGGCCCAGCCAGTCGGTGTAGAGGATTCTGGGGACCCGGATACCCCGGGAGAGGAAGAACTGAGTGGTTCGGTCTTCCTCAAGGAGCCTTTGGCGGCAAATCGGGGCTTGCTTGGCCACCTTGATGCACAGGGGGGCATCGTCCGGCTGTGCCAGAGCCGATGCTTTCACGAGGGGGTAGACGAGAGACCGGTCGCCTTCGCCCAGCGGCGGGAGGCCGAGGGTCAGCTCCATGGAGCCGTATTCCAGGCGTGCTTCGGAGTGGCCTGCATCTGCAGCGGCCTGGAGCGCTTCGAAAAAGGCAACCGCTTCCGTCTCGAGCTCCGCTGCATCATAGCCGGCAGTGGCAAGGTGTTCATTTCCCATAGCTCTTTTCCGTCTCCTCTCTTTCATCGAGCCAAAGCAGGTTGTGGCTGTGGGACCGCTCTATCCACCAGCCTCCAAAGGACACTGCAGCCCCGAGCAGCGGGAAGATTCCCAGCCACGAAAACAGGGTCCGAGCTTCAACATTGAAGGCTGTAACCAGAAAGTACACCAGTCCAATAGCCGTAAGGCCGGCAATCCGGCTGCCAAAGCTGGTGGTGGATTTGGCGCGTCCCTGAATGTGCGCATCGGCGTAGCGATTGACGCAGGCATCGATTCCCACGGCTTCGGCGGCCTGCCCGATGCCGACCATGCCCCCCACGACGCAGGCCAGCACGACGCTGTTCACCAGGTTGAAGGAGAGGAATGACAGGCCGATGATGACCAAAGACAAGGCCATGAGAAGAAAGCTCGACTGGTAGGCGAAGAGCAGGGGGATGATGAGAGCCGTGACCAGGACTTTTCCCGAGGACTGGGCCGATTCGAAATAGCCGTAAGCCGAAAGGCCTTTGGCAATGTTGGCGAGGTAGACAACGGACAGGGCTGTAAACGATCCACGACCAATGGCCACGATGGACCGGCTGATCAAGAGGACCCGGAGTAGAGGATTGGACCAGGTGTAGCGCAACCCCTCCTTCTGGCTGGCCCAGTAGGATTTCTTTCGAACGCGGGAGTAGTCGATCACCGCCTCCCCATCCAGACGGAGCTGCGATACCAGTCCAAAGGAGAGAATGAAGAAGGCTGGGGCAAGGAAGACGGATATCTTCAGGCCAAGCGTGGAAGCCACGAGGCTCGCGAGGGCATATCCCCCGATGTTGCTCAGATGGTTCGCTGCGTCCACATAGGAAAGAATCCTGGTGCCTTCCTTCACAGGAAATGAGACTTTCACAACTTTGTCCACCGCCGGTTTGAAGAAGATGAAGACGAAGTCGCCCAGAAAAGACAGGGCCAGGTAAACCGGGTACGGCCACCCCATCAGTACGGCGCCGATCAGCAGCAGAGTCAGAATGGTCCGCGTCATGTCTGAAGCCATGAGCGAAGTCTTGATCCTGATCCGATCGATGAAAGGGCCGGAAATGGCATTGATGATGATTTCACACACATAGCGAAAAACGAGCACGAGCCCTGCGATAAGGGGATCATTGCTCTTGGCGGCTACCAGCAGGAGGGCCACGATCCGGAGGAAGCCATCCCCCAATCGAGTGAACGCTCGGCTCATCAGCAGCAGGATGAAATCGCGTTTGACTGAAGACGGCATCATAGCAGATCGGAACGCTCCATTATTTAGACACTTTGCAATATCATATCAATCGGTGTAGGATGATTATGTCTAAAACATCATCATTAGGGCTTGTCTATAGAATCAGTCAGAACGCAAAAATTATCTGAAGCGGTTTGGAAACCTGATGGAGCCATTCGCTTCTACTGTATTTACGGTCAGCCGGTCAGAACGCTCCTCTCGTGCCGATCATTCCTATGAGCACAACACCGTGAGTGGACGCCCCGGCTGAAGCTTCGCGGCGGAGTTGAAACCATACCAGGGCCCTTGGTTTGGAAGGGATCTTTGGACACTTTCTCCATAGCATCCATCCCTTCCCGTGTCAATTCAACCGAAGAGCTGTGGGTGGGTGGTTCGCGACAGTGGCATAACGACGGCATCGGGCAGACCAGGGAAGAAGGGGAGGGGTATGTTCCGGAGGGATTTTACGAACCATTGTTCCGGCTGCCTGCCGGCAGGATGGTTTGTCGCGCTGGCTTTGTGCCTGCAGATCTCGATCGCCTGGGCGCAGGAGTCCGGTGCAGGCCGCGTCATGGATTTGAAGGGTCAGGTTCAGAGCAGGAAAGCTCAGGTGGCCGGCTGGACCGATACAACGGCCGGTCAGCTTCTCGAACCGGGTGAAACGATTCAGACGGGCTCCGACGGGTGGGCAGCGGTCCTGCTGGCCGATGAGACGCTCATCCAGATCAACCGGAACACCACCTTCATCATGAAGGAGGTGGCCATGCGGGCGGGGTGGCTGCAGCGGAAGGGTGTGGCGCCTGCAGCCGTCACCGACGACAAATCCAGCTACGAACTGGAATCGGGCGAGATCTGGCTCAGAAACAAGAACAAGGGGGCGGTTATCGACATCCGCACCCCCTCGGTGACCGCCGGGCTTCGTGGAACCGAGCTCAACCTCCAGGTCCAGCCCGACAAGACCACGATCTTGACCGTCATCGAAGGAGTGGTCGGGGCCTGGAACGACTACGGCTCCGAGCGGGCGGGGCCCCGCGAGCAGGTGATCACCCGGCTGGGCGAGCCGCCAAGGAAACAGGTCCTGCTCTCGCCCGAGGATGCGGTCCAGTGGACTCTCTTCGTGCCCCATCGCGTGGGTCCGAAGGACATGCCGCTCATGAGCAGCGACGGCGTGCTCCTGAGGGGAGAAAAGGCGCGGCTTGAAGGGCTCTTGGCCGCTCACCCGGGGGATGCAGAACAGATGATCCGGCTCGGGGAGGTCGAGCGGGACCTTGGCTTTCCCGAAGAAGCGGCGGGATGGTTTGAGAAGGCGCTCCTGTCCGAGCCGGGGAATTCGGAGGCGCTGACAGGGCTGGGCTGGACCTGGCTCGACCGCCGCCAGCCCCGGCAGGCCGTCACCTGTTTTGCCCGGGTCAGCCGACCGCTGCCCGCAACGCACCTGGGGTGGTCCGTCGCACTCGAGCAGATGGAGGCATCGGCACAGGCCCGTGAGGTGCTGGAGAAAGGCCTTGCCCGGTATCCGGACGCGGTGGCCCTGCGCGTTCAGGCAGCGACGCTGGAGCTTGGCTCGAGAGAGCCCGGTCGTGCACGGGAGACCCTTGAAGCGATCACGAGAGCCCATCCCGATGCTGCCCTGGCCTGGAGCCAGCTGTCCATAGTCTACCTGACCCTGAACAAACCCACGGCTGCCCTCGAGGCCGCCCGGAACGGATCTCGTGCGGCCCCTGAATCGCCGGATGCGCTGCTCGTGCAGGCTTATGCGCACCAGGCTTCCTTTGACCTGGAAAGCGCTCTGGAGTTGACCCGCAAGGCGGTCCGCCTGGACGAGCGAAACGTTTTGGCGTGGGTCAACCTGGCGCGGCTGCTCTTCGGCATGGATCGGACTGAAGAGGCCTGGAATGCCATAGGGCGGGCGGAGGCCCTGGCCCCGGACGATGCAGACGTCCAAAACCTCAAGGGTTTTCTCCTGCTGGCGCAGCGCAAGGCGGATGCGGCGGCGCATGCATTCAGGAAGGCCATCCGGGCCAATCCCTCTCTGGGTGAGCCGCACCTGGGACTGGCCCTCGTCTTCATGCGCCGGGGCGACGCGGCGACAGCCAGCGAAGAGATGAGCGCAGCCATTCTGTTGGAGCCCCAGCGCTCGCTGTTCCTGAGCTATTGGGCGAAGATGCTCTACCAGCTCCAGAGGTTCGACCAGGCCCTGGATGTGTTGGATATGGCAGCCCGCCTGGATCCCAGGGACCCGACACCCGAACTGTACAAGGGATTCATTCTGCGCGACCTGAACCGGCCGACCGAAGCCATCTCAGCCCTCAACACCGCCATTGCCCTGAACGACCATCTGGCGGTCTATCGCTCCCGGTTTCTCCTCGACAGGGACCTGGCGGTCAAATCGGTGGACCTTTCCATTCTCTATAATCAGCTTGGTCTTTCCGAGTGGGCCACGAACAAGGCGCTGGCCTCCGTCAAGCGGGATTTCACCAACTATGCCGGCCATACGTTTTACGCCGGCGGGCTGTTCCGAGAGGAAGGGCTGGGGCGGGTTGCCGACGGCGAAGCCCTTCTGGGACGCCTGCTCGCTCCCGCCAACGCCAACTCGTTCAATAATTTCAACAACTACACGACGTTCTTCGAAGAACCCAGCATTCATGGAACCGTGTCCGGATCCGTCGGGAGCTTCGGCACTGCGGCGGCCGAAGGGGTCGTGTTCGGAGCGGTGCCTCAAATCAACACGGCGTTCAGTGCCATCGGAGATCACGCGCAGACCGATGGATGGCAGGAGCACAATTCCGGGAAGAGCACCGGCGCCGGGGGCATCATCAAGTGGGATCCGACCCCGCGGGACGGAGTCATGCTGGCGGGATCGACCTTGCGGAGTGAGGCGGTCGACCAGACCATCAGGCGATTCGAATACTCCAGGGAGTCGGATCCTTCAGACTTTTTTCGGAACGATCTGTATCGTCTGGAACTGGGATACCATCACCACTTTGCTCCCAATAACGACCTCCTGCTCTACTTCACAAGGCTCTATACCGACGGCACTTCGCGGAGCCACGATCTGGACCGGGTCAATCGAGTCCTCAGCCGCGACCGGATCGAATTCAAACAGCCTTTCACCCTGGGCCAGGCTCAATATCACTTCAAGATCAAAGACCACCAGCTGTTTATCGGCTCCTTGTATTACTGGGGAGAGAACGATGTCTATCAAAACAGCTTGTTTGTTTCAGATACGGATAGGGATGGCATTATTAATGTCTTCCAGCAGATCAATGATTCGAGATTCCTGGATAACAGCTTCTACACCTATTACATCAAGGATATTTGGCCCGTCACATCTACACTCGTGCTGGAAGCGGCAGCGTATGTGGATCGCATGGTTCAGACCACAACGACCTCGGATGTGGTCACGGACTTCCTTGAGTTCAACCCACGTGTGGGGCTCATCTGGAATCCCGCGCCGGCTCACACCTTCCGTGTGGCTGCCTTCCGCTACCTTCTGCCGTTCAATGCCCCAAGGATCGATCCCCTGGAGATCGCCGGGATACCCATCTACCGGAATTCGAGCAATGGAGCCATCGCCCGGGAAGTGGACTTCAAGTATGAATTCGAGTGGCGTAACGGACTGTTCTCTGTCAATCCCTTCTACCTGGACCGGGAATTCAGGTTCAATCAGCCGATCTTGAGGCGGTTTGAGGCGGTTCCCGGGCCTCCGCCCATCTTTGTGATCCTGCAGGCGGGGGAAGACAGGGTGACTCAGAAGAGCCACACATGGGGAGTCCAGAGCCGGCTCAACCAGATGCTTTGGCCGGGGCTGGGATTCAGTGCCGATTTCAGGTATCTGAAGGTGAGCGATCCCAACACGCGGGACCTGGACAATTTCCGCAAGCTCGAGCTGGATCGGGAGGAATTCCGAGTTATCGGCGCCTTGCGCTATGTTCACCCGAGCGGTTTCAGTGCCGGCCTGGCGGAGACCTACCGGTACATCGACAGAAAAGTCTCGGACCGCGAAGACCAGTCCATCTGGGTCACCGATGCCTCCATCGGCTTCGAGCTCCCTCGCAAACTGGGCTCGGTCAATTTTGCGGTGCTGAATATCTTCGATGAGCATTTCGACTGGGTGACGGATCTGTTTGTGTTTGACGGGAGAATCCCGAGGCGCGAGTTTCTCTTCAGTGTTTCTCTGAATTTCTAGGCGCCCGGTCTCAAAGGGATGCGCCGGTTTGCGATTCGGCCACCCGGCTGAGTCAGAGGGGCGACGCTGTTGAATCAGGCTCATTTTCCTATTCAGAATTCAAATACATTGAGTCAGAGGGCAGGGCCGGGTTTGCATCCCGGCCCCGAAGGCGTCTCAAAAGACGGCGGGCCTGCAACCCCGCCTTCCCGTTCCGCCGCTTTCCGGGTCTTCATCTTCTTCGATGCAACGCAACCGGGTGGCGGATGTCGCACTCGACAGCGAGAGATATGACAAAGGCCTACCGTGTCAGGCGGCCCATAAGGCTCATCATCGGGCTCATCACCTATCTCTTGGTCCTGGTCCTGTGTCTCTCCCAGTGGGGGAAGGCCCTGGATCGTTTCCTTGCGGATTTCCAGTTTTACGTGCGCGGCCCTCAGGGGTCCCCCGCCGAATCGATCATCGTGGCCATCGATGAGCCCTCCTTCGGAGTGCTGCAGCAGCAGTGGCCATGGCCTCGGAGCCTCCATGCCCGGCTCATCGAGCGCCTTTTCGAAGCCGGGGCGAAGGTGGTCGCCTTCGACGTGGTTTTCGCCGAACCGTCGATCCCTGAAGAGGATGTGGAGCTGGCCGGAGCTTTGGCGGCACACCCCAACACTTTGCTGGCCGCCGATTTCAACGTGGTGGACGAATCCAGCTACCTTGAGGAAATTCTGGTCACTCCCTATGCCGGGCTGGTCTCCGCATCCAATCCGGTGGGATTTGTCACCCTTCCGGTGGATGCCGACGGATTCGTCCGGAGAATCCATCCGCATCGCGGGCCCCTGGAGACGTTCTCCCTGGCGGCAGCCCGGCTCTTCGAGGGCCCCGAGCATGCCGGAAATGTCAGGCGGTTCCTGTCGGAGAAGCCGCGCGAGGAGTACGACATCAACTTTCTCGGCCCCCCCAGGACCGTTCGGACGGTCTCGTATTACCAGGCCCTGGACCCGGCCGGGCACCTTCCCGAAGGCATCTTTCGCGGCAGGATGGTCTTTGTGGGGCTGGTCCTGGGCACGGCCATCGAGGGCAGGAGCCGCGGACAGGAGAGCTTCCCCGTGCCCTTCTCGCGATGGGGCCGTGGTTACATGCCGGGAGTGGAGATCCACGCCCAGGCAGCCCAGAACTTCCTCGAGGGCACCCTGGTCCGGCGCGTGTCATTTGATGAGATCCTGCCGTTCTGCCTGCTCTTCGGACTCCCTCTTTCGGCTCTGTGTCTGATGGCCAACCCTTTGCGAGGGGTCTTGATTCTTGGAATCCTGCTGATCGGTTTTCTGGGCGTTGCCAGCTGGTGTTTCGTTTCTCGCCGTCTTTCCATCCCGGTCCTGGTGTGCGTGCTGCCTCCCATGGGATGCTATCTCGTGGGCCCTTTCTTCCATTACTGGGAAGTCTGGAAGGAGAAGGCCTTCATCCGGAAGGCCTTCTCCACCTACCTGGCGCCATCGGTGGTGGCCCGGTTGCTTAACCGTCCGGAGCAGCTGCGACTGGGGGGGGAGGTGGTCGAAGCCACGGTGCTCTTCCTGGATGTGGCGGGCTTCACGACCCTTTCGGAGAAGACGCGTCCCGAGGAGCTGATACAGGTCCTCAACCGTTACCTCGGGGCCTTCACGGAGATCGTCTTCCGCTGGGGAGGGATGGTGGACAAATTCATCGGGGATGCCGTCATGGCTACATGGGGTGTGCCCATCGAACAGGAGGATCACGCCGAGCGGGCATGCCGTGCGGCCCTCGAAATGCGGGAGATGATGTCGGTCCTCAGCAGGGAGGAGGTCGAGAAGGGGACCGGGCTCCAGCTGAAAATCCGGATCGGCATCAACAGCGGGAAAATGATCGCCGGCAACGTGGGAGGGGAGCGTCATTTCAACTACACGGTGCTGGGGGATGAGGTCAACCTGGCTTCGAGGCTGGAGGGAGTAAACCGCTTCTACGGGACGGTCATCACCATCAGCCAGAATACGGCCCGACGGGTTGAAGGTGCGTTCGATCTGAGGGAGCTCGACTATGTACGGGTAAAGGGAAAGGAAGAAGCCATACGCATCTATGAGGTGCGGGGTGGCAAGGGGACGCTCACGGAGGCCCAGCAGGCAGTGGATGGCCTGTACGCGGAAGGAAGGGCGCTTTACGAACAGTGCCGGTGGACCGAGGCCCGGGCGCTGTTCGAACGGGCGATGGAAATGGGCTGTGATGACGGCCCCTGCCGCTGCTTCATCGATCGCTGCCGGATGTTCGAGGAGAATCCGCCCGGCCGGGACTGGGACTGTGCCATGAGTCTCGACAAATAACCCCCCGGGGATGCCGGCTATGCTGTTTGTCTGAGAAGTGGACTCCCTTTTCATCCTTGTTTGTGGGTGCAAGCCCATGGGGGCTGACTTAGCAACTATCTCAAAATATCGTAAATCGGCTCTGGACAAAGGCTGCCAAGTTTGCTAAGCCATGCTGGGAAGTT